>NZ_JBEXJI010000004.1:0-255375 GCF_040609015.1 Nocardia sp. NPDC004860 | reverse complement strand
GCACCGACGGACACACCCCGCTCGCAGGTTTCACCGAACCATCCGGACAGTACTGCGGCTGCGCCGGCGGGCACACCCCGCTGGGGGGTTTCATCGAACCGTCCGGGCAGTACTGCGGCTGGGTGCAGGCGGTCCAGCCGCAGCCGGTGTCGCCGCCGCTGTCGCACGAGGCGCCGCACTGGCCGCCGGGATTCGTCTTGCTGTTGCCGTGGCCGGGCGGGCCGTCGTGGGTGCCGGTGCAATCGGTGTAGGTGCAGTCGTTGCCCGGTTGCTGGGTGATGACCGGCGGCGGATTCACCGTGCTGGGAGGAACTTTCACCGGTGCGCGCTCCTGCGGCGCCGGGACGGAGACGGTGGTGAGCGGAACGGGTTGGGTGGCACCCGGATTCGCCCAGCCGATGCCCGCCGGCAGTGCGAGCGCGATGGCCGCCACGAACAGTAGAACAAGGTGCAGGGTTCGGGGTGAAAGTCTCACCGCGCGGGCCAGTTTCGCATGCCGGTCCCCACCGGCACGCCGAGCAGAATGCGCACATGTCTTCATTCGGCGTGACCTCGCTTGTTCGATGGTAAGGCCATCCACGTGCCCGCTGCCTTGTCTATCGCGGTAGTGATCACCCGCGTTCACACCCGAGACCGACCAGTCCGCTGGCTCGCGCGTTTCGCGCCCTACGATGCGGGTATCGACTGGGACGCCCCATCGCGCCGGAGAGGACAATCGGGACCATGTATCGTGCCGCGCCGAAGAGCGATATCGACGAGTCCGCGCTGACCGTCACCGCACCGAAGACCGAGGCCGCGGGCGTCAAGGCGGTCACCGTCGCACTGGAGCGCGCCGTCGAGGAGATGGGCGTGGTGCGCACCGCGCGCACGCTGGCCCGGGTGAATCAACGGCACGGGTTCGACTGTCCGGGCTGTGCCTGGCCGGAACCGACCGGTCGGCGTCGCCCCGCGGAGTTCTGCGAGAACGGCGCCAAGGCCGTCGCCGAGGAGGCGACCCTGCGCACCGTCACCCCCGCGTTCTTCGCCCAGCACTCCCTCGAGGACCTGGCCGGCAAGTCCGGCTACTGGCTCGGCCAGCAGGGCCGCCTCACCCACCCCATGGTGCTGCGCGAGGGCGAGGACCACTACTCCCCGATCGGCTGGGACGAGGCCTACCGCCTCATCGCCGACACCCTGCGCGGCCTGGACTCCCCCGACGAGGCCGTCTTCTACACCTCCGGCCGCACCGCCAACGAGACCGCGTTCCTCTACCAGTTGCTGGTCCGCAGCTTCGGCACCAACAACCTGCCCGACTGCTCCAACATGTGCCACGAATCCTCGGGCACCGCGCTGACCGGCTCGATCGGCATCGGCAAGGGCTCGGTCACCATCGACGACTTCTCCCAGGCCGACCTCATCATCGTGGCCGGGCAGAACCCCGGCACCAACCATCCGCGCATGCTGTCCGCGCTCGGCGAGGCCAAGGCGCACGGGGCGACGGTCATCGCGGTCAACCCGCTGCCGGAGACCGGGCTCATCGGCTTCAAGGACCCGCAGACCGTCAAGGGCTTCACCGGCGGCATCACCATCGCCGACGATTTCCTGCAAATCCGCTTGGGCGGCGATATGGCCCTGTTCCAGGGCCTGGCCAAGCTGCTGTTCGAGGCCGAGGACCGCGCGCCCGGCACGGTCGTGGACCGCGCCTTCGTCGATACGCACACCGCGAGCTTCGCCGAATACGAAAAGCAGATGCGCGCGGTCGATCTCGGCATCGTCGAGCAGGCCACCGGCCTCGGCCGCGCAGACCTGGACCGCACCGCGAAGCTGCTGGCCGAATCGAAGGCCACCATCATCTGCTGGGCCATGGGCCTCACCCAGCAGGTGCACGGCGTCGCCACCATCGAGGAGGCCACCAACCTGCTGTTGCTGCGCGGCATGATCGGCAAGCCGGGTGCGGGCGTGTGCCCGGTGCGCGGCCACTCCAATGTCCAGGGCGACCGCACCATGGGCATCTGGGAGAAGATGCCCGACGCCTTCCTCGACGCCCTGGACCGTGAATTCGGCATCACCAGCCCGCGCGAACACGGCTGGGACACCGTCAACGCCATCCGGGCCATGCGCGACGGCCGCGGCACGGTGTTCTTCGGCATGGGCGGCAACTTCGTCTCCGCCACCCCCGACACCGAGGTCACCGAGGCCGCACTGCGCAATTGCGCACTGACCGTGCAGGTGTCGACCAAACTCAACCGCAGCCACGTGGTGCACGGGCGCACCGCCCTGATCCTGCCCACCCTGGGCCGCACGGACGCGGACCTGCAGGATGGTGTGCGCCAGCAGGTTTCGGTCGAGGACTCGATGTCCATGGTGCACCTGTCCACCGGCCGGCTGGACCCGGTGAGCGACCAGCTGCGCAGCGAGGTCGCCATCGTGTGCGAGCTGGCCGAGGCCGTGTTCGGTCCGGGCCACTCCGTGCCATGGGGCGAGTTCCGGCGCGACTACGACAAGATCCGCGATGCCATCGCCCGGGTGGTGCCCGGCTGCGCCGACTACAATCGGAAAGTGCGCGGCCGCAACGGCTTCCAGCTCCCGCACCCGCCACGCGACGCCCGCGAATTCCGGACCGCCACCGGCAAGGCCAATTTCGCGGTGAACGACCTGCACTGGCTGCCGGTCCCCGAGGGCCGGCTCATCCTGCAGACCCTGCGCAGCCACGACCAGTACAACACCACCATCTACGGCCTCGACGACCGCTACCGCGGCATCCACAACGGGCGGCGCGTGGTGCTGATCCATCCAGAAGACATCACCGCCCTCGGTTTCGCCGAGGACGACCTGGTGGACGTCATCTCCGAGTTCGACGACGGCACCGAGCGCAGCGTCACCGGCTTCCGCCTGGTCGCCTACCCGACCCCGCGCGGTAATGCCGCCGCCTACTACCCCGAGACCAACCCCCTGATCCCGCTGGACCACGTCGCTCGGCGCTCCAATACGCCCGTTTCCAAAGCGGTCACCATCCGCCTGGAACGCCACACCCACACGGTCGCATGAGCAGGGTCACCGCGCGCCGCCGCACCCTGCGCATCTCGCCCAGCGGCACCGTCACCCGGCCCGATACCCTGGCCGTGGAGGAACCGCTCGAAATCCGCACGGGCGGGCAGTCGCTGACGATCACCATGCGCACCCCCGGCGCGGATATCGACCTCGTGCACGGCTTCCTCTACGCCGAGGGCATCATCGACTCGGCCGATGACATCGTCAGCGCCCGTTACTGCGCCGGCACCGACGAGAACGGGCAGAACACCTACAACGTGCTGGACATTCAGCTCCGGACCCCGGTCCCGGTGCAGCCCAGACCCTTTCTGACCAACAGTTCCTGCGGATTGTGCGGCAAGACTGCCCTGGACGAGGTGCGCACCCGGATCCGGCACGCCATGCCCGCGAATTCGCCCCGCATCGACGTGCACACCCTCGCCAAGCTGCCCGACGAACTGCGTTCCCGCCAGCAGGTTTTCGACGCCACCGGCGGGCTGCACGCGGCGGGCCTGTTCACCCCCGAGGGTGAGGCGCTGGCGGTGCGCGAGGACATCGGCCGGCACAATGCCGTGGACAAGCTGGTCGGCTGGGCGATCCGCGAGAATCGGCTCCCCGCACACGATCTCGTCCTCATGGTCAGCGGCCGCGCCTCCTTCGAGCTGGTCCAGAAGGCCATCATGGCGGGCATTCCGGTCATGGGCGCGGTGTCCGCCCCCAGCTCGCTGGCCGTGGATCTCGCCGCCGACGCCGGCCTCACCCTGGTCGGCTTCCTGCGCGGCGAAACCATGAATGTGTACACCGGTGAGGACCGTCTCGCGATGTGATCGCCGCCCGTTCCACAGGGTGAGGCAGCGGGGTTCTTTTGCGCGTTCCGGCTGTTACTCTCCGCAATAGAACACGTTTCAATTCTTGATGGGAGTCATCCATGGCAGCGCAGCCCCGCGATGTGGTCGAGCAGTACGTGAAGCTGGTGGCCACCGGGCCCACGTCGGCGATCGTGGACCTGTACGCCGAGGACGCGGTGGTCGAGGATCCGATCGGGACGCCGGAGCGCCGCGGCCACGAGGCCATCGGCGAGATGTACAAGGCCCTGGAGAACCTCGACCGCGAGACCGAACTGCACACCGTCAAGGTGGCGGGCAACAAGGTGGCGGCGTCCTTCACCCTCGTCACCGTGTCCAACGGGCACCGCATGACCCTCTCGCCCATCGATGTGATGGAGCTGAACGACGAGGGCAAGATCATCAGCATGAAGGCCTACTGGGGTCCGGACGACATGAAGATGGAGCAGATCTGACCCACGGGGTTGTCCCCTCCCGCTCCCCGAATTACGGTGGCAGCACAGTGATTCGGCGAGGGCGGGAGGGCCTGTGCGGATCTCGTTGCGCGGCACCGGTGACGGGGTGCGGGTCAGCATGCGGCTGGAGATCAACCGGCGGCGCTGGATCGCCCTGCTCATCATGCTCGGCGTGCTCACCGCCACGGGGGTGATCACCGGCCTGTGGGCCGTCGTGGCGCCCGAATCGTTCTACACCAGCTTCCCCGGATTCGGCCTGCACTGGGTGCGCGCCGACGGTCCGTACAACCATCACCTGGCCAGCGATGTGGGGGCCTTCTTCCTGGCCCTGGGCGCCGTCTCCGGCGCCGCGCTCTATTACCGCGACAGCGTCATCGCCCGCGTCACCGGGCTGGCGTGGCTGGTCTTCGGCGTGCCGCATTTCATCTACCACGCCTTCCACCGCCCGCCGACACTGAGCGGACTCAACTTCACCCTCGAAGTGCTGGCGGCGCTGGCCATGCCCGCCATCGGCCTGGCCATTCTGCTCGTCGCACCCCGCGAGCGTTTCCCGGTCCCCGAGCCCGCCCCCTTCACCTTCAAATTCCCCCGCCGCTGACCCGCCGCGAAATTCTCTTTCCCGGTCCCGATGAAATCGAGGACGTCGCCCCGTCGTAACAGGTGACCCAGCCACACCGATTTCTGAAGTAACGGAGTAAAGGTTCAACGGCGAACCACGGGGGATCAACGGCGATCCTCGCGACGGGCGCGATCGGCTCCACCGACCGTCACCGACTCCCTGGCTCTCCGGAAACGGACAGCCCACAGAAGAGACAAGCATGGACTGTCGGTCACCCTCGACGGTCTCTATCAAGCACTCGGTGCCACCAGGTTGTCCGCGCGTCTACCTTCCACGGTGATCAGCTCGAGCAGGTGATTCCTCCGCGGCCGCGTAGCGAGAGAACGAAACCGGCTCCGCGAGAGGGATTCTCGCGGAGCCGGTTTCTCTGCTTGTGGAAGGGCCTTACGCCGACTTCTCGCGGCGCTCCGGGGTCTGGCGCTTGCGCGGGACGATCGTCGGGAGGACGTTGTCGTTCACGGTGTCGGCATTGACGACCACCTTGGCGACATCGTCGCGGCTGGGGATGTCGTACATGACCGGGAGGAGCACCTCCTCCATGATGGCGCGCAGGCCGCGGGCGCCGGTGCCGCGCAGGATCGCCTGATCCGCAACGGCTTCCAGGGCGTCCTGGGTGAACTCCAGATCCACGCCGTCCATTTCGAACAGGCGCACGTACTGCTTCACCAGGGCGTTCTTCGGCTCGGCCAGGATGCGGACCAGCGAGTCCTTGTCCAGGTTGGTGACCGAGGCGACGACGGGGAGGCGGCCGATGAACTCGGGGATCAGACCGAACTTGATCAGATCCTCGGGCATCACGTCGGCGAAGTGGTCGGCGGTGTCGATCTCGGCCTTGGACCGGACCTCCGCGCCGAAACCGATGCCGCGCTTGCCGACTCGATCCTGGACGATCTTCTCCAGACCGGCGAACGCGCCCGCCACGATGAACAGCACATTGGTGGTGTCGATCTGGATGAACTCCTGGTGCGGGTGCTTGCGGCCGCCCTGCGGCGGCACCGACGCCTGCGTGCCCTCCAGGATCTTCAGCAGCGCCTGCTGCACGCCCTCACCGGATACGTCACGGGTGATGGACGGGTTCTCCGACTTGCGGGCGATCTTGTCGACCTCGTCGATGTAGATGATGCCGGTCTCGGCACGCTTCACGTCGTAGTCGGCGGCCTGGATCAGCTTCAGCAGGATGTTCTCGACATCCTCGCCGACATAGCCGGCCTCGGTGAGCGCGGTGGCGTCCGCGATGGCGAACGGCACGTTCAGCATCTTGGCCAGCGTCTGCGCCAGGTAGGTCTTGCCACAGCCCGTCGGGCCGAGCATGAGGATATTGGACTTGGCCAGCTCGACCGGTTCGCCCCGGGAGTCGCGGCCCTTGTCGCCGGCCTGAATCCGCTTGTAGTGGTTGTAGACCGCCACTGCGAGGGTTCGCTTCGCGGCGTCCTGCCCGATCACGTACTGCTCCAGGAAATCCCGGATTTCCGCGGGTTTGGGCAATTCGTCGAGCTTGACCTCGCTGGATTCGGCGAGCTCTTCCTCGATGATCTCATTGCAGAGGTCGATGCACTCGTCGCAGATGTACACCCCCGGTCCCGCAATGAGCTTCTTGACCTGCTTCTGGCTCTTTCCGCAGAACGAGCACTTCAACAGATCGCCGCCATCACCGATGCGCGCCATCTCCTGGGTCCCTACTTCCTTGTCCGCGTGCAACCGTCTGTCCCCGGCTGCCGGCGAGCTGCCTTCTTCGAGCGTAAGCCGTGACCCCTGAGTTTGCGGATCCGGCAATTCGGCTGTGTGTATCCACGGTGCCCATAACAAGCACCTGTGTTGGATGCAGAGGCAGAGCCGACAACCACGAGCAAAGGTCCCTAGAGTGACCGTACCCGCTTCGGCTGACCGAGGTCGACAACTTGGGCACGTTTCTCGCCGGACATGTGCGTGGACTCACCCCTGCCGGGGTGGCGGGGACGGCCTGGGACACACAGAACCCCGCCACCCGCCCAGCTCACTTCTGGGCGCTGAGCTTGCGGTACTGGAAAACCTGATCGACGATCCCGTACTCCTGCGCCTCGTCGGCGGTCAGGATCTTGTCCCGGTCGGTGTCCTTGCGGATGGTGTCCGCGTCCTTGCCGGTGTGGCGCGCCAGCGTGGTTTCCATGAGGCGACGCATGCGCTCGATCTCGGCGGCCTGGATCTCGAGGTCGGAGACCTGGCCCTGGATGCCGCCCGAGGTGGACGGCTGGTGGATCAGGACGCGGGCGTTGGGCAGCGCGGCACGCTTGCCGGGGGCGCCGGCGGCGAGCAGCACGGCCGCGGCCGAGGCGGCCTGGCCCAGGCAGACGGTGGCGACGTCGGCGCGCACGTACTGCATGGTGTCGTAGATGGCCATCAGCGCGGTGAAGGAACCACCGGGCGAGTTGATGTACATGGTGATGTCGCGGTCCGGATCCATCGACTCGAGCACCAGCAGCTGGGCCATGATGTCGTTGGCCGACACATCGTCAACCTGGTTGCCCAGGAAGATGATCCGCTCCTCGAAGAGCTTGTTGTACGGGTCCGAGACCTTCTGGCCGAAGCTGGTCTGCTCGGTGAACTGCGGCAGGATGTAGCGCGACTGGGGCAGGTTGCCGGCGGCGGCGAAGGTGATCCCCGCGGCCCGCGGATCGATCATGTTGGACATACGCGTCACTCCAAAGTCTGTGTGATGGGCTGCGGAACTATTTGCTGCTGCTGCCGTTCGCCTGGCTCGCGTGGGTGACCACGTGGTCGATGAACCCGTAGTCGAGCGCCTCGGCGGCGGTGAACCAGCGGTCGCGGTCGGCGTCGGCGGTCACCTGCTCGATGGACTTGCCGGTGTGGTGAGCCTGCAGCTCGTTGAGTTCGCGCTTGGTGTAGGCGAACTGCTCGGCCTGGATGGCGATGTCAGCGGCCGAACCACCCAGTCCAGCGGAGGGCTGGTGCATCATGATCCGCGCGTGCGGCAGCGCGTAGCGCTTGCCCTTGGTGCCGGCGGCGAGCAGGAACTGCCCCATGGAGGCGGCCAGGCCCATGCCGACCGTGCGGACGTCGCATTCGGCGAACTGCATGGTGTCGTAGATGGCCATGCCCGCGGTCACCGAACCGCCCGGGGAGTTGATGTAGAGCGAGATGTCCTTGGTCGGGTCCTCGGCCGACAGCAAGAGGATCTGCGCGCACAGCTTGTTGGCGATGTCGTCGTCGACCTGAGTGCCCAGGAAGATGATGCGCTCGCGCAGCAGGCGCTCGTACACCGAATCACTGAGGTTCAGACCAGCAGTCGCGGATGTCATGCGCACCCCTGCCTGATGAATTGTCACGGATACCTGCCCTCTCTCAACGGCTCGGTTAACAAGCCCCTACTGATTCGCTGACACAAACCCTAACGAAGCAGGGCGGCACCGAACTCCCGGTACCGCCCTGCTTCGCTCACAGCGCAAACTTACGTCAACACCTCACGTTCCCGCGTTCGGGGTTCTCGGGGTGTCACCCGAGACCCCGGACACCGGGGCGCCGGCATTTGTTACTTGGCCTCGGCGTCGGAGGCCTCGGTCGCGTCGGCGACGGTGGCGAGCTCCTCGGCGGAAACCTCCTCGGCCTCCGCGGCCGGGTTGCCGAACATCTCGGCGGTGTCCACGACGTTGCCGGCAGTGTCGGTGACGGCGGCCTGGACCACGACACCGGCGAGGGCCTTGCCGCGGCGCACGTCGGCGAAGACCGCGCCCAGCTGACCGGCCTGCTGGATCTGCTGGATGAACTGATCGGGCGACATGCCGTAGCGCTGCGCCTGGAAGATGATCCGCTCGTACAGCTCGTCCTGGCCGACCTGGGTGTTCTCGGCCTCGGCGACGGCGTCCAGCAGCAGCTGGGTCTTGACCGACTTCTCGGCGGCTTCCTTGGTGTCCTTCTTGAACTCCTCGAGGGAGGAGCCCTGGGCCTCGAGGGCCTCGGCCAGCTTGGCCTCGTCGTGGTCGAAGCCGTGGACGGCGTCGTGCTCGACGGCGTCGACCTCGGCCTTGACGACACCCTCGGGCAGCGGGATCTCGACGGTCTCGAGCAGCTGCTCGAGCACCTTGTCGCGGATCTCGCCGGCCTGCTGGACCTTCTTGACGCGCTCGACGCGGGTCTTCAGGTCTTCCTTCAGCTCGTCGATGGTGTCGAATTCGCTTGCCAGCTGGGCGAACTCGTCATCGGCCTCGGGCAGCTCGCGCTCCTTGACCGACTGCACGGTCACGGTGATGACGGATTCCTTGCCGGCGTGCTCACCGGCGACCAGCGTGGAGGTGAAGTCCTTGGACTCGCCCTCCTTCAGGCCGATCAGGGCTTCGTCCAGGCCCTCGATGAGCTGGCCGGAGCCGACCTCGTGGGACAGGCCGGTGGTGGAGGCCTCCTCGACGGTCTCGCCGTCGACGGTGGCGGACAGGTCGATGGAGACGAAGTCGCCGTTCTCGATGGCGCGCTCGACCGACTTCAGGGTGCCGAAGCGCTGACGCAGCGACTGCAGCTGCTCGTCGATATCCTCATCGGTGATCTCGATCGGGTCGACCGAGACGGCGATGGAGGAGAACTCCGGCAGGGTGATCTCCGGCCGGATGTCGACCTCGGCGGTGAAGGCCAGCTCCTCGCCGTCCTCGATCTTGGTGATCTCGATTTCCGGCTGGCCGATGACCTTGGCCTCGGTGGCGATGACAGCCTCGCTGTAGCGCTTGGGCAGCACATCGTTGACGACCTGCTCCAGCACGGCGCCGCGGCCGATACGGGCCTCGAGAAGCTTGGCCGGCGCCTTGCCCGGACGGAAGCCCGGGATCCGGACCTGCTGCGCGAGAGCCTTGTACGCGCGGTCGAAGTCCGGCTTCAGCTCCTCGAAGGGCACCTCGACATTGATGCGGACCCGAGTCGGGCTCAGCTGCTCGACGGTGCTCTTCACGGACATGCTCCTTGTTCGTAGTTCATGGTTGACGTCTAGGTTCCCCCCGAACGCATCCCGACCAGGTTAGTTGACGGCCCGACGGGCCGTGTAACCGGTCACTGCACGGGGCATCGCGACGCCGGTCGGTCGACCGGTCGCCCTGGTACCCGAGGTTCGGGGGTCTAGCTACCGACCTTGACGGCGTCGGTGACGAAGACCAGCGTCTCGTACGGTTTCATGCCGTGGCCGCCCGCGCCGTAGCCGAGGTCCGGCGGGACGATGAGCAGCCGGCGCGCGCCCTGCTGGACGCCGACCAGGCCCTGGTCCCAGCCCTTGATGACCTTGCCCGCGCCGAGCGGCAGCTCGAAGGGCTCGCCGCGAGTGAAGGAACTGTCGAGGACCTTCTTGTCCGACCATGTAACCAGCGTGTAGTTCATGGTCAGCTGATCCCCGGCCTTGGCGCCCGGGCCGCTGCCCGCGACCAGGTCCTTGACGATGAGCTGCTTGGGGGGGTCGCAGTCGTCCGGGATGGTGATCTTGGGAGCCTGCCCGAAGCCGCCGTCGACCTTGATGTCGTCGGCCGTGCACTCGCGGCCCTTGCTCTGGGTCGTGGTGGCGACGGCCGCGCTGGGCGTGGCCTTGGCCGTGGTGGTCGACTCCGCCTTGTTGTCACTGCTGCTGCCGCATCCCGCGGCCAGCATCGTGGCGGCCGCGACCGCACCGATCACACCGACCTTGCCCACCAAGCGCATTCCCGCTCCTGTCCGTCAGTCCGGATTGCCGCACGGATTGCGACGCCGCGCCGAACCTACACGCCGGGATCGTTGTTCGCCGGGGAGGGCGCGGCCGAGCGGATGCCGAATCGGCGATCCGCGGGCTCAGCGATCGGTGACCAGCAGCGCGTACTGTGCCGCGGCCATGCGGTGGACGAGTTGCTCGGTCGGGGCGGAGACCTGCGCCAGGTAGCGGCCGTCCAGGACGAGGCAGGTGTATTCGCCTTCGCGCGCTGCGGGATTCGAGCCGGGACCCCGCAGGCAGACCGCGTCCGGGACGCCGTCCGGCGGGGTCGTGACGGACCCGCCGGCAGTGGGCTCGGACAGTCGGTTCAGCGCGTGCCGGGCGGCCACGGCGTCGGGGAAGCGGAGCAGCCGAGCCGAATCCGTGACGGCGATGCTCTCGACCGGGATGCGCGGGTCCGCGCCGGACCTGTTGACCCACAGCTCGGCGAGGACGGGGCCGTAGACGATGCCGCGGGCGCTGCGGTGTCCGCCCCAACCGGCGATGGGTTGCTGCACGTCGCGGAAGAGCTCGGGATAGGGCCATTTCCCGGGGTCGGCGGGCAACAGGCGGCTCAGCATGCCGCCGGGATCCAGCGGGAGCGCGGACAGTTCCTCGGCCGGTGTCGGCGTGAAGGCGTCCAGCTTCGGCAGTTCGGCGTCGAGGGTGGCCTCGGCCAGCTGCTTCAGGGCCGCCAGATCCGTGGCCGGATGGGTGACGAACAGCGTCACCACGAACGGGCCATGGGCGAGGGTGACCGCCATCGTCGGCACGAAGGTGCGCCAATGACCGTGTGTCGCAAAGTATTCGGAGAAGGGTACGACGACATTGTCGTGGTTGACGTCGAAGTCGCGCCCATCTATCTCGCGGGCCGCGTCGATGGCCGTCATATTGTCCCGCATGCGCAGGACGGTGAGGCGCACCGAACGGGCCGTGCCGATCTCCGGGATGCCGGTCGGATCGTCGGTGCCGCCGATGCTGAATCCGGCCAGCATGCCGTGTGCGGCCAGGGTGGCGCGGGTGGCGTCGGCGAGGATTCCGACGGCGTCCTCCGGGGTGGGTACCGGAATGGCCGCGGTCTGCGTCAGGGCCGGATCGACGGCGCGCGGCACGATGACGGCGTCCGCCATCCGCACCGATTCCATCAGCCGCCCATAGGCTTCCCCGGCCGCCCCCGGCGCGACGAGCGGCCGCCCGCTGTAGCCGCCGAGATCCAGTGCCCCCACCTGCGGCGTCGCCGCCCGTGGTGCCCCGGCGATCGCGCAGGCACTGACCAGTGCCGCGACCGCCACGAGCGATGCGGCGTGCACACGCCGACGGGTCGAATCGAATCGGTGCATGCCGCCACCGCCTGTCACACAGCTCCCCGCCCGGGTCCCAGCTCTCCGATCACGGTGAGCCCGAACGGCGTTTCGCCCGGGCCCCTCGGATCGCCGGCGAAAACCTCCCCCGGACACCTGTTTTCGAGTGTGAGCGCGATCGTGTCACCCGGCAAGCCCCCTACACTGAGGGGTCCGCACCCGTCGCCGATATCGGCGCAGGTCGAGACGGAAATGTATTTGCGGGCGCTCTCGGCCTACGGGAGCATCTCAGGATGTTGTTGACGATTTCTTGTACACGACCCGAGGGCGCCGACTGGCCGGCCTCCGATCTGGGGTACCTGCTGCACAAGAATCCTTCGCGCATGCAGACTTTCGAGCAGTCCTACGGCATCGCGCACGTGCTCTACCCGGAGGCGGGCGACGACCGGTGCACGGCCGCGCTGCTGCTGGAGATCGATCCGGTACGGCTGGTGCGCGGAAAGTCCAAGAGCACCCCCGAATTCAGCCTGGGGCAGTATGTGAACGATCGCCCGTACGCGGCGTCTTCGCTGGTGTCCGTGGCCATTTCGACGGTGTTCGGCACCGCCTTGCACGGCCGCTGCAAGCAGCGTCCCGAGCTGGCCGAGACCGCGCTCCCGCTGCGCATCGAACTCCCGGCCGTCCCCTGCAAGGGCGGGGCCGAGTACGCCGAGCGGGTCTTCGCGCCCCTGGGCTGGACCGTCGTGGCCACTCCCCTCCCTCTGGACCCGGCCTTCCCGGACTGGGGCGATTCCCATTACCTGCGGCTCGAACTCACCGGAACGCAGCGCCTGTCCGACGCGCTGTCGCACCTCTATGTCCTGCTGCCCGTCCTCGACGGCAGCAAGCACTACTGGCTCGACACCGCCGAAATCGACAAGCTCCTCCGCTTCGGCGAGGGCTGGCTCACCATCCACCCGGACCGCGAGTGGATCACCCGCCGCTATCTGACCCGCCGCCACACTCTGGTCCGCGCCGCCCTCGCCCGCCTCGCCGAGCTGGACGACGCCGATCCGGAGGAACTCGGCGCGATCGAGCACGATTTCGACGACGAGGGGACCGGTGTCGAGAGCACATCCTCCGCACCGAGCCTTGGCCACGAAGTCTCCTCTGCCGCAACGGAGCTCGCGGCCACGAGTGCGCTCGCCGGCGAGAATTCGGGCGCCGCGCGTCTGCCCGGTTCGGCGAGCAGAGCCGCCACCATCGGAGCGGGTGCAGTGATATCAGCCCACGCCGCCGACCTCGGCCCGGCCTCCGGTGGGACCGGCGATCCGGTCCCGGCGACCGATCCGCGGGTGGAGGCTTCCTGTTCCGCGGAGGCCGGCGAACGCGGCCCATCGCTGGCGGTATTGCGGCGGGCGGCCGTGCATCGGGCGCTGTTGTCGACCGGGGCGAGCCGGGTGCTCGATCTCGGGTGCGGGCAGGGGGCGTTGCTGCTGGAGCTGGTGGCGGACCGGGCGTTCACGGAGATCGTCGGGATCGATGTGTCGATGCGCGAGTTGAAGATCGCGGCGCGGCGGCTGCGGCGGGTACCGGAGTGGCAGTCGCGGCGGGTGACCGTGCGGCAGGGGGCGCTCACGTATACCGATGCCTCGCTGCAGGGCTATGACGCGGCCGTGCTCATGGAGGTGATCGAGCATGTGGATGCGCCGCGACTGAAGGCCTTGGAGCAGGCGGTGTTCGGGGCGGCGGCGCCGGGCGCGGTGGTCGTGACCACGCCGAACAGCGAATACAACGTGCGCTACGAGGGGCTCGCGGCGGATGCTTTCCGGCATTCGGATCACCGATTCGAGTGGAGCCGGGCAGAATTCGCGGACTGGGCACACCGGGTCGGTGCGACGTACGGGTATGCCGTGCGGTTCGAGCCGATCGGGCCCGAGGATGCGGAAGTGGGGGCGTCGACGCAGATGGCTGTGTTCACCGAACGGGACGGAAAGAACGGCGACGAGAAAGGAGTCGCGTGATGGCAGAGCTGTCGGTTCCGGTGCTGTCGCTGGTCGTGCTGATCGGCAGCAGCGGCTCCGGGAAATCCACGTTCGCGCACAAGCACTTCCGTTCGACGGCGGTGCTGTCGTCGGACGCCTACCGGGGACTGGTGAGCGATGACGAAGCCGATCAGTCGGTGACGGCCGAGGCGTTCGAGCTGCTGCACCACGTGGCGGGCGTGCGCCTGCGGCGCGGGCTGCGCACCGTCATCGACGCCACCAATGTGCAGCCCAAGGCGCGGCAGGCGCTGGTGGAGCTGGCGCGGGCGCACGATGTCCTGCCGGTGGCGATCGTGCTGGACGTGCCGGAAGCGGTATGCGTGCAGCGCAATGCGCTGCGGGTGGATCGCGCGGATCTGGGTCCGCACGTGGTGGGGCGTCACCAGCGCGATCTGCGGCGTTCGCTGAAGTTCCTGGAGCGCGAGGGTTTCCGTAAGGTGCACGTGCTGAGGGGCGTCGAGGAGATCGAGGCCGCCACCATCGCGGACGAGCGTCTGTGGAACGACAAGACCGATCTCACCGGGCCTTTCGACGTGATCGGTGATGTGCACGGCTGCCGGAGCGAGCTGGAGACGCTGCTGGGCGAACTCGGCTATGTCATCGCCCGGGACACGGAGGGACGGGCGGTCGACGCGCGGCACCCCGAGGGCCGCACCGCGGTGTTCGTCGGCGACCTGGTCGATCGCGGGCCGGATACGCCCGGCGTGCTGCGGCTGGTGATGGGCATGGCCGGATCGGGAAACGCCCTGTGCGTCACCGGAAACCACGAGTTCAAGCTGGTGCGCGCGCTCGACGGCCGGCGCGTCACGGTGGCGCACGGCCTGGCCGAGTCGCTCGCCCAGCTGGAGGCCGAGGACGCCGAATTCCGCAAGACCGCACAGGAATTCATGCGCGGCCTGGTCAGCCACTATGTGCTCGACGGCGGCAAACTGGTGGTCGCGCACGCCGGTCTGAAGGAGGAGTACCAGGGCCGTACCTCGGGCCGGGTGCGCGAGTTCGCCATGTACGGCGAATCCACCGGCGAGACAGACGAATACGGGCTGCCGGTGCGGTACCCGTGGGCGAACGACTACCGCGGCCGGGCGCTGGTGCTCTACGGCCACACGCCGATGACCGAACTGGTGTGGGTGAACAACACCCTGTGCCTGGATACCGGCGCGGTGTTCGGCGGCCGTCTGACCGCGCTGCGCTACCCGGAGCGGGAGCCGGTGTCGGTGCCGGCCGAACAGGTCTGGTTCGAGCCCGTGCGCCCGCTCGCGGCCGCCACCTTCGCTACCGGCGAGGCGGTGGTCCAGCGGGATCCGGGCGTGCTCGACCTGGACGACGTGCTGGGCCGGCGGGTGGTGGAGACCCGCCACCTCGGCCGGGTCATGGTGCAGGAGGACGCCGCGAGCGCCGCGCTCGAGGTGATGAGCCGCTTCGCCGTGGACCCGCGCTGGCTGGTGTACCTGCCGCCGACCATGTCGCCGTGCGCCACCTCCACCCTGGACGGCTATCTCGAGCACCCGGCCGAGGCCTTCGAGTACTACCGCTCCGAGGGCGTGGACACCGTGGTCTGCGAGGAGAAGCACATGGGTTCGCGTGCGGTCGTGGTGGTTTCGCGGTCGGCCGAGGCGGCGCGCGACCGGTTCGGTGTCGAGGACGGCAGCACCGGCGCGGTGTACACCCGCACCGGCCGGCCGTTCTTCGACGATCCCGCGCGCACCGAATCGCTGCTGGCCCGGGTGCGGGCGGCGGCCGAAACCGCCGGGCTGTTCGAGGAACTGGGCAGCGACTGGCTGCTGCTGGACGCCGAGCTGCTGCCGTGGTCGGCCAAGGCGCTGGGGCTGCTGCGCAACCAGTACGCCGCGGTCGGCGCGGCGGCCCGGGCCTCGCTCGGCCGGGCCGCCGAGGTGCTGGCGGCCGCGGTCGAACGAGGTTTGGACGCAGGCGATCTCGCCGCACGGACCGGGGTGCGCCGGGCCGACGCCGACGCCTTCACCGCCGCCTACGGCCGCTACTGCTGGCCCACCGACGGCCTCGACGGCGTGCGCCTGGCCCCGTTCCAGCTGCTGGCCGCCTCCGGCGCGAATTACGCAGGGCGCGACCACAACTGGCACCTGGAGCGCATCGACCGCCTGGTCGCCGCCGACCCGGAGTTCTTCACCCCGACCGGGCGCCGCCTGGTCGACCTCGCCTCCCCGGAGGCCGAGACCGCCGCGACGACGTGGTGGACCGAGCTCACCGCGACCGGCGGCGAGGGCATGGTGGTGAAGCCGCTCGGCTCGCTGGTGGCCGGCACCGGCACCCGCAGCGGCCGGCCGGTGCAGCCGGGCGTGAAATGCCGTGGCCCGGAATACCTCCGGATCATCTACGGCCCGGAGTACCTGCGCCCCGACCAGCTGCACCGCCTGCGCTCCCGCGGCCTCGGCGGCAAGCGCTCCCTGGCACTGCGCGAGTACGCCCTCGGCCTGGAGGCCCTGGACCGCTTCGTGGCCCGGGAGCCGCTGTGGCGCGTCCACGAGGCGGTGTTCGCGATCCTGGCCCTGGAGACCGAGCCGGTCGACCCTCGGCTGTAACCGACCGGTTCAGCTCAGAGTGTCGGGGCGCACCAGACCGGTGCGGTAGGCGATGACGACGAGCTGGGCCCGGTCGCGCGCATCGAGTTTGGCCATGGCGCGATTGACGTGGGTCTTGGCGGTGAGGGCGGTGATGAAGAGGCGTTCGGCGATCTCGTCGTTGGACAGGCCCAGTGCGACCAGCGTGACCACCTCGCGTTCGCGCGGGGTGAGTGCCGCCAGTGCGGGCGGCGGCTCCCAGCGCACCGGGTCCGGCTGGGCCAGGAAGCGGCCGATCAGCGCCTTGGTCGCGGTGGGCGACAGCAGGGCGTCGCCGGCGACGACCGTGCGGATCGCGGCGAGCAGTTCGTCGGCGTTCATCCCCTTGCCGAGAAATCCGCTCGCCCCGGCGTGCAGGGCCTCGACGACATGCTCCTCGTACTCGAAGGTGGTGAGCACCAGCACCTTCACGCCGGCGAGGTCCTCGTCCGCACTGATCAGCCGGGTCGCGGCCAGGCCGTCCAGCTCGGGCATCCGAATGTCCATCAGCACGACGTCGGCCCGGTGGGTGCGGGCGAGTTCGACCGCTTCGCGGCCGGTGGCGGCCTCGCCGACCACCCGCATGTCCGCGGTGGAGTCGATGAGCATGCGGAAGGTGTCGCGCAGGAGCGCCTGGTCGTCGGCCAGCACTACCCGAATCGTCATGACCCGCCCTTTCGGCCGTTGCGATGCGGCAGTTCGGCGTCCACCCGGAAACCACCGTGCGGGGCCGGGCCCGCATCGAGCGTGCCGCCCACGGCCTTCACGCGTTCCCGCATGCCGATCATTCCGTAGCCGGTGCCGGTCTTCGCGTGCAGGCGGCCGTCGTCCTCGACGGTGATCCGTACCCGGTCGGCTCGATAGTCCAGCCGCACCCGCGCGGTCCGCACCCCGGCGTGCTTGCGGGTGTTGGTCAACGCCTCCTGAATGATTCGGTAGGCGGTGAGGTCGGTCAGCGAGGACAGCTCGAACGGCTCTCCGGAACGCTCGACGGTGACGTCCAGCCCGGCGTGCCGGAAGGACTCCACCAGCTCGGTCAGCTCCCCGAGGCCGGGTGAGGGGGCGCGCGGATGCCCCGAATCGTCCTCCGCGCGCAGCACTCCGACGGTCGCGCGGAGATCGTCGAGGGCGGTCCGGCTGGTGTCGCGAATGCGTTCCAGCGCCTCGTAGGCGTGGTCTGGATCGGTGCGCATCAGATGGTGCGCGACACTGGCCTGCGCGTTCACCAGCGTGATGTGGTGGGCGATCACGTCGTGCAGCTCCTGGGCGATCCGCAGGCGTTCCCCGGCGACCCGGCGGGCGGCCTCCGCCTCCCGGTCACGTTCGGCGGTTTCGGCCCGTTCGAGGGCCGCCGCCAGCAGCTTCCGATGGCTGCGCGCCGCATCACCCGCGGCGACGCCGAGCAGGGTCCAGGCGATCTGGGACAGCGCCTGGGGCAGATCCGCCGGACTCGGCTGCGAAATGAGGATGGCCGCCACCAGCGGCACCGCGGCACACACGCCGGCCAGCCAGGCGGTGCGCCGATCCATCCGGTTCGCCACCGTGAAGAGCGCGACCGCGGTGGCCGCGGGCGGCGGAGTGGAGTACGGAATCACCAGGTAGCGAGTGACTTCCACGAGCACGGTGGCGGCGACCACCGGGATCGGCCACCGGCTGCGGACCAGCAGCGGCACACAGGTGAGCGCGAGCCCGCTGACCGCCCGGTCCATCGGGCTGTGCCGCAGATAGGCCATGCTCGCGGCCACCGGGGTGGCGACCAGGAAGCATCCGATCGCGACCGCGAGGTCGGCCGCCCACGGCCGGACTCGCAGCCAGCACCGCAGCCGGACGATCATCCGCACGTCGTCAAGGTACCTACCCGCCGCACGCATCGGCGTGACCCGGCGCGGTGACGTGGCCACGGTATTCCCGCAGGGTGCGAGCGCTGTTCCAGCCCACCGCCCCGACGACCCGGTCACCGATGCGGTAGAGCGCGACGAACTTGCCTTCGCGGGGTCTCCCGCGACGATCTCGGTCCGGGCGCCGGCGAGACACCAGCCGCGGATCTGGATCTTGCTGTCGTAGTGGTCGGTCCAGCCGTAAGGGGTTGGTGCATAGGGTGTTTCCCGTCCCGGTTCGGCGAGCATTGCGGGAGCCGGGCACTACTGCTCCACCCGGATGGCCACGGCCGGGCAGCGCGCGGCGGCATCGAGCACCCGCGGCAGCAGTTCCTCGGCGGGGCGGGGATCGAGCAGGAGGACAGTGCCGTCCTCGTCGCGCTGGTCGAACACCTCCGGTGCGGCCAGCACGCATTGACCGCCGCCGCAGCATCTGTTCTCGTCGATGTGGATCTTCATGGCATATCCCCTCTCCTACCAGGTCACCGGCAGCTCGTGGACGCCGTAGACGACCATCTCGTCGCGCATCGGAACCGCCTCCAGCGGCACCGCGAGCCGCAGCTCCGGGAAGCGTTCGAACAGGGCGGTCAGCGCGATGCGCAGCTCCAGCCGGGCCAGCTGCTGGCCGATGCACTGATGGATACCGAAGCCGAACGCCACGTGCGGTCGGTGGGGGCGCAGCAGGTCCAGGTTTTCCGGATGGTCGGGGAACAGCTCGGGGTCGCGGTTGGCCGCCGGCAGGTGCGCGACCACCGTGCCGCCCGCCGGGATCAGCTGACCGCCCACCTCGACATCCGCCAAAGCCGTTCTGCGGATCCCGAATTGGATGACGCTCAGGAAGCGCAGCAGCTCCTCCACCACGGCGTCGGCATGCTCGGGCTCGGCGCGCAGCAGGGCCAGCTGGGCGGGGTCGCGCAGCAGGCACAGGGTGCTCAGGGCGATCATGTTGGCCGTGGTCTCGTGCCCGGCGACCAGCAGCAGCACGCCGATGCCCGCCAGCTCCTCATCGGTGAGGTCCCCGTCCCGGACCAGGGCGCTGAGGATGTCGTCGCCGGGCTCGGTCCGCTTCTGGACGGCGAGGCGGTGGATCAGCTGGTTCAGTTCCAGCTGGGCCTGCGCCACCTCCTCGGCGGGTGCGCCGAGCCGCAGCAGCGTGGCCGAATTGTGCTGGAACTCCGCACGATCGGCGTAGGGCACCCCGAGCAGCTCGCAGATGACCAGCGAGGGAATCGGCAGCGCGAAGTCCTGCACGAGGTCGACCGGACCGGTGGCCGCCGCCATGGCGTCCAGGTGATCGGCGACGATCCGCTCCACCGCCGGGGTCAGCTCGCGCATGCGCCGCACGGTGAACCGGCCGGTGAGCATCTTGCGCAGGCGGCTGTGCTCCGGCGCGTCCATGAAGATGAACCAGCCCGGCGGAGGCGGCGGAATCTCTTGCGAGCCACGGTGATTGCCGGTGACACCGCGCCGCCGCGAGCTGAAACGCGGGTCGGACAGCACGGCCCGCACGTCGGCGTATCGCGTGATCAACCAGCCGTCGATGCCGTCCGGCAGGGTGACGTGCGCGACCGGATCCTGCTCGCGCAGTTCCCGGTATTCCGCGGGCAGGCTGAACGGACAGGACCGGACCACGGGCTGGCTCCCGGCGAGCTGTGTATGGGTCATCGACGTCCTTTCCGAACGGTGGCGATCCGCTGTGCGCGGTAACAACCACCCTGCCGCCGGGACCGGGTGGCCGTCGTCGTCCGGACGTGGACTTTTCGGCATACCGCGAACGCGGTATGCCCGGCTACGCGCCGGCGAGGTGCTCGCGCAGGCGGTCGAGGTAGGGGCGCTGGCCCTTGCCGAGTTTCTCGTGGGCGGTGTCCAGGTCGAACCAGGCGGCCCGGTCGATTTCGGGGAATTCGGCGATTCGCCCGGATCGTGGCGGCCACTCCATTTCGAACGTGCCCGGCACCACCTGTTCCGGATCCAGGTCGCCCTCGACGGCCCACACCGTGACCTGCTTCTTGCTGCTTCCGCTGCCGTACTGGACGTCGCCCAGCGGAATCCATTCGCCATCGGGCACGGGCAGGCCGAGTTCTTCGCCGAATTCGCGGCGGGCGGCGTCGCGGGGCTGCTCCTCGGTGGGCTCGTACTCGCCCTTGGGAATGGACCAGGCGGCGGCGTCCTTCTTCGCCCACAACGGTCCGCCCAGGTGCCCGATCAGCACTTCGAGGCCGGTGGTGCGGCGGAACAGCAGGACTCCGGCGCTGAATCTGAGGCTCATGGCAAGGAGTTTGCCGAATCGGCGCGCGGGCGCACACCGCGGGCGCTACTGTGAGCGACACTGCGGCAATCCGGACGTTAAGGATATTTTCCCGATAACGGACGAATATTTCCCGCGCGGTGTCTTGCGCCCGAAACCTGTTCGGCACCATCGAATTCCATTAAGCTCCGGGTTCGGACGGCCCACACCTGTTGACGGATTGGATACCGCATGGAGTTCCGCAACACCTGCGCGACTGCCACCCTGGTGATCGGCGCACTCGTGACCCAGGCCACCGCACTGTCGGTGGCAACCGGCCCGGCGAACGCCGAGCCCGCCGCCCCCGGCCTGGTGTACTCGGCCAAGTTGGTGGACAAGACCGTCATCACCACGCTCAAGGGCGGCACCTTCGAGTTGTCGCAGGCGGCCGAGGATGCGGCGCCGGCGGCCCCCGATTCGGACCCGGCGGCCAAGCCCGCCGACGTGGTGAACGTGAAGGACGCCGACGGCAAGGTGCTGCTCACCCTGCCGCTGAAATTCCATCTGGGACCCATCGATATTCCGGTCAAGTCCGAGGTGCAGAAGGACGGCACCGTGCTGGCCCTCACTCCCGACAAACCGGCCGGGGTATCGGTGTCGCAGCCGCTGGTCGTGAAACCGGTCGCCTCGCAAATGGAGAACGACCGCGCGCTGAGCAGCTTCACCACCCAGTTCAGCCTGGCCACCACCATCGGCACCTTCGTCGGCACCGCCATCGGCGCGACCATCGGCTGCGTCGTCACCCTGGTGGCGGGCTGTCTCCCGGGCCTGACCACCGGCGCCGCGGCGGGCGGCATCATCGGCACCATCGTCGTCGGCGGCCCGACCCTCATCGCCTCGGGCATCGATCTGCTGTCCACCCTGCAGGCCGCCGACGGCACCACCAAGTGGGCGGACAAGACCAAGGCTCCGGCGGCGGTTGCGCAGCCCGCGGAACAGCCTGCGCAACCGACCAACTGACGCAACCGGCCGGAAGCGGCCGCCGGCTCAGACCTGCGGAATCGGTACCCGCCAGACCAGCGTGGTGCCGTACCCGTCCAGACCCGGCCCGAGTTCGAGCGCGCCGGCGAGATCGGTGGCACGTTCGGCGATCTTGCGCAGCCCGCCCCGCCGGGGCGCGTCGCCCACGCCGATACCATTGTCCGCCACCGAGATTCGCAGTTCCCCCCGGGCCGCGGTGACGTCCACGTCGATGCGGGTGGCCTCGGCGTGGCGCGCCACATTCGACAGTGACTCACGCAGTACGGCCAGCGCCTGCCGCCCGGTCTCCGGCGGCACCCGGGTGTCGAGGGGACCGTCCTGCCGCAGGCTCGGTGTGCAACCGAGGTGGCGGACGGCGGTGGACACCAATTCGGTGATCTCGCTGCGCAATCCACCCTGCCCGCCGGTGGTCGGAGGCAGCGCGAAGAGGGTGGCGCGGACGTCCTGGAGGGTGTCGTCCAGGTCGGCCACCACGCGGGCGAGCCGCTCCCCGATCTCGGGCGCCGGGTTCATTCGGAGCGCGCTCTGCAGGGCTTGGCCCGCGGCGCAGATGCGCTGGATCACGGAGTCGTGCAGATCCCGGGCGATGCGATCGCGCTCCTCGAGGACGGCGATCGTGGCCGAGTCCTGCCGGCGGCGTTCGGTGTCGTGCTGCACCTGGTCGTACATGCGCACATTGACGATCTTCACGGCCGCGATGACGGCCA
Source organism: Nocardia sp. NPDC004860 (assembly GCF_040609015.1). NCBI lineage: Bacteria > Bacillati > Actinomycetota > Actinomycetes > Mycobacteriales > Nocardiaceae > Nocardia > Nocardia sp. NPDC004860. The sequence goes on along the minus strand of NZ_JBEXJI010000004.1, from coordinate 233,005 downwards.
GCGCCTCGATGATCCGTTCGTCCTCGTCGCTGAACGCGCCGCCGCGCTTGTTCGTCAGGTACAGGTCGCCCAGGACCGTGCCGCGATAGCGCAGCGGCACCCCGAGGAAGCTGCGCATGGGCGGATGCCCGTCGGGCCAGCCCTCGAAGGCGGGACTCTTGGTGAGGTCGGCCAGCCGGACCGGATGCTCCCCGGACAACACCGCGCCGAGCACGCCCCGGCCGTGCGGCCAGTGCCCGATCCGGCGAATCGTCTCCTCGTCCATACCGACCGGGACGAACTGCGCCAGCTGCCGTTCACCGCTCCCGTTCTCGGGTTCGAGCAAACCCAGTGCGCCGTACTGGGCACCGACCAGCCGGACCGCCGCGGTCACCAGCTGCCGGAGCACCAGATCCACATCCAGGTCCGAGACCACCGTGTACACCGCCTCGACCAGATCGTGTAGCCGTTCTCGCGAGGCCGAAAGTTCACGCAGCTCGTCCGGTACGACACCCCACAGCTCATCGGACATTGGCACAGGCTACCCACCGGCAACCTGAGGACATTCGTCTGTCGGGCCGGGTGTCGCCGAGAAGAACCATGAAATCAGACCTTTCGGACCGAGGGCACAAAGCCGCAGTCGCCTTGGGAGCGACTGCGGCACAGGCTTATCCGAGCTTCCCGCGATCGCCCCGCAGCCACCCGGGGGGACAGTCGTCATCACCGGGTGATGGTGGACGCCCAAGATCAGGTCGAGCAGACCTCTTCCGTGGCGCTCGAACGAGTGGTGTTCTGGATGTGGGTCACCGACCCCGGTCTTCAGAACCGGAGCGGATCATTCGAGTGTCAAGGAAGGCGTGCGCCATGACCACGATCCATCTCCACAAGACGACCACCGCGACGCCTGAGCAGTTCCTGGCCGGCCTCACCGACTTCGGGCCGGGCCGGCACGAACTCTTCGGCAACAGTGCGGACAGCTACCTCGAGGTGCATCACGAAGGCCCCCATGACGCTGATGTCACGGAGGGCTCGAGCGGCATCTGGGAACGCCTGCACTACGACTGGAGCGACCCCCATCACGTGGTGATGACGACCACCGACTCCAACCTGTGGGGTGGCGCCTCGGGCCACACCTACACCCTCACGCAGTTGACCACGGGCATGACCGACGTGGACGCCGTCGTTGTCCGCGACGGCAAGAACCTCAGGGGACGGCTGCTCGCGATGGTGCTCGGACTCTTCGGCACCCGCGTCCTGGGAAAACCGTTCGAGAAGTCCATCAAGGCCATCGAAACTCGCAGCGGTGGCGGGAGTGGAAAGAACACGCAGACGCCAGGAAGGTGAACTACCGTTCGAACACCAGCAGCGGTTTGCCCCCGTGTGCGGGAGCTTCGGCCAGATAGACAGCTTCGCTGAACTTTTCGACGAGAATCGGCCGGCCCTCCGGCACCCGCAACGCGCCGCTGCCGGCGAGCTGAAGTGTCCGGTCGATCGTTGCGGCCATCCGATCCTTCGGGGTCTCGGTGAACCAGCGGAACAGCCAGAACCCCCGGACGGTCTTGGTTTCGTAGATCAGCGAGCGCGCGAAGACCGGGATGGTGAGTTTGTCGGGATCGGTTTGGCGGTGCGTGGACAGCGCACCGAAGACGACCAGCTCACCGTGCGGTGCCAGCGCACGTGACACGTCCGCACCCACCTGACCGCTGACACAGTCGATCGCCTTGGACACGCCGTCGTGGCCCGCTATGTCGGCCACCCGTTCGCGCAGGTCCTCGTCCTCCGTACAGATCACCGCGGTGCCGCCCAGCGCGAGGATGTCCTCGACCGCGGATCGGCGGCGGACCACATTGAGGGTCTTGAAGCCGACGTGCACGCCGAGCTGGATGACCGACTGACCCACGGTTGAACCGGCCGCCGTCTGCAAGAGCCATTCACCCGGTCGAACATCGAGTTCATCACCGGTCAGGATCACGGCGGTGAGCGGATTGCTGAGAATCTGGGCGGCCGTGGAATCGCTCATGCCGACGGGAACAGGCAGGACCCGCTCGGCATCGGCAACGACATACTCCTGCCACGTTCCCCTGACCCCGACCGTAATGACGCGTTGCCCGACGGTCAGACCGTCTGTGCCACTACCGAGTTCGTCGATCACACCAACGGATTCGATTCCGGGCACGGTGGGGAATTCCGGCGCGAATCCGTATCTGCCGCGGACGGTATGCAGGTCGCTGGCATGAACGGGTGCGGCCGCCACCCGGATCCGGACCTCGCCGGGACCAGGCTCCGGAACAGGGCGGGTCTGCAGGCGCAGAACCTCGGACGGCTCGCCCACCGTGTCGGCGACAACAGACTGCATGGTTCTCATCTTCCTGACCCTCCTCCGGTCGGATCCAGGTCCTACAGCGGTTCGACGTGCATATCGTCGCCCCGCCCTGAGACGGCGAAGATTCGAAACAGCGCGGCTCAATCCCAGCCCTACTACCCTCCAATGCTGCCACGCAGGGCTTGTTGGGTCCGTCTCCCTCGAAGCGGCGGATCGGCTCAGGCGGATTGCAGGATCGTCTGAGCGAAGTCGAGTCTGGTGCTGCCGATGGCGTGACCGCCGTCGACCACGCGGCGGCCCGCGACCGTGGAGACGGACGGTCCGACTATGTCCCAGTACGGGTTTGCCGAGCTGTCGCCGGTCAGGTAGTGGACCAGGCGGAGGTCGAAGGCCGCGTCGGTGTGTTCGCCGCCGGTGCCGGGCAGGCGGGATTCGGCGTCTAGACCCGTAGACCGTTGATCAAGGCCAGCACCGCGGGTTCGGTTTGCGCGCGGGCGGTTTCGGGATCGTCGGCATTGGCGATGAACATGGCGGCCTCGCCGAGGGCGGAGAGGATCATCAGGGCCAGGGGGCGGACATCGAGGTCGGCGCGCAGGATGCCGGCCTGGATACCGGATTCGAGGCCCGCGACGACCAGGCCCAGGCCGTACTTCTCGTCGACCGCGCGCCACTCCTGCCAGCCGAGCACCGACGGCGCGTCGATGAGGGTGATACGGACGCGTTCGGGGTCGACGCAGGAGAGCAGGAAGTTGTGCAGCCCGGCTTCGAGAACGGCCATGGTGTCCGTCGGCGGGGCCTCGGCCATGGTCTCGGCGACCTGCTGGAGGATCTCCTGCTGCACCTGCTCGTAGACGGCCCGGAACAGGTCCTTCTTGTCCTTGAACTGGTGATACAGCGCGCCGCGGGAGCTGCCGGCGCGCTCCACGATCTCGGGGGTGCTGACCGCCGCGTAGCCGCGCTCGGCGAAGAGCTCGCGCGCGGCGGCCATCAGATTCGCGCGGGTCGACTCGGATCGTTCGGCTTGCCTGATCATCGACACCTTTCTGGCTCGGTGCCTGGATCGTAACGCGAAATCATTGAAAACAGGCAGCCTGTTTGTTAGTTTGAAATCACCTTCACCGTCACTGCTCCTAGAGGAGTCATCCAGATGACGCACACCATCTCCCCCGAATCCCGCGCCGCCTGGCGCGACCCCGCCCTCGGTGCCCGCCGCGAGCTCACCCTGCCGCAGGGCACGCTGAACGTCTTCGACAGCGGCAGCGGCGATCCCGTCGTCTTCGTGCACGGACTGCTGGTCAATGCCAACCTGTGGCGCCGGGTCGTTCCCGCGCTGGCCGGCCAATTCCGCTGCGTGGCAATCGATCTGCCCTTCGGTTCGCACACCACCGCCATGCCCGGCGCCGACCTGAGCGCCCCCGGCCTGGCCCAGCTGGTCATCCAGGCCATCGAGAAACTGGACCTCGGCCCGGTCACCTTGGTGGGCAACGACTCCGGCGGCGCGGTGAGCCAGCTGGTCGTGGCCGCCCGCCCGGACCTCGTCGCCCGCCTGGTGCTGACCTCCTGCGACGCCTACGAGAACTTCCCGCCGCCGTTCTTCGATTACGTCGGCCTGGCCGCCCGCACTCCGGGGGCGCTCGCCTCACTGGCCCTGAGTCTGCGCATCCGCGCCGTTCGCCGCCTGCCCATCGCCTACGGCTGGCTGGCCCGCGGCCCGATCGACCGCGCGGTCAGCGACTCGTACGCCCTGCCGGTCGGCACCAAGGCCATCCGCGAGGACGTCCGCCGCGCCATCGGCGGCCTGGACAGCCAGTACACCCTCGCCGCCGCAAAGACTTTCGCCGATTTCAAGAAGCCGGTGCTACTGGCCTGGTCGGCGGGCGACCGCTTCTTCCCGGACCGCTACGCCGAACGCCTGGCCGCCGAATTCCCCGACGCCCGCATCGAATGGATCCACGATTCGCGCACCTTCTCCCCCGAGGATCAGCCCGAACAGCTGACCAGCGCGATCCGCGTCTTCCTGGACGCGACCCGGGCCGAGACCCGGCACTGATTCCGGTCCCGAGGCGTCAGAAGTCGCTGTCGAATCCGTCGAAGCCGCCGAAGTTGCCGTAGTCGCCGAAGTCCTGGCCGCCCAGGTCGGCCCCGGGGTCGTAGCCACCCTGGTCATAGCCGCCCTGGTCGTAGCCGGGGTCCGAGGCGTTCTGGTCGTAGCCGCCGTCGGCATATCCGCCGTCGGCGGCGTCCAGCCCGGCCTGATAGCCGTCGCCGTAACCGCTTTCGAAGGCGGCCGAGTCGTACCCGACCCCGGACATGCCGCTGAAGAGGGCGTTGAACAGCACCGCCGAGCCGACGCCCCAGGCACCGGCGACCAGGGCGGTCTTCCACCACGGCTCGGAGTACCAACCGGCGGGAACGGGACGGCCGGCGACGCGACCGCCCGGGTAATAGTTCGGAGTGGAGGCCGACGGCGTGGGCGAGGCCTCGATGCGCCGCCCGTCGTATTCGATCGCGCGGTCCTCGGTGACCCGGCCGGCACTGCGCTGACCGTCGAGCTCCGGAACGGCCGGACCGGGGTCCATGCCCATGGCCGTCCGCGCGGCCCCCACGTAGTAAAGCCCTTCGAGCGCCGTCTCTTTCGCGAGCCGGGCCTGCGCGGGCGTGGTGGCCTGCTCGATCTGCGAGCCCGCGGCATTGAACCGCTCCCCCGCATCGGCGAGGGCCTGCTTCGACGCGTCGTCGGTGCCGACGAGGTTGTAGACCTGCCCGCCGAGGCGCTCGATCACCCGGCGCGCATCGGCCTTGGCATCTTCGAGCTGAGTGTTGGAACGCGATTGCTGCGCGCGGTTGACCGCCACCACAGCAAGCAGGACAACCACCATGACAATGAGCAGAACGACGACCGTAGCCACGCGACCAGCCTACGCGGCAGAATTCGCCGAACTGTTGCTACTCGCTGTGAGCTTCCCTGAACCTCGAATTATCCAGCCACCGCGGCAAAACGCGAGTTATGGCGACCTGGATCAACCTCCTCTTCGTCTAGCTCCGACACCGCGAACTGACGTTTGCCCGCCGTTTTCGCCGAATACATGGCCCGGTCGGCGCTGCGCAGCAGATCGGAGAAGTCGCACTCCCGTCCGGGCGGACAGAACGCCGTGCCCACACTCGCCGACGCCGGGACCGGACCGGCCGCCGTGGGCACCGGCTCGCACAGTGCGGCCAGCACCCGCATGGCGAGCTCGCCCAGCGTATTGCGGCGGGACGGCAGCGCGACCACGAATTCGTCGCCGCCGTAGCGCGAGATCACGGTGTCGGGCGGGCAGGTCGAGCGCAGCCGCTGGGCAATGGTGACCAGCACCTCGTCGCCGACCGTGTGGCCGTAGGTGTCGTTGATCACCTTGAAGTCGTCCAGATCGATGAGCAGCAGCCCCACCCCGCGCGCCGGATCGGTGGACATCACCCGGACCCGCTCCTGCAGCAGTGAGCGATTGGCCAGATCGGTGAGAGCGTCGTGCGTGGCCTCGTGCCGCAGCCGGGTCTGCAGTGCCGCGATCTCCTGCACCCGCACCGACACCGCCTCCGAGAGACTGCGTTCCTGCTGGGCCAGGGCGCGCTGCTGCAGCGCCTCGGCGTAGGCGTCGATGGCCTGGCTGGCGATGAACGACCAGCGGGTGGCGATCAGCGAACCGCGCTGGCCCGGCGAGAGCCCCAGCAGCGCGCGGCTGGCGGGGGCGAGCATGCGGGTGCGGTCGAACGGCGATTCGGCCAGACTGCGGCCGATGTGGCGGGCGGCCTGCACCGGAAACGGTTCGGACCCGGCCAATTCCAGCAGATCGTCGATGATCCGGCCGAAGATGCGCTCGAGTTCATCGGAGGGAACCGCGGGCGCCTGGCCCAGCGCGGAACTGCTCGCGCCGGGGTGCACTGCCCGCACCCATTCGCGGATGGTCGCCGCCACGATGGCGGAGGTTCGGGTGTCGAGACGGATGGACATGCGCGCTCACCCGATGCACGAGATGCCAGGACCGGCCGCCGCGCCGGTCACGCCCTTCGGATCGAACTCACTACTACGCGGTCGGCCACACCAGTGGTGCATGCTCACCGCCCCCTTTCCAGATACCCCCGTCCGGACAAAAAGGATCCTAGCAAGCCACCCGACATCGAAAACCCCTGATTCAGAACAGGTTCCCGCTGCCTCGCGAATGGCGATCGGATGTCTCATCGCTGGTGAGGCCCCGGTGTTACACCCAATTTCGGCGGGTTTCCAGCGACTCGCCGAACGACTCGTCCTACTGGCCGCGACATGCGGCAACGGCACCTGATTGGCATTCCAGGAGTGAGGTTCGGTACAGTGCTCAACGCACACAGCATCCAAGGATGCGGTCGCTGCGGGTGTAGTTCAATGGTAGAACCTCAGCCTTCCAAGCTGATGGTGCGGGTTCGATTCCCGTCACCCGCTCTTTCCCGTTCAGCGGGAGCGTCGAGTCCGACGCGCAACGGGGTGTAGCGCAGCTTGGTAGCGCATCCGCTTTGGGAGCGGAGGGTCGCAGGTTCAAATCCTGTCACCCCGACCATCTTTCGATTCGCACCACCACGGATGTCACCGCTCGCCGCGGGCAATGGCCATGCGGCGCAGCGCGTTACGCTCCTCGCACCCTTCGTGGCCACTGCCCCTCGATGCCCGCCGGAATCCGTTCACCGGTGATCGATCCACGATTCTGCCGCCTCCGGACCCGTCCCGGCTGAACGGGCAGCCCTGGCGATCAACCCGTGGCGTCGCCCGAACCTGCGAGCGAACTCCCCGATCACGCGCCGCGCGATCGGCGGGCGACACTATGGCATCGCACACGCCGGACATGCCCGAAAATGGGATTCCGGTAACCGGATGTTGTGCCTCCGTTTGCGCTGTGTTATCGATTTACGGTGCTGGTCGACCACAAGATGAACGTTTCCAGCTCGGTGCTGTCCGGCACCGGGACTCGTTCTCGGCTCCTCCCGGCCGCCGGGCTGGGCGTGGCGGTGGTGTTGCTGACCGTCGCGCAGGTATGGGCGTCGGCGCACGGCGTGATGGGCCCGCTCCGCAGCCTGATCGACGACTACTTCGCGAACCCGCAGTCGGCGGCCGTGTCATGGGCCGGACTGGGGCTGGCATGCATCGGGGTGCCCACCCGGGCCCGGGTCGTCAGCCTGGTTGCCGCCGCGGTGCTGGACCTGTTGACCTTGGCCCTGCAAGCGGCCTGCGGCTGGCACATATCGATCGGCACCGGACCGACCCTGGTCCTGACCGCCCTGACCGTGGCCGTGCTCCGCTGGGAGGGCGAGCGTCGCCGAACCGCCCTGCAGGCCATCGCCTTCGGCGTGCTGCTGGTCATGGCCTCCAAGCTCGCCGACACCTGGCTGATGGTCAGCATCGTCGCCGGACCCCGCGTGCTGGATCAGTACGTCCAGCTGGCCGACCAGGCGCTGGGCGAACCGGCGTGGCTGGTCGGCCGCGCGCTCGAGGCGCTGGGCCCGGTGCCCTCGCACGTGCTGCACGTGGTCTACATCCAGCTGCCGGTGGCGGCGGTGGTCGTCGCGGTCTGGCAGCTGCGCCATGTCTCGACGAGCGCGTGGCCGCGGCACCACCTGGTGCGAACCTTCCTGGTGCTGGGCGTGATCGGCCCACTCGGCTATGTGCTCTTCCCCGTCGTCGGCCCGGTCTTCGCCTACGGCCCGCTCGGCCACGGCCTGGAGATCGGTGACTGGCCGCAGGTCTGGCCCGCGCTGACCCCCGATCCGCAGCCGATGCTGTTCGACTCCGAGACCGCCCGCAACTGCATGCCCTCCATGCACACCGCCTGGGCCACAGCCCTGTTCATCCACTCCCGCACCGCGCCGCGCTGGCTGCGCTGGGCCGGCGCCTTCTGGCTGGTGTGCACGCTGCTCGCGACGCTGGGCTTCGGCTACCACTACGGCAGCGATCTGGTGGCGGGCGCGGTGCTGTGCCTGACGGTGGAGTCGGCACTGCGGGATCCGGAGCGCGGCTGGGACATGCCCCGAGCCCGGATCGTGTCGCTCGGCGCGGCGGTGCTCGCCGGTTTATTGCTGTCCTATCGGTTCCTGGCGGCGACCATGGCGGAGTATCCGGTACCCGCGGGGGGCATCGTGCTGGCCGCGCTGGCCGCCGTATCCTTCCTCTTCTACGCGACCTGGTTCGCGCGTCCGGGCAGCCGGTTGGCGCACTGGGGCGGCCGAACCCCGATCGATGGATTTGCCATCGATTAACCAGTCTCCCAATGCAATCCGGACATCCTGCGCACCAGCCGAAAGGGTTACTGTCTCCCTGATGATCACTACGCGGGCGGGGCAACGTAACTTGCTGCGCAATCTGAAGTCGGAGGGCCGCCCGGGCCTGCCCCGCATTCCGATCGTGATCGGAATCCTGGTGTCGGTGGCGATCACGGCGATCTTCTCCGCCATGCACGGTTTCCTCGACCTGCAGGTATACCGGGTCGACACCCGGGGCTGGCTGGAGCACGGCACCCTGTACGGCCCGACCCTGCCGGTGGCGGGCCACACCGACCTGCCCTTCACCTACCCGCCGTCCGCGGCGGTGCTGATGATCCCGCTGGCCATCATGCCGCTGTGGCTGGCCGAGCTCATGGTGACCGCGAGTTCGCTGGCCTGCCTGGGCATCACGATCTGGCTGGTGCTCTCCCGCGTCCGCCCGGACCTGGACCCGCGCGCGAAACTGACGCTCAGTGTGACCGCGGTCGTGCTCATGCTGGCTGTCGAACCCGTCCGCACCACACTGTGGTTCGGCCAGATCAACCTCGTTCTCATGGCCGCCGTCGCCCTCGACTGCCTGACCGAGAAGCCCCGCTGGCCGCGCGGCGTCCTGATCGGCGTCGCCGCGGTCACCAAACTGACGCCCGCCGCCTTCGTCCTGTACTTCCTCATCCGGCGCGACTGGAAGGCCGCGGGCACGGCGGCCGCCACCGCGGCGGGCGTGATCGGCGCCGGATTCGTACTGTTCCCAAGGGAATCGCGCGACTACTGGCTGCACGCCATCGCCGATACCAACCGCATCGGCTCCCCCGACTATGTCGGCAACCAGTCCCTCAAGGGCATGGTCTTCCGCCTCGGCCTGTCGAATCCCGCCGCCACCGCAATCTGGCTGGGCCTGGCCGTGGTGGCGGTCTGCGCGGGCGCCGCCCTGATGCACCACCTGGTCGGCCTCGAACGCCGCACCGCGGACTCGGCCGGTCCGGCGGGCCCGGTGACCATTCTCTCGGTGACCGCGTTGCTCGTGAATGCGGCGGTCCTGCTGCTGATCTCGCCGGTGTCCTGGACCCATCACTGGGTCTGGGCGGCGCCCGCCCTGATCACGGCCGCCGCCTGGACCACCACGAATCCACGTATCACCCCGTTCGCGGTGACCAGCGCCTTCGCACTGTTCTTCCTGATCGGCCCGGGCATCGTCCCCAATGGCAAGCATCAGGAACTCGCGTGGTCGTGGTGGCAGCACATTCCGGGCGACATCTACATCATCGCCACCGCGGCCCTGCTCGCCGTCGGTGTCGGCCAGCTGCTCAGGCTGCGGGCCCGCGCCGTCGTCGACCGGACGGCGTAGATCTTCAGCGCCATCATCCCGGAGCCGCAGATGCCCTGTGCGGTCGCGATTTTCAGCGGTCCGTAGCGTGCGGATTCCGGCATGGTTCAGGACCGCAGGGTTGCGGTGGCGATGTCGAGGAATTCGCGGAGGAGTTTGTCGTGATGGTCCGAGGCGACTGCCAGGCAGGTTTCGGCGCTGGGGGCGTCGGTGACCGGGCGGTGGACGAGGTCGGGACGGACGTAGGCGCGGGCAACGCTGCGGGGAACCAGGGCCATGCCGTGGCCGGAGGCGATCAGCTCGAACTTTTCTTCCAGTGAGGCGGTGCGGCGTTTCGGAGTGTCGAGCATTCGCTCGCCGTCGAGGTCGGCCAGGGCGAGTTCGCGGCGCGCAGCCAGCGGATGGGTGGCGGGCATGCAGGCGACCCTGGGGTCGTGGCCGACGGGGATGGTGTGCAGTCCGGATTCGTTGAAAGGCTTCCGGAGGTAACCGATCTGGGCTCGGCCGTCCCGTAGCGGCGCATCCGGCTCCCACCAGCGTGCGGGCACGACATCGGTTTCGACCTCCGGGTGTCGTGTCACGAATTCCCGAATCGCCTCCGAGACGTACAGTCCGGCCGAGAAGGCGACCACCAGGCGTCGCACGCCGTGGTCGGCGTCGCGCACGCGCCGCACCGCCGCGTCGACGGCGGCGAGAATCCCCTGCGCCTCCTCGTAGAGCTGCTGTCCGGCGGCGGTCAGCTCCACGGTGCGGGTGGTCCGCACGAGCAGCGCGCAATCCAATTCCTGCTCGAAAGCCTTGATCTGACGGCTCAGCACGGGCTGGGCGATGTAGAGCTTCTCCGCCGCCCGGCCGAAGTGCCGATGCTCGGCCACCGCGGCGAAGTAGCGGAGCTTGCGCAGATCCAGATCCATACCCTCACGGTATCAATTCGCGGAAAGGGTCTTGGACGCCGCGACGAACCCTCACCAGACTCGAAGCATGATCGTCATCACCTCCCCCACCGGCCAGATCGGCAGCCAGCTGCTGGACCGACTCCTCGAAACATCCACTCGCAGTGAAGAATTGCGTGTCATCGTGCGCGATCCCGGGAAGCTCCCGGAGTCGATCCGCGCCCGTGTCGACATCGTCACCGGATCGCACGGCGATGCCGATGTCGTGGACCGGGCCTTCGCCGGCGCGGACGCGGTCTTCTGGCTGGTCCCGCCCGACCTGTACGCGCCGAGCCTGGACGACGTGTTCACCGGATTCACTCACGCCGCCGCGAAGGCGTTCACCACCCACGGGGTCGGGCACGTCGTCGGCGTCTCGTCGCTCGGGCGGGGCACTCCCCTCGCGGGGCGGGCCGGGCACGTGACAGCATCGCTGGCGCTGGACGATCTCATCGCGAGCACGGGCGTGGCCTATCGCGCACTGGCGAACCCGTCGTTCATGGACAACCTACTGTGGCAGGCGGTTTCGATCCGGGACGACGGCGTGTTCACCGGCGCCGAGGCCGCCGACCGCCCGACGCGGATGGTCGCGACCCGCGATATCGCCGCGGCGGCCGCCCGCCTGCTACTCGACCGCTCCTGGACGGGAACCGGCGAGGTCCCGGTACTGGGCCCGCAGGACCTGACACCGAACGAGATGGCGCACACCATGTCCGAGGTACTCGGCCGACGAATCCGTTACCAGCAGCGATCTCTCGACGACTTCCGCGCCACCCTGACCGCGCGCGGAATCGGCGACCCGATCGCGACCGCCTACGTCGATATGATGCGCGCCAAGAACAACGGCCTCGACGACGCGGTGCCCCGCACCGACGAAACCGCGAGTCCCACAACATTCCGCGAATGGTGCGAACAGATCCTCGCACCAGCGGTCCGCGCATAACCACCCCGAACCGCGCGGATCTCGGCGTGAGCGTACGTCTGCCGGAACGCCCATTCGGATCCAGCCAGGGACGGACGTGCCGCTCGAGTCCGCGACGGGTTCAGCGGGCTTGGCAGGTGGGGCACCAGAACAGGTTTCGGGCCTCCATCACCGCATGCACGACGGTGGCGCCACACAGGCGGCACGGGTCGCCGACCCGGCGGTACACATAGGTGCGAGGTCGGTCGGCGGCGTACGACGGGGCGCCGTAGTCGTGTTCGGGGCGCACCACGTGCATCTTGCCCCGCCGGACGCCGACCTTCATCAGCTCCACCAGGTCCGCCCACATCTCGTCCCATTCGGTGCGGCTCAACGACTTTCCCGGACGATGCGGGGAGATGCCGTGACGGAAGAGGACTTCCGCGCGGTAGACGTTGCCGACTCCGGCCAGGATCTTCTGATCCATGAGCAGCGCGCCGATCGGCCGCTGCGAGCGGCGGATACGGTCCCAGGCGAGGTCGGGTTCGGCGTCCCGGCGCAGCGGGTCGGGGCCCAGGCGGGAGGTGAGCGCTTCGACCTCGGGGTCGAGCAGGATCTCGCACGCGGCGGGGCCGCGCAGGTCGGTGCCGTGCAGGTCGCCGGTGCGGCCGCCGCCGATCAGGCGCATCCGGACCTCGCCGACCGGATCGTCCATGGGCACAGCGGATTCGGTGAACTTGCCGTACAGCCCCAGATGGATGTGCAGGGTGACGCCCGAATCATAGTGGTGGAGCAGGTGTTTGCCCCATGCCTCGGCGCGGGTCAGCACCCGGCCGTCGATCAGCGCCGCGCCCTCGGCGAATCGCCCCTGTGGGCTGGAGACTCGGACCTGACCGCCGGCGAAGCGCTTGTGGTGCAGCTTCGCCAGGCGGTGCAGCGTATGGCCTTCGGGCACAGGTCAGTTCGGGAGGGCCGGGGCCACGCCGGTCTTCTCGTACTCGGCGAGAATGTCGATGCGGCGCTGGTGACGCTCCTCGTTGGACCACGGGGTGGTCATGAAGGCGTCCACGATGGCGAGGGCTTCCTCGGTGCTGTGCATGCGGCCGCCGATGCCGAGCAGCTGGGCGTTGTTGTGCTGGCGGGCGAGCTGCGCGGTCTCCACGCTCCATCCCAGGGCGCAGCGGGCGCCGGGCACTTTGTTGGCGGCGATCTGCTCGCCATTGCCGGAGCCGCCGAAGACGAAGCCCAGCGAACCCGGCTCGGCGACCACGCGGCGCGCGGCCTCGATGCAGAAGGCCGGGTAGTCGTCGAGGGCGTCGTATTCCAGCGCGCCACAGTCGACGACATCGTGGCCCTGGCCCTCGAGGTGAGCCTTGACGTGGTTCTTCAGTTCGAAGCCGGCATGGTCGGCACCCAGGTATACGCGCATGGCTGCGATTCTGTCAGCACGCGCGCCCCCGGTCCGCACGGGGCTCTCACCCGGGCAATCCGTCGCGTGAGCGGCCCCGCAGCGACGACCGCGCGTCGCCGCCGGTGAAACGTACTATCCAGGCATGACGTCCGACGACAGTTCACAAACGCCGAACGCCTACGGGGGGCAATCCGCTGGCGGCCTACCGGGACCGCCGACCGCCAGAAGCGCTCCGGCCTGGAACCCCGTGACCGGCATGACCGGATGGGATCCGCGGCTGGGCCCGCCGGGATGGGCTCCACAGCAACCGTATTCGCCGCCCCAGCCGCCGGTGGTGCAGCAGACCCGGGGCCTGTCCCCGTTCGGGATGCCGGCGCGGCACAGCTGGGAGATCCCGCTGCTCGTGCTCGTGATCGTGGCCACCGTGCTGGCGTATCTGTTCGCACTACTGCTGCTGGTGTCCGGCTATGCGGGTCAGCTGGTGCTGGCCCTGGTGTTCGCACCGCTGCTGGTCTACCTGGGCCGCGGTCTGAACTACGCGACCCAGCGGGTGAACGGCGTGAAGATGTCGCCGACCCAGTTCCCCGAGGGCTATCGCATGGTGCAGGAGGCCGCGGCCCGGTTCGGCATGCCGAAGGTGCCCGACGCCTACGTGGTGCTGGGCAACGGCCAGATCAACGCGTTCGCCTCCGGGCACGGCTTCCGACGCTATGTGGTGGTGTACAGCGATCTGTTCGAAATCGGCGGCGCGGCACGCAATCCCGAGGCGCTGGCCTTCATCATCGGCCACGAGGTCGGGCACATCGCGGCCGGGCACGTCTCGTACTGGCGGCAGCTGGGCATGTTCATGGCGCCGTTCCTGCCGATCCTGGGCAGCTCGCTGATCCGCTCCCAGGAGTACACCGCCGACAATCACGGCTTCTGCAACCGGCCGCAGGGTGCGCCCCCGGCCATGCAGACGCTGGCGGGCGGCAAGTACCTGAACAATCTGGTCGGTTTCGACGAGATGGCCGACCGGGCGGCCCAGGAGAAGGGCTTCTTCGTCTGGATCGTGAACGCCATGTCCAGCCATCCGGTACTGACCTGGCGCATGTGGGCGCTGCGCGACCGCAGCCGCCACGGCAAGCTGTTCTGGCGGCCCGACGTACCGCCGCGTCCGGTCGCGGCCCCGCCCTACGGCGGGTACCAGCCGGCGTACCCGGGCGGATACGGCGGTCCGCCGCCCGGATACGGCGAGACCGCCACATATCACGAGTACCGGCCGCAATGACGTCACAGCGAGGCCGGGCGACGTCTCCAAATATGTGAGGGCACAACTTATTTCGTGAGGCGAGCGCACCTCCCCGGGTACCGCCGGAATCGGGTTGCTACTCGACCGCGGCACGCGTGCCCACCGGTGAACGGCTTCCAGCCGTGCGCTGAAGACCCGGGGAGGCGGGGCAGCTCAGTCGAAGACGGGATCCTCGGTGCGGGTCCGCTTGAGCTCGAAGAAGTGCGGGTAGGCGGCCAGCGCGACCGCGCCGTCCCACAGCTTGCCCGCCTCCTCACCGCGCGGGATGCGCGAGAGCACCGGCCCGAAGAAAGCGACGTCATTGATGTGGATGGTCGGCGTGCCGACATCCGGGCCGACCTTGTCCATCCCGGCGTGGTGCGAGGCGCGCAGGGCCTCGTCGAAGTCGGTGCCCTTGGCGGCCTCGGCCAGCTCGGCGGGCAGGCCCACCTCGGCCAGCGACTCGGCGATGATCTGGGCGAGTAGGTCCGCGCGGGAGCCATCCTCACGCTCGTACTCGGCGCGGCGGTTGTGCAGGCGGGTGCCCATGGCGGTGTAGAGCGGGGCCAGCACCTTGTCGCCGTGCGCCTGGGCCGCCGCGATCGCGACCCGCACCGGGCCCCAACCGGTCGCGAGCAGCTCCTCGTACTGCGGGGGCAGGCCCTCGCGGCCTTCGTTCAGCACGGACAGGCTCATCACGTGGAAGTGCGTCTCGATATCGCGTACCTGCTCGACCTCGAGGATCCAGCGGGAGGTGATCCAGCACCACGGGCACAGCGGGTCGAACCAGAAGTCGACCCGGTCCTTCTTGGTGTCGCTCACAGGGAAGTCCTTTCGCAGTCGATCGACGGCCGAGGGCAGGGCCGTACTCAATGCGCAACAACCCCGATTGTTGCCGATATTTCCGCTCCGCCCGACTCCACCCGGGCTAGGGTCGGACTATCGGCCTCATCGACGGCGGTCCCGACCGTACTAGCAGGGAGGTTTCGGCATGACCACATCCAGGTTCGTCATCGCGGGCGGTGGACTGGCCGCCGCAAAACTCGCGGAAGCCTTGCGGGCCAATGATTTCGATGGTTCGGTCACGCTCGTCAGCGCGGAGGATCATCTGCCGTACGAGCGGCCGCCGCTGTCCAAGGAGCATCTGCTGGGCAAGCAGGCGCTCAGCGACTTCACCGTGGATCCGGCGCAGTGGTATCGCGACCACCATATCGAGATGATGCCCGGCACCATCGTCACCGCGCTGGATCGCGGCACCAAAACCATTGCGCTGCCGGACGGTACGACACTGCCCTACGACAAGCTGGCGCTGGCCACCGGTTCGCGGCCGCGCCTGCTGCGGCTGCCCGGCGCGGACGCCGAGGGGGTGCACGTGCTGCGCACCATCGAGGAGTCCGACGCCCTGCTCGCGATGTTCGGCTCCGCGCGGCGGCTGGCCGTCATCGGCGGGGGGTGGATCGGGCTCGAGGTGACCGCCGCCGCACGCGCCGCCGGCGTGGAAGTGACTGTGCTGGAGGCGGAATCGGTGCCGCTGCAGGCCGCACTCGGGGCCGAGATGGGCGCGGTGTTCGCCGATCTGCACCGCGCGCACGGGGTGGATCTGCGGCTCGGGGTGAAGGTCGGCGAGATCACCACCGCCGACGGCCGGGCCACCGGGGTGCGGCTCGACGACGGCACCCACATCGAGGCGGACGCGGTGCTGGTCGCAGTGGGTGCGCTGCCCAATATCGAGCTGGCCGCCGATGCCGGGCTGGCGGTCGGCGGCGGCGTCCTGGTCGACGAGAGCCTGGCCACCAGCGACCCGGATATCGTCGCGGTCGGTGACATCGCCGATCAGCAGCATCCGGTGCTGGGGCAGCGAATCCGCGTGGAGCACTGGGCGAATGCGCTCAACCAGCCGGCGGTGGCGGCCCTGACCATGCTGGGCAAGCCCGCCGTGTACGACCGGCTGCCCTACTTCTTTACCGACCAGTACGACCTCGGGATGGAGTACACCGGGTACGTGGCGCGAGAGCAGCAGGCGCGCGTGGTGGTACGCGGCGACCTCGGTGAGCGCGAGTTCGTGGCGTACTGGCTGGACTCGGGAAACCGGGTGCTGGCCGGGATGAACGTCAACATCTGGGATGTGCAGGACAAGATCAAGAAGCTGATCCTGAGCGGCGCGGCCGTGAACCCCGAGGAGCTGTGACGACCCTCACATAATCCGGAGTACGGAGTACGTCGTCCCGGCGTACTGGGCTCCGACCTCTGGACGAGAGCGCCCGCAAGGGTGCACCGACGAAAGGAGCCGACCGTGAAGTACATCCTGATCAAGACCTACTCCGCCGCCGCCTACTGCGACACCCCGATCAACGAGTGGGCGCCCGAGGAGATCCAGGCCCACATCGACTTCCAGCGCGCCCTCGGCGAGGAGCTGGCCAAGTCCGGCGAACTCGTCGATGCCCAGGGCCTCGCCGACCCGGGCCAGGCGCGCACCGTCACGTCCGACGGCCGTTCCGCGCCGGTGGTCACCGACGGGCCCTTCCCCGAGACCAAGGAGTTCCTGGCCGGGTTCTGGATCGTCGATGTCGACAGCCCGGACCGCGCGCTCGAGATCGCGGCCAAAGCATCGGCCGCGCCCGGCCCCGGCGGCAAGCCGATCGGCGAGTACATCGAGATCCGCCCGATCATGAGCGCCCCCGCCGCCGATCTCTGATGCCGGACACCGCGATCGAGGACCTGCTGCGCGACCTCGCGCCGCAGGTCCTCGGCACCCTCGTCCGCCGCTACGGCGACTTCGACGCCGCCGAGGACGCTCTCCAGGAGGCCCTGCTCGCCGCCGCCACCCAGTGGCCCGCAGACGGCCTGCCCGACAACCCGCGCGGCTGGCTCATCCAGGTCGGCGCGCGGCGTCTCATCGACACCATCCGCGCCGAGTCGGCCCGCCGAAACCGCGAGGCCGCCAACGCCCTCCGCGATCTCGAACGACTCGGTGCCGCCGCCCCCGATCCGGCCGACGCCGTCATCGCCGAGGATCGCGACGACACGCTGACACTGTTCTTCCTGTGCTGCCATCCGGCCCTGTCGCCGGCCAGTGCGATCGCGCTGACGCTGCGTGCGGTCGGCGGGCTCACCACCGAGGAGATCGCGCGAGCCTTCCTGCTACCGGAAAGGACCATGGCGCAGCGGATTACGCGGGCCAAGAAGCGCCTGGCGGCCGAGGAGCGGCCCTTCGCCATGCCCGCGGGGTCGAACGGGCAACGGGAAGAATGGAATGAGCGGCTCGGCAGTGTGCTGCGGGTGCTCTATCTGATCTACACCGAGGGGCACACCAGCGGCGGCGAGCGACTGCGGCGGGGCGATCTGTCGAGCGAGGCGATTCGGTTGGCACGGGCCCTGTTCCGCGTTCTGCCGGATAATCCGGAGGTCACCGGGTTGCTCGCATTGCTGCTGCTGACCGATGCCCGGCGGGCGGCGCGCACCGGAAGCCGCGGCGAGCTGATTCCGCTCGCCGAACAGGATCGCAGCCTCTGGGATCGCGAAATGATCATCGAGGGCGTACGGCTGGCGACCGCGTCGGTGCGCAGCGGCCTCATCGGCCCGTACCAGATCCAGGCCGCCATCGCCGCCCTGCACGCCCAGGCGCTGCGCCCCGAGGACACCGACTGGCCCCGAATCCTGCTGCTGTACAACGCCCTCGAACGCCAGTCCCCCAACCCGATGGTGACCCTCAATCGCGCGGTCGCCACCGCCATGGTCCACGGCCCCCAGGCGGGCCTGGACCTCACCGACACCCTCACCGACTCGCTCGCGGGCAATCACCGCCTCGACGCCGTCCGGGGCCACCTCCACGAAATGGCCGGCGACCCCGACGAAGCCATCGCCGCCTACACCGCCGCCGCCCGCCACACCGCCAGTCTCCCCGAACGCGACTACCTCACCATCCGCGCCGCCCGCCTCCGCCGCCAGTGACGGACCCGTCATTGTACGGCCGACGTTTCGCCCCGCGGATTCATTGCGGCGCGGATTGTTCCGCACCATCGCGCCGCGCCCGCGGCATGCGCCCGGGTCCACGGCCGTTCGCTACCCGGCGGTGACATGGCGAGAATGGCTGCGGCACTGCATATTCGGATACCGCGGCAGGTCAGGCGGCCGTGGCGCGGAAGGCGGTGGGGCTCTGGCCGCGGTGGCGTTTGAAGGCCGCGGAGAAGCCGAACGGGTCGGCGTAGCCGAGGGATTTGGCGATCTGCGCGATGGTGAGATCGGTGGCGGTGAGGAGTTCCTCGGCCTCGTGCATGCGGGATTCCGTCAGGTAGGCCAGCGGCGGCCGGCCCACGACGGCCGTGAAGCGCTTGGCGAAAAGTGAACGGGAGACCCGGGATTCGGCGGCGAGGCCGGCGACGGTCCAGGGCGCACCGGGTGTGGTGTGGATGGCGGTCAGGGCCGGTCCCACGATCGGGTCGGACAGGCCGCGGAACCAGCCCGGGGCGGCGGGCCCGGCCTGGTCGAACCAGGTGCGGAGGGTGCAGACCAGGCTCCAGTCGAGGAGGCGGTCCACCATGGCCTGCGAACCGGCGCTCTGATCGACGGCGGAAGCCGCGGCGGATTCGACCCAGCCGCAGGTATCGAAGTCGTCGGTGACGACCAGGACGGGCGGGAGCGAATGCAGCAGGCGTTCGTGCCGGCGGGCCGAGGTGCGGTAGGCGCCGACCATCAGGGCGGTGGCATTCACCTCACTGCCCCAATGGATTCCGGACAGCTCCTCGGCGGTGCACGCGGAATCGCCGGTGAAGCAGGAGATCTCGTATTCGGTGGGCTTCCCGTCCCGGCAATCCTCCGGAGTCTCCAGCCCCGCGGCGTCCTTCGAAGGCTGGAACCCCTCCGACACCAGGTGGAAGGTCCGCGGTCCCCGCACCAGCGCGGTATCGCCGACCGCGAGCGGCCTGATGCCGCCGTCGGGCGTGCGCAGGGTGCCGCCGCCGCGCAGCACCGTGATCATGGTCAGCGGAGCGTGATCAGCGAAGCGGATGGTCCACGGCGCGGGCAGCACGGCGTGCGTCACGACCGAACCCTCGGCGCGAATACCGCTCAGCAGCTTGCTCATGGGATCCACCCGATCGAGGGTAGACGAATTCCTATCCAGCGGAGCGCTTTATCTATGGATCGTCCACGCCGAGACGGGTGTACTGGGAACACCGGAACGCAACATCGACGCCAATCCAGGAGGAAATCCCTTGTCGCACAACGATACCCGTCAGCAGACCGCCCTCGTGGTGATCGCTCACCACCGATCCGATTCCCTCACCGCGCATATCGCCCGCCGGACCGTCGCCCGGCTGGAGTCCGCCGGATACCGCGTCGACCTGCTGGATCTGCGGGCCGAGGGTTTCGACCCGCGCATGACCGAGGCCGACCAGCCCGACTGGGGTAACCGCGAGAAGACCTATTCCCCCGAGGTCCACGAGCATATGGACCGCATCCTGGCCGCCGACGTCGTGGTCGCAGTCTTCCCGGTCTACTGGGCGAGTGTCCCCGCGATACTCAAGGGCTGGATCGATCGGGTGTGGAACTACGGATTCGCCTACGGCCGCAGCAAGCCTCGGCTGGCGGGCAAGCGCATGCTGTGGCTCGGCCTGGGCGGAGTCGCCGCCGGCGATCCGACCGTCGACTTCATGCAGCAGGCGCTGGAGGGCCAGCTCAGTATGGGAATCGCCTACTACTGCGGATTTTCGTATTCCGCCGTCGGCCTGCTCCCCGATGCGGAGGAGCGCCGCCAGCGCCTCGACGCCGACGGGCAGCTCCTCATCGACGCGGCCACCGACGGCGCGGAACGCGTGGCCCAGTACTCCGAGCTGGAGCGCCGGGCCGACGCCTTCGTCACGAACTTCCTTGCCGCCGAAGCGGTTCCGGCCTAGCCCTGAACGCCGCTCCAGGTATTGCCGGTGATGAGCTCGTAGGCCGCGACATACTTCTGGCGGGTCACCTCGATCACCTCGGCCGGAATCTCCGGACCCGGGTACTCCTTGTTCCATCCGGTGGAAGTGGACCAGTCGCGCACGAACTGCTTGTCGAACGACTTCTGCGGGCGGCCGGGCTCGTAGTCGTCGGCGGGCCAGAAGCGGGAGGAGTCCGAGGTCAGCACCTCGTCGCCGACCGTGAGAACGTCGCCGTCCCAGCCGAGTTCGATCTTCGTGTCGGCGATGATGACCCCGCGCGCGGCGGCGTGCTCGGCACCGCGGGCATAGATCTCGAGGGTCAGGTCGCGCAGCTGCTCGGCGACCTCCCTGCCCTCCTGGTTCACCACGTCCGCGAAGCTGATGGGCTCGTCGTGCCCGGCGTCTGCCTTGGTGGTGGGGGTGAAGATGGGTTCGGGCAGCTTGTCGCCGTCACGCAGGCCGGGCGGCAGCGCGATACCGGACACGGTGCCGGAGCGCTGGTATTCGGCCAGGCCGCCGCCGGTCAGGTAGCCGCGCGCGATGCACTCCACCTTCAGCATCTTCAGCGGCTTGACCCGCACCCCGCGGCCCGCGAACTCGGCGGGCACGTCGGTGGTGGACAGAATGTGGTTGGGCACGTCGGAGAAGAACCCGAACCACCAGTTGGACAGCTGGGTGAGCAGCGCGCCCTTGTCGGGAATCGGGGTCGGCAGCACCACGTCGTACACCGACACCCGGTCGGATGCGACCAGGATCAGCGAATCGCCGTCCTCGTACAGGTCGCGCACCTTACCGGCGTGGATGTGCTTCAACGGTCCTCCTCGTGCTGGGCGATTGCTGCCGCCGCAGAGCTTACCGACGGGCACCGCCCGCCTCGACGCCCGGTCGAACGCCCGATCGCGGTCGACCTGGAGCAACCGGCCCGCGCGGGCCGGGAACGACCGGCCCGAGCGGGCCCACGCCACGGGTCGGCGGGACGTGGCATTGTGGGGAACGTCGTGTCCGCGCCGGGTCACGAGTGGAGAATTGTTCGGTCCGCTCGATGCCTCGCGCGGGCGCATCGCATCCCGCACCGAGCCCTGGGCAGCGCCGCTCAGCGGGCCGGGTGCACCTGCACGGCAGAAGTTCTCCGAGAGCTAAGGAGCCCCCTTGTCCGCACCGAATCTCACCCGCGAGCAGGCGATCGAACGCGCCGCGACGGTCCAGGTGGAGAACTATCGGGTCGAACTGGACCTGACCGGACAGCCCACCGGTGCCGAAGAGCCGCGCCGTGAGACCTTCCACTCGAAGGCCACCGTGACCTTCACCGCGACCCCGGGTGCGCAGACCTTCATCGACTTCGTGGGCGCGGGTGTGCGCTCCGCCGTGCTCAACGGCGTGGCGCTGGATGTGAGCGGCTACGACGAGGAGCAGGGCCTCACCCTGCCGAACCTGGCCGCGAACAACGAGCTCGTCGTCGAGGCGGACGGCGAGTACTCGAACACCGGTGAGGGCCTGCACCGCTTCGTCGACCCCACCGACAACAAGGTCTACCTGTACTCGCAGTTCGAAACCGCCGACTGCAAGCGCATGTTCGCCTGCTTCGACCAGCCCGACCTCAAGGCCACCTACGACGTGATCGTCACGGCGCCCGAGGACTGGGAGGTCATCTCCAACGGCGCGGTCGCCGACACCCACACCATCGGCACCGTGGTCCGCCACACCTTCGCCACCACCCCGCGCATGAGCACCTACCTGGTCGCACTCATCGCCGGTCCGTACGCGAAGTGGACCGACACCTACAGCGATTCGCACGGCGAGATTCCGCTCGGCATCTACTGCCGCGCCTCGCTGGCCGAATTCATGGACGCCGAACGGCTTTTCACCGAGACCAAGCAGGGCTTCGGCTTCTACCACACCAATTTCGGTGTGCCCTATGCCTTCGGCAAGTACGACCAGCTGTTCGTGCCCGAATTCAACGCGGGCGCCATGGAGAACGCGGGCGCGGTCACCTTCCTCGAGGACTACGTCTTCCGCTCCAAGGTGACTCGCGCCTCCTACGAGCGCCGCTGCGAGACCGTGCTGCACGAGATGGCGCACATGTGGTTCGGCGACCTGGTCACCATGAGGTGGTGGGACGACCTGTGGCTGAACGAGTCGTTCGCCACCTTCGCCTCGGTGCTGTGCCAGGTCGGCGCGACCGAATACACCAATGCCTGGACCACTTTCGCCAATGTCGAGAAGTCGTGGGCGTACCGGCAGGACCAGCTGCCCTCCACCCACCCGATCGCCGCCGACATCCCGGACCTGGCCGCGGTCGAGGTGAACTTCGACGGCATCACCTACGCCAAGGGCGCTTCCGTGCTCAAGCAGCTGGTCGCCTACGTCGGTGAGGAGCCGTTCCTGGCCGGTCTGCGCGACTACTTCACCGAACACGCGTACAGCAACGCCACCTTCGACGACCTGGTCGGCGCGCTGGAGAAGGCGTCCGGCCGCGACCTGTCCGACTGGGGCGCGCAGTGGCTCAAGACCACCGGCCTGAACATCCTGCGCCCGGACTTCACCGTGGACGAGGACGGCAACTTCGCCTCCTTCGCGGTCGTCCAGCAGGGCGCGGAGCCCGGCGCCGGTGAGCGCCGCGTGCACCGCCTGGCCATCGGCGTCTACGACGACCAGGACGGAAAGCTGGTGCGTACCAAGCGCGTCGAGCTCGACATCGATCCCGCCGAGCGCACCGAGGTGCCGGAGCTGGTCGGCGTCGGCCGCGGCAAGCTGGTGCTGGTCAACGACGACGACCTCACCTACTGCTCGGTCCGCCTGGACGCCGGCTCCCTCGACACCGTGGTGGCGCGCATCGCCGATATCGCCGAGCCGCTGCCTCGCACGCTGGCGTGGTCGGCCGCCTGGGAGATGACCCGGCAGGCCGAGATGAAGGCCCGCGACTTCGTGGCGCTGGTGCAGCGCGGCGTCGGCGCGGAAACCGAGATCGGTGTCGTCCAGCGGCTGCTCATGCAGGCCGCCACCGCGCTCGGCGCCTACGCCGACCCCGAGTGGGCGCGCGCCGAGGGCTGGCCCGCCTACGCCGACCGCCTGCTGGAACTGGCCCGCGCCGCCGGTGCGGGCTCGGACCACCAGCTGGCATTCGTCAACGCGCTGACCGGCGCGCTGCTCTCGCCGCAGCACATCGAGGTGCTGCGCCGGCTGCACGCCGATGACCCGGAGGGCGTCGGCCTGCCGGGCCTGACCGTCGACACCGACCTGCGCTGGCGCATCACCCAGGCGCTCGCGGCCGCGGGGGCGATCGACGCGGACGGCATCGAAACCCCGCTCATCGACGCGGAACTCACGCGCGACGACACCGCCGCGGGCCGCCGCCAGGCCGCGGCCGCGGCCACCGCCCGCCCGCAGGCGGCGGTCAAGGAATCGGCGTGGAACACCGTCATGGGCGACGACACGGTGCCGAACATCACCGCGCGCGCCATCGTCACCGGTTTCGCCCCGGCGGGCCAGGCCGCGCTGCTGGCCCCGTATGTGGAGCGCTACTTCGCCGAGATCGCGTCGGTGTGGGAGCGGCGCTCCAGCGAGGTCGCCCAGACGGTCGTGGTGGGGCTGTACCCGCACTGGGCCGTCACCGAGGAGGCCGTCGCGGTGGCCGACAAGTTCCTCGCCGGTGACCACCCGCCGGCGCTGCGCCGCCTGGTGGTGGAGGGCAAGGCGGGCATCGAGCGCTCGCTGCGCGCCCGCGCCTTCGACCGCAGCTAGAAAGCACTGCACGGCAGCATATTTCGACCGTCACGGCCCCTCTCGAACCCATTCGGGAGGGGCTGTCGGCTATGCGGGGCCGCCGACTGAAGAGTCGCTGAAGAACCCCCGCCGGACCGGGTCCGCAGGGCGCGGAGTCCGACATGATCGGTGCCGCAAGCCATCCCGACCGAATGAGGCCATCCACCATGACATCCTGGACCCGTCACGCCGCCGCCGCTCTCGCCGTTACCGGAATCTGCTCCGCCGCAGTGCTTTCCGGCACCGGGGTGGCGGCCGCCGACGACGATGACTCGCTCACCCGTTCCACCTGCAGCTGGGCCCAGATCGACACCACTCTCAACGATCAGGATCCGGTGCTGGCCCGGCTCATCGACGGCCACCCGGAACTCACCTCCGGGCTCGCCGTGATGTACCAGCTGCCGCCCGAGGCCCGGCCCGAGTCGTTCTTCCGCATCGTGTCCCAGTACCCCGACGTCGAGGACCGCATCGAGCAGATTCGCCACGACCACGCCCCCGGCAGTGAACCCGTGCGCGCCAAGTTCGACCGCGTCGCCGACACCTGCCACCGGCACTAGCCCGGCAGACGCTGCTGTGGGCGGATCCGCTCACAGCAGCGCGGCAGGACTTCCGGCAATTCGCTGCGGCACCGTGAAGGCATGGCAGAGAACAAGACTCCGATGTTCAACTGGCACACCAGGGAACAGCTCTTCGCCCGCCGGGTGCTGGTACTGGACGGACCGCTCGACGACGACAACGGCACGCTGCTCATGACCCAGCTGCTCACGCTGGCGGCCGAGGATCCCGAGGCCGACATCTCACTGTGGATCCACTCGCCCGGCGGGTCTGTGCCCGCCATGCTCGCCATCCGCGACGTCATGCGGCTGGTGCCGGGCACGGTATCCACACTGGCCCTCGGATTGGCCTGCAGCGCGGGACAATTCCTGCTGTCGGCGGGGACACCCGGGCACCGCTACGCCCTGCCGCACGCCCGCATCCTCATGCACCAGGGTTCGGCGGGCATCGGCGGCAGTGCGGTCGAGGTGGAGGTACAGGCCGACGACCTGCGCTACACCGTGCAGACCGTCCTCGGCCTGATCGCCGCCGACACCGGCCAGCCCTACGATCAGGTCTTCGAGGACTCCCTGCACGACCGCTGGTTCACCGCGACGCAGGCCCGCGAGTACGGCTTCATCGACGGCATCGTGGACTCCTTCCACCAGGTCGTCCCGCAGCGCCAGAAGCTGGGTATCTCGGCATGAGCGGTCAGGCCCGGAGGCGCCGCTCCACCGCCCTGCGCTTGCGCAGTGTAACCATGCGGGGCCCCGCACATGCCGGAAAGGAAACAGCATGAGCAGCTACACGATTCCGAATGTGATCGCCCGCGACCCGCGCGGGGAGCGGATCATGGACGTCTACTCGCATCTGCTCACCGAACGCATCGTCTATCTCGGCACGCCCATCGACTCCGGTGTCGCCAATGCCCTGATCGCCCAGCTCCTCCACCTGGACGCGGAAAGCCCGGGCCAGGACATCAACCTCTACATCAACTGCGAGGGCGGCGACCTGCCGGCCATGCTCGCGGTCTACGACACCATGCAGCACATCCAGTCCCCCGTGGTGACCACCTGCGTCGGCCAGGCGATCGCGGTGGGCGCCGTGCTGCTGGCCGGCGGCGCGAAGGGCCGCCGCAATGTCCTCCCGCACTCTCGAATCGTCCTGCACCAGCCCGCGATTCGAGGTCAGGGCACCATCCCCGACCTGATCCTGCAGGCCGACGAAATCGTCCGCATGCGCGCCCAGATCGAAGCCATCCTCGCCACCCACACCGGCCAGTCCGCGGAAACCCTGCGCCGCGACACCGACCGGGACCGGGTCTTCACCGCGCGAACGGCGCTCGACTACGGCCTGGCCGACCATCTCCTCGGCCCCCGCGCCTGAACGCCGACGAGCATGCGCTGGTGCACGCACAACGCCGAAAAGGCAGGTGCGCCAACGCATGCTCGCGGATCAGGCGGCCAGCAGGACGGGGGAGATCGCCAGCGGCGAGATGCCCGGGTGCCGGGCCGGGGCGGGACGGGCGCGAAGCAGGTCCTCGGCCACCTGCCGTGTGAGCGAACCCAAGCTGGTACCCAGAGCCCCGGCCAAGGCCGCGATCATCTCGCTGGACGGCTCCTTGCGCCCCCGTTCGACCTCGGACAGATACTGCGGCGAAATGCCCGCCCGCCCAGCCGTTTCCGTCAGCTTCTCCCCCCGCTCCAGCCTAAGCGAGCGCAGCTGACCGCCGAGTGCCTCCCGCCACAGCGGCTCGCGCACCGGCGCCGGACGCACTGCACGTCGCGCCACCCCGGCCCCTTCGTCGAGACCACCGGGAATTGCTTGCAAACGCGGATGCTCGGCCATCTCCCGAGCGTAAATTCCCCCACCCCGCCCCCGCGCCCTGATCTGCTCAGGGCGAAATGCCGGTCGGGGCGTGCGGGGTCGGTGTGCGACCTTCACCCCTCGGGGTTCGGGGGCTGAGCCCCCAAACGTCCCTTGGGGTTTCAGGGGCGAAGCCCCCGAGAAGAGCCGAGAGTCGGCTAGACCCGCCCGATGGCGGCGGCCATCACGCGCACGGCCGAGACCAGGCCGTCGATCAGCTCGCCCTGGCGGAAGGAGCTGGTGGCGGCGGTGGCGCCGAGCTGGCAGACGCGGTCGTTGGCGCGTTCGGCGACGTCGCGGCCGGAGCGCACCTCGACGGAGTTGGTGTTCGGGTCCACCGCGATGAGCACCGAGCGGGCGGCCTCGGGAGCGGAGGGGAACAGGGCGTCCACGCCGGCGGCCGAGTCGGAGCCCAGGTCACCGATGTAGATGTTGAAGCGCACCTTGGTGGCGCGGGTGGCGTCGGTGAGCGCATTGTCCATGAGCAGCCGCTCGCGGTCGCTGAACGGCGCTTCCTTGAAGACGTCGCCGGCCTCGTGCACACCGGAGACGCGTCCACTCGTGGTGATCGCGTAACCGTGGGGTAGGTCGGCCTCGTCGACCACAGGCCAATTAGAACTTGCCACTTGCCCGGCCTCCGATCAGCTCCGCGTGGGCGGATTCGATAGCCGCATGGTCACCATGCGAATCAGCAGTGTCGTGGTGGCCGGATCCGGTCACCTCGTCGGTCGCGCTCCACAGCACCGGGGGCTGGGTCCACTTCGCACCGAGTTCGTAGTGTTCCGGCTTCTTGCCGGGCAGCGGCTTGCCGAGGAACGACAATCCGGCGATCACCAGATAGATCGCGACCGGGATGCCGACGTAGATCAGCACTGTCTGGAGAATGCTCACGGCCCAACGGTAGTCGATGCCCGTATGACTACTACGACCGGTAAGGGCTAGTGCGGCCGTGTCGTGACAATCCCCTTTCAGACCAGCCAGGCCGTCGAGTTCGCCGGAAGTTCCCGCCGCGCGTTGATCGCCGTGCTCGCCAGCAGCACCTCACCCGCGGGGAGCAGGATCGGCGCATCGGTGGCATTGAGCACGCACAGCAGACCGCCCTCGCGCCGGAACGCGAGGCAGCCGGGCGGACTCGCGTACCACTCCAGCCCGTACCCCCCGAATTCCGGCCGGACGGCCCGCAATTCGATCGCCATCCGGTACAGCGACAGCATGGAATCCAGCCGCTCCAGCTGCGCCTCCACGGTCAGCGCCGCCCACTCCGGCGGCATGGGCAGCCACGGCATCCCCGTCGTGAACCCGAACGGCGGCGATTCCCCCTCCCACGGCAGCGGCACCCGGCAGCCGTCCCGGCCGCGCTCGGTGTGCCCGGAGCGTTCCCAGGTGGGGTCCTGCAGCGCCCACTCCGGGAGGTCGTCCACATTGGCCAGCCCCAATTCGGCTCCGTTGTAGACGAATACGCTGCCCGGCAGCGCCAGCTCCAGCAGGATCATGGCCCGCGCCCGCGCCTGCCCGACGGGCCCGCCGCCGTAGCGGGTGACCTCGCGCTCGATGTCGTGGTTGGACAGCGTCCAGGTGGGCGTCGCGCCGACCCCGGCCACCGCGCGCAGCGAATTGTCCACGGCCGCGCGGATCCGATCCGGCCGGAAGGGCGTCTGGGCGAGCCGGAAATTGAAGGCCAGGTGCAGTTCGTCGGGCCGGACGTATTCGCCGAAGCGGGTGTTGTCGTCGACCCACACCTCGCCGATGGCGACCGCGTGCGGATACTCGTCCATCACCTTCCGGATCCGCCGGTGGATGTCGTGCGCGCCGGGGTTGTTGAAGCGCGGATCGTCGTCCTCGAGGTGGAGCATCCGCGTGTCGACGCGCTCCATATCGGGCAGGCCCGGGGGTTTGGCCATGCCGTGCGCCACGTCGATCCGGAAGCCGTCCACGCCGCGGTCCAGCCAGAACCGCAGGGTCTGTTCGAAATCGGCTGCGACCTCGGGGTTTTCCCAATTCAGGTCGGGTTGTTCAGCGGCGAAGATGTGCAAGTACCACTGCCCCGGTCTGCCGTCGGATTCGATCACCCGGGTCCAGGCCGGACCGCCGAAGATGCTCGGCCAGTTGTTCGGCGGCACAGCGCCGTCCGGCCCGCGGCCATCGCGGAAGAAGTACCGCGCCCGCTCCGGACTCCCCGGCCCCGCCGCCAGCGCCGCCCGGAACCACGGATGCTGATCGCTGGTGTGGTTGGGCACCAGGTCCATGGTCACCCGCATGGCCCGGTCGTGCGCCTCGGCGATGATCTCGTCCAGCGCAGCGAGGCCGCCGAACAGCGGATCGATGTCGCGCGGGTCCGACACGTCGTAGCCGCCGTCGGCCATGGGCGAGCGCATCACCGGGCAGATCCACAGCGCGTCCACCCCGAGTAGCTCGAGATAGCCCAAACGGTCACGCAGTCCACCCAGATCACCGACGCCGTCACCGCCGGAATCTGCGAAGGAACGCGGGTACACCTGGTAGAACACAGCCGATCGCCACCACGGAGCCGGATCGGCCCCGCCCCCGGCTGCGGCGGAAGAATCAGTCACAGCCGTAATGGTGCCAAAGCACAGTGACTTTCGCGGTCACGTCGAATGGACTTGTCCAGTTTCAGCAAATGATCAGCGGGCAGCTGCGGGCGCCCGGAAACACTGTGAGGCGCTGGAATTTCTGCGGATCTAACTCAGAAAGGCGAGTTAATCAGTGAATTCGCGGCCATCTCGAAGTAGTCGAGCAGCTGCTGCCGGTGCGCATCGTTGAGCACCTCCGGCTCGATTTCCGCCACCGCGATGCGCATGGCCCGCAGCCACGCGTCGCGCTCGATCGGCCCGACCTTGAACGGCATGTGCCGCATCCGCAGGCGCGGATGCCCGCGCTCGTCGGAGTAGGTCCGCGGCCCGCCCCAGTACTGCTCCAGGAACATCCGCAGGCGTCGCTCGGCCGGGCCCAGGTCCTGCTCCGGATACAGCGGCCGCAACACCTCGTCCTGCGCGACCTCGCGGTAGAACGCCGCGACGATCCGATGGAACGTCTTCTCGCCGCCCACGGCTTGATAGAAGGAGGTTGCAGTCTGCTCACCGGAAGTCACGTCCCCATTGTGCCCACTCCCGCGACGTCCGGCCCGGGTGCACCCTCGATGCGGCCGATCGACGCCTCCCAGCACACCGTTCGCAGCTCGGAACAGCGTTTCTCGACAGCCGGCCGGCCCGCGTGCACGATTGTCACGTCCCGTTCATCCGAATGTGCCCGACAATGTGCGAAATCACCGTGCAATATGCGGCAAGTCATGGTCAACTGGGTGGCAGTCTGCCGAGATACCACACAATCGGACGAATACGAAACCGGGGTATGGCCCATGAAGCAGCGGCACGGCGCCCGACACGAGGCGCGGACCCATCGACAACTCCAGCCCGCCGACGTCCACAATCGTGGGTCGGGGGCTACTCCGCTGCACTTGCTGTCCGAACATTCTCATTCCGAGCATCACCTGGGCGCCCATCCCGAGCCCGCCCATCCGGGCGATCACCGCGAGCACGCGCATCATCCGCCCACCGCAGCACCCGTTCCCGCCTGGGCCAAACGCCGCGTGCTGCTGCTGAACGCCACGTACGAGCCGCTCACCGCCCTGTCCGCCCGTCGCGCCATCGTGCTGCTGATCTGCGACAAGGCCGACACCGTGCACGACAATCCGGAGGGTCCGGTCGTGCATTCCGCCGGCACCTCGGTGGCGCTCCCCTCGGTCATCCGACTACGCAACTACGTGCGCGTCCCCTACCGGGCACGGGTACCCATGACCCGAGCCGCCCTCATGCATCGCGACCGCTACCGCTGCGCCTACTGCGGCGGCAAGGCCGAAACCATCGATCACGTCATTCCGCGCAGCCGCGGCGGCGCCCACTCGTGGGAGAACTGCGTCGCGTCCTGTGCCCCCTGCAATCACCGCAAGGCCGACAAGCTGCTGAGCGAACTGGGCTGGACGCTGCACCATCCGATGGTCGCGCCGAAGGGTCCGCACTGGCGGTTGCTGTCGGCCAGCTCGGAACTGGATCCGATGTGGCTGCAGTACCTCGGCGAGGGCGCGGCCTGACGCGTCACTCCCCCGTGGGCAGCCCGGCTTCGGCGGCCAGTACGCCGAGCGCGCGCAGGAAGGCCGTGCGCTCCTTCGCGGTCAGCCCGGCGGTGAGTTCGTCGTCGAGCCTTCGCGCGGCCTTTTCGCATTCCGCCAGCAGCGCGTAGCCGTGCCCGGTGAGCGTCAGCACCTGCCGGCGCCGGTCCCCGGGATCACGCACGCGCTCGATCGCACCGAGTCGTTCCAGATGATCGGCCAGCGCCACCACCAGGCTCGGCGCGACGCCGAGCCGACCCGCCAATTCCTGTTGTGACGCGGCCTCGCCGTGGCTCAGCGCGGTCATCAGCCCCGCGTGCTTTGGCTTCAGATCGAGGGTTTCGATGCGCGCGGCGAAGCGGTCGGCGACCACCGAACCCACCGTGCCCAACCGGAACGAGACGGTCTTCGGGAGTCCGGTCGGCTTCTTGACATCGTTCACGGGTCAGATGATACTTCCCTCGAAACATTCAGACTCTGAATGATTTAGGGAGTGAAGGAAATGGACGCGTACACCGGAATCGCCATCGCGAACGCGGCGGTCGCCTTGATCTCGGGTGTCTCCAGCGTGGTGGGCATGACACGGCCCGCGATGGCGGTGCCGGACGGTGGCCAGATCAATACGGGCACACTGTTTTTCGCGTATGCGTACGGGGCGCGGGCGGTGCCGCTGAGCATCGTGATGCTGATCCTGCTCGCGGTCGGGGCCCGCAGCGGACTGGCGCCGATCCTGATGGTCGCCGGACTCGCCCAGATCGGCGATGCGGTTATCGGTTGGGCACGGCGCAACTGGCCGATGGCGGCCACCTGCGTCGGATTGGCGGCCGTGCACCTGCTGTCCGCCTGGTGGGTGGCCGGTCAGTGAGATCGGCAGCGCCGCAGCTGGATTAGCGGATCAGCTGTATTCGCTGACCAGCAGGGCCCAGGTGCCCGGCTCGAGGGCCTCGAAGACGTGCGGCAGATCGCCGGGGTAGCAGATGTAGTCGCCGGGCCCGAGTTCCACCGGATCCTCGGCGAGCCCGACCTTGGCGCGACCGGCGCACAGCACGATGTGCTCGACGACGCCGCGGGAGTGCGGGGCGGAGTCACGAGGGTGTCCGGGTTCGGCGGTGACGCGGTAGACGTCACGGCGAGCCGCGGGCGGGGAGGCCGCGAGCAGGGTGGTCCGGTACTCGGACCGCGCCGAGGCGAGGACCGGACCCTCGCCCGCGCGGATCACCTGAACCTGCGGGGTCGGAGGATCCAGCAGCCGCGAGAACTGGATGTCGAGGGCGAGGCAGAGCGCCCACAGCGTTTCGATGCTGGGGTTGCCGGAGCCCGATTCCAGTTGGGACAGTGTCGATTTGGCGATCCCGGCGCGACGGGCGACCTCGGTCAGCGAGAGTCCTGAGCGAGCCCGCTCCCGGCGCAGAGCGGCGGCGATCGCCTCCTGCGGCGACGCGGGCGCCTGCTGCGGGGATGCCGGCGCCTGCGGGGCAGACTCGGACACCTGCTGGGCAGACACAGGCACCTGCTGGGCAGACACAGGCACCTGCTGGGCAGACACAGGCTCGGAGCGGTCGGACTGCTGGGTCATGGTGGCGTTCACAGTACCGGGATATCGGCACGCCCCTTTGACGAACCTGGCCGGTTGTGTTCATTATAGAAAACATGCGTTCGGCATGGCGAACACTCGATCGGAGTGTGCTCACAGGTATCGCGGCGATCTGCCTGGCAGTCGCCATGATCGGCGTATCCTACGGCGCTACCGCGGTGACCTCCGGACTGCCCGGCTGGCTGCCGGTACTCATGAGCGTCGCCGTCGTGGCCGGCGGCTCGGAATTCGTCTTCATCGGCATTCTCACCGCCGGCGGCGGGCTGGTCGCCGCCGTGCTGGCGGGACTGCTGGTCAACGCCCGGCACCTGCCCTACGGACTGTCCGTGCCCGATGTGGTCGGCACCGGCTGGCGGCGGCTGCTGGGCACCCACGTCATGAACGACGAATCGGTGGCCATGGCCCTGGCCCAGCCGGATCGGGATCGGCGGCACGCCGCCTACTGGGTGTGCGGGCTCTCGGTAGTGGCCGCCTGGCCGATGGGCGCGGCCATCGGTGCCGTTCTCGGTGCGGTGGTGCCGGATCCGAATGCGTTCGGGCTGGACGCCGTTTTCCCGGCCGTGCTGTTCTCGCTGGTGCTGCCCGCACTGCGCGAACCCCTCACCCGTACAGCCGCTCTGGCCGGAGCGGTGGTCGCCGCGGCGACCACGCCGTTCCTGGGCGCGGGGCTGCCGGTGCTCCTCGCACTGACCGCGGTGCTGCTGGTTGTCCGGCGTGCCGGGAAGCCGGATGCCGAGACGACCGGCGATCCGGCCACGCCAACCCGCGGTCCGGTCACGGGCGTCAGCGGCACCGCCCAGTACGCCGGGAGCCACGCCGCAGGCACCGAAACCATTACTGCCACAGCCGGGCCCGTCTGATGCCGGCCGCTGTACGCCGATCGGGCTCGCGGGGCACGGGCCGATGACCAAGACATTATTGCTGGGCGCCATGGCACTGGCCTTCGGAACCTTCGCATTCCGATTCGCCGGGCCGCTGTTGCGGAGCCGGGTCAAGATTTCTCCGCGCACCATCCGGCTGCTGGAGATCGCGTCGGTCGTGCTGCTCACCGCGCTGGCGATCACCACGCTGGTGCCCACGGGCAGCGGCCAATTCGGGTGGGCGCTGCCCGCGGGGGTACTGGTCGCGGCAGCGCTGGCGTGGAAGCGCGCGCCGCTGCTGGTGGTGATCCTCTCCGCGGCGGTGGTCACGGCGGGGCTGCGGATGCTCGGCGTGCACTGAGGATCGAATCCTCGGCGTCTGCTGAGGAGCGAGTCTTCGGTGTCTGCTGAGCAGCGAACCTTCGGTGTGCCGAATTCGCTAGCCGCGCAGCAGACCCGCGAGCCGGGCCCAGGAATCCTCGGCGGCCTCGGGCCGGTACCAATCGCGGCCGGGGAAGAGGAAGCCGTGCGGGGCGTCGTCGTAGACCACGATCTCGTGCTGGATATTGGCCCTGCTCAGCGCCTCTTCGAGTTCGTCGCGAGCCTCGGCATCGATCAGCGGATCCTCGCCGCCGAAGAACAACACGACCCGGCCCGTGATGCCGGGGGTGGCTTCGACGGTGGGTTCGGGTGTGGACAGCGGGATATCGGTATTGGTGAGCCAACCCGGGTAGAACGCGGCGGTGGCGGCCAGCGGAAGTTGAGTGGCGGCATAGTAGGCGACGTGCCCGCCCGCGCTGAAGCCGACCATGTTCAGCGAGACCGCGCCGCGGCCGCGCAATTCGTCGAGACAGGCCGAGACATCGTCGACTACCCCGGGACGGGTCAGGGTGCGCAGCAGTTCCAGCCCACGTTCCCGGTCGACGTGCAATTCCAGCTCGGCGCGCGGCGCGACGCGGTGGAACAGGTCCGGCAGGACGGCGATGACGCCCAGGGACGCCAGGCGGTCGGCGGCCGCTCGCGCCATCGCGTGCTGGCCGTAGATCTCGTGTCCCACAACGACTCCGGGATACTCACCCGGTTCCGCCGGACGGGCCACATAAGCGCTCATCACGGCATCGCCGACCTTCAGGTCGGTCCACTCGGTCACGATTGCGGCATCGCTCATGCCGCCAAGGTAATGGGCGCGGGGCGGGGCGACCAATCGTTGCGGCTATGCCGGCCATCACGATTCCGATGGCCGGCGGACCGGCTGTCGCGTCAGCCACCCACCGCGGGCGCGAAGGCCGGAGCCAGCAGGGCGATGCCCAGCGCCACACCCGCGAGAATGCACCTCAGGATCGTCATGATGATGGCCCCTCCGTGTGGTTGCGTTCGACCCGACTCGAACCTAGCCGGGCTCGAAAAACCTTACGAGCCAGGATATTCGGTGCCCCGCGCATTGGGGGCGGGTTCAGGCCGGACTCGGTACCGGTAGCGGCAGAGCCTCCGTGCGGGAGCAACGGCAGGCCCCCAGTGCGGAGCAACGGCAGGCCCTCAGTGCGGGAGCAACGGCAGAGCCTCAGTGCGGGAGCAACGGCAGAGCCTCAGTGCGGGAGCAACGGCAGGGCAGGGCCGCGACGGCGGGCCACCGAACCGTAGCGGGCGTCCAGGCGCAGCCAGGTACGAGCCGCACGCACCCGTACGATCTCGTCCACGGAGATGCGGCGGGAGTCGGTCTTCTCGCCGCCGTGCGGAATGAAATCCATGGCGGCGAGGGCGAACACCACCCGCATGGGCACCTCGACCTGCTCTCCGCCGCCGGATACGGTCAACACCGTCTGATCCAGCAGGGCGGCCGGCGGGCCGTGCTGGCTGCCGTGCTCCTGCGCCAATTCGGCTCCGCGCTCGGCCAATTCGACGAGCATGCGGGCGGGCACATCCTCCACGTGGACGAAGCCCGCCTCCGGCGGCAGCGCCGCGCGCCAGGCGGAGTCCATGGCATAGCCGAGCCCGAACGCGACGCCCGCGTCCGGCCCGTGCAGCCCGGCGAGGATGGCGTCCGCGCCGACGGACACATCGTCCATCCCGAGCTCGGCCACCACTGTGCGCACCGCCAGCGCCTCGAAT
This sequence comes from Nocardia sp. NPDC004860, assembly GCF_040609015.1. Classification (NCBI taxonomy): domain Bacteria; kingdom Bacillati; phylum Actinomycetota; class Actinomycetes; order Mycobacteriales; family Nocardiaceae; genus Nocardia; species Nocardia sp. NPDC004860. The sequence continues at coordinate 197,835 of NZ_JBEXJI010000004.1, read as the reverse complement.
CCGGTGGTCGCCCAGGCGGAGACGTAGCGGTCCCCGCGCCGGCGCAGCCGGATGACGGCCGCCGGGTCGAGGCGGACGGCGTGCGTGATGAAGGTGGCCAGGTTCTCGCGTTCCGCGGGATCCGGAACGCGCAGGGTCAGTTGTCCCGACAACGGTCGTGCTCGGTCAGTCGGCCAGCCACTGCGCGAGGTAACCGCGTTCCTCGGCGGTGAGGCGGCGTAGGCGCTGGGTGTCGATGTCGAAGGCGGCCAGCTGGGTGGAGGCGACCACCGCCGGCGGGGAGTCCGGGGCGGCGCCGGCCGCACGCACCTCGTAGCCGACGGTGAAGTCCACCGCGCGCAGCCGGTCGATCCACATGGACACGTCCAGCGGCGAATCCTCGTGGCGGAGTTGGCCCTTGTACTGCACCCGCAGATCGGCCAGCACACAGCCGGACCGCAGCGCAACCGTCGGTCGCTCATCCAGGAACAGCCACGGAATGCGCGCCTCCTCCAGCAGGGTGACCATGCGAGCATGGTTGATGTGCTGGAAGGCGTCCATATCCGACCAGCGCACCTCCACCGTGGTGTGGAAACGCTTCGGCTCGGCCGAGACCGGGGACTCCCCCGGACTCGGTGCTGCCGTCTTCGCCTGGCCGTTCAGCGAACCGACACTCGTCAACGCGGTACCTCCGATTGCGCACCCACCCCACTCACCATGCTGCGCACCTGCCGCGCCGCAACAGACAGCGTGGCCAGATCGTGGGTTCCGGACTCGAACAGTTCCGACAGGGCAGAGCGCGCACGGCCCAGCCGGGACTGGTTCTTGGACTCCCAGTATGCAATCTTCTCCTCGGCCGTCTCCTCCGGGTCACCGCCGGAGAGCACGTCGAGGGTGAGCGAGCGCAGCGAGCCGTACATATCGTCGCGCAGCGCGAGCCGGGCCAGCGCGTGCCAGCGATCACCGCGTTCCAGGTGGCTGACCGCCTGCAACAGCCAGTCGATCTTGAGGTGATCGTTGAGCGCGTAGTACAGCGCGCCCACTTCCTCACCGCTGCGATCGGTGATGTCGGCGATATCGAGCACATCCAGCAGCGGGAACTGGTTCAGCAGGCCGAACACCTCGGTAGCCAGCTCCGAGGGCGCGCCCTGCTCGACGATCGCCTGGGACTGCGCATTGAGACTGTCGATGTGGTGACCGCGCAGCCAGCCCGGCACCTTGGGCGAGAGCGTGCGCACACCCTGCGCGTAGCGATGGATCTCGGCGCCCACCGCGACCGGCTGGGGGCGGTTGTTGAGCAACCAGCGCGAGGCCCGGTCCAGGGTGCGCTTGGTCTCCAGCTCCAGCACGTCTTTCATCCCGGTGGAGATCTCCGCAGCGCGAATACGACCCCACACCGAGTGCAGATCGAAGATCTGGGTCGCCGCGGTGAAGGCGCGGACCGCGTCGGAGGCCGAGGCCCCGATCTCCTCGCCCAGGCGGAAGGCATAGGTGATGCCGCCCAGGTCGACCACCTCGTTCACCAGCATCGTGGCGGTGATCTCCCGGCGCAGGCGATGCCGCTTGATGGCCACACCGAAGCGAGTGCGCAGCGGGGTCGGGAAGTACAGCGGCAACCGTGCGGAGAAGTACGCCATATCGGGCAGGTCGCTGGCCAGCAGGTCGGCCTTGAACGAAAGCTTCACGTGCGCCATGAGATTCGACAGCTCCGGCGAGGTGAGGCCGGCGCCCTCCTCGGCGCGATACTTCATCTGCGCGTCGCTCGGCAGCGCCTCGAGCTCGCGGTCCAGGCCACGGCGTTCCTCGAGATCCTCGATGACACGCTGGTGCACATTGAGCATGTGCGGTGCCTCGGCCCGGGACATACCCATAAGGATGTTCTGGGAGACGTTGTCCTGCAGCACGAGTGCGGAGACCTCGTCGGTCATGGAGGCCAGCAGCGGATTGCGCTCGGCCTCGGGCAGCTCGCCGGAGGAGACCACGCCGTCCAGCAGGACCTTGATATTGACCTCGTGGTCGGAGCAGTCCACACCGGCGGAATTGTCCAGCGCGTCGGTGTTCATCTTGCCGTCATGGCGGCAGAACTCGATGCGGCCCAGGGCGGTGACGCCCAGGTTGCCGCCCTCGCCGATCACCTTGACCCGCAGGGCGTTCGCGTTCACCCGGACCGCGTCATTGGACTTGTCGCCCACCTCGGCGTTGGTCTCGGTGCTGGCCTTGATGTAGGTGCCGATGCCGCCGTTCCACAGCAGCTGCACGGGGGACTGCAGGATGGCGCGGATCATCTCCGGCGGGGACAGCGAGACGACGTCGGCGGCCAGGCCGAGCACCTCGCGGACCTGGTCGGTGACCGGGATGGCCTTCACCGTGCGGTCATAGACCCCGCCGCCCTCGCTGATCAGGGACCGGTCGTAGTCGGCCCACGACGAGCGCGGCAGCGCGAACATGCGCTCGCGTTCGGCGAAAGAGGTTGCGGCATCGGGGTTCGGGTCCAGGAAGATGTGGCGGTGGTCGAAGGCCGCGACCAGCCGGATGTGGCGCGAGAGCAGCATGCCGTTGCCGAACACGTCACCGGACATGTCACCGATGCCGACCACCGTGAAGTCCTGCGACTGGGTGTCGATATCCATCTCGGCGAAGTGCCGCTTCACGCTCTCCCACGCGCCCTTGGCGGTGATGCCCATGGCCTTGTGGTCGTAGCCCACCGAACCGCCGGAGGCGAAGGCGTCGCCGAGCCAGAAACCGTACTGCAGGGCAACATCATTGGCGATATCGGAGAAGGAGGCGGTGCCCTTGTCGGCGGCGACCACCAGGTAGGTGTCGTCGGCGTCGCGGCGCAGCACCCGCTCGGGCGGCAGCACCGCGCCGGTGGCGCGATCGACATTGTCGGTGACGTCGAGCAGGCCGGAAATGAAGGTGCGGTAGCAGGCGATGCCCTCGGCCTGCAGCGCCTGCCGATCGGCGACCGGATCGGCGGTCGCGGCCGGCGGCTGCTTGACCACGAAACCGCCCTTGGCGCCGACCGGCACGATCACCGCGTTCTTCACCGCCTGCGCCTTGACCAGGCCCAGGACCTCGGTGCGGAAGTCCTCCAGGCGGTCCGACCAGCGCAGGCCGCCGCGCGCCACCGGGCCGAAGCGCAGGTGCACGCCCTCCACCCGCGGGGAATAGACGAAGATCTCGAATTGCGGCCTGGGCTTGGGCAATTCGGTGATCTCCTGCGGTTCCACCTTGAACGACAGGTAGTCCCGCACCGTGCCGTCGGCGTCGGTGACGTAGTAGTTGGTGCGCAGGGTGGCCTTGATCAGGCCGAGGATGGCGCGCAGGATGCGGTCTGCGTCCATGCTCACCACCTCGTCGATGCGGTAGCGGACCGCGGCCTCCAGCTCGGTGGCATGGTCGGGGTTGGCCGAGTCCGGATCGAAGAGCGCGGTGAACAGCTCGACGAACATGCTCGCCACCTCCGGATAGGCCAGCAGCACGCGGGTGATGGCGGCCTGGCTGTACTGGAATCCGGCCTGCTGCAGGTACTTCGAGTAGGCGCGCAGGATCGCGACGCCGCGCCAGTGCAGGCCGGCGCGCAGCACCAGCTCATTGAGGCCGTCGGCCTCGGCACGGCCGTACCAGAGCGCCGCGAACGCCTCGGTGAAGCGTTCGCGTAAACCGCGCACCTGGGCGTCGAGCACGTCGAGCCGGCTCGCGGACTCCACCAGCTCGGCGTCCATGTTCCGGTCCAGGGCGCTGCGCAGCAGCTCGGGACGGGCCAGCAGGCCGAAGTCGTAGATCCATTGTTCCGGACCCTGATCGCGCTCGACGTGGTGCGGACGTTCGTCGATCACCTCCACGCCGAGGCTCTGCAGCAGCGGGAGCACCTGGCTCAGCGAGATGCCACCGCCACCACCGATGTAGAGCGTGAAGCGCCAAGAGCCCGGGTCGGAATCGGACCAGCGGTACAGGTGCTGATCGATGCCCCCGTCGGGCAGTCGCTGCAGCCGCAGGATGTCGGCCACGGCACGGGTGGGCTCGAAGTCCTCCTTGTAGCTCTCCGGCAGCGACTCGGCGTAGCGCTGCGCCACCGCCGGGTCGAGCACGGTGGAGTTGGCCACCTCGTCGCGCAGGTGGTCGTCCCAGGTACGGCTGGCCTCGGCGAGCAGGTGCTGGATACGCAACCGGTTGGGCTCGCCGGTGTTGGCCACGGTGCCCTGATCGGGCAGCCGCACCGTGAAATACACACTGGCAAGATCACTTTCGGACACCCGGGCCGAATAGTCGATGGATGCGCCGCCCAGCTCGCGCATCAGGATGTCCTGCATCTCCAGTCGGACGCGGGTGGTGTAGCGGTCGCGCGGCAGATACACCATGCAGGCCACGAAGCGGCCGTAGCGGTCCATGCGCATGAACAGCCGAACCTGGCGGCGCATGCCTACATTCAGCACCGCGCTGGCGGTGCGGCGCAGTGCCTCGCCTTCGGAGGAGAACAGCTCGGTACGCGGGAAGGCCTGGATGACCTCGAGCATCTCCTGGCCGGAGAAGGAGTCCAGGTCGAAGCCGCTGGACTCGATGATGGAGCGCACCCGGCGGTCGATGACGGGGATGTCGAGCACGTTCGCGTGCAGGGCGGTGACGGTGAAGACGCCGATGAACAGGTGCTCGCCCGTGACGGCACCGGAGTCGTCGATCTCGGCCACGCCGACGAAGTACGGGTAGACCGCGCGGTGCACGGTGGCCGGGACGAGGCCCTGGGTCAGCATGAGCAGCGGCTGATCGCCGCTGTTGTCGGGGACCCGGAAGTCGGTGCCGACATTGGGGCGCAGCACGCCGAGGCTGGTCTCCGGCACGATGATGGACTTGGCCTGACCGTCCACGGTGCTGCGCTCGTACCGGGCGTAGCCCAACACGGTGAAGTGGCCGTCGGCCAACCAGCGCAACAGATTGGCGCAGTCGATGAGATCCGTTGCGGGAAAGGCGGATCTGCCCGCGGTGGCCGCGGTGTCGAGCTCGGCGGCGACCCGCTCCTGCGCCTCGCGCATGGCCTCGGTGTCCTCGATGACCCGGCGCACGTCGGTGAGCACGTCGGGCAGCGCGGTCTCGATCTGCTCGAGCTGGGCGCGGCTGGTGGCGGGGTGCAGCTGCACGTGCATCCAGGACTCGGGCAGGCCCGTGGTGCCATTGGCGTCGACCTCGTGCGGCACCGCCGTCTTCAGGTGGCCCGCGGCGTCTCGGGTCACCTCGAAAATGGGGTGCACGACCTCACTGACGCTGACGCCGATCCGGCTCAGCGAGGAGGTCACGGATTCGACCAGCAGCGGCATGTCATCGGTCACGAGCTGGATGGCGACACCGAGCCCGGCCTCGTCATCCGCATGGTACACACGGACATTCGCGGTGCCGGGGGTGCGCTGGATGCCGAGGTCCAGATGGCAGCGGAAGATGTGGGTGGATGTCGCGGGGATCGCGCAGTCAGCATCGCCGGCGTCGACGTGGCGGAAGTACGCCTCCTCGAGGGGTACGAGATTGCCCCGCAGAGACGCGGGCAAACTCGCAGCCCAGGCCGCGCTGGACAACTCGGACGAGACCGTCATTTCGCCAACTCCTCGGATTCGGTTCCGTAACAAAGTGACGCCGATGCGAGAGTAGCTGGGCGCAAGAACTGCCGGGCTGAATTCCTCTCAATGCCGCGCCGCGTCTCATCATACGGATGAACCGGACGGTTCGGTCGTCGCCGACTTCGTCCGATATCGCCAGGTCGCATACGACAAACCTTGCACCAAAACAGTTTTCACGCACAAGTGCGAATGCGAAACCATTGAGTTCGCTATTCGATAACCGTTCATCTGGCCGGTCACGGCCCGCCATCCAGCGGGCCGCGAACCGTCCAGCAAACGTCTTCGGCCCGACGAAACGGTGATCAATCGACCATTCTTCGATGGACCGTACGGAATCCAGCGCTCGGTAGCGGACCGATGACGGACACGATCCCCCTACCCCACCCGGTTCGGCGGGTGAGGGCGGCGATGAATTCGGTTGGGGTGACCCGTTATCCGCGGGTCAGCTTGCGGTGAGTGACGCGGTGCGGGCGCGCCGCTTCCGGACCCAGGCGCTCGATCTTGTTGGCCTCGTAGGCCTCGAAGTTGCCCTCGAACCAGAACCAGGAGGCCGGGTTGTCCTCGGTGCCCTCCCACGCCAGGATGTGGGTACAGGTGCGGTCGAGGAACCAGCGGTCGTGGGAGATGACCACCGAGCAGCCGGCGAAGTTCTCCAGCGCGTTCTCGAGCGAGCTCAGGGTCTCGACATCGAGATCGTTGGTGGGCTCGTCGAGCAGGATCAGGTTGCCGCCCTGCTTGAGGGTCAGTGCCAGGTTCAGGCGGTTGCGCTCACCACCGGAGAGCACACCGGCCGGCTTCTGCTGATCCGGTCCCTTGAAGCCGAACGCCGAAACGTAAGCGCGGGAAGGCATTTCCTGATTGCCGACCTGGATGAAGTCCAGCCCGTCGGAGACCACCTGCCACACCGTCTTGTTCGGGTCGATGCCGGAGCGGCCCTGGTCGACGTAGCTCAGCTTGACCGTCTCGCCGACCCGCACCTCGCCGCTGTCCGGCTGCTCCAGACCGACGATGGTCTTGAACAGCGTCGACTTACCGACACCGTTCGGGCCGATGACGCCGACAATGCCGTTGCGCGGGAGGGTGAAGGACAGATCCTTGATCAGCTGCCGGTCGCCGAAACCCTTGTCCAGGTGGTCGACCTCGACGACCACATTGCCCAGGCGCGGACCGGCCGGGATCTGGATCTCCTCGAAGTCCAACTTGCGCATCTTCTCGGCCTCGGCGGCCATTTCCTCGTAGCGGCCCAGACGCGCCTTGTTCTTGGCCTGCCGCGCCTTGGCGCCGGAGCGGACCCAGGCCAGCTCCTCCTTCAGGCGCTTCTGCAGCTTCTGGTCCTTCTTGCCCTGCACCTCGAGGCGCTCGGCCTTCTTCTCCAGGTAGGTGGAGTAGTTGCCCTCGTAGGGGAAGGTGCGGCCGCGGTCCAGCTCGAGGATCCACTGCGCCACATTGTCGAGGAAGTACCGGTCGTGGGTGACGGCCAGCACTGCGCCCGGGTAGGAGGCGAGGAACTGCTCCAGCCACAGCACCGACTCGGCGTCGAGGTGGTTGGTGGGCTCGTCGAGCAGCAGCAGGTCGGGCTTGCTCAGCAGCAGCTTGCACAGCGCGACGCGACGGCGCTCACCACCGGAGAGGTTGGTGACCGGCTCGTCCGGCGGCGGGCAGCGCAGCGCGTCCATGGCCTGCTCGAGCTGGGAGTCGACATCCCACGCGTCCGCGTGGTCGAGCTCCTCCTGGAGCTTGCCCATCTCCTCCATCAGCTCATCGGAGTAGTCGGTCGCCATGAGCTCGGCGATCTCGTTGAAGCGGTCCAGCTTCACCTTGATCTCGCCGAGGCCCTCCTCGACGTTGCCGCGCACGGTCTTCTCTTCGTTCAGCGGCGGCTCCTGCTGCAGGATGCCCACCGTCGCTCCCGGCGCGAGCCAGGCATCACCGTTGTTCGGCTGGTCCAGTCCCGCCATGATCTTCAGCACACTGGACTTACCCGCGCCGTTCGGGCCGACGACACCGATCTTGGCGCCGGGAAGGAAGTTCAAGGTCACATTGTCGAGCACGACCTTGTCGCCATGCGCCTTTCGCACCTTCACCATCTGGTAAATGAACTCAGCCATATCGGCAAGCCTAACTGTGTGTAGTAGCGGGTTCTCCGGCAGTGTCCGCATCCACGGACAGCCGTTCCACGGGTTCGGTCCGGTCGGTTCGACCGAAGGTTTTGCGCACCACCGGGGCGGTGCAACGACCCAGGTCGGGGCCCAACGCCAGGGCCCGCATCTCGAGGTCGGTGCGCTCCGCGCCATCTCGGGTGGTGTACTCGTTCGAGCGCAGCTGCCCGTACGCGATGATCGGATCACCTCGCTGCAGTGACGCCTCGACTCCTTCGATGATCCCCCGTCGCCAACAGTTTACGGTGAGGTACAGGGTGCCACCGTCCACCCAGTCCCCCGCGCCCTGATCGTAGCGGCGAGCAGTGCTGGCCAACCGGAAACTCAACAGCTGTTCACCGTTCTGCAGCGCGCGCCGCACCGGATGGGTGACGATCCGGCCGATCACCGCGGTGTTCGCCTCGTACATTGCACTCCCCCTTGTCGATTCGAGCCTGTGCCTGCCGTCGACCTCAAGGTTCCCGCGCGGACGCGGGCAGCGACAGGCCCGAATCGGCGAGTGTGGACAACTCGCGGGGTGTGGATAGGTTCGCAGCGCGCTACAGCGTCGCCAGGTCGGTATTGGCCCCGCACAACACGATTACCGGCCGCTCCCCGGGCGCCGGCACGTACGCACCGCTCTGGATCGCCGCCACCGCCGTCGCACCGGCCGGCTCCACCACGATGCGGAACTCGCGCCACAGATACTCGCGCGCCATCACGATGGCATCGTCGCTGACCAGGATGGACCGCACCGCGTAGCGCTGCGCCACCTCCATGGCGATGTCGCCGATCCGGTTCGCGCCCAGGGAATCCGAGGCCACGCTGGAGACCTCGACATCCACCGGGTGCCCGGCCGCCAGCGCCGAGTGCAAGGTCGGCGCGCCCTGCGGCTCCACCCCGATCACCCGGCCGCGCAGCCCCAGCGCCGCCGCGACACCGGCCACCAGACCGCCGCCACCCACCGCGACCAACACGGGCGGCCTGCCCCGCACCTGCTCCTCGATCTCGAGCCCGACCACACCCGCCCCCGCCACGATCTCGGGCAGATCGTAGGCGTGCAACTGCATGGCCCCTCGCTCGGCCGCGAGCTGGCGGGCGTACCGGTGCGCCTCGGCGTAAGTCGTTCCGTGCCACAGTACTTCGGCGCCATGCGACCACATGGCCGCCACCTTGGTGTGCGAGGCCGACTCGGGAACCACCACGGTGCACGACATTCCGCGCAACGCGCTGGCCAGCGCCGCCGCGATCCCGGCATTGCCGGCCGAGGCCAGCACCACGTGCGTCTGGTCACCGCGCGCCTGCAACAGCGCGTTGAGACAGCCGCGCACCTTGAAGGTGCCGCCGTGCTGGAGGTGTTCCAGCTTGAGGGTCACCGGGACCGGGCCGCGCGGGCCCAGGATGTCGGTATGGAAGACGGGGGTCTTGCGGGTGTGACCGCGCAGCAGGCGGCGGGCCTGCCGCACATCGGATCGGTAGAGCCGCTTGACTTTCCGGGTCGCCATGGCGACGTCGTTCACTTGCGCACCTCTCCGTCACGCCGGGCGAGCTCGGCGAACATGGCGTTGTACGCCGTCAGGTCCGCGTCGTCGTCGCGTTCGGCCTTGCGATCGAGCCGGTTCGCCAGACGTTTGTCGCTGCGTGACCACTGGATGAGCAGCGCCAGCATCACCACCACCAGCGGTATTTCACCGCTGGCCCACGCGAGGCTACCGCCGGTGTGCTGATCGGCGAGCAGATCATGGTTCCAGGACAGGCCCAGACCACGATAGAACCAGCCGCCCATCACGGTATCCATGCTCATCAGCGCGATGCCGAAGAAGGCGTGGAACGGCAGCGAACCGAACACCATGCCCAGCTTGGTGAGCGGCTCCACCGGGCGCGGCTTCGGATCGATGCCGATCACCACCCAGTAGAAGAGGTATCCGCTGAGCAGGAAGTGCGCGTTCATCACCAGGTGCGCGCCGTGCGTGCCGACGAACTTGTCGAAGATGCCGCCCAGGTACAGCGCGTAGAAACCGGCCACGAAGAACACCGAGGCCACCACGGGCTGCGTCATGAAGCGCGACACCGGATTGTGCACGGCCGCCAGGATCCACTCGCGCGGTCCGGGCGGTGCGTCCCGACCGGCCGGTTGAATCGCCCGTAGCGCCAGCAGCACCGGGCCGCCCAGCGCGAACAGGATCGGGGCCAGCATGGACAGCATCATGTGCTGGGCCATGTGCACGCTGAACATGGCCGGGGCGTAACGGCCGACACCGGAACTGGTGGCGATCAGCAGGGTGGCGCAACCCGCGAGCCAGGCAATGGTCCGGCCGACCGGCCAGGAGTCGCCACGCTTGCGCAGCCGCAGCACGCCCAGCACGTAGACCACGGCCAATACGAGCGCGAGGGTCCCGAAGACGAGGTCGAAACGCCAGTCGAACAGCAGCCGCTCGATATTCGGCGGACCGGCCAGGTTGTAGCCGATCTCCACCTCGGTCGGCGTGGGCACCGTGCGCAGGTCCGGCGGCGGGGTGCGGCCCAGGCCCACGGCCAGGCCGACGGTGCCCGCGAAGATCAGCGCCTCGACGCCCGCGAAACGAATGAGCGCGCCGCGATCCTGCGGATCCTTCTCCAGATCCGGGATGGCGCGCTGCCGCTGCAGGAACCCCACGACGCCGAGCAGGATCAGCGCGGCGGCCTTGGCCAGCACCAGCTTGCCGTAGGTGGTGCTGAACAGATCCGACAGCGGCACCCGGACATAGGCGTTGATCACACCGCTGATCGCGATGACCACGAATGAGACGGTCGCCACTTTCGAGAACCGGCGCACGGCGAGCGCGGTGTATTTGCCGTCCCGCAGTGCGTAGGCCAGCACCGCGAACAGGCCGCCCACCCAGAAGCAGGCCGAAACCAGGTGCAGGATCAGGCTGTTGGTGGCCAGATCGTGCGCGCCGCCCGACGAGGAGTGCCCGGTCAGGGCGACCGGCAACAGCGACAGCACCGACAGCCACAGCAGCACCGGCGTCCAGCCCCAGCGCAGCGCCACTCGGCAGCCGATGGCCAGCACCACCACCATGAACACGGTGAATCGCCACGACCCGGCCACATCGACCTTGTCCGCGGCGCGCCACACCTCCTCCGGGCGCAGCGAATCCTGCAGCGGTTGCCCGGTGGTGTCCGACAGGGTCAACGGCACCAGCAACGCCGCCGCGACCGCCCATGCCAGCGCCGCGTTCCCGGCGCGCCGCAGCGCCCGATACCCGCCCACGTCGAGCAGCCCACTGGCCTGCGGCGGCACGAAGAACGCGGCGAACAGCAGCGACCCGACGGTCAGCGCGGCCGAGAAATCCGCGACCGCCCGCACCGCCGGCAGCCCGTAGGTGGTCAGCGGTCCCGGATCCGGAATACCCAGCAGGGTCAGCGCCTGCGCCGCCGACAACGCCACGACCAGCGCCGCCACCAGCGCGGTCGCCGCGCCACCCAGTGCCGTGATCGCCGCGAACGTCACCCCCGAACCCGACCGATTCGGCGAAACATCCGATCCTGCGGGCGGGTCCTGCACTGACGACATGGGCCCAGCGTAGTTCGGAGCGCCCGTCCAGACTCCCCTGGGGTTTCCGGTCCTCCGGTCTGCACAACCGCCCCGACGCGCCGAACAGTTGCTACGCGACCCAGCTTTGCTGATCTGGACGCTCGCTATACTTAACGCGCTGGACACCGAGATCGATTTCGGTCAAGGTGTTTGGAGCCCGCATCACCGCCGATGCCCGCACTGCCTCCGTAGCTCAGTTGGATAGAGCAAGGGCCTTCTAATCCCTAGGTCGCAGGTTCGATTCCTGCCGGGGGCGCTTTTGGTACCTGACCAGCGAAAACGCTGGCAGGTTCACCAATATCCAGTCCGAACAACGCTCAAACACCAAGGAACTCTCGCGAGTAGCCTGGTGCGATGGGGCAAGATCTCGACGCCATCGTCGAGCTCCTGGAGGACTTCGTCACCGAGCTTCGACGCGCCAACAAATCCGCCGGCACCATCGACTGCTACAGCCGCGACGTGCGCTACTTCGTCGCATTCCTCGAAGCCCAGTCACCCCCGATCGAGCCCGACGTCGACGCGCTGACCCGCGAGAACATCGGCGCCTACATCATCGACACCCTCAACCGGCCCAACCGCCGCACCGGCAAGCCACTCACCCCCGAGTACGCGAACCGGCAGTACCGCAGCCTCCAACAGTTCTGCAAGTACCTCCAGGCCGAGGAAATCCTCGAAGACAACCCCTTCGACAAGATGACCCCGCCCTACGTCCCCGAGAAACCCATCCCGGTACCGCCCCTCGAGGATCTCCGAAAGTTGTTGGCCGCCTGCGAGGGAACCGATTTCGAAGGCCGCCGCGACACCGCGATCATCCGCCTCCTTGCCACACCAGAACACTCGGCATAGGCGATTACCGACAGCGCGAACGAACTACGCACATGACGCACAGGGGGCAAAGTAGGGTAAAGATGTGCAGATCAGACCTGATGTCGAACAGTCGGACGACGCTGGCCGGCCCAACTGCCTTCCCCGCCGCAGCTCCGGCATCACCAGCGAGCCACGAGTCCATTCGCCAGAACGACTGGGAAGCGTTCCAGGACGTCGACTTCATGGAGAACCACTGGGGCCGCAATCAGGCTGCTGCCGACGACGAGTCCTACTACTGGTACCTGACCTTCGACGATCCGCGGCTCAGCGCAATTGCGGAGTCCTGTCAGGAGACGCTCGATTCCAGGGTCCGCGCGCCCGCTCGACCGAATTTCCGCGTGCGGCACGGTGACCACCGTCCGGTCGAGTAGGGGAAATTCGGTCGGCGCGTCCCCTGGAATTGGGAGGTACTGCGCTGCCCAGGGCAGGCGGTGAGGGCAGGCCGCGGGGCCTGCCCCTCGCAGAGCGCGGCGCGCGCCCAGGGATTCCACGCTCTCCGAGGGTTCCCATTCCCATTGACGCGTACGTGTCAAAACCATTGGGCCGCTGGTTGACACGTACGTGTCAAGGCTCTCGGAAGGACCGGAGATCATGACCGACTCCGACACCATCACCGGCCTCCTCGTCTCCGCCGTAGAACGCGCCTGGGCCGCCATCCGATCCCACCACCCCGACGTGCCCGAGGTGGTATTGACCGTGGGTTCCGGATCGATCGGGAGTGACCTCACGTTGGGGCACTTCGCGCCGAACCGATGGGTACGCGGTGTATACGAACTCCACGAACTGTTCATCGGCGGAGAAGGACTCCAGCGAGGAGCTGTAGGAGTGCTCGGCACGCTGCTTCACGAGGCCGCTCACGGCATCGCGGCGACACGCGGGATCAAAGACACCAGCCGCCAAGGCCGATGGCACAACGAGCGTTTCCGCGCCCTCGGAGAAGAACTCGGGCTCGCCCTGCAACGCCACGACAAGATCGGTTGGTCAGTCACCAGTGTGCCGGAGCAGACCGGCAACCTCTACCGAGACGAACTCGAAGAACTTGCCTTCGCTCTGGTCGCCTATCGTCGACGCGAGCCGAACGGACGCGATGGCCGGAAGTCAAACAACAACGGGGTATCTGCGGGATGTGGCTGTGGGCGCAAGATCCGAGTACCACGTAGTGCCTACGACGCAGGGCCGATCTACTGCGGAGTCCGCGAAAAGAGATTCGTGGAGTGAACCGTTGGACTGGTTGATCTCGTCGCACACGGGATTGCGTCGCGTGAATTGTCTCGTTCGGAAATGCGTGCGACCCCGATCCTATGGCGGCGGATGTCGCTGCGGCGCTTGCGGAATGGTCGAACCGCTGGCATACGTCCTCGTTTTATGTCAGCGGTCTCTGTGCGGTCGCGCTGCGGGCACTGCGCGGCCGTGGTGCTGCGGATTAACCGCTACTCCCGCAGTGCCGGCGGCTGGACCTCGACGCCAGCGCATCGATCTGTCTACTGGTACCGGAGGCTTAGAGCGCCCGTTTCAGAACCCGCCCACAGTCCACAGTTGCACTGATTGCATCACCGGAACCGCAAGCATCGTGCAATCCGGACTGAAAACGACCGAACCATTGAGACCCCTTCCAGCCCCCGGGGCTCGCGACACATTCAGAGATGCGATCGGTTGCATTCGGGATGTGCTCCAGATATCCACACCAAATCTTTCGAAGGCTCCCATGGCGAGCATGTCTCCATCGCGACTCATCGCCACCGCTCCGCCGTTCGAAGTGAAGCTTTTTAGTCTGGTTCGTGTCCGCAGGTCCCACAGTTCCACTCCGCCGTACGCCGAGTCACCCGTCGGATTCTTCAGCGGATCACTGACGCTTACCGCCAGCATCGATCCGTTCTCGCTGATATCCATGTCGTCGATGGGTTTGGCCTGCTTACCTGCTTCCTCCTGACATATATCCAGGGTCGTGATCACTGATCCCGTGGTGGCGTCGATGAGAGTGATGATCGGGTAGCTGCCCGCCCTGTCGAATTCACCGATCATACTCGCTACAGCAAGTAGCCTGCCGCTTCGATCAAATTTCATGACCCCGGGCGAAAATGGGGCCGTCACGGCCAGAGAACGCGGCTGCGTGTCGTGTGGACTCGACCAAATGTCGAGAAAATCGCGCCGCGCGCTGTTCTGCGGAACGAAATATCTCGTGGCCGCCATCAGCTTTCCGTCGTGATTCAGCGCGATTTCATTGGGGTAGCGTCCGCACGCGCTGCGGACCTCTCGTTCTTCACCTGAAGAGCGCAGCCAGATCCGTGGGCATAAACCGCTGTAGCCGGTGACCGTGGACGCATCCGAGCTTACGGCATATTTGGTAACTCCCTGCCAGTTCAAGTTGGTCGACATCGTACTGGTTTGCTCCCGAAGGTTCCAGACCTGTAGATCCAATCCGTCGCCGTCGAAATATCCATTTCGTGCGACGAGTAGGGTCTTGGAATCCTCGCTGAACGCTACCTTTGTTTGCCTGGCGGGCTTCATATCCGTAAATAGCACTGCATATAGTGAAATCGCGTCGGTGGAACCGCCCATCGATTTCCACAATCCTGGGGTATTTTTAGAACGAGGCTCCGTCGACTTGTCCAGGCCGATGTACCCTGCGGCGGCCGTGAATGCACCAAGGCCGATACCGCCGACGATGAATTTTCGCCGCGAATGGTCTCTTGCCGACATGGTGGCCTATCTCACCCATTCCTTACCGTCTAGCCGTGCCGTCGCCGAAAAACTGTGCACGGCTGCGGTCTGGAAGGGGACACCGTTGTTGTCGATCACGGTAGTGTAGGACTTGCCCATGTGGGACCAGTCGAGGGCCAAGCGCCACCGAGAAATGCAATCGCAGGCATTCTTAGAGTTCAACACAGCCTTCACATCGAATTCTTCAATATCCGAGTTGCTTACCGTGAAAGCGAATGTCATGCCGTTGTTGTAGATTATCTGCGGCGGCGTGGGATCGAGATTGATCTGGAAATTTCTCACATCCGTAGTGCCGCCACACGCTTGATCCGCCACAAACTGTTTCGCAGTTGCCGGAGTACGATCGACGTCGATGATCCGCATTCCGTGAATGTTCACGGCATCTACTGAGGCACCCTGCAACGAAATCTTGAACCAAGTGGTGAACATATCGACACCGCCCGCTTCCTGTGCCCATGTCTCATTTAGAATCCCGGAGACCGGAGGTCTGATCAGGCTTAACGGTCTGTCGAACATCCAGAGATTCCCGCACCCCGGGTTGCCATTGCTAACACCACCCTTGGCGTAGGCAATGCTGACCGTTAAAGGCTCCGCCGACACTGACTGCCGCAACATCGGCCAGACCACCGAATAGGCTAACAATCCAACAGCGGCGATGACCGGAAATATCAGGAGCCAGATGATATTGCCGAGATTGATCGAGATATTGTGTAGATCGCGTCCCGCTTGAAACGTGCGCCCGTTCTCCGACGCCGCCGCCTTTTGGTTCAGTGGCGCCTTCGGCGCGTGTGCGGTCCGATCATCCTGGTGATCATCGGTCGCCAATGCCGCGACCGGTATTGTGCATGTCGCGTCCCGCCTGGAATACCATGGCATTGTTCGAGGCCGTGGCATGCTGAACGATCTCCTGCACTGTTGCCTGCTCGGCAGTAGGCAACAGTGGCAGGAGATGGTCGTCGAGGACTCGGCGAATTTCAGCGTTCAGGCCGGGGTCGTCGTTTAGCAATCGATGCAGCCGTCGTTGCCAGTCGGAAACCAATTCGCGTTCGGTGTTGTGGTCGCCCGCCTCGCGGGCAAGCAGGAGTTCACCGCGCACTTCTTCGAGTTCTTCCTGAATTGCCGGAACACGCCTCGGATGGACTCGTCGCCATAGATCCACGGCTGCATCCCGGGCCTGTGTCCATCCATCCGTCGCCATTGCCGTGACGAGAGCCGTTCCAGCTGCGAGCACGAGCGGATCCACGCAAGACCTCCCCTGTGCGGCCGATCGGCACAACCGGCCGCGTTGTAGTTGCCCTGACAATAGCCGTAGTTCCGGCCATGGGCCACGTGCCTGGGGAGGCTCCTAGGACCCTCCGGAATACCGGCTGGATGGTTTGCATGCCTTGTGTCGCAACGGATCAGACAAGTGCCAGCCTGCCAGAATCGAACGTACTGCTGCTGGTGTTCGATCCCCTGAAGTTTATGGCCTCCGAGGCGACGACCGGCTTGTTCACGCTGGCGGGCGCCATGATCGGCGGGGCCGGGACGTTCGCGGTCAACTGGCTCACGACGCGAAGCCAGCGGCTCCTGGCCCTCGCGACTCGAGACCACCATCTGCTGGATCGGCAGTACGCAGAGCACCGCGAGTACCTGCTGCGATTGGACCGGCTGATGGAGGGCCGGGAGGATGTTCGTGGATGCGGTCATGAGCAATCAATCACGAGAAGTGTTGAGCAGCAGGCGTACCGAGTACATCGATCTATGGACGAAGTACGCCGAAGGACGTGGCGGTCCCGAGTTGGCCGGACCGGTCGAACTACTTGACCCGCTGTCCGACCTGCATCAGGCCGTCGACGCGTACTCGTCCACGTTGGACGAATGGTGGCTCCTCATATCAGATGCCGGTCAGACAAATCTCGACTACTACCAGACTTCCTCAAGGCTGCGTAACGTGGTCGGAGACAAGCGACGACGCTACCAACAGCTTGCGATCCAGGTTCTTGGTTAGCCGCACGCTCCAGTACGAAACGGGTCCGATCCTCTGCGGCCTGTACGGTGAACCTTTCCTGACCTGAGCCCCCGATCTGAGCGCAAACCCGCGAGGATGGCTGCGTTGCCTGGCATGTTCCTTGGAAATGCTTGCCTCGCAGTCCAACTCGGCGGATCATGATGCGGTGACCGGGGGTTCGGATGCGGAGGGCGGCGAGGAGCTCGCCGACTACGATTTGCTCGCTGAGATTGATGCCGGAATGGACTTCCGGGCCGCTCGCGAGACGATCCAGAACTATGACATCGCGCTGGCCCAGCGGATCGAAGCTTTCCAAGTCCTGGGTTCCCTATCCGCACAAGCGGTCCACGTGGCCCGTCCCCTCGCGCCGCTCGGCATCACCCCAGAGAAGCACGCTTCTCTGGGGGCACGGGTAGACCCTGATTGGCTTCAGTACACCTCACACACTCACGGGCGGATCCAGGGAAACTTCCATTCGCTGACGAATGCGTTCGAGTGGATCGGAAACGCCTACAGGCTCACACGCTCACTGCAATTGGCGGCAAACCACGTCTTGCCGAACGCGACCCAGAGAATTAGGGAGGCAGAGCAGGCGATCTTCAACGCGCAATCCTACTCAGATTTCTGGACAGCTGAGCAGAAGGTGACCGGAGAGGTCCTTCTGACGCCGGGGGGCCGCTGCGTCTTCTGCACAGTGTGGGTGATGCTGAACGAGGTATCGGAGAAATTCCGGAAGGCGATACAGCCGCCGACCTTCCTCTACGTCCCAGCGTTCATCGAGCCTCCACGCCACGGTCGGATCAAGAAAGGATTCCTCGCCCGGCTCATCGAGGCTGATCTCGCCGAAAACATCGACCTCGCAACCGATTACTACGTCGCGATCCATTGCGGCAGCGAGCACGACAAGCCGCTCCAGCCCTGGTTCGGGGAAATCATCAAATGCCTGAAAAGGCTCGCGCCCGAGGACGTCGCGCACGGCTTCGAAAAGTTGACAGCGACAGTCCATCACGCCGACCGGCAGGTTGTGTGCGATACGGACGTCGTCAAAGCCTATACGGTCCTCTGCCTCAACTACTTAAGAAAAGTGCAGGAACGAATGAGTGACTATGCAGAAACGTCCGGGCAGGGCCGGAAAGACCCGACCTACGCGTTCAACTTCCACAACAGCACGCTCAACAACAGTCCCGTCGGGTCGAGGGTGGAAAGCATCTCCTACTCGATATCGAACGTTGTGAACCAAGGCAACCAAGACCTCGGAGACGCCCTCGACGCGGTCAAGGAAGCGATCCTCGCCGACGACCTCGGCGAGGAGGAGCGCAGCGGACTGCTCGACAACGTCGAATACTTGGCACAGGCAGCGGAAGCGTCGCCGGAGAGTCGGAAGCCGGGGATGATCCGCTCCGCCTTGGCGGCACTCGCGGCCGCGGCGACAGTCGGCACACAATTGAATCAGGCACTCGAGTCTTGGGGAGCTGTCCTCAGCAGCATTCTCTAACGGTCTGGGCCCCGCAATACATGCTTGGGGCGAGGTGCCGACCGGACTTGCGGCCTGATCTTCAAAAGTTGATGACAGTCGGTAGCATCGGGTAGCAATAGACCATCATGCGGGCGTATGCCAACTGGTCGGTGTGCCGGAAGTGGTTGTTCGGCAACAGGTTTGGTAGCACCATCAGTATATGAGCGAATCTCGCCAGCAACGCCGCGCCCGTGAACGCACTGAAGCGAAGGGCATCACTCGCCCTGGTCCGAGTGTCCCTCCGACGTCCCGTCCGTCGCCGCCATCGGGTCGAAGCCCGGCGACCGTGGATGTGGAGTTATACAGGCATGCCGAACCACGTAGTTCTGATGATGAATTCTGGTCGGCAACATGGGGGTTGAGGGAGTCTGGGGCCGGCATCCAGGAGTCGACCGAAGACGTGCGTGAGCTCGTAGAACTTGTCATCAGGGACATAGGTGATCGGTGGGCAGACGATTACGACCTCGCCGTCGAGTGGACGGTCGATGGCTGGCACGCAGACAAAGAGCTTGCTGCACAGGGGATCACGTTGCCCGATCGGGTTCCCGAACAGTCGGAGGGAAGGTAGCGCAATGCTTGAGGATCTGGAACGACGGTTGCGGGACCACCTCACGATATTGATGGCCTTGGAAGCCGTTGCAGAGGCAGAGCAGGTCCGCCGGGAAGTCATCCGTCTGAGCGATCAGGTGCGCACTCTGGACTCGAATGTTCCGGAACAGTGGGCCGTTCGGGAGCTGTATGGGTACGTGGACTGGCGGAGCCGGGATGCGCTCAGTCGTGAGATTCACTGGCTGTCGGAGGAACAGTCGGCGATCGACCGAGCGCTCCTATCGATCTTGGACCAGTCCAGAAGTGGTCAGACCGCGGATGAGATCCGGCGTGCCCGTGCGGGTCTGGACGACCTTAGGGCGCGGATCGGTCAACTTGAGGTTGGCGCAGATCGAGCGTACGCATTGCGGTGCCTGACCGATTACGTGGACAAACGTTCTTCATGGGCCATGGAACGGGCCGATCTCACCGAACGAGAAAGGGAGCACGAACCGTTGAAGCCGTCCGCGCTTTACCGCGAAGAAAGGGAGCGTCCCATGATTGAGTGGGAGCGGTGAGCTCGCCGTCCTGAGGTTGCCCCGATTTCAGTGAGTGGATCCGTTTCTTACCGGGCAGCCTCCCCTTCGATCGAGATGTGTGGGCCCTCAGCGATTGGACAACAGGCCGGCGAGGGCGAGGCCGCCGATGGAACTGGCATAGATGACGACCATCGCCACTATCGGCCAGTACCACGCCCATCTGCTCGTGGTCGCAGCGCGAACGAGCATCGCCAGACTCGTCGTCAGCGCGAGAATCGTTCCGCCCCAGCACACTCCGATGCCCCAGCCGATGTAGGTCTGGTCGCAATTGTCGTTGTGCGGGCATGGATCGGCCAGGAGCCCATACATTACGGCGTAACCCAAGGTCAGCCCGAGGCATACCGCAACGGCATACAGCACAGACCCTACAAGAACGTCCACCACTCGCGGGAGCGTCCGTCGGGCGGAGGGTGCGTAGAGGCCGAGCGCGTCCAGGTCGTTCGTCATGCGCCGAATGATTCCGACCAGATCGCGGCCAGACCACCGCAGAACTACTCAGTTGCGGGAGGCACCTGCCGAGGGTGACGCTCACCCGATGTGTCGGTGGCCGAATCGGCGTAATCTCACCCGCATGGCACGGGGTGAGGCAACCCGGCTAACGCCTGATTTTCAAGATCAACCAAGATTGATCGATTCACCTAGGGATTCTGCGGTTTCATTCCCCCATGAGCCGCATCTATGCAGGTCAGGACACTGTTTCGAGGGTAGGAACTTCTAATCCCTAGGTCGCAGGTTCGATTCCTGCCGGGGGCGCACACGGGGTGACTGACCAGCGACAACGCTGGCAGTTACACCAATACCCGCACCGGGGAACCCGCAAACCGGGACCGATCCCCCACAAACTCCCCACTAACTCATTCGTCGCTGACCGCGCTGTGCAGCGCGGCGGCCGCGGCCGGATGCACTCGCCCGCGGGCCATGTAGCGGCGCTGGGTCATCGACGGGTCGGCGTGTCCGAGGACGTCGGCGGCGACGCGGGCGGACGATCCCGCGTCGTCGAGGATCGTCGCGACTGCGCCGCGGAAGCTGTGCGCGGTGACGTCGTCGGGAATGCCGAGCGCCGCGCGCACCCGCTGCCATTTGTCCTGGACGTTGTCGGGTCCCGCATCGTTCACCGTGTGGAGGGGCACACCAGGTCATATTCGGGGGGCCTCCGCTGGTCGGCGTGTCCGCTTACGTTCCTCGAGTAGCTGCTGGCGCTGGGTGAGCATGACGACCGCGAACTCCGCAGCGCAATTCGGCCCTTGCGGTTCTTTGGGTCGGCCTCCTGCACCATCCGCCGCGACCACGGCCCGCTTCACACCGTCACAGCATTCCCCGGTCGAGCAGGCGGCAGTCGAAAAAGCCGCTCCGAGCACGATCACGAGTATCGACGTAATCTTGACGGCGGCACGTCTCGATTCGGTCAAACCTTCTACAGAAACGCCACTCGGATTTTGCGCCTACCTACGATGTGCACATTTTCACGATGTCGGTTTCACCGTGGTAGGCGACTGCTTGACTGGGCTGTCCTGTACGCGTTGCAATTCTTGCTGATAGAAATCATTTGGAATGAGGACATACCTTGCTTCGAAGAAGGTTTCCCTATTATGGATGATGGTATCCATATTGGGCTGCCCGTTCGAGTCGAAAAATTCGCGTGCCTCCCCGGTAAATTTGTTGTGATAGGTGTTGAACTTCTCAAATATCTCTGGATCGGTCTTAGCGTAGTCGGTGATTATATGTACATCGTCCACAAACGATTGGGGATAGGCCGAGGTAGACGTCGCGGTGGAGAGTGATGTCATCGCGCTTCCTGCCTGCTGGGTTGATTCCCCGGTCGAGCAGGCGGCTGCCGAGAAAACCGCTCCGAGCGCGACCGCGAGTATCGATATCGTCTCGACGGCGATCCGTCTCATTTCGGTCCATCCTTCTGGGGAGTTATGGCTGGGTTCGTCAGCCCGGCACGTTGATTATCGCGATAGTCGTTGAAGAAGTTCTGTCCTATTATGCTCTTTTTCGCGTCGTCGAAAGCATCTCGATTATGCTCGATGACACCCATGTTCGGTCGGCCCTGAGAGTCGAAGAACTGGTAAGTGCGGCCGTTGTATTGGTGGTTATTGAATTGGTCGAAGGTGTCGTGGTGGACCGAGTTGTAGCCGTTGATGATGTTGGCGTCCTGCAGGAAGGTGTTGTTGGCGTCGATGTGGGAGGTCGGTCCGAGATCTTTGTCCCAGTGAGTTGTGGTGTGGTCGATGCCGTAGGTGTCCGGAGAAGGTATCTGGGCTTTGATGATGGGGTCGAGGATCCACGCGGCGGTCGAGACGACGCCGCCCGCCGGGCCTTCGATACCTGCACCGTTCACGATTCCGGTGACTATGTCGGCGATCTCGGCTTTCTGGTTGTACGCCGAAGTATCGTGATCGACGGTGTTCTGGTGATCAATTTTGATCAAGGTCGACAGTTCATCGGCGAGGCCGTTCTTCATAGCCCCGGTGAGTTGCCCCTGCTCGTAGGCCGCGTCGTGATGTCCCGCGCCGTAGGCGAAGTCCAGTTGCCCGGCCAGATGGGCGGCGGCAGTGTTGAATTCGGTGGCAGCCTGCGGATTGGAGTCGATCACTTTGAACAGGTTCGACAGGTCGCCGGGGGTGTGGTTCAGCTGAGTACCGTCAACAGTGACGCTGTTGTCGGTGCCACTAGCGGTGTCGAGATTGCCGCAGTAGTGGTTGACCAACAGCTCTTTGTCAGTGACCCCGGCAAGATTGGGGATGTAGGGCTCGAGGGATTTCGCCACGACTTGACTCAGGCCACGGTTGAGTTCACCGAAGGAGACGTGGCCTCCGTAGCCGGGTACGTCGTGGGACAGTGTGGCTTCGTTGTGGGCAATGATCGTGGCCAGCGATTGGGCTGATTCCCCTGCTCGCTGCTGTTGGAATTGGTTGGCTGCGCCGGCGTCGTCACCGATGTACTTGAACATGTTTTCCGCACCGTGCTGGTCCGGGGACCATTGATGTTGCAGGATGTCCAGCACGTGGCTGTTGGGGTCATAGTGACCGCCGGGGGTGCAGGTGACGTCCATGACGCCGTGGGGGTTGACGAGCGCGTCGTGGACGGCGGTGTGGTCGCCCGAGGCGTCCTGAAGGAAGGTATTCGCGAGGGAGCCGGTCTGACTCTTGATCAGATCTGCGCTCGGGTTCAAGGCGGCGATCTCGGCACCTTGTTTGATCATGGCGCGGTTGATGTCGCTGCCCTGAATCGACAAGTCGCCCTTACTCATCAGCTGGCCGAGCGCCCGCATGCTGTCGGCGTCATGCAACGCGTCATAGTTCGGTTGATCGGGAACGGGATAGGGCACAGGACTGGTCGCGGTACCGGTGAGCACGGAGGGGTTCTCGGTGAGGATCTTCTGAACGTTCTTGGGTAGCTGCGACATTCCGCCGGTGCTCTTGCCGTCGAGACTGTGCACCTGGGGGTCGGACACGATGCGGAAATCGTTGGCGATCGCCGATCGCACCTGATCGGGCTCGTTGCCTTTGAGCTTGCTGCCCAGCTGGCTGATGTCATCGCTGGACATGTCGTTCATGCCCTGAGTGAATGCCTGGAGATAGGGGTATTGGGCGAGGCCGACGCTGTTGCCGTCGTTCAGTTCCTGCTTGTCGTAGTCGGACAGTGTGGTGGCCATGCGGATTCGCGCCAGGGCCGCGTCGTCGGCGGTGCCGTCCTTGACGGCCTGGAGATCCTGGCGGGCCTGATCGGCGGTGAGCTGATCGAGCTGATCGGTGGTCGGCTGCTGGATCTGGGTGGTGGTCAGATTCGCGAAGGCGTTGTTGACCGCGGTCATCGCGTTGTCGTCGGCGGTGCCGCAATCGGTCAGCGCGGCTTGGATCGCCTTCTGGTACTCCTCGGCTCGGTGCTCCAGACTTGCCAGCAATGTGGAAGTGGAGGATGAGTCTTGGCCGGTGAGCTTGAGGATGAGGAGCATGTCGGTGCTCACCTTCACCTCGCCGGTATCACCGACCGTGAAATGCGCACCTTCAGCGTCGGAAACCTTGCTCAGCAACGTCGTTTTGGCGGCCTGGATCGCCGTAGCCCCGTTGCGCGCGGCGGTAGCACCGTTTTCCAGCGCCGTCTTGACCTTCTTTGCGTCGCCGTGGATTTCGTCGTGCCGGTCCCGCATCGAGTCCCCGGCATCACCGATCCAGTAGTGATGCGAGCCGTCGACCGAGCGTGCCGCCGCATCCAGGGTGTCGCCGAGGGTCTTGGCCTTCTGCAACCACTCCCCGGCCTGAGTGTTGAGTACGTCCGGATCCCACGCCTTCACTTGTGGGACGGTCGGCGTACCCATCAGATCGCGTCCCTCAGGTTGGTGAACTTGTCGACCGAGAGGTCCTCGGTCGCGTCATAGGCGTTGGCGCCGTTGTGGGCATGGGTATGGAGCGCGTCGTAGTGGCCGGAGATGGCGGTGAACGCCCCGCCGACCGCCGACGCCACCGTCGAGCAGGCACCACCGACGGCTGTGTCACCCAGACCTGCGGTGATCTGGTCGGCCGAATCGTGGTCGGTCATGCCCCCGAGCGTGATCGATGCATCCTTGAACCCGGAAGCCAACGCGCGCACACGCTCCGGGTTCACATCCAGCCGCCCACCCATACCCGAGCCCCCTCGTGTTGCCGACACCGACCGATCAGTGCACGTGATGCTACAAACTTAGTAGCGCGTACTTCACAACGCCATGCAGACGCTCCGGCCGCGCGACGACGTCGGCAGCCGGGACCAGCGAGTAGGGGCCTCACACCATGGCTGATCACAGACCTGTGCGTCACCGCTCATTGCTGGACGCGGTCGCCGACGACACCGAACGCCTGCAGGCAGCGATCCAGACCCGCACCGCGACCGCGACCTCAGCCGATGGTCGAGTCACGGTGGCAGTCAGCGCAGATGGCACCGTGCATGACTGGCACATCGCCGATGCCGACGCCCACACCAATCGACTCGTGGCCAGCCTGGTCGAGCTGATCGGACAGGCCCACATCACCGCGCAGCAGGCCATCCGAACCGAACTCGACACCATCTCCGAACGAGAGGACGTCCGAGCCGCCACCGATGCTGCCCGCGATGCACTCGCTCGAACCGCCACCGCGCCACCATCGACGGCGAGAGATGTAACTTGGGACGACGAAGCCTACGACTACGAATTCCGCCGCAAGTCCCGTATCGCCGCCGACTGAGACCGGGGACGGTGGACGAGAGACCGCACCGACTGCTCTACGAGGCATGGTGAGCCGACCAACCGATCTGCGACCGTCATTCTGACTCGAAGAGTGAACACGGGGGCGAGCTCATCGTGAGACCCAACGAACTCCTACGAAATTCACTGCGCGTCACCGTTTTCCGAAATCGCGTTCGAGAGCAGAAGGTAGCGACGAGGCAATCAGATCGACAGGCAGACAAGACTTTTCGACAATAGTTGACAGCGAGCAGTAGCGTCGTCCAGTACTGTCGCCATCGACGAAGCAGTCGCCCCGAGTGGTGCACCACTCGGCTCGTTGATCGCCGATCTGATCCACCAGGCACGGGAGCAGGCCCAGCAGGATATCGAGGGCCTCGTACGCGAAGTCCTGGCCGACCCCCGCATCGCGACCATTGTTGCTTGGAAGCCGAGCGCGTCGAACGACAGCGCAAGCCGGACGAAGAGTTCGACGATGTCTACTACGACCGCGGATCAATCGAGGCTCCGGATTGGTAGCGGATGGTCATCGGTACAAGATGACCGGCGACGACACCATCGCCAAATCCCCTTGGTTCGGCTCAACCCCCAAGCCCTCCATGGGTTCTCGCGTGAGGTTGAGCCGATGTCCCAGACCAGCCGCGGGCAGCACCTGTGGGTGAATAGCCGCGCGTGTAGTGGGCGTCAGGGATGCTAGGTTCCAACGAATGCGCTTCACAACAAGGCTTATTGGGGGGATCGGCCTTGCAGCGGCCGCTGCGCTCGCGGTTAGCAGCTGTACGTCGCCGACGTCGGCCACGACCTCCTCACCGATCCCCATCCCAACGACGACGGACCCCGCGACCAACCGGATGTACGACGATGTCGGTGTCGGGCCCTATCGCAGCCGCGGAACCGTGCAGGTTGGTGAAGGACCCCGCAGCGTGGCTGTCGACCCCGGCCTGCGGAAGGCATACGTCGTCAGCCAAGACTCCACGGCTCCCTACCCCGTCACCGTTTCGGTCATCGACACCCGTACGCAGGCAGTCACGGCCACCATCGCAGTGGACGACATGCATGTGCTGAAGCCCCAGTCGATCACCGTGGACCCGGCGACGCACCTGGTGTACCTCATCGGCCAGGGGCCGGCTGGCATGCTGTCGGTTATAGATCCGATGACCAATTCTGTGACTGCCCGCATCCCGACAGAGGGCACCCACGACTACGCTGCCATTGCAAATCGATTCCGATCGTCACACCGTCTACGTGGCCAATAACTACTTCCGGACGGTCTTGGCGATCGACATCCGCAGCAAGACCGTCGTGGCCACCATCCCGGTCGATGCTGAGCCCGAAACGCTGGCTGTCGATCCCAGCAATCACCAAGTGTGGGTCGCTGGCAATGGCAGCGCTTCGGTCATCGACCCCGGCACCTTTATGGTGAGCGCCACGATCCCGCTCAGCGCAGAGCCGCGCGGCATCGTCGTCGACCCCGAGACACAGACGACCTACATCACCAAATTCAACGTGAGCTCGATAATGACCGTCGACACCGCAACCCATGCGGTGGGCAACATCTCGTTGCAACGCGAAGCTGGCTACGCGGTGGCGATCGATCCCGCCGTACACTCTCTATTTCACGACTTCGGCCTTCGGCAGCGTCACGATGATCGACACCAGGACGCGCACCGTCACCGCCTCCCGCCTCGCCGCGAAGTCATCTCCCTACGGCGGCCGCTGTACCTGGGGGATCGCGGCGGACCCCACAACCCACGAGGTCTATGTGACGTACGGCGAATCCTCCAGCACCATTGAAATCCTCGCACCCTCGTAGCCGATCCAGGGGCCGCGCGGACTCCTGGGTGCTGCGCGGCAACCGGTCGCCTTGGTAAGCCCCGATCTCAGGAGTGAGAGCACCCGCTGGTGAAGCCGAGATCGGCTCGCGCACAATCCCGAGCAAGAACAGCGCCCCCAATTCGTGATTCTCCCCGCGTTGGTTGCGCCCAACTCTGCGATGCCGGCCTCACGGTCGATCGGCGGTCACTCTGCCGAGTAGTCGTTTGCCTCCGCCAGGCGCATGCACACGATCAGGGCCTTCTTCAACCCGTTGAGTAGTCGATGTCGGCGGTTGGCCCAGGTTGACGAGAGATGCGGCGGCACGCAGGATCGATCGTGAGATGGATGATTCATGCTGGTAGGGCTATTGGGTCCGGTGGTGGTGGAGGCCGCGGACGGGACGAGGGTGTCGGTCGGGGGGCCGCGGGTGCGGGCGCTGCTGGGGTTGCTGGCGCTCGAGGTTGGGCGTGTGGTGCCGGTGGCGCGACTGGTGGACGGGGTGTGGGCGGAGAACCCGCCGGCGGGGACCGGGAATGCGTTGCAGACCTTGGCGAGTCGGTTGCGCGCAGCGGCGCCGGGGGCGGTGCGGAGTGACGGGGGCGGGTATGTGCTCGAACTGGCGCCCGAGGACGTCGATGTGCATCGGTTCACGCGTGAGGTCGCGGCGGGGCGGGCATTGCTCGAGGCGGGGGAGGCCGAACGAGCCATCGCGTGCTTCGATACCGCGCTCGCGTTGTGGCGCGGGGAGCCGTTGATCGATATGGGGGAATCGGAGGTATTGCGCTCCGCGGCACTGCGATTGACCGAGCAGCGGCTCGAAGCGGTCGAGCTGCGAGCGGACGCCCTTCGAGCCCTGGGCCGAGGCGGCGAGGTATTGCGTGAACTCCGCACGGAAGTAGCGGCACATCCGTTCCGGGAGACACTGGCCGCACAACTCGTGCGGGCGCTGGCGGCAGCGGGACGAACATCCGAGGCGATACAACAGTTTCAACAAACCGAGGCCTTGTTACTGGACGAGCTCGGCACGACACCCGCCGAAGTGCTGCGCAAGGCCCTGGCCGACATTCACACGAATGCACCCCCTGATCCCGCAGTCGACGGACCTGCCATCGAGACGACGCCCGAATCGGGTCGAACGGGAGTTACGGCAGCATCCCGGACCACATCGAAGGTGTCCGCTCCGCTGCTGCCCAGGCGGCACACCAGCTTCGTCGGACGTGGACGCGACGTGGAAGGAGTGCGGCTGGCATTGCGCGAGGCCCGGCTGGTGACGTTGTCGGGCACCGGTGGCGTGGGAAAGACCCGGTTGGCCGCCGAGACGGTCGGGGCGCACGCCATGGACTGGGCGGATGGTTACGCTTTCGTCGAACTGGCCGCACTCGAGCGGGAACGGACCGACCGACCGGCCGTGAACGCGGTCGGAGTGGCGATAGCGAACGCGCTCGCTCAGTTCGAGCGACCCGACGAACTGTCGACGGAGTGGGCCGAAGTACTGGAGCGGACGCTGTCCGGTCGCCGAATGCTGTTGGTACTGGACAACTGCGAGCATGTCGTGGAGGCGACCGCGCGCCTGATCGACGATCTGTTGCAGCGGCTGCCCCTGCTGCGGGTGCTGACCACGAGCCGGGAGCCGATCGGTGTGGACGGCGAGCGACTGTATCCGGTCCGGACCTTGGACCTACCCGAAGGCGACGCGGGCATCGTGGCGGTCACCGCGTCGCCCGCGGTCCGGCTGTTCATCGACCGCGCCACCGCGGCACTTCCGGATTTCGCACTGTCCGAGAGTAATTCCGCGGATATCCGAGCCATCGTGCGCAGCCTGGACGGCATGCCGCTGGCCATCGAACTGGCCGCCGCCCGCCTGCGGAGCCTGCCGCTGCCGGACCTCGCCGAGCGGCTCACCGATCGCTTCCGGCTGCTCACCAACAGTACTCGCCACGCGGTCCCGCGCCATCGCACCCTGCACGCGGCCGTCGCCTGGAGCTGGGGACTGCTCACCGACGCGGAAGCCGCAGCAGCCCGGCGTTTTTCGATTTTCGCGGGCGGCGCGACCTTGGACGCCATCATCCGGGTGTGCGGTCCGGACGCCATCGACACGGTCACGTCACTGGTGACGAAGTCGTTGGTCGACTTCGACGGCCGGCGCTATCGAATGGCCGAGACCATCCGAGCCTATGCGACAGCGGAATTGACCGCCGCCGGCGACGCCGACGAGGTCGCCCGCACCCACGCCGACTGCTTCCTGGAATTCACCGACACCGCCGCCCACGGATTACGCACTGCCGCACAACCCGATTGGCTCGCCCGCCTGATCACCGAACACGGCAATTGCGAAACCGCGCTGCGCTGGGCGCTGGACGTCGGTGACGGTGAGCGTGCGGTTCGCCTGTACGCGAATCTCGTCTGGTATTGGCTGCTGCGCGGGTTGCACGGTGACATCGCCGAACGCCGCCGCGAGGTCCTCGCACTGCTCGGAGACACATCGCCGCCGGGGTGCACCGGGGCCTATCTGGCCTGCCGGTACGCCGAGGAGTTGCCGGCGTATTTCACCAATATCTGGTGGGGCCAAATCCGGGAGAACACGGGCCAATTCGAGCGGCTGACCCGCGCGGCCCTCACCGAGGATCGGCCCCCGCACCCGATGTTCGTGCTCATTCTGGCGCTGCGTGACCTGCTCGGCGACGACGACAGCCTGTTGACCGCGTGCACCGCCTCCGACGATCCATGGCTACGCGGAAATGCGCTGATAGCAAAAGGTTTCGATGAACTCGGCGGCGACCATCCGGCCCGCGCCCTGCCCACCCTGGAAGCGGCGCTGACCTGTCTGAGCGCGCACGGTGACCCCCGGTCACACAGCCGCGCCCTGATCTCCCTGGCCAGCTACCGGACTCGCATGCTCGGCCTGGACAGCGCCCGCCCGCTGATCGCGAGCGCGCTGGAACTGCTCAGCCCCGACCTGGGCGCCGGTGAGCGTATGGGCGTGCTGCTCTTCGCGGCGGAGATGCACCTGGTCGGCGGCGATACCGACAGCGCGGCAATCCATCTGAACCGGGCCGAGGCCCTGATCACCCCGCATATCATCCCCGCGCCCGGGCGCTTCCTGGCGGCGACGCAGGCGCACCTGGCGCACCTGCACGGCGACAACGACGGCGCGATGGAACTGTTCCGGCGGATGTCCGAGCAGCCGCTCCCCGCCGCCCCGCCACCCGCCGGACGCCACGACACCGTTCGCTTCGTGAACCTGGTCTTCGTGAGCACCGCGCACGCCGCGACCCTGGTCACGGCGGGGCAGCCGGACGACGCGCTGCGCGAGCTGGCCGTGCCCCGCGAGCTGGCCGCCCAGACCTCGGCGGCGCTGCTGGCCGAGGTCGGAATCGGTTACGCCCTGGTTGCTCTGGCGAAGGGCGGCGCGGGGCGCGCGGCCCGCATTCTCGGCGCCACCGACCGGATCAACCGGAGGGCCGGGGTGATCCGCATCGGCCCGTTCCGGCGGCGGGCGCTCGACCAGGCCGAAACGGCGCTGGGGCCGGTGCGCCTGAGCGCGGAATTCCTCGCGGGCGCTCGGCTTCCGGACGGGGCGGTGCTCGAACTCCTCCGTACCACTCGCTGACAACGACTGTCAGCGAACGGTACGGGCAGCACTGGATCCTCGGGACGCGTATCCCACCGATCCAGGAGTGTTCATGTCTGTTCCCCCGAACACGGAATCAGTTGTTTCCGTGCGTGATTCCCGTCGCCTCGGCGCACGTCTCGGCACTGTCGGCGCAGTACTGGGAGCCGGGTTCATCATGTCCGTCGGCGGCGGTTATCTGCTCGCCCCGCAGCGCATGGCCCCGGGGTTCGGCCTCGCCGAGTGGCCGAGTGGTGAGGCCGACGGCTTCCTGAACGTCAAAGGCGTCCGCGATGTGGTCACCGGCCTGATCCCGCTCGCTCTGCTGGCGGCCGGGCAGCGCCGCGCCGTCGGCGTCGCCCTGCTCACCACCGCCCTCATCCCGACCGGCGACATGCTCACCATCCTGGTGCGCCGCGGCTCGACCGCCACCGCCCTGAACGTTCACGGCCTCACCGCCGCCCTGGTGGCCGCCACCGGCTCGCTGCTGCTACGCCGCGAAAACCGGTGAGCGCCCGATGAAGACGCTGGTCAATACCGCTCACATCTATATGATCATCGGCCTGATCTCCGGGCTCTACTACCGCGAGATCACCAAGGCCGAACACTTCACCGGGCAGTCGCAGCTCGGTGTCGTGCACACCCACGTGCTGGCGCTGGGCATGCTGTTCTTCCTCATCGTGCTGGCCTTGGAGAAGCAGTTCACGCTCACTGCCCGGAAAAGCCTGTACGCCTGGTTCTTCTGGCTGTACAACATCGGCCTGGTCACCACCATCGCGGTCATGACGGTGCACGGCACCCTCACCGTGCTGGGCAGCAGCAGCAATGAGGCGATCGCGCTCTGCGCGGGTCTGGGTCACATCCTGCTGACCGCCGGGCTGGTCCTCTTCTTCATCACCCTCGGCAAATCCATCGACGACAGCCGAACGCCGCGCACCGCAGCGGTATTCGCCGAACAGGAGGCATCGTGATCACCGGCCGGGACAGCGCGCTGTGGACGCGGGACGCGGTCTCGCTCGCGGCGCTGATCGCCGAGGGCGCGGTCACCGCGGCCCAGGTCGTCGAGGCGCATCTCGAGCGCATCGAACAGGTCGATTCCGAAATCGGCGCGCTCACCACGGTATTCGCCGAGACCGCGCGCGCGGAGGCGGCCGCGGCCGACCGCAGGGCGCCGACCGGGCCGCTGCACGGGGTTCCGGTCACCATCAAGAACAACCTCGATGTTGCGGGCAGCCCGACCACCTGGGGTGTGGCGGCCCTCGGACAGGCCGTCGCGACAGCGGATGCACCCGCGGTGTCCGCATTGCGGCGAGCCGGGGCGATCGTCATCGGGCGAACGAACATGCCGGACTTCGCCACTCGCTGGCACACCGACAACGACGAGGCGGGACCGACGGTGAATCCGTGGAACCCGACTCGCAGCCCGGGCGGTTCCAGCGGCGGTGACGCCGCGGCGGTAGCGGCGGGCATGACACCCCTAGGCCTGGGCACCGACTTCGGCGGTTCACTGCGCGTACCCGCCGCGTTCTGCGGAGTCGCCTCCCTGCGCACCACGCCCGGCCGGGTGGCGGTGGCGTCGAGCCTGTCCGGGGCCGCACCCGCACCGACGAACCAATTGTTCGCGGTGCCAGGGCCGTTGGCGCGCACCGTGCGCGATCTGACGACCGCCTTCGAGGTCCTCTGTGACAGCGCTGACCCGCGCGATCCCGGATGGATTCCGGTGCGTGACGCGACCGATGCCGCGCTGCCCGCGGTCGCCGTCACGCTCGGTGACGGTATCGATCCGCAGGTGCGGGCCGCGCTGCTCGGCTGCGCCGACGCCCTCGAACGCGCGGGATATCCGGTGGCCGAACTCGATCCGCCGCACTTGGGCGAGGTGGCGGCGGACTACGGCCGATTGGTCTCCACCGAGGTGGTGGTCCAGCGCCGCGAAGCCATGCGGCGAGTCGGCAGCGCCGGACTGAACACCTTCGTGGACGCGGCGATCGACCTGTTCCCGCCGCTGGATCTGGCGGGCTACATGACCGCGCTGGGTGAACGCCTCACCCGCCGCGCGGCCTGGTCCCGCTTCCTCGCGGAGCATCCGATCGTGCTCGGCCCGGTCTCGGACGAACTGCCCTGGCCGGTCGGCTACGACCTCGGCGGCACCGCGCAGGTCGCGACCATGTATGCGGCACACCGCCTCACGATCGCCGCCAACTACCTGGCGCTGCCCGCGGTGACGGTCCCCGCGGGCGTCTCGGCCGAGGGTCTTCCCATCGGGGTCCAGTTGATCACCGCCCCATTCGCCGAGCGGCGCGCGCTGACCGCCGCCGCCCATATCGAAGCGGCCTTTCCGATGCCCACACCCATCTCGCCGGCAACCGACCCGGCCACCCGGGGCCCGGCTCCGTCCGGTGGCTCGGGCACGACGCTTTGAACATTTTTGTTGCGAAAGGAATTCAAATGTCCCACAACACATTGCGATCCGCTGTGCGCGGACGGGTACTGCTGCCGGGTGACGACGAGTTCGATACGGCACGGACGCCGTGGAATCTGAATGTCGACCAGCCGGTCGCGGCCGTGGTGCACGTCGAGGACGCAGAGGATATGGCCGCCGTGGTCGGCTACGCGCGTGACGCGGGCCTGTCGGTGACCGCTCAGCCCAACGGCCACGGCGCATCCGGTGATACCGCGGGCACCATCCTGGTGCGCACGCGTCGGCTCGATCGGGTCGAGGTGGATCCCGAGCGGCGACGCGCCCGCGTCGGCGCGGGAGCCAGTTGGGGCGAGGTGCAGGCGGCGGCCGCCCCGCACGGCTTGACCGGGTTGGCCGGCAGCTCCCCGGTGGTCAGCGTTGTCGGCTATACCCTCGGTGGCGGATTGTCGTGGTTCGGCCGCAAACACGGTTGGGCGGCCGACAGCGTTCAGGCCTTCGACATCGTCGATGCCGATGGTCGTCCAGCCCGGGTCACCGCGGAGTCCGACCCGGAGCTGTTCTGGGCATTGCGTGGCGGCGGTGGGGATTTCGCGCTGGTGACGGCCATGGAGTTCGATCTGTTCGCGGCTCCGGCCTTGTTCGGTGGCCTGATCGCCTGGCCGGCCGAGCGGACCGAGGCGGTCCGTGCGGCCTTCCGGGACATCACCGATCACGCACCGGCCGAGCTCACGGTCTGGCTCAATCGGCTGGAACTGCCGCAGGCTCCGCCGGTCATCGCGATCGCCGCCGCCTACCTGGGCGAACCGGCGCGTGCACGAGACCTGCTGCGACAGCTCGACACGATCGACGGCGTTCTCGCGGACACGCGCCGGGAACTGTCCCCGGCCGAGTTGGGCGCCATCGTGAACGAGCCCACCGCCCCGGGCCCCGGACTGGTGCGAGCCGAGCTGCTGACCGCACTGGACGAGACCGCCGCCGAGATTCTGCTGCACGAGCCGATCGATCCGATGCTGGGCATCCAGGTCCGGCAGCTGGGAGGTGCGCTCGCCGAGCCCACCCGAGGCGCGGTTCCGCCGTTCACGGAGCCCTACGCACTGTCTCTGCAGGCCATCGGCTCGGACCCCGACACAGTTGCCGCGGTCCACGCCACTCAGAAGCGCATCATCACCGATCTGGGCGCGCGGGTCAGCGGCCGCAAACCGTATACCGTCCTGTCCGCCGGCGACAGTGTCGCAGACGTTTTCGACCCCGGCACCGTGGACCGGCTGCGGAAGCTCAAGCAGGCCCGCGACCCACACGGCGTATTCCGCGCCAACTTCCCGATTCCCCACTGAACCTTCGGTTTCGAGCCCCTCGGGCAACTCCGCGAAGCACTGCCCCGCCGATCGTGATCGGCGGGGCAGTGCGGTGCCCGCGATCAGCTGTCCCAGCCCCCCGGGGGTGGCGGCATACCCGGGTGCTGTCGGCGGCGAACTCTAATTTCTGGTGACGTCGCGGTTCCCCACCCGGTTCATGGCGGATTTCGTCACCTTCATCGACCGCATCCACGGCATGGTCCCCAGCCCGGCTGACCGATCCGCGTGCAGCGTCGGGAGACGGGACTGGCGTGTGATGCCAGCCGAGAGTTGTTGGGGGACTTCGGGACTGATTGTCGGCGAGCCAATCGAGCCGGGCTAGGTGAAGTGGGCGTCGGAGTGGAAGAGGAGTTGCCAGTATTCGCTGCGGATCGCGTCCCAGAGGTCGGCGAATGTGGTGAAACGTTCACGGGCCCAGCACAGGTCGTGGCAGGTGTTGTCGTCGAAGGCGGCGGTGTCGGGGGGTCTGGCGGCATGTGTGACGGTGAGGGCCAGGATTTCGATGCTGCTGCCGATCATGCGCCATGCGGCCTGTTTTCCGCCGACGGAGGTGTAGCGGGTCCGTTGTGTGCGATGTGCGGGTGTTGCTGACATGTATCGCGATCCGGGGTGGGGGGTGAACGGTGCTGTCGACTGTCCTCCTCCGGCACCGGTGCGATCAATCGGGGAGGAGTCCAACAGAACGTCCGGGTTTGCCGCATCGGGTTGGAGATTCCTACGGGGGTTCAGACGAACCACACGTGGAGATTCCAGAAACGCTCCTCCACCTGCGGGGAATTTATAGGACTACACTGAGAGAAAAGTTCGTTCGTTTCTTGGAGCTCGACATGGGCATACGCGAATGCGTTGGCTCGGTTCTGGCCACCACCGCGATTGCCTTGGTACCGAACATCGTTGCGCCCGGCATGGCCACTGCCGCCGATCCGCTGCCGGAGGCGACTTTCGAGGAGATGGTCGCCCGGGAAGCCTGGTTCGTGGTGTCCGGGCAGGATCCCGCACAATCGGCGCCCGGCGTGAATGTGCCGTGCACACCGTCGAAGGCGCATCCGCGGCCGGTGGTGCTCGTGCACGGCTTTCCCGCCAATCAGTACAACGGGTTCGCGCATCTCGGGCCGAAGCTGGCGAATGCCGGGTACTGCGTGTACTCCCTGAATTACG
Source organism: Nocardia sp. NPDC004860 (assembly GCF_040609015.1). NCBI lineage: Bacteria > Bacillati > Actinomycetota > Actinomycetes > Mycobacteriales > Nocardiaceae > Nocardia > Nocardia sp. NPDC004860. Next base: position 162,751 of record NZ_JBEXJI010000004.1, on the reverse strand, counting down.
GCGGGACCAACGCCTTCGACGGCGGGATCGACGGGGTGTCGGTGTCCGGGCCGCAGGTATCCGCCTTCATCGACCGCGTGCGGGCCGAGACCGGCGCCGCCAAGGTCGACCTCCTCGGGCATTCCGGTGGCGCGTTCGTTTCGCTCTACCTCGCGAAGACCGACCCGGCAGCGGTCGACCGGATCGGCGCGGTCGTCGTCCTGGCACCACCCACGAACGGCATCACCAGCGGACTTATCGGCGGCGCAACACAACTCGGGCTACGCGGGCTGGTCGCGGGCGTGTGCGGGATCTGTGAGGACGTCTCCCCCGGCTCGGTGGCGATGACCCGGCTGCACGACGGCCCGATCGCCCGGACCGGCATTCGCTACACCACCATCGTGTCGGCGCACGACGCCATGGTGTCCCCGCCCGCCGCCGCGGCCATCGCCGAGGATGGCGTCACCGACCTCGTCGTCCAGGACCAGTGCCCGGACGACCCGGTCGGGCACAGCGGCTTGGCGTACGACCCGAGCGTGGACGCGATGGTTCTGAACGCGCTGGATCCGGGGCGGCCGGTGCCGGTGCGGTGCGGGAGCGGGCCGCAGTTCTGACCGATGCTCTGCCGGCGTGCCGATCGTGGACCTGGAGGTCACCGCAATACAGCGGTGAGGAACTCGAGCTGGTCGGTCACCGCCTGCTGCTGCCACGGACCCTGATAGATGTCGAAATGGTCGACGGGATACTCGCGAATACGCGCCCGCGGACCGGCTTTCGCAGCGACGCGCAGGGCCGCGCTCGGTGGCGCGACACTGTCGTTCGTGCCGACCTGCACCAGGATCGGACAGGGCACACGCCCGGCGAAGGTGGTGGGCCGGTTCAGGCCGACTTCCAGGGCGGCCCGAGCGCACACCTCGTTACGCCAGGTCGGTCCCGCGACCGGAACGACGGCCTCCACCGCGCCCGGGCTGGTCATGATGGCCGGCGATCCGGGCGGGCCGACGATCGGCACGTAGTGCGGCGGCCGCTTGGTGATGCTCCGGGCAAGGTCACGCAATCCGTGCCCGGCCGCGCGTGCGAGGTAGCCGACACCGGCGCGGCGCAGGACGTGCGCCAGCGTGGCGAGTCCGTCCATCGCGGGGGTGATCGCCATGATCGCTGTGATTCGCCGGTCCTGGGCGGCGACCGCGACGGCATGGCCGCCGGAGTAGGAGGTCCCCCAGAGCACAATGCGTTCGGGGTCGACGCCGGGCAACTGCCGAGCGACGGCGATGGCCGCGTGATAGTCCTCGCGCTGCCGACGGTACGAAACACGCTGGCGTGGAGTGCCTTCGGAGTCTCCGAAGCCACGGTAGTCGAACACCAGGACGTCGTACCCGGCCGCGGCGAATGGTTCGGCATACCCGAGCAGTCCGGTGTCGCGGGTGCCGCCGAAACCGTGCGCCATGACCACGCACGGACGCCCGGGTTCGGCACCCACCCCGGTGAAATGCCATGCGGCGCAACGGGTTCCATGGCTGGTGAAGGTGATGTTCCGCATCGCGCTCACCTGGCCGCGGCCACGGTCGCGGGGGCGGCGAAGGTGAACCGCAATGCGGTGTCGTGCACCGGACTCTCGCGCAGGCGCTCGGCGTCCTTCTCGTAGGCCATCTCCACTGTCCACGGGCCACGAGTTCCCGCCCGCGGGAACCCCGCGATCCCCCGCTGGACATAGCCGGAGTGCAGGTCGTCCACGAGCGGCACCCGTTCCATGGCCGGGTCGGCCGCCGCCGGCGTGACGGTGTGAAAACCGTTGGCGTCCATATGATCGAGTAGACGGCAGAAGTGCTCGCAGACCAGATCGGCCTTGAGCGTCCAGGAAATATTGGTGTAGCCGACCACGAAGGCCAGGTTCGGCACCTCGGACAGCATCATCGACTTGTAGACCGTTGTCCGCGGCAGGTCCACCGGTCGCCCGTCGACCTCGAACCGGATCCGGCCGAAGGGCGACAGGTTGAAACCCGTTGCCGTCACGATGATGTCGGCGCTGAGCTGCTGACCGGATTCCAGCAGGATGCCGGTCTGCGTGAAGCGCGCGATGCGGTCGGTGACGACCGAGGCGCGGCCGCTCGAGAGCGCCTTGAACAGATCACCGTCCGGCACCACACACACCCGCTGCTCCCACGGGTTGTAGCGGGGCGTGAAGTGCGTGTCGACATCGAAATGGGCGGGCAGTTGCCGGCGCACCATGGCGATCAGCAGCCGGCGCGCCGCGCGCGGGGCGCGCTTGCAGGCTTTGTAGATTCCGCGGGTGATCATGATGTTCTTCCGCCGGATCAGCGTGGCGGCGCGTTCGGCGCCCAGCACGCGGTTGAGGGCGCCGGCGATCACGTCGACGGCCGGCAGCGACATGACGTAGCTCGGCGACCGTTGCAGCATGGTGACGTGGGCGGCGCTGCCCGCCATCGCGGGAATCAGCGTCACCGCCGTCGCGCCGCTGCCGATGACCACCACGCGCTTCCCGGTGTGGTCCAGATCCGCCGGCCAATGCTGCGGGTGCACGACGCGGCCCTCGAATTCGTCGAGGCCGGCGAAATCAGGGGTGTATCCGGCACGGTGGTCGTACATTCCGGTGCCCAGGAACAGGAATCGCGCCGTGAATCGCACCTGCTCCGCGCTGCCGGTGTGCTCGACGAGGACCGTCCAGCGCCCGGTCGCGGAGGAGAACTGGGCGTCGAGCACCCGGTGACCGAATCGAATGTGTTCGGACAGACCGTTTTCCGTGATGGTGTCACGCAGGTAATCCAGGATGAGATGCCCGTCGGCGATCGACTTGCGATGCGTCCACGGCTTGAAGCCGTAGCCGTAGGTGGGCATGTCCGAGTCCGAGCGCAGACCCGGATATCGGAACAGGCTCCAGGTACCGCCGATCGAGTCGCGGGCTTCGAGCACCGCGAAGGACGTGCCGGGGCGGCGGGTCGCGAGGTGGTAGGCGGCATCGATACCGGATATTCCGGCGCCGATGACCAGAACATCGAAATCGGTGGTGTCGTGGTGGCTGGACGGGATCGTCACGAAGGGTCTCCTGGGCCGCAGAGAGGGCGGGGCTGTGATTCGGTTCACGTTAGGAGCGAGATCACCGCCGGGGTATGTCCGCCGGGCCATCATTTGCCCCCGAAAATGTGCGGCCGCACACTGGGTGCATGAATGGTCCCGATCCGGCACCCGAACTCGTCGATCTCATGGGCCGAGTGGCGGAGGTGATGCTGGCCGATCTCGACCAGTTGGTCGCCGAGATGGATGCCGCCGAGATCGAGCTGTCACCCCTGGTGGGCGCCGACGCGGCACTGATCGCGGACATGACGGCCAGCAATCGCGCGAATGCCGCACGGCTGCTGACCGTTCTCGCCCGCCGGGAGGCCCGCCTGTCCTCGATCGATGTGCCACCCGAAGCGCTCGACGTGGCCCGCACGGTCGCGCGGCGCGGCATGGATCTGGACGTGATCTTCCAGTCCTATCGGCGCGGGCAGAACACCGCGTGGCGGCACTACCTGGCGCATGCCACGCGGATCGCGGGGTCGGGTCCACTGCTCGTGCCACTGCTCGAGATCTCCGCTCAGCGCATGTTCGAGTACGTCGACCAGGTTGTCGGCCGGGTCATCTCGGTCGCACAGCGCGAACGCGAGGAGATTCTCGGTGGCGCGCTGGCCCGGCGCACCGAGACGATCCGGCTGATTCTCGACGGTGCGCCGATCGACAACCGCCGGGCGAGCGAGCGGCTCGGATACGACCTCGCCGGCACGCACACGGCGCTCGTGCTGTGGTCTTCGCCGGCCGGCGAGGTCCAGGGCACGCTCGAGTCCGCGGCGGCGATGCTGGCGCGGGCCGGTGGGGCGCGGCCCCCGCTCACGCTGTCCGCGGGCAGCTCCACACTGTGGGCGTGGGTGGGCACCCCCTCCGCCTTCACGGTCGACGGCCTGCGGGGCGCGCTGGGCGCGGCCCACCCGGGCGTCCGGGTCGCGGTCGGCCCGGCTCGCTCCGGCATCGCCGGCTTCCGCCGCTCCCACGAGGCGGCGCTGGGGATGCACAACCTGCTCGCCGGGCAGCCGGACGCCGCGCGGGTCACGCTCTTCCATGACCTGGAGGTCGCCGCGCTGACGGCGGAAAATCCCTCCCGCGCAGCCGAATTCGTCGCCGACACGCTGGGTCCGCTGGCGGCGGACACTCCCGCTGCCGCCCGGTTGCGTGAGACCCTGCGCGTATTCCTGGAGGAAGCCGAGAACGCCCCGCGCACCGCGTCCCGCCTGCACACGCATCGAAACACGGTGCTGCAACGTGTTTCTCGCGCCACCGAGCTGCTCGGACATCGGCCGGGCGAACGCCGGTTGGCCGTCGAGCTAGCGCTCGAACTCGCCCATCGAATCGGAGCCCGGGTCCTGACTCGCACCGACATGTAGCCGGACACGGGTGGCTCGCTCGAGGGCTTTTCGACCGCGAGCTCGCCATTCATGTCCTTACATGGCTGTTGACAGCGTCACACCACCCCCCTAAAGTCGAATCCAATTCGAGATCTGACTGCTGCCCCGGCCTGTCGGCCGATTGCGGTTTCAGCGCCCGTTGGTGGCGACATCACAGGAAAAACAGGAGCGGAGTGGGCCCATGCCCGAGAACCAACGCGCGAGGTCGGCCGAATGACCAGCGCACATCCTTCGTGCACCGCCGGCTCGACCGGTGGGCACGATAGTGGGAGCCGCGGCGGGCGTTGGACGGACCTCGGCAGAGAGCCGCCGCGGGCACCCCGACCGTCGCACGAATCGACACTCCGGTCCACAAGGCCCATGAGATCGCCGAAACCGCCGGGATCCCGGCCGGTTCCGGCCCCGAGTGACCCGCAGCGAAAGGCGGCGCCGATGACTCCCATCGAGAACGAGATGCTGGAATTCGCGACCGCCTGGGCGCCGTACGGCGGGAATGACGCCGAGGCGTTCGTACGTTTCGGCTTGAGCCCGAAGGAGTTTCACGCCCGTCTCATGCGGCTGCTGGCGTCCTCGGCGTCGCAGGTGCTCACCGGGGCGACCGCGTCCACGCTTCGCAAGCAGTGCATGGAGCGATTGCGTCACCCTGCCGTGGATAGTCCCGCCCGGTAGCGGACCCCGTACGGCGTGCAGGCGATCCGCCTGCACGTCGTCGTTTCCGGTGTCGACCTCGTAGGGCCTGCTCACCCATCCCCGTAGTGGGGAGTCCGCCGCGAGTCACTCGGTCTGCGCGGCGGAGGCGAGAGTCTCGTTTATCCCGAAATCCCGGCGTCGGCGGCGATCAGGTCGGCGGCCTTCTCGGCGATCATGATGGTGGGGGCGTTGGTGTTGCCGCGCACGACCGTCGGCATGACCGAGGCGTCGGCCACGCGCAGGCCTTCCAGGCCCAGTACGCGCAACTGCGGGTCCACGACGGCACCGATGACGCAGGTGGAGGTCGGGTGGTAGAGCGTCTGCGCGGTGCGGCGGGCGAAGTCGAGCAGGTCCGCGTCCGAATCCGAAGCCGGAACGGAGAATTCGCCGGTCGTGACCTCGCGCAGGGCGGTCTGCCCGGCGATGTCGAGCGCGATGCGCAGCCCGGCGATCATGGTCTGCTGGTCGTCCTCGGTGGCCAGGTAGTTGTGCCGGATACGGGGTGCGGTGCCCGGTGCGGCCGACCGCAGGGTGAGCTCACCGCGGCTGGTGGGATTGACCAGACAGGGACCGAATCCGAAGCCGTGCTCGAGCAGCGGACCCATGCCCTCGTCGTAGAACAGGGCGGGCGCCTGATGGAACTGCACATCGGGGCCGGCCAATCCGGGCCGGGTCGCGACGAATCCGCCCGCCTCACCGACATTCGAGGTCAGCGGTCCGCGCGCCTCGGTCTGCAACAGCGCGAGGTGGTCCGGCGTCAACGCGGTCATCAGCGATTCCCGATCGGTGCGATAGTTCAGGAAGACCGCGAGATGGTCCTGCAGGTGCTGCCCGACCGGGAGTTCGTGCACCTCTCTTCGCTTTCGCATCGAACTCGGGCCGATATGGCCTAGATCACTATCGATCTCGATACCGCAAGCGAAGCCCCGGTCCACACCATGTGCCCGAGTCGGCGGATCCGGGTTGCCGACTGTGTTCCAGCACACAACACGATCTCGTCATTTTCGTACCATCGAACGCATGACAGCCCTGATCGGACCGCCCGCCAACGGGTCCGAGGCGGTTGCCCGCACCCTGCTCGCGGACATCGACGACCTCGCGAGTGAACTGGTCGGGCGTATCCGCGCCGTAGACCATGCCTACGCGGAAACCGCCGCCCTGCCGGAAACCGTGCTGCGCACCGCCGTCCACGACAATCTGGAGGCCATGCTCGGCCAGCTCGCGGGCATCAGCGGGCGACGGCTGCAGGCGGCCACCGAGGTCGGCAGGGCCAAGGCCGAACTGGGTATCCCGCTCGCCGCGCTGCTGCACGCCTACCGGCTGGCGGGCCGGCTGATCTGGGAGCGGTCGCTGGCCACCGCGGACCGGTCGGGCGAAAACATCCTGCCCGCACTGGGTTCGGAGGTCTGGCGGCTCATCGACGACTACTCGAGCGCGGCGGCCGACGCCTACTCCGGCTTCCTGACCGAGCGTGTCACCAGGGCCGATGCCGAACGGCAGGCCATGCTGCGCACCTTGTTCTACAGCGACACCGACGCCGCGTCGCTGGCCGATATCGGCCGCATGCTGCACCTGCCGCGGGCCGGTGTGTTCGTCGTCGTGCACGCCGAGTCCGGTGTGCCGTCCACCAATCCGGTGCCGGGCGCGGAGGGCGGGCTGCGCGCGGCCTACGTGCACTCGGTGTGGCTGACCGAATCGGATGCTCGCATCGGGCTGCTCAGCCTCGGAAATCAACGCGCACTGGATCATTCGCTGACCCGGCTCCGGCAGATCGTGAGCGGCCGGGTCGGCGTCAGCCGCATCTTCTCCACACTGTCGATGACCGGCACGGCTGTGCGCGAGGCCGAACTCGCCGCCCGCTGCATCCACCCCGGCTCGAACAGCGTCACCGTCTACGGGCACACCCCGCTCCCGCTGGTGCTGGTCAGCGCGCCCGAGGCCGCCCGCAGCCTCGCCGGCGAAATCCTCGGCCCGATCCTCGAACTCGACGACGAGGACCGCGACACCCTGCTCGACACCCTCGATCTATGGTTCGACTGCGGCGGATCGAACACCGAGGTCGCGCAGCGGCTGAACTACCACCGCAACACCATTCACTATCGTCTCCGCAGAATCGAGACCCTCACCGGGCGTCGCTGCTCGGATCCCAGATCCGCCGCCGAGCTCTACGTCGCGCTCCGCGCGGTTCGGCTCGGCTCCTGAGAAACCGTGTCCGGTAGCTGCTGCATTCCGTACAGCACCGACATCCAAATGTTGTAGAGCACATCGACGACCCGCTTCGGATCCACTTGCGGGGCACGAGCCAATACCCGGTTCAGATAGCGTTCATCCATCCAGACCAGGGCACGGGCGGTTTCGACCGCATCCAGATCCGCGCTGATGCGGCCGGCGGCCTGATCGTCGATGATCCGTCTGGCGGTGGCGTCGGCGAATCGTTCCATCAACCCGCTGTATGCGGCGTCGACCTTCTCATCGCTGGCGGCCGCATCCGCCAGCGCGCTCAATACCGCGCCATGCTTCAGGTAGACCTCGGCAAGTCCCTCGAACGCCGCCCGTGCGTCATTGAGCAGGTCGGTCCCCACCAGCCAACGGTCGAGCATCTCGGACACGTCCTGCCCGAGTTCGTCGGCAACCCGCAACGCGAGATCGTGACGGTCGCGGAAGTGGACATAGAACGCCGGACGCTTGAGCCCGGTAAGGCTCATCACCGCGTCGACGGTCATCTCACGAAACGGCCGCTCGCGCAGGAACTCCTTTGCGGCGTCGATGATCTCGCGTTCCGACTCTTTGGGATCATGCTTCGGGCGTCTGCTCATCGTGTCCTCACTACTTCACGATAGAGGTGACCCCGCGCAGCCGCCGCCGGGCGTGTCCGCCTACCGGCCAGGATCCACCGTCATCGGGACAGTCCCCGGCTGACCACGGGCTGATCGGATTCCGTTCGCTCATTGTGGCGGTGCAGCGCGCGGTAGGCGTAGTAGTACATCATCATCTGGAATCCCCAGGTCGCGAGTGCACCGATATAGAAGAACGTGTGGTTCTCGTCATCGCCGGGAATGTGATAGAAGTCGTACGTCGCGGCGATGACGAATGCCGCCGCGGTGGCAAGGACCACCCCGATCGCCTGTCCTCGCTCATCGATATTCCAGAGCCGTCGCACGAAGTAGAGCAGGAACACGGACGTGATGACGTTCACGACGACATAGAAGGTCGCCCCGGCGACGCCTATCCGGTCGGCGAATATCGACAAGTACAGGCCCGCGACGGTGGCGAGTGCGAAGACGGCGATATCGGTTGGCAGCGAAGGCTTGTAGCGGTGGGTCACCTTCATCAAACCCAGGATGAGAATCAACGTGATTCCGGCCGCCCTGGAGAACGCGTCGAAGAAGAGCGCGATGTGGTACATCGGACTGGTCCGATGAGCGCCCAGCAATGCGAAGAAGAAGAAATTGGTGCCGGAGGTCGCAACGATGATCCATTCGAGGCCGAGTAGGTAATTGCGGAAATTCCTGATGAATTTCGAGCCATAGGTGAACCCGGCGAAGATCATCCAGAGATCGGCGAGTAACAGCAGTAAGTTCTTGATGTCCATGTTCATCTCTTGTGTTCGAAGGCCTGGCGGCCGTGTCCGGAAGGCCTGGCGGCCGTATTCGACGGGCCCCGCTTGCTGCCGGGCCCGTCGCTGATCAGAGGCGTGCCAACCGGTCGGACAGACGGTCACCGAACCAGCCGAGTTCCAGTGCCGGTCCGCTGACGAAGCTGGGCCAGAAGCGCCCGCGGCCGTGCCAGATGGTTTCCAGGTCCTCGGCCATGGGTTCGCCGGAGAGCCGACCGGCCAGCATGTGGCCGACATACTGGGCTTGCGCGAAGCCGTGCCCGTTGCACGCCAGCGAATACAGCACGTTGGGCGAGGCCTCCCCCGCCACGGGCAGCCAGTAGGAGCTCATGCCGATCCAGCCGCCCCACGCCCGTTGCGGCGCGACGTCGTGCAGCCCGGGGAAGCGGTCACGGAAGCCACGTACGAGGTCGTCGACGACGCGCGTCGACGGGGTCCGGGCGAGCAGCGGACCGCTGGTCGTCTCCAGGCGCCGGGTACCGAAGACGATCGAGTTTCGCGGGGTGACGCGATAGCTCTCCAGGATCATGTGCGCGGTCACCATGGGCGCCCTACTGGTCCAGCCGATTTCGTCCAGGCGTTCCGGGGCGATCGGCTCGGTTTCCACCAGGGACGTCCATACCGGGGAGACCAACCGACGCGGCGCGATCGAGAGGTTCTTGGTGTAGGCGTTGGTGGTGAGCAGCGCCTGCCTGGCACGCACCCGGCCATTGGCCGTCGCGATGATCACCGCACTGTCGCTGTCGGTGACGTCCTGCACCCGAGAGTGCTCGAAAACCCTTGCCCCCGAAGCGAGGACGGCGCCGCGCAATCCGAGGACGAACTTGGCCGGATTCAAGGTTCCGCCGACGCCTTCCCGCATACCTCCGAGAAAGCCGTCCGGGAGGCCCGCCGCTCGCCCGTCGACGTACTCGGCCGACGACCCCGCCTCGGCCATGATCTTCGCGTTCCGCCGGGCCTTGCGAAGCTGTCCCTTCGACACCGCGGCCTGCACGATTCCCACCTTCTCGAAATCGCAGTCGATGGCACGATGCTCGATGGTTTCCTGGGCGAATTCCACTGCGGCTTCGGCGAACTGGAACAGCGCCCGGACCTTGCTACGACTGAACAGCAGTGCCAGCAATGCCGGGTCGGCCGCGATCGAGTTGGTCAGGTAGCCGGCGTTGCGTGAGCTGGGACCCCACCCGCAGGTTTCGGCTTCGAGAAGCACGACGTCGGCACCGGACTCGGCGAGCCGCAGCGCCGCGGTCATGCCGCCGACGCCACCCCCGATGACGGCGACGTCGCACGTGATGTCGCCGGCTAGTGCGGGCTCGCCGGTGATGCGCGGTGCGGCCCAACCGGTTTCAGTCAAGAGATCCATGTGCCGTCACCGCCCGCCCTGATCGGCCGAGGCACTCACCTTGCGCGATGTCACCGCCGAGCTCGGTGCGACCAGCGCCTCGACGACCTCATGGGCTTGCGCCCCGCCGGTCTTGGCGAACGTCCGGTAGAAGAGCTCCGGCTCGGCCCAGTCCTCGGGCGCCAGGACGCCGGACAGATCGCCCAGTTCCTGGATGGCCAGCACCATGAATGCCGCGGTCGCCGAACCGGTGGCGGAGGCCATGTCGGTCCAGGCGGTGCCAGGCCCGCTGACCGGCACTCGACGCACCGAAACCACAGGTTCCCCATCACGTTTGCCGATCACGCGCACATAGTTCGTCCCGCGGAACGCGGGATGTTTGCCGGCTGCAGCCGTCGCCAGGTACTTCAGCACCTCGCGCGCGCCGATCTCGCCGCGGCGAACCGTGCCCCACAGCCCCGACAACGCGTGCTTCCACACCCGGAGCGAGCCGGTCTTGTCGGTCATCACGTCGTTGACGAAATCGATCGCCTGGTCCATCGAGATCTTGTTCTCCTGCACCGCCACGGCGATCCCGCGCATGATGCCGTTGACCGGCGGCGGATCGAGCGCACCGAGCACCCGAATCCGGTCGGCGCCCGGCCAGCGCCGCGGCATCGTCACCGCCTCGGGATGCGCGCATTCGTAGAACCGGTAGCCATCGCCGAAGCTGTTGCCCAGCGCGAACACATCGGTTTCGAGGAAGGTCTGATGAGTCACCGAGCGTCCGTGCTCCCAGGTGTGACAGGGGCCGGCATAGCCGCGAATCGCGTGATCGAGCACCGCGCGCCCGTACGGCACCGGCCCTTCGTCGCCGGTCACCCAGCACACATCGATGCGCTCGACCGTGTCCATATCGCGGGCCGCGTCGGACGCCATCACATTGGTCAGTCCGGGTGACGCGCCACATCCGACGAAGATCGGCACGCCGGCCTGCCGCGCCCGGGCATCGAGCTCCATTGCGGCGAGGGTGCTTTCCTCATCGTCGTCGAGGTCGAGATAGGGCACTCGCTTCTCGAGGCACGCCTCCATCACCGGCTCCGCGGTCCGGTTGTACGGCCCCGCGCCGAGCACGACGAGTGCGGCGCCCTCGATCGCGTTGCGAAGCGCGACCCCGTCGAACAGATCGAACGAGCCGACCGTCACTTCCTTGGCCGGCAATGTCGCGACGAACGCCTCGAGCGCCTCCGGCCGGAGGTCGTACAACTCCAACTTCCAGCCGCCGCCCCCGGCCGTTTTGGCGAAGCGATCGATCGCCACGCGGCACATGTCACCTGCCGCGCCGATGAAGACAATTCTCTTTGCTGTGGTCATGGTCACAGGCTAGAGCCATACTTACGCAGTGTCAATGACGCTCTGTAAGTTTAATTTGGCCGATACATGATCGACATTTCACCTGGTCGACACCGGTGGGGTGTGGAAGTGGGCCGGAGTTTCGACCGCAGAGTGCGGCGAACCGTGTAACGACGGCATGAGACCGTCTCGGGTCGTCGAACTTCCGCCGACGACCCGGGACGGTGGTGAAACACTGTGTGGCACAGTGCGATCAGTCTCTGGTCAGAATCCGCTCACGCCCTTGGCGAAGGCGGTGGTGCCCATCACCATGAACACCACGGCGATCACCGTGTGGTTGTTCGCCTGTAGCCAGTTCTTCAAGCGGGCGAGCGCGCCGCGCAGCTGATTCGCCGCGACGGCGTAGCCGCCCACCGGGACGACCACCGATGCCGCGCCCAGAAAGACGAAGACGGCGATTGCCGCGGCAGTGCCGGCCGGGTTCAGCCCCGAGGTGCCGATTGTGACGCCCGCCGTGAGGCACAGGAGCAGGTTTTTCGGATTCAGTACCGACAGCAGCAGACCGAAGCCGGCAGCCTTGGCGACGCCGAGTTCGTCGATGGCTTTCATCCAGCCCGGTATCGAATCGTCCTTGCGGCTACGCCATTGACGGAAGGCGATGAACACCAGCAGGAGGCCCATGGCGATCTTGATCGCAGCGGCCGCGGTGGAGGGCCGGCCCGCCGAACTCATCAACCCGGATGCGGCCGCGGCTGTCACGAGCCCCGTGACCATCAGAATGCCCGTTACCCAGCCGAGCGCGAAGCCCCCGCTGGCCCGGCCGGCGTTGGTGGAGAGCAGCATGAGGATGGCCGCCACCACCGGAATGGGTGACAGCGCAACGCCTATGGCCAGTGGCAGCAGGTCTCCGATCACAGGTCCCACCTCTGCGGCATCGGGCCGCCGTTCGCAGCCGGGGTCATTTCATCGCCGCGAGGTTGCGCCAGAAGTTGGCGAGGCTGTCGGTGCCGCCGAAGAGGGTGGTGAAGTTGGTGGAGTCGGCCATCACGATGTCGCCGGCACGTTCGACGGTGGGGGGCAGCCACAACAACGTATTGAATTCGGTGTTGCCGGCCTCGATGAACGGGTGGGGACGGGACAGTTCGATGGGCTGACGCGCGAGCAGGCGCACCGAATCGCTTTCGGGCTCGGTCAATTCGTAGTGGGGCAGGTGCGGGTGGAAATTGAAAGTGGTGACGTCGTCGAGCAAGCGCGGGGTGTCGAGGTCACGGAAGGAGGTGAGCGGCGCGATCGAGCGAGTGCCTTCGACGACGGCGGGCCGTAGGCCGTAGACGTTGTGCACCGGGACGTTCAGGGCGGTCATCAGCGAGCGGGTGTAGGCGCCGAACCGCTGCTGGCGCGGCACCAGCGGATCACCATGGTGTTCGAACTCGATCTGGCGTTGCTTCAGATCATCGGTGAAGCCGACGTCGTGGTGCGGGGCGAGGAGCAGGCAGGTGCCCTCGCGCTGCAGCCACTGCTGGATCGCGGTGATCTCCTCGGGAGCCGCTTCCTCCTGCGCGAGAAGGTGATCGAGGCCGAACACCATGAGGGTGTCGGTGTCGGCGAGGATGCGTTCATCGATGGGCTGTTTGAATCCGGCCTGGTCGATGCGCTGGAACACCGCCACCGGATGCCCCGTCACTTCCCCGGCCACCCGCTGGAAGTCGAGGGTGGAGCGGTGGAACAGTTCGAGGGTGCCCGCGATGCCCTGCAGGAAGTGCGCGGCATCGTATTCGGGCGTCTCATAGGCGGGCCAGGTGGCCTGGCGCACCTCGGTCATGGTGGAGAAGCGGTTGTCCAGTTCGGCCGTATCCCGTTGCGCTTCCCAGGGATAGCTCCACGACCAGTAGATGCTGATACGCCGCTTGCCGGGGGTGTAGGGGCGGGCCAGGTGGGCCTGGTTGTAGGTGCGGGCCGGGGTGAACGACGTCATGCTGCTGCCTCGATATCGGTGAGAGTGGTCAGGTAGCGCAGGGCGCGCAGCCCTGGCAGGAAGAAGTAGGCGCCGCCTCGGACACTGGTGAACGCCGGAATTCCGGTGATGGTCTTGCGAATCGGACGCTTCGGAATCTTGAACTCCAGGGTGCCGTCCTGGTTGCCGATGATCGGATCCCGCTCGTTGCCCAGTTCGTGGAACGACGTGTCGTTGACCCACACGTTCTGCGCGAACTCGAACTGGCGCACCAGGCTCGCGCACAGCACGAAGGCCGCGATGCCGCGGTCGGCGCCGTCGTCTGGGGTTCCCTCCGGCAGGTGCGGCCCATAGGTTGCGCCGCGGCGAATCATGCGGCGGCGCTGCATGTTCACGCCCGTATCACGTGGATTCATGCGCCGGATGTGCGAGCCGAGCGGCACCGCGTAGCCGTGCGGATCCATCTGTTTGTAGTTGAAATCGTTGTTGCGGCTCATATCCGCGCCCAGTTCCGGATCGTCGGTCTCCGGGGCGAGGACCAGCGGCGCGCCACTGCGCCAGCGGCCCATGAGCTTTGCCGCAACCAGCTCCTGTTCGTCGGCGGTGTCACCGTGCTCGGCCATGAAGTCACGGAATCGACCCACGTGTTCGCGCAGGCGGCGATAGGCCATGAAGGTGCCGTTGCGCGAAAGCACCTCGGGCTGCGGCAGATCCAGCGGCGGCCCACTCTCGTCGTCGTAACCCAGGATGAACTCCCCGGCCTTCAGCGGTGCGCCGCTGCCCGGCGTGGGCGCCTCCCCCGTACCTTCGATCACCGGCTGCGACAAGCGATCCCGATAACCGAAGTGGTCGTGCGCGTAGCCGAACGGCGGTACGGCCTCCAGATCCAGCGACGACAGCACCGTGACACCCGGGCAGGCGGCGAGGAGTGCATCGTGTTCGGCCACCCGTCGGTCGCGTTCGGCGGCGTCACGGGCGAAGAGGATGACGATCGCGTGCAGTTCGTCACCGGCGGTGCCGTCGATCCAATGGTCTGGATGGTTGGCCCCGGTATCGCCCAGGACTTCGGCCCGGGCGGCCATGCCCTGGCGGAATTCCTCCGGGAAACTCGCCAGCGCGTCGTCCGGGACGCCCAGGGCGCGCAGTCCGGTCCAGGTGAAAGCCACGGACACCCACTGCTTGTCGGTGTCCACCGAGTCCTGCAGGTCGGCGACCGAGGGCACGCGGTCGGCCATGGCGGCGAGCCATGCGCGCGCATCGGCGGCGTCGGTGAAGGACAGGAACTCGTAGCGTCCGGTCAGCGCCGGCACCCGGGTCAGCAGGATGTGCTGGATATCGTCGAATTCGAGCATCGCGACCCCCGCTACTGCATCTCGTCGAGCATGTCGGAGAACGCCGCTTTGAGCCGCAGGGCCTTCTTGACCTCGTCGGAGGTCACATACGGGTATTCGCCGTATTCGAGGAAGCTCGGGAACTGGTGCTTGCGGAAGAATTCGATGGCGGCGGCCCGATTGGTGCGCCAATCCTCGGGAAAGCCTTCGAGATTCACGAAGGCGGTGGTGATGCCCGTGGACAGGAACAGGTCGAGCGCGTCCTCGAGGTACTTGTCGAAGTCGGTATCGAAGATGCCCTGGTACTGGAAGGTCAGGCCGTCGCCGATATCGAACAGCACCCACCGCAGATAGTGCAGCCGCAGCGGCGCAAGCACAGTCGGATCCTGTTCGACCGCGGCCTGGATGACCTTGCCGTGCTCCCGGATCGCCGCCTCATGACCCGGCTTGACCTTGGCGACGATGGAAAACCCATAGTTAGCTGGAGTACGAGGATAGACCGGCCCGTACCGCCCCTGTTCGTACTCGAAGTACCCCGTCTCGGGGATGGCCATCGCTGCTGGCTTGGACCAATCCACGTTGCTTGTGGCCACGTCGTCGCCCCTTCCTTCGATCTGGCTTCGGTAGCTGGAACGAAACCCACAGTAGGCAGCGCAGGGACCACCCGCTTATCATTACGGGACAGGATGCTGATCATTTCGGGACGTCGGAGAATCGGTGAAACCACTGGCCCGCTACGCGGCGCTGAACGAATACGTGGAGCTGTGCCGATCGCTCGGCATCGACCCGGTGGGGCTGTTGCGCACGTCCGGCCTGGACCCGGCCGGTCTGAGCCTGCAGGACCGCTGGGTGCCCGCCGCCGCGATCGCCGAGCTGCTCGAGCACTCGTCCGTCGCGACGAACTGCGCAGATTTCGGGCTGCGCCTGGCCGAGCGCCGCCGCTTCGCCAATCTGGGGCCGCTGAGCCTGGTGGTCCGCGAGGAGCCCGACGTGCGCAGCGCTCTGACCGTGATGTCGCGGCACGAGGACACGTACAACGAGGCGCTGCACACCCGCCTCACCGAACAGAACGGCCTCGCCACCATCCGGCTGACCCTCGATATCGGGCAGCCCGGCGACACCCGCCAATCCGTCGAACTCGCGGTCGGCGTGCTGCACGGCCTACTCGCCGGATTCATCGGCGCCCCATGGCAGCCGGTGGAGGTCCGCTTCACCCACCCCGCCCCGCCCGATCTGCGCGCCCATCACCGGGTCTTCGGACCGCAGGTGACCTTCGAGCAGGACTTCAATGGAATCCTCACCTACACAAGCGATCTCGATGCACCCAATGCGATGGCGGATCCACAGCTGCGCGCCTACACCCAGCGGCTGCTGGACCCCGTCCACCCGGTCCGTCCCGCGACCACCGCCGAACGCGTCCGCGAGCTCATCGAACTGCTCCTCCCCACCGGCCGCTGTTCGGTGGAGCAGGTGGCCCGCAGCCTGGGCGTCGACCGCCGCACCATCCACCGCCGCCTCGCCGCCGAAGGTGAGACCTTCAGCTCACTACTGGATTCGACCCGCGCCGAACTGGCCCGCCACATGGTCGCCAACCCGCGCCGCTCCCTGACCGAGACCGCCGAACTCCTCGGCTTCTCCGCCCCCGGGAACTTCTCCCGATGGTTCCGCAAACAGCACGGCTGTAGCCCGGCACAGTGGCGCCGCACCCGGGCATCGGCCGAGGCGACCTGACCTCAGCGCCACGGCTCGGGCGTCACCGGGGTTCCCGGAGCGTTGTGGTCTTTGCCGTCGATGACGATGGGGTCGCCGGGGGCGAAGGCCGTGCCGAATTGCGGGCGGCCGTCCTTGCCGAAGTACATGGGCTGGACGCGGATGCTGCGGCCGGGCCAGCCGGTGCCGGGTTCGAGGCGGGCGTGGTAGGTGATCCAGGGGCGGCCGTCGATGGTGAGGAATCCGTTGTGGCCGGGGGCGATGGCGCCGGGACCGCCGGGGAACACGGGACCGGCGGATTTGGTCCAGGCGTCGGGGTCCATGGGGTCGCCGCCGCGCGCCAGTTCGAGGAGGCCCAGGCAGTAGGTGTCGTCGAAACTGGCATTGGCGGAGAAGGTTGCGAAGAGGCGGCCGTCGGGTGCGATCAGGGGTTGCGGGGCCTCGTTGATCAGGAGGTCCGCGTCGTTGGGGACGGTTTCCCAGGCGGCGGTGGGTGTTGCGATGCTGACGCGGTCGCCGATCGGCGTCATGGGATCCGCCATGCGGACCACGCAAATGTCTTGTACGCGTGTGTCATCGGGGTCGCGCAGGCAGGACCAGAAGAAGTAGCCGGCGCCCGCGTACCGCTGATAGGTGCCGTCGATGGCCCAGCCGCCGGGCAGGTTCAGCGGCCCGAGGTATTCGTAGGGGCCGGTCGGGTCGTTTCCAGTGGAACGCAGCGCGTACATCCGATGGGTCTCGTTGCGGTCGTCCTCCTGCCCCGCGAAGTAGATCCACCACCGGTCGCCGATGTGCACGAGTTCCGGAGCCCAGATCTTGGTGCAGGCGGGGGCGGGGCAGTCGGGGTGCTCCCACACCACCTCCGGCTCGCTCTCCTCCAGTCCCCCGAGCGTGTCCGAACTGCGGATCACGATGTTGTCGTCGTTGTAGAAGTCCCCCTGCACCAGGTGAAATCGGCCCTGGTAGTAGGTCATGCTCGGGTCGGCCCCGGCGGCCAGCACCGGATTGGTGAATTCCTCGCTATGCGCCCCGGTTGCCGAGGCCTTCGGTGTACTGCCCCCCGCGACCATCGTTCCGACGCCCACCGTCAGAACACCGACCAGCCCGGCGGCTCTTCGCCAACTCACCAGCACCACCTCCAGCGAACGTCGAGAATTCAGTCTCGACGCCGTCGTCGGCGAGTTCAATCACAAACGGAAAGCCGCAGGACTGCACAGCGATTCGCTGGGACTCCGCAACGATCGGCCGCGCCGCTCACCGGTTCCCGGCGCACAGCGCGTGGTCGATCAAGGCGCTGCCCACGTTCTCCTGCTCGAGGACGTGTTCCGGGGTGTCGCCGCGCGCCTCGGACATGGACACCACAGCACTTCGCATGCCGTCCTCGGTGACGCCGTTGAGAGCGATGTAGCCGCCGTCCCCGCCCTCGTGACTCCAGTAGGTTCCGCCGCAGCTGAGGGGGCGTTCGGCCAGGCCGAGGCCGTATCGGCCACTGGGCCACAGCTGTTGGAGTTCCGCACTCACCGGGACGGTCTGCTTCATCTCCGTGAGCTGCCGGGCCGGGAGCAGCCGGCCGCCGAGCAGCGCGCGGAAGAAGCTGTTCTCGTCCCGGGTGGTGGTGACCCACGAAAGGGTCTCGTGCTCAACGGGTATCTGATCGGTGACGTCCACCTCGGCGCCGGGACCGAAGAATTGGTAGGCCCGGGCGCGCGGCTCGGGCAGCGTGGGCGAGGCGCCGGTCCACCGGGTCTGATCGAGCCCGAGCGGGCCGACGATGCGGGCTTCGATCTCCTGGTGAGCGGGTCGGCCGGTGGCCTGCTGAATGATCATGCCGAGCAGGACATATCCGGTATTGGAGTACTGCCAGCCCTGCCCGGGCGGGAAGTCCGGCGCCTGGGCCATGGCACGGGCGACCAGCGCCTCGGGACTGTAGAGGTCGTAGCGCTGCTGGTAGTACTCCTCCGGCGTGGTGTATCCGGGCAGGTCGTCGTGAATACCGCTGGTGTGCTGGAGCAGGTGGCGAATGGTGATCCGGCTGCCGTCGTTCCCGTTGCCCTGCACCACTCCCGGCAGCCAGCGGTCGACCGTGTCGTCGAGAGTCAGCGTGTGCTCGGCCTCGAGTTGGAGAACCACGGTGGCGACCAGGGTCTTGGCGGTGCTGGCCATGCGGAAGTAGCCGTCGGAGGAGACCGGGAGGCCGGTGTTCAGGTCGGCGGTGCCGCTGGTGGTTACCGATTGTCCACCGTCGGGCGTGATGACGCGGGCCTGCACGCCGCTGATGCCGAGGGCGTGGATCGCTGCGGTGTCCTGACGCAACTGCTCCGCGAGCGAGGGCCCGGCGGGCTGGGCGACCGCGGTGGCCATCTCGGCTACGAGTAACGCGGCGGCACCGAGGGCAACCGAAAGGCGCCCGCGCAGAGTCGAAGTCATGGCGGAAACGCTAGTTTCGCCGCCGCCCCGGCGTAATCCGGCACATCCCCAGAATCGGAATGGGGGAAATCCCGGAGCCCGACCCGAGGAGCTGGTCAATCCAGTTCGGCGAGTTTGGCTTCGAGCACGGTGCGTTCCTGGTCGTTGCCGCACAGGGCGATGGCGAGGTCGAATTCGGTTCGGGCTTCGGCTGTCCGGCCCAGTCTGGCGAGCAGTTCCCCGCGGACGCTCGGGAGCAGATGGGAACTCGGAAGGGCCGCAGCCGATCTGAGGTCGTCGACAATGCCTAGGGCAGGGGCGGGCCCCTCGGCCATGGAGACGGCGACGGCCCGGTTGAGGTCGATGATCGGGGACGGCGAGAGCCGGGCCAGGGCTTCGTAGAGCAGGACGACGCGGGACCAGTCGGTCGCCTCGACGGAGTCGGCGACGGCGTGACATTCGGCTATCGCGGCCTGCAGACCGTAGGCGCCGAGGCCGCGGCCGAGGCGGGCCGCCTGGTCGAGGGCGGCGCGGCCGCGGCGGATGGCCGCCCGGTCCCAGCGCCTTCGGTTCTGGTGTTCGAGCAGGATCGGCCGGCCGCTGGCGTCGGTGCGGGCGGGAAAGCGGGCGGCGGTCAGTTCCAGCAGGGCCAGCAAGCCGTGGACCTCGGGTTCCTCGGGGACGAGGCGGGCCAGCACCCGGGCGAGGCGCTGGGCTTCGGCGGCGAGGTCGAGGCGGATCAGGTGTGCGCCGGAGGTCGCCGAGGAGCCTTCGGTGAAGATCACGTAGACGACGTTCAGCACCGAGCCGAGCCGGGCGGCGCGTTCGTCGGCCGGGGGGATGGCGAACGGAACCTGTGCCGCCGCAAGGGTTTTCTTGGCGCGGGTGATGCGGGCCTGCACCGTCGCGGTGGGTACCAGGAAGGCCTTGGCGATCTCGTCGCTGGTCAGACCGCCGACCACGCGCAGGGTCAGCGCCACCTGCGCCTCGCGGGACAGCACCGGATGGCACGCCACGAACATGAGCGCGAGCACGTCGTCGTCGATCTGATCGGGATCCCAGAGCGGTTCCGCCCCTGGCGTTTCCGCGGGTGTCCCGCCGGTGGCGACCCCGCCCTCGCCCAGGTCGCGGGCGAGGGCGCGGTACCGGTCGTCGCGGGTGGCGCGGCGGCGGAAGGCGTCGATGGCGCGACGCCGGCCGACGGTGAGCAGCCAGCCCGCGGGATTGCGTGGCACGCCGTCGCGCGGCCAGGTCACCAGCGCCTCGGCCAGCGCTTCCTGGGCGAGGTCTTCGGCCAGGGTGAAGTCGCCGGTGTAGCGGGCCAGGGCGCCGACGATGCGCGCGGATTCGATGCGCCACACCGCGGCGACGGCGTCACGACCGGTGGGGTCGGCCATGGCTCAGCGGCTCACAGCTGCCCGGTGGCCTCGCGCCAGGCGCGTTCCTTCTGGATCCACTCGTTGTCCTGCGGGAATTCGTCGATGGTGGTGACGCGCCGGATCTCGGTCTTGAATCCGGGACCGAACGAGGGCGCCCGCCTGGCCCATTCGACGGCCTCCTCCTTGGAGGCCACGTTCAGGATGTAGAAGCCGCCGAACAGCTCCTTGGTCTCGCCGTAGGGTCCGTCGGTGACCAGCGGCGGCTCCGACGAGAAGTCCACCACGACACCCTCTTCCGCACTGTCGAGCCCCTCGGCGGCCAGCAGGACCCCGGCGCGGATCAGCTCGTCGTTGAAGCGCCCGACCGATTCGAGCACCTTCTCGAAGTCGGCCTCGGCCATGGCCGCATTGCCCTCGTCGCCAGCGCGCCAGATCAGCATGTACTTCACGGGATCGTCCTCCTTGTCGCGGGTCGCTGTCCGACCCTCTCACACCAAGGTCGAACGACCTCCCGACAGATCGACACGGCCGCGAAAAAGTTCGACAGGGCCCGATCACGAGTGGTCAGCGACAGCCGCCGAGCTGTTGGAGCACCGCGCGGTACGGCGCCGCGACCACCGGGGCGTCGAGTGTTCCGATCCGGTCACCGGTTGTCCGGTTTCCCCACTCTTCTGGCCGGATCGGCCCTCCTGGATTCGCGGCTCCGGGGGTTGAATCCCCTCATTCTTCGGCACGCGAATGGAGAGTCCATGGCAGACAAGGAAACTCAACCGGCACAGCGGCGAGTGTGCATCGTCGGCGCCGGTCCGGCCGGGCTGTCCGCGGCCCGGGCCCTGAAGCGCCTGGGCATCGCCTATGACCAGTTCGAACGGCATTCCGATGTAGGCGGTATCTGGGATCTCGATAATCCTGGCTCACCGATGTACGAGTCCGCACACTTCATTTCGTCGCGGAAGACCTCGGGATTCTTCGACTTCCCGATGCCCGACACCTATCCGGACTACCCGGGCAATCGGCAGATCCTCGACTACACGCGGGCTTTCGCGGATGCCTACGGATTGCGTGAGACCGTCCGGTTCAACACCGAGGTCACCGATGTCGAGCAGGACGGCAGCGACTGGCTGGTGACCCTCGCGGACGGCACGCAATGTCGCTACTGGGCCGTCATCTGCGCCACCGGCGTCACCTGGGCACCCCGCCGACCCCGGCATCCGGGCGAATTCGCCGGCGAGATCCGGCACTCGTCGGAGTACCGGAGCCCGCTGGAGTTCCGCGGCAAGCGGGTACTCATCGTCGGCCTGGGCAACTCGGGGGCCGACATCGCGTGTGATGCCGCGGCCAATGCGGCCGCCGCGTTCGTCAGCATTCGGCGCGGCTATCACGTGATTCCCAAACATGTCCTCGGGATCCCGAGCGATGAGCTCGCCGATGCCGGGCCGCAGCTGCCGCTCTGGCTGGAGCGGCCGTTCTTCCGCGCGTTACTCCGGCTCGTTCAGGGCGATCTCACCAAATACGGTCTGCCCGAGCCGGATCACAAACTGTTCGAATCGCATCCGCTGCTCAACAGTCAGCTCGTCCACCACCTCCAGCACGGCGATGTGGCGATCCGGCCGGATATCGCGAGCCTGGACGGCACTCGGGTCCGGTTCGCCGACGGCAGCAGCGAAGAGGTCGACCTGGTTCTCTACGCCACGGGCTACGACTGGGCGATCCCCTATGCCGAGCGGCATTTCACCTGGAACGAAGGACGACCGGATCTGTATCTCTCCGCGTTCAACCAGCAGCATCAAAATCTGTTCGGGCTGGGGTATCTCGAGGTCAATTCGAGCGCCTACACCCTGTTCGATCACATCAGCAATGTGCTGGCGCAGTACCTGCACGATCAGGACCATGCCCCGGCGCGGGCGGCGGCGTTCGACCGCTTGATCGCCACCGATCATCCGAAGCTCAACGGCGGCATCAACTTCCTGCCCACCGCACGCCACCGCGCCTACGTCGACGCCCGCGCGTATCACCGCTACCTGGGCGCGCTGCGCAAGCGCCTGGGCTGGCAGACCCTCACCCCGGGCATGTTCGACGCGGTCGGGTCCGCCCGCGATGTCCGGCAGGTGCGGGCCTGAGCGCCCGGCACGGCACCGGGCTCACTCCGGTTCTCGCCGTACCGAACTCGGCGGATGCCCGGTCCAGCGGATGTACGCGCGTCGGAATTCCCGGATATCGCTGTACCCGACTGCACGGGCGACCGCACCGATGGACAGACCGGATCGGCGGAGCAGGAAGATCGCGCGCCGCTCCCGGACCCGGTCCCGGACCGTGCTGAAACTCGCACCGGCGGCGGCGAGCCGGCGGCGCAGGGTGCGCTCGGTGACATGCAGGTGGGCGGCGACCTCGGCCATGGTCGGCGGATGGCGGAGGTCGCGCTCGAGTACCGCCTCGACGGCCACCACGATGTCCGGGGCCGGACGGCCGGCATCCAGCAGCCGCCGGCAGGCCTCGATGGCGATGGTCCGGGTCGGCGCACTGTGGGTGGGCAGCGGAACCTCCAGTGCGGCAACCGGAATGACCGCGCGGTTGGCTCCGGCGGAGAAGTCCACCGGGCAGCGTAGGAAGCGACGGTACTCGGCGGCGTACGGCGGGGGCGGATAGCCGAGTTCCACCCGGGTCGGCGACCAGCCCGGGCCGAGCACCGAGCGCATCAGAATCAGCACGCTGCACAGCACTTCCTCGCACAGGAAGGCGAGCAGCCGGGGTTCGGGCCGGCGCTCGTGCAGCCGCAGCGCGACCTCCTGACCCGAGCGCTCGACCTCCACATCCATCAGGGTCCCCGAGGCCTGATGCAGATCGATCCCGACCGAGAGCGCCTCGCCGACGGTGGCGCACGAGCGCATGGCCACCCCCAGCATCCCCATCGACAGCAGGGTGTCGCGCATGCCCACCCGCATGCCGAGCGGCCGGCCGGGCAGCGCCTCCACCGCGCGGCGCAGGACGGTGACGGCTTCCTGGAACGACACCTTCACCGATTCCACCGCGACCAGGCGGTCCGGATCCAAACCTGTTCCCGCGAACCATGATTCGACGTCACAACCGTCACGCCGCCCGATCTCGGCGACCCCGATCAGCACGGCGGGCGGAATGATCGGCAGGTCCAGCCGGGCGTCCACCCGGTCCCGGTGCCGCACGGCGGGGTCGGTCACGGCGCTACTCCTGCGGCGCCGACTGCCGTCTGAGTTGCAGGGCCGGCTCGATATGCCCGCTGTCGAGCAGGAATCCGAGGAACATCGCACGGAAGGCCGCGTGCACGGTGTCGGGCGGCAGCGCACCCGGCGAGGCCATCTCGTGCAGCGCGAGCCCGTGCGCCAGCGCGGTGAAGGCGGGCGCCATGGCATCCGGATCCGGGGCCCCGGCCGCCCGCGCGCCCGCAGCGGCGGCCCGACGCGCGGCGGTCAGCGCGCGGGTGACCGCGTCACGGGATTCCGGCCGGCGCGCCGCGTGCAGGTAGGCCTCGAACAGCGCGAGGGTTTCCGGTGTGCGCGGCGTTGCGGCGGCGGTGAAGGCGGCCGCGATCTCGTCGGGCGAACCGTGCGCCTCGGCGAGCGACTCCGCGATCGCGATCTGGGTGTCGGCATCCTCTTCGGTGTAGACGCGCAGCGCCTCCTCGGTCAGTGCGTCGATCGAGTCGAAGAAGTAGCCGACGGTGGTCAGCGGCAGCCCGGCCTTCTCGGTGACCGCGCGATGGGTCACTCCGGCCACGCCGACCTCGGCCGCCACCTCGACTGCGGCTTTGAGCAGGGCTGCTCGCCGAGCCAGGGCGCTCGGGCGATGGCGGCGTTCGGTCACGTCACCCACCCTAGTCGCTCTCTGTAATTCCTTACAGATTTACCTGGGCAAAGTCTGTAAGTTCTTCTAGGCTTGCTCGGCATGACGCCCCTCCACGCCTTTCGCGACGATGCCCTCGGCGAACACGATGCGGTTGCCCTCGCCGACCTGGTCCGCGCCGGCGAGGTGAGCCCGCGGGAGCTCGCCGCCGCCGCCGTCGACCGGGCCCGCGCGGTCGACCCCGAGCTGCACGCGGTCGCCTGCCCGCTCTACGACTCCCCGCGCTACGCCACCCGGCCCGGCAGCGCGCTGTACGGAGTCCCCACGTTCGTGAAGGACAACACCGATGTCGCGGGCCTGCCGACGAATCATGGCAGCGAAGCCTTCCGGGCCCGGCCCGCCGCGAAGGACGGGGCCTACACTCGCCAGTTCCTCGGCACCGGACTGACCCTGATCGGCAAGTCGCGACTGCCGGAGTTCGGCTTCAACGCCTCCACCGAGTACATGACCGAGCCGGCCGCGCGGAACCCGTGGAGCCTGGCCCATTCGATCGGCGCGTCGTCCGGCGGATCGGCCGCGCTCGTCGCCGCGGGCGTCGTCCCGATCGCGCACGCGAACGATGGCGGCGGATCCATTCGCATTCCGGCCGCGTGCGGCGGACTGGTCGGGCTCAAGCCGAGCCGCGGCCGGCACGTGGACGGTGAACAGGTGAAACACCTTCCCGTTCACATGATTTCCGAGGGCGTGGTCACCCGCACGGTCCGCGATACCGCGGCGTTCGTGGCCGCCGCCGAGGATGTGTGGCGCAATCCGAGACTGGCACCGGTCGGGGCGGTGCACGGCCCGGCCGGCGCCGGCTGCGGGTGGGGCTGATCATGCACAGTGTGACCGGCACCGAGGTCGACGTGCCCACCCGGGCGGCGGTCGAGCACACCGCGAGCCTGCTGGAGCGGGCCGGTCACGTCGTGGAGCCGATCACGCTGCCGGTCACCGCGCAGTTCGCCGCCGACTTCGTGCAGTACTGGGCATTGCTCGCCGATCTCGCGGTCAGCACCGGGAAGATCATCCTGGACCGGTCCTTCGACGCCGCCAAGGCCGACGGCCTCACCCGCGGCCTGCGGGACCATCACCGCCGCACCTGGCACCGCACCCCGGGTGCGCTGCGGCGACTACGCCGGGTGCCGGCCGCCTACGCCCGGATGTTCGCGCGGCACGAAGTGGTCGTCTCGCCGGTGCTCTCGCACACCACACCGGAACTCGGATTCGTCTCACCGACGGTTCCGTTCCCCGAATTGATCGAGCGGCTCACCGGTTACGTGGGCTATACACCGCTGAACAATATCGCCGGGACCCCCGCCATATCGCTGCCCATGGGCCGCACCGGCGCGGGACTGCCGGTCGGCGTGCAGCTCTCCGGTGCGCACGGCGACGAACGGACCCTTATCGAACTGGCGTATCTCCTCGAATCCGAACAGCCTTTCCCGCGCATCCACCTCCCGACGGAGGGCCAATTGCTGGGATGATTCCTGAAATGACGCCTGCGAATCAGGCATTCTCTCCGAAATTTCAGGACATTACTCGCACGTAGCCGCAACACCGGGTGCATTCTGGACTACAGGCAAGGAGTTTTCTCGGTTCGAGGGAGGTAGGGACATGGTCAGGGTGACGGCGGTCAAGCCGAACGGAGAGCACTGGCATCCGCATCCCGGTGACGCCATCGAGGACCCGGGCGAAGGCCCAGCTCTAGTGCTGTGCCTGCTCGGCATCGCATGCCTCGGCATGACACTCACTGCCGCCGCGTCCGGCTACCACGGCTGGGCGATACTGGGCGCGATCGCGACCGCGGTGCTCATCGTCTCGGGTTTGCTGATGATCCGCTTCGAATATTTCCGCGAATTCAAGCGGGAACAGCGTGCCGGGCGACATGGGCACAACCCCCTGGTCCGCGGGGCATGGCGTCCGCGTCAGGTCAGTTCGTGGCAGGCGCGACGTGGAATCGAGTCGTGACCGGTCACCCGGCCACGACCCGGAACTGAACTACTGAACTACTGAACCGGCAACGATCGGCTAGTCGGAGGTGACGGAAAGCAGGCCGAATCGGTTGACGGCGGCGTGATTGTGGCCGTCGGCGCTCGTGATGACCACCTCGGCGGGATTGATCAGGGCAATGCAGCAGAAGAGCCCGTCATCCTGCTGAATGCCGAGCGACAGGAACCGGTGATTATTGGCCCGCTGCCACTCGTCGAGAGCGGCGTAGAGCCCTCGCATCGTGGCACTTTCGAAGTAGACGACATTGTGCTTGTTGAGTTCGGACACCGACCGATCATGCACCGGCCGCCCTCAGGGCGGCCCGCAGATCGATGCGATCGTCGAGGCGGGACAGGTCGCGCCCGGTCAGGCGTTCGATCCGTTCGATCCGGTAGTGGACCGACTGTTCGAGAATGTCCGCCTCGACGAGCGTCGCCACCGCCGGATGCGATAACGGACCGGGTGGCCATGAATGTTTGCCACGGAGTGGTCTTGGCCGGACCGGGTTGGGGCACAAGGGATTACGAGGAACCGACCGGCCCGGATTTGACAAGGGGAACAGCCGGGCTCACCATTGCCCAGTCAGCACCTCGCTAGGCGAGGCTCCTGTACGAACACAGGCCACTGATCCGACGACGTCGAGAGACGCCCAGGGTTAGGACAGATCACCCCGGATTAAGGGGTGATCCGAAGTGGCTTCCCGGGCCGCGAGCCCCCGGATACGTCGTGCAGTGCCGAAGCTCTGACGAGAGGGGTGCAGGGTCCATGCCGTTCTGCGGGGCCCAGATCCCTCCTGCTGTGCGCGATGCGACACCCGATGTAGTGACGTCCACGTACGTCCCGGCGGCAAGGAGGTGAGGGACGAACAATGAGTTCCGGCGATAGTCCGTATCCGAGTACGGATTTCACTCTCCTGACGTCCCCGGCTTGCCGCATTCCGGTCACCGGCTGACCCGTTTCCCGCACAGGCGTGCCCGGCGTTCCACCGCCGGTCGGTAGCCCGCGCGTGCCCCGGGCCGGTCGATCCGTGCCCGAACTCGCTCGGCGGCCGGGCGTATTCCGCACGCCCGCACATCCTGATGATCGAAAGCGAGGGACAGGCCATGGCCTTCTTCGCGAACGGCTCCAGCCGCCGCACCTCCACCGTCGCCGTGCCCGCCGCAGCCGGCCGGCCCGCCGCCGACGCCCACCCCACCGGCGCCGTCATGGACAGCGCGCATGTCGGCGATATCGTCGGCGCGCTCGGCTCCATCGGCCGGCACGACACCCTCGAGGGCCGTTCCCGCCTCCAGCGTTTCCGCATGCTGCTGGCCATCATCGGGCCCGGCCTGATCGTCATGGTCGGCGACAACGATGCCGGTGGCGTGGCCACCTACGCGCAGGCCGGACAGAACTACGGCATGGCGCTGGTCTGGACCCTGGTGCTGCTGATCCCGGTGCTCTACGTGAACCAGGAGATGGTGGTCCGTCTCGGCGCGGTCGCCGGAGTCGGCCACGCGCGCTTGATCTTCGACCGCTTCGGCAAGTTCTGGGGCGCGTTCAGCGTCGGCGATCTGTTCATCGTGAACGCGCTCACCATCGTCACCGAGTTCATCGGTGTCTCCATGGCGCTCAACTACTTCGGGCTGCCCAAGGGCGTCGCCGTGCCGCTGGCCGCGGTCGCGCTGTTCGCCATGGTGGCCGGCGGTTCGTTCCGGCGCTGGGAGCGGTTCCTGTTCGGGCTGATCGCGCTGAACATCGTCATGTTCCCGCTGGCATTCCTGGTGCACCCCAAGGCATCCCAGGTCGCGCACGGATTCCTGCCGTCCTTCCCGGGCGGGCTGAACTCGACGCTGCTGCTGCTCATCGTGTCCATCGTGGGCACCACGGTCGCGCCGTGGCAGCTGTTCTTCCAGCAGTCCAATATCGTCGACAAGCGCATCACCCCCCGCTGGATCCGCTACGAGCGCATCGACCTGTGGGTCGGCATCGTCGTGGTCATGGTCGGCGCGGTCGCCATCATGGCGGCGACCACCTTCGGCCTCGCGGGCACGGCCGCGGCCGGCAGCTTCACCGATGCCGGGGCCGTCGCCCACGCGCTGCACGACCACGTGGGCACCGCCGCCGGCGCGCTCTTCGCCATCCTGCTGCTGGACGCCTCGCTCATCGGCGCCAATGCCGTCGGTCTGGCCACCACCTACGCCCTCGGCGACACCCTGGGCCGGCGGCACTCGCTGCACTGGAAGGTCTCCGAGGCGCCGGCCTTCTATCTCGGATACGCGGCGCTGCTCGGCGTCGCCGCCGCGGTCTCGTTCAGTCCCGATCACGTGCTGGGCCTGCTGACCCAGGGGGTGCAGGCGCTGGCCGGGGTGCTGCTGCCGTCGGCGACGGTGTTCCTGGTCCTGCTCTGCAATGACAAGGCCGTGCTCGGCCCGTGGGTGAACACGGTCAGGCAGAACATTGTCGCCGGGGTCATCGTCTGGTCGCTGGTGCTGCTGTCGCTCGCGCTCACCGCGGCCACCTTCTTCCCGGACCTGACCACCACGACCCTCGAAATCGGCTTCGGCGCGGGCGCGCTGGTCGGCGTCCTGGGCGGGGCGGGCATGCTCATCGCCTGGCAGCGCGGCCGGCGGCGCCGGGCCGAGCGGACCGCGGCCGAGCTGGGCGGACTGGATCCGGATCAGGTGAAGGAGCTGGACTCCACTCGCCTCACCAAGGCCGAGCGCAAGGCCATTCTGGAGGCGGACCGCGACACCTGGCGCACCCCCGCGCTCGACACCCTGGCGCGACCGGCGTTCTCCACGGCGCGCACGGTGGGCATGTTCGCTCTGCGCGGCTACCTGCTGCTCGCGGTGATCCTGGTGGGCGTCAAGATCTTCCAGTCCATCGGCGGCTGATCAACCACGGCGCGGCCGCAGTTCCCGCACATCATCACCGATGCGCTTGGGCTGCGGCCGTTTTCGATGAAGCTCACGTTGTCGATGAAGCTCAGCAGTGTGCGGGATGAAATCGGACGGCACCACACAGGTTTGGACGAATCCGGTTCGGGGAATACCGGGGGTGCACGACCGTCAGAGATCGTCGAGATCGGGAATGGGGGGCAGCACCGGCTCTGGCCACTCCTCCAGGGTTGCCACCTGCAGGTGGATGAAGGCCGCGATGCGGTGCCGGGCCGAGGACGGCAGTCGCTCGATATCGGCCGGGCTCAGGACGTGTGCGCCGAAGGAGTGGGACTGTGGCGCTTCGGGGTCAGGCGATTCGGGAACAACCTCTAGCTTCGGCCGCGAAGCAGTGGCCGGAATGTCTGGCTCATCCGGGTCTGCGGCAGCGGCGGCGGTTCGCACCATGCCGTGACCATAACCCTTTGATAACGCCCACGGGGAGGCGTTGGCGCACTTGTGTCTTCGGGCTGCGAATTCAGCGAAGCCATTGTATCGGCGAGAGAAATGTGCAGGCAGCGTCGGCCCTTCGGAAATTCTCTGGGCCTGCGCCGGAACACTATGGTGATGGGCGTCACTCTGTCAACACTGCGGACAAAACCCTCGGAATGGCGCGGAAACTCCCCTAGGTTCGTCCGAAACTCCCGCGGGCGATTCAGAGTGGGCGGCGCGCAATGGCATACAAATCACGCGCCGGACCGGTCGGCTTCTGTCCGATCGGCCATACCGCACGCAGCTGTCTTTCCAGATCCAGACCGGTCACCGTGGGCGACATCAGGATTCCCTCGGCCAGTTCGGTGGCCACGGCCAGGGAACTCAGCACGGCCGGCGCGATGCCATCGGCGACGGCGGTCTTGATGGCAGTGGTCGAGGACAGCTCCAGCGCGACATTCGGCTCCCAGCCCGGCATTCCGGCGGTCATGGCGCGCTCGAAGGAGTTCCGGGTGCCCGATCCGGGTTCGCGATAGATGAGCGGGCTGCGCGCCAGTTCGGCCGCGTCGATCTCGGCCCGGCGGGCCCAGGGGTGACCGGGCGCGACCACCACGACCAGCCGATCCCGGCCCACCACATGGCTTTCCAGTTCGGTCGGCAGGCGCGGGCTCTCCACGAACCCGATTCCGGCCCGGCCCTCGAGCACCGCCTTGGCGACCTCGGCCGAATTGCCCGACTCCAGGGCGATGGAGGTGTCCGGCATCCGGGCTCGCAGGCCCACCAGCCATTTCGGGAACAGGTACTCCGCGACGGTCTGGCTGGCCGCCACCCGCAGCCGCGAATCCCGCTGCGCGCGCAGGCTGTCGATCCCGGCGTCCAGCCGGGCGGCCGCATCCACGACAGTGCGCGCCCATTCGGCGATGAGCGAGCCCGCTGCCGTCGGCCGCGAGCCGAGCGTCGTCCGCTCCAGCACCGGCACGCCCACCAGCTGCTCGAGGTAGCGGATGCGCGAGCTGGCGGAGGGCTGACTGATGCCGTGCGCCTTGGCCGCCCGCCCGAGACTGCCCAGCTCGATCACCGACAACAACAGATCGAGGGCGGCCAGATCGGGGACGCGCGGGGACAACGGCACAGAGCGAGTCTATGCAGGCCGCCCGGCCGGGCCCGGCGACCCGCGGTCAGCGAGCGGCGGCCACCCGCTCGACCACCGGCCGCCAGGTCTCGAGGGGAGGGACGGTCAGGCCGACCACCTTGCCCGCGTCGTCGGCGCGCCGCAGCGCGAGGGCCGCGGCGAAATCGGGATCGCGCTCGAAGGCCGTGATCTCCGCGGGCGTCATGGGACCGCCCTGCGCGATCAGGGTGCGCCGGCTCGACGGCGAAAGCGCCTGGGCGTGTACCGAATCCGTGGCCGCCAGATACCGCTTGGCCACGACGTGCAGTTCGACCAGCCGCGCGACCCGTGCGCCGAGCAGGGCCCGGACCGCCTCGCCGCCGTGGACTCCGTGTCCCGCGTCGTCACCGGGCACCAGCACGTGCCCGATGTCGTGCACCAGCCCGGCCACCTGGAGTTCCTCATCGCCGGGAAACTCGCGGCGCAGCAGCTCGGCGCACTGCCGGTCGTGGTCGAGGATGTCGACCGGATCGCCGCTGCGGTCGGGCATGTCCCAGGCGTCGGCGCAGCCGGCCAGCAGGGTCATGAGTTCGTCGACGGTGCCGATGGGCGCGCGGTTCACGCCCGCACCCTACGGGAATACCCGCGCCGCCACCCGGTTGAAATAGTTGATATATCAACGATATGGATTCGGGTGCGCCGCCGAGCCGATTCCGAACGCATCGGACACTATTCAGCAAACCAACTGTGTGGCCGGCGAACGGGTCACCACGCCTGTGCGCCGGTTCCTCTGGAAGGAGCCTCCCATGCACGATCTGAGCGGCAAGACGATTCTCATCACCGGCGCGGCCCGGGGCATCGGCGCCGCGGCCGCCCGGCAGGCGGTCGGGGCCGGGGCGAATGTCGTGATCGCCGACGTGCTCGACGAGGAGGGCAAGGCGCTGGCGGCCGAATTGGGCTCGCGGGCCGCCTATCAGCACCTCGACGTCACCTCCGAACTCGACTGGACCACCGCGCTGGCCGCGGCCTGCGACGCCTTCGACGGCAGCGTGCACGGCCTGGTGAACAATGCGGGCATCTCGACCGGGGAGCTGCTGGCCGATGAATCGGTAGAGCACTTCCGCAAGGTCATCGACATCAATCTGGTCGGCGTCTTCCTGGGCATGCGGACCTTCATGCCCGCGCTCAAGCAGGCGGGCGGCGGCTCGATCGTCAATATCTCCTCCGCCGCCGGGCTCATGGGCCTGGCTCTGACCGGCAGTTACGGCGCGTCCAAGTGGGCGGTGCGCGGCATGTCCAAGGTGGCCGCCATCGAGAACGGCGTCGACCGGATTCGAGTGAACTCCGTGCACCCGGGCATGACCTACACCCCGATGACCGCACAGGTCGGCATCCAGCAGGGTGAGGGCGGCTATCCCAATACCCCGATGGGCCGGGTCGGCGAGGCCGATGAGATCGCCTCGGCCATCGTCTTCCTGCTCTCGGACGCGTCCTCCTACGTCACCGGCGCGGAACTCGCGGTGGACGGCGGCTGGACCGCCGGGCCGACGGTGAAATACGTGATGGGCCAATAGCACTCCACGGCTCCCGGTCGAGGAGTTCCGGCGCTAGTGCTTCTCGATGCGACTCGCGGGCGGGGTGACCGCCCCGCGGCCGCGCAGGTAGGTCTCCAGGGCGTCGAGATCGATGGGGCCGACCAGGGTTTCGCGGCTCTGCTGGAACACGGTGAAGCCGTCGCCCCCGGCGGCCAGGAAGTTGTTGGTCGAAACCCGGTAGACCGCCACGGGATTCAGCGGCTGCCCGGCCACCCGGACGCTGCCGTCGACCACCTTGTGCCCCTTGGGCGCGCTGTCGGAGTAGGTGTAGGTGATGCCCGCGACCGACAGCACGCCGGGCTTGCTGACATTGTCCCATTGCTGCTCCAGCAGATTCAGGATCTGCTGTCCGGTCAGCGCCACCGCCACCACCTGATTGCCGAAGGGCTGCACGGTGTATGCCTGCTCGTAGGTGATGTTGCCGCCGGTCAGCCCCGCACGCACCCCGCCCGGATTCATGAAGGCCGCCACGGCCTGCACGGTGGTCATGGCGTCGAGCATCGCGTCGGCGATGATGTCGCCGAGCGGGGAATCCCCGGCCGGAGCGGGCTCGGCGGGCACCGGCGCGGTGGCCTGGCCGATCACTCGATCGGCCAGCGGTTTCGCTTGTCCGGCAAAGTAATCCACCAGCTGGACGGCGGCGGGCGCGGGCGTGACATCACGGGTGACGACCCGGTTGACGGCCTTCGCCTCGACCTTGCCGTCGTGGAAGCGCAGAGTGACGTCGGTGACGAGGCGGCCGAAGGAGGCGGCCTGGGTGACCACCTTGCCGTCCAGTGTGCAGTTGTAGGCCTGATGGCTGTGCGCGGTGAGCAGCACCGACACCGCGGCATCGGTGCGGTGGGCCAGTGCTTGGACGTCGGGTGAGATGCCGGCGCAGCCGTTGTAATCGACCGGGCCGCCGTGGGTTTGCTGGGCGCCGCCGTCGTGCAGCAGCGCCACCACGGTTTCCGCACCCGCGGATTTCATCTCGGGCACGTATTTGCCGATGGCGTCGGCCTCGTCGCCGAAGCGGTAGCCGCGAATGCCCTCGGGCGTGACGATGTGCTCGGTGTCGGTGGTGACGACGCCGATGACGCCGATCTTGTGGCCGCCCAGTTCGAGCATGGTCCACGCCTTCAGCCCGGGCGGCAGCTGGCCGTTGCCGTCGGTGACATTGGCGGCGAGGTACGGGAACTTCGCCCCGGTGAACGGCTGGCCCGGCGTGCAGCCGTCGGCGGCGCATCCGCCCTGCTGGAGTCGGCGCAATTCGGCGACGCCGTGGTCGAATTCGTGATTGCCGACCGCCGAGGCCGCGACTCCCACCGAGTTCAGGAAGTCGATGGTCGGCTCGTCGTGGAACAGCGAGGAGACGAGCGGGCTGGCCCCGATGTTGTCCCCGGCCGACAGGATGGCGCTGTCCGGATAGGCCGCCTTCAGCCGCGCCAGATGCGCGGCCAGGTACGTCGCTCCCCCGGCGATGTACGTCCCCACTTTGCCGTTGGCGCCGTCCGGCGGTTGCAGATTCCCGTGCAGGTCGTTGATCCCGAACAGGTGTACTTCACCCGGTTGTGCCTTGGGCAGGTCGCCGGTCGACACCAACGGCACCGCGGTCGAGGTGGCGGGGGCCGGGTTGTCCGCACCGCCGCAGCCCGCCACCAGGGCCAGACTCAGTACCGCCGCGCACAGTCCCAGAACACGCCGCCGACCGTTCATACCTGTCGACTGTGTCAGACGTGGTCGACGGTCGCACTACGACAGGGTGAATTCCGGCGTCTCCGAGCCCTGTTCATCGATGCCACGGTCCAGCCTGTGCGCCCGGTCCGCGGGCGGCGTGAGTCACCCAGGCCACGATCTGCGCGCGATTGGTGAGGCCGAGTTTGGTGAGGATGTGCTGCACATGGTTCTGCGCGGTGCGCTCGGACAGCACCAGGGCGGTGGCGATCTCGCGATTGCTCAGCCCCGCGGCGACCAGCTGGGCCACCTCCCGCTCACGTGGGGACAGCACCGCCCGCGCGGACGCCTCGGCGGCAATGCTCCGCAGTCGGTCCGTCCACGGCGGCATGCCGATCGTCTCGGCCTGCGGCAGCTCGGCTTTCGCCAGTGCCAGCGCCTCCTCGGTCGCCCCGCGCGCCAGCAGCACCGCGGCCAGATCAGTGCTCGCCTCGACCACGAAACCCTGGGCGCCGGTGTCCCGGCAGATCTCCAGCGCGGTCCGCAGCTCGCGTTCCGCGGCTGCCGAATCACCCAGTGCGGCGGCGAATTTGCCGAGCCAGAGCGGCACCGGGCCGAAGTAGTGCGCATTGCCCGCACCGCTGACGACATGCCGATCGCGGTAGGGCCGCAGCTGGTCGGCGAACCACGCGATATGGGTGGTGTATCCCAGCGCCAGCGCGATGGATCCGCCGACGGTCATGACGATCAGCCGGAAGAACGGCGGAATGTCCCACTCCGGTGGCGGTCCGAGGCCGCGGTACAGCCCCGCCGCGTCGTCGAGGCGTCCGCTCTCCGCCAGGGGAAACGCGGGACCCAGCACGGCGAACAGCTGGTTGCGGACCTCGCCGCGCTGGGCGGCGGGCGGAATGTCGAACGCCTCGTCCGGATAGCCGCGGTGGTGGCCGATGGTGCCGAGCAGCGATCGGTAGGCGCCGAATCCGGCCGGATGGCCCAGGGATTCGGCCAGTTCCCGCGCCTGCCCCGCCACCCGCAGCGCATCGTCGAACCGGCCCCTGGCCTGAGCCAGCGCGGCCTCGGTGAGCAGCACGTGCCAGGTGGCCATGGGTCCCCCGGTGTGCCGCGCACACCACCGCAGCCGCGACAGCTCCGTCTCGACCGCGGTCAGATCGCCGCTCTCCCACTGATTGTCGATGGCCCAGAGCCGGCCCCACAGCTCGGTGCCGGGCCGCCGCGACCGCACGCCGATGTCGATCATCCGCGCCGCCAGCCGCACCCGTTCGGCCAGATCCTCCGGCCCGGTGCAGGCCAGCTGCCGCGCCCGCAACGCCGCCACCAGCGCCTCGGCATCGCCGCATCGATCGGCGAATGCCAGTGCCCGCGAGCTGGTCTCGCCGATCTCGTCCCATCGGCCCAGATACGACGCAGCCTCGGTCGCGCGGGCGAGCAGCCGTGCCCGCAGCGATTCGGGCAACCCTCCGGAAGCGCAGTTCACTGCGGATCGCGCGTCGAAATCCACAGCGCCGAACAGACTCCCCGCACCATCGGCCAGTGCCGGATCGCTGCCGCCCTGCTCGACCGTGGTCCCGTCCGCCTGGTCACCGTCTCCAAGCGACGCTTCCGCCGTCAGCGCTTCAATGCACCACTCGTGAATATCTCTGTCCCACAGATGATTTCCTACCGGCTCCAGGATGAGGGCGCGCTCGGCGAGGAGGTTCGCGTCGCCGGTGCGGCGGGCCA
This sequence comes from Nocardia sp. NPDC004860, assembly GCF_040609015.1. Lineage (NCBI taxonomy): Bacteria > Bacillati > Actinomycetota > Actinomycetes > Mycobacteriales > Nocardiaceae > Nocardia > Nocardia sp. NPDC004860. Next base: position 127,262 of record NZ_JBEXJI010000004.1, on the reverse strand, counting down.
GTTCACCTGCGGCCAGGCAGTCGGCGCGGGCGGGTTCGAGGTTCCCGGCACGGAAGTGGGCGGTGGCGCGGGTCAGCAGGAGGCGGCCGCGGTCGGCGGGCGGGCCGCCGGTCGTGTGGTCGAGGGCAACGGTGTACAGCCGGGCGGCTTCCTCGAAGGCCAGGTCGCGCAGGGCATTGTCGCCCGCGCGGCGGGCCCACCGCAGGGCGGGCGCGCGGTCACCGGCCAGCGCGGATTCGGCGTAGTGACGGGCCAGGGCGGCGGCGTGCTGATCGAGGGCATCGGGATACAGCTCCTCGATGGCGCGGGCGGCGCGCGCATGCAGCAGCACCCGCTGTTGCAGGGACAGTCCGTCGTGCAGCGCCGCGCGCACCAGGGCGTGCGTGAATCGCACTGTCCCGCCCGGTGATTCGAGGACGAGCAGCCCGGAGGCGACGGCGGCGTCCAGCGCGGGGAGGCATTCCAGCACCGGGCGGCCGATCAGCCGCGCGGCGATCGCGACGGGGAAAGCGTCATCGAGGATGGCGGCCGCCCGCAACAGTTCCTGGGCGCGGGGTGGCACGGTGGCGAGGCGGCCGCGCACCACTTCCCGCAGTGTGGCGGGCAGGCGCAGCTCGTCGCCGGCGGCGCCGCGCAGGCCCCGCCCGAGTTCCCGCAGATAGAAGGGGTTTCCACCGCTCATCCGGTAGGCCGCGGCGGTAATGCGTTCGGGCACGGCACGTTCGGCCGCCGCGCTCAGGCAGGCGGCGGAGCTGCCGTGGGACAGCCCGGTCAGGTCCAGGACGTCGGTCACCGGCTCCCGCAGCAGTTCCGGCGCCACGGCCCGCCAGCCCGCCTCGGCGTCGGCGGAGGTGTCACGGGCGTTGGCGCACACCAGGATTCGCTGCTCGCGCCAGCCGCGCACGATGTGCCGCAGCGCCAGCAGCGAGGGCTCATCGGCCCAGTGGATGTCGTCGAGCACCAGCAGAACGGGCTCGTCCCCGGTGAGCCGGTCGGCGAATCCGTCGAAGAGCCGCGTCCGGCCGGTCGCGGGATCCTCGATATCGGGCTCGGATGCGTCGAAGGCCTGCCGCCACAGCCCGAACGGCGGCGCATCCCGGGCTTCGAGCGCCCGTGCCCAGAGCGTCCGGCCACCCCGCGTTCGGACCCAGGTCGTGAGTTCACTGGCCAGGCGGGTCTTGCCGATGCCCGCCTCACCGCGGCAGATGATCAGCCGCGGCGTGCCGTGCGCCGCTTGCTCCCATCGCCTGCGCAGGTCGGCGAGCTCGCGCTCGCGCCCGATGAACTCGGTCGACACGGATACCTCCGGACCGCACGTTACTCGCACGCCAGGCCCCTCCGCCCGGAATGCGAATCACCGACCGCTACCCGCGCCGGTCGGTGATCTCGCCCTCGAAGGCCTCGAAGGTGGCGTCCGGGCCGGGTGCGATGCCGGTGCGCTCGAAGGCCGGAAAGAGCCGTTCGGCGGCGAATCTGTCGGCCGCGGCGGCGGATTCCCAGACATCCACGATGTGCAGGGTGCCGTCCAGTTCGCCGACGATGTGCAGCAGGTTGCCCGCCAGGGGCTCGGGCCCGAGCGCCTCGTGCACCTCCCGGTACCGCCGCAAGCCGACGCCGGGCGTGTGGCTGATATGGATATAGGACATGGTCTCCTCCTCTCGGAGTCACCCGCGGTGGGTGCTGCCCGAAGCGTAGGAAGACCTGTCCCGCTGCCGCTTCCGCCGAATTACTCACGGCATGTACTCACCGGCCGCCGCGCCCTCGGGGTGCGGCGACCGGGCCCGGCTACTTCGGGTCTAACTGCTGGACGCGCTGGCGAACGGGGTCGAGACGGGAAGGGAGGGGCGGCGGATCGGGTGCTGCCACAGTCCCTTTCGCTCCAGGATCGGCAGCACTCCCTCGCCGAACCAGTAGGCCTCCTCCAGGTGCGGGTAGCCGGAGAGCACGAAGTGGGAGATGCCGGCCTTCGAGTATTCGACGAGGCGTTCGGCCACCTCCGCGTGCGAGCCGACCAGCGCGGTGCCCGCGCCACCGCGCACCAGGCCCACGCCCGCCCACAGGTTCGGGGCGATCTCGAGCCGGTCGGTACTGCCGTTGTGCAGCTCCGACATCCGGCGCTGCCCCTCGGATTCGCTCTTGGCCAGGGCGTTCTGGACGCGCTCGATATCGGCCGGGTCGATCCCGGCCAGTAGCTTGTCGGCCACCGCCCACGCCTCCTCGGAGGTGTCGCGGGTGATGACGTGGATGCGCAGGCCGTAGTCCAGCTTGCGGCCGTGGTCCACGGCCAGCCCGCGGATCCAGTCGAGCTTGCGACTGACCGCCAGCACCGGTTCACCCCAGGTGAGATAGGTGTCGGCGTACCGGGCCGCGACGGGTCCCGCCGGGGCCGAGGAGCCGCCGAAGAACACCGGCGGCACCGGATCGGGCCGATTGCTCAACAGCGCGTTCTCGACGTGAATGTGCTCGCCGCGGAACGTGACCGGCTCGTGCGAGTTCCACAGCGACCGCACCACATCCAGGAACTCTCCCGTCCTGGCGTACCGGGCCTCCTTGTCGGCGAAGTCGCCGTAGGCCGCCTGCTCGAGCGGTTCGCCGCCGGTCACCACATTGAGGAAGAGCCGTCCCGCGGAATGCCGCTGGAAGGTGCCCGCCATCTGCGCGGCCAGGGTGGGGCTCATCAGGCCCGGGCGCAGGGCCACCAGGAATTTCAGCGTCTCGGTGGTCTCGACCAGCATGGCGGTGGTGAGCCAGGCGTCCTCGCACCAGGAGCCGGTGGGGGTGAGCACGGCCTCGAAGCCGTTGGTCTCGGCGGCCGCGGCGATCTGGTTCAGGTAGTGCAGCGAGGCCGGGCGGTCACCCGACATCGGGGTGCCGTGCCCGCCGGCCACCAGGCCGCGGGAGTCGCCGGAGGTGGGCAGGAACCAGTGGAACGACAAGCTCATGCGCGGACTCCTAGGAGGTGAATCGGTCGTTGTAGCGGGTGTCGATGAAATCGGCGATCCGGACCTTGCCCGGAATCAGCTTGGCGTCGGAGAAACCGTCGGCCACTTGCTGTTCCGCGGCGATCGTCGCGTCATCGAGCGGGTGATCCTGGTAGTTGGCGCGGTTCACGGCCAGGAGCGTGACGTCGTAGGGCACCCCGGTGATGGCGGCCGACTGTTTGGCCCAGTCCTCGCGGTGGCCGGTGATCCACCCGTGCGCACGCTGGATGCGCACCAGCAGGTCCCGGACCGCGGCCGCGTTCGCCTTGTTCTGCAACGTCTTCGAACCCGTGACGAAGAAGCTGTCCGGCTTCACGTAGCCGGTGCCGTCCACCAGCACCCGATTGCCGCTCAGTTCGGCCTGGGCCACATACGGGTCCCAGACCGTCCAGGCGTCCACCCGCCCGGTGGACAGCGCGGCGAGCGCGTCGGCGGGTTGCAGGTACTGCGGCTCGATATCGGAGAAGGTGAGCCCGGCCTTGGTCAGTACCGACAGCAGGTGGTAGTGCGCGGAGCTGCCCTTGGTGACCGCGATCTTCTTGCCGCGCAGGTCCTTCGGATCCTTGATCGACGAGTCCTTGGGCACCACCAGACCGTTCCCGGCCGCCCCGGAGTCGTAGGACCCGATGATCTTGATCTGGGATTTGGCCGCCGCCGCGAACACCGGCGGGGCGTCGCCGACGCCGCCGAAGTCGATGGATCCGGCGTTGATGGCCTCGAGCAGGGGCGGTCCGGCGGTGAAGGTGGACCATTCGACCTTGTACGGGAGCCCCTTGCCCGCACCGGAGACCTCCAGCAGGGCTTGCAGCGCAAGACCTTTCTGATCGCCGATGTGCAGGGTCACCTGTGACAGGTCCACCGATCCGTCCGCGTTCACGCCCTTGGTGTCGTCATTGCCGGACGAGCACGCCGCGCTGACGAGGGCCGTGGCGACCGCCACGGCGGCGAACAGGCGCTTGGATCTCATTCGGTGGTTCCTTCCGGGGTGACACCCAGCTCGGCGAGCAATGCCGTACGCAGGGCCAGGAATTCGGGATGGTCGCGCCGGCGCGGGCGCGGCAGGTCGATGGGGATCTCGCGGGCGATGCGACCGCCGTCGAGCACCAGGGCACGATCGGCCAGCAGCACCGCCTCGTCCACGTCGTGGGTGACCAGCAGCACGCCGGGCCGATGCCGCGCCCACAGGTCCAGCACCAGGCCGTGAATCGTGATGCGGGTCAGGGCATCCAGGGCGCTGAAGGGTTCGTCGAGCAGCAGCAGATCCGGTTCCCGGACCAGGGCGCGGGCCAGTGAGGCGCGCTGCGCCTCACCGCCGGAGAGGGTCAGCGGCCAGGCCGCGCCGCGCGCCGCCAGGCCCACCTCGGCCAGCGCGGCTGTGGCGGCGGCCCTGGGATTTTCGTGGCGAAGGCCGAGAGTCACGTTGTCGCGCACGCGTTTCCACGGCACCAGACGCGGTTCCTGGAAGGCGACCGCGACCTCGCCGGACACGGTGAGCTCACCGCCGGTCTCGTCGTCCAGGCCCGCCAGCGCCCGCAGCAGGGTGGATTTGCCGGAGCCGCTGCGCCCGAGCAGGGCCACGAACTCACCGGGTCGGATGTCGAGATCCAGTCCGTGCAGGACCCGGCGTGCGCCGAAGTCCTTGACCAGACCCCGAATTCGCACCACCGGGGAATCGGCCGCGGCCGGGCCCGCCGCAGTCTCCTCCAGTTCGGCCAGCGTCGCCGCGATCACCGAATCGGTCAGGGTGCCAGGAAGCCGCGTCGCCATGACAGCGCTCTCCTCTCGATGGAACGAACGAGCGCGTCGGTGAGCAGCCCGAGCACGCTGTAGACGAGCAGGCCGACCACGATCACGTCGGTACGCAGGAACTCGCGGGCGTCGTTGATCATGAAGCCCAGACCCGCGTCGGCATTGACCTGCTCGGCGACAATGAGCGCCAGCCAGGCCACGCCCAGCGACTGACGCAGCCCGACCAGTGTCTGCGGCAGCGCGCCCGGCAGCACGATGTGCCGGATCAGGCCCGCCCGGCTCAGTCGCTGCACCCGGGCCAGCTCGGCCAGCTTGCCGTCCACGCCGCGGATACCAGCGAAGGTGTTGAGGTACAGGGGAATCGCCACCCCGAAGGCGACCAGCACGATCTTGGGCAGCTCCCCGATCCCGAACCACAGGATGAACAGCGGGATCAGGCCGTAGAACGGCAGCGTCCGCAGCATCTGCATCAGCGGGTCGACCAGGTACTCCCCGGCCCGGCTCAACCCGGCCGCCAGGGCCAGCCCGATACCGGCCACCGCGCCGATGACGAAGCCCAGCGCGGCGCGCTGCAGCGACACCGACACGGCCTTGGTGAGCGTGCCGTCCTCGATCAGGTCGACGGCCGTCCGCACGACGGTTACCGGGGAGGCGAGCAGCCGCTCGGGCAGCACACCGGTCGAGCTGGCGAGCTGCCAGACCACCACCAGCAGCACCGGCGCGACCAAGCGGGCCAGCACGGAGACGCTCGGCAGGCGTGGCCGGCCGATAATGGGCCTGGCCTGCACGGCAATTGCGGACACGACAGCACCTCGGGCGAACGGGGACGGGGACGGTGGCGGCCGCGGGCATTCGTCCGCCACACCCCGACCCTGCCGGTCCGGCCGCGCCCGGTCACCGGTTGTAATCCGCGTGATTCTGGGCTTGCCCCCGCTCAACGCCCCATACATCCACACCGAGTGCCGGCACGGCAACCCGCCCGTCGGCCCGGCCACCGCAATCCTCGACTGCGATACCAAGATCGACGACCCGGGTGTCTCCTGCGTCGGATTCCCGAACAGCGGTACCGCCGAGACCGTGTATCAGGCCGACCTGGGTCAGTTTCCCGGCCATGCCTGCGGCGGCGGTGGCGCCGATGATGTCTGGCGAAAACAGAGCACCCCCATCGGCCGGTTCGTCTGCTACACCGACAAGACCGAGGACCCGCCCCGCGACGTCCTGGTCGCGGTGTACGAGGACCTGCACCTGTTCGTGATGGTCACCGGATCGACAGCCGATATCCCGGCAACTCACCCAAGAACGACGCGGCCCTGCTCGCCTGGTTCCAGCAGCATGTCACGACAGAGAGATAGGTGGTGCCGGGTTCCCTCCGCAGCTGGGAACCCGGCACCGGGTCGGCACCGGTGTGGGCGGTGGCCGACGTCTAGTGGCCGTCGCGGACGATCTCCACGGCGCGGGTGAGAATGCCCAGGCCGTGGGTGATCTCGTCATCGCTGACGGTCAGGGGTGGGAGCAGCTTCACGACTTCGTCATTGGCGCCGGAGGTTTCGACCAGCAGGCCGTGCTCGAAGGCGACCTGGCAGACCTTCTCGGCCTGCGAGGCGTCCTCGAAGACCAGGCCGTGCACCAGGCCGCGGCCGCGGGTGGAGATGCCGGTGAAGGATTCGGCCAGCGCGGCCAGGTGCTCGTGCACGCGCGCGCCCTTGGCCAGGGTGGCGAGCTGCAGGCGGTCGTCGGACCAGTAGTGACGCAGCGCGACCTCGGCGGTGACGAAGGCTGCGTTGTTGCCGCGGAAGGTGCCGTTGTGCTCACCGGGCGACCACTGGTCCAGGTCCCGGCGCATGAGCACCAGCGCCATGGGCAGGCCGTAGCCGCCGATCGACTTCGAGAGCGCGACGATATCGGGGGTGATGCCCGCGACCTCGAAGGAGAAGAACGGGCCGGTGCGCCCGCAGCCCATCTGCACGTCGTCGACGATGAGCAGAATGCCACGGGCCGAGCACAATTCGGACAGCTGCCGCAGCCATTCGGCGCGGGCCACATTGATCCCGCCCTCGCCCTGCACGGTCTCGACGATGACCGCGGCGGGCTTGTCCAGGCCCGACGAGCTGTCGTCGAGGGCGCGGCGCATCCACGAGAAGTCCTCGGGCTCATCCAGATAACCGTCGTAGGGCATCGGGGCGGCGTGCACCAGCGGGACGCCCGCGCCGGCGCGCTTGGCGGCATTGCCGGTGACCGACAGCGCGCCCAGCGTCATGCCGTGGAAGGCGTTGGTGAAGTTCAGGACCGTGGTGCGGCCGGTGACCTTGCGCGCCAGCTTGAGTGCGGCCTCGACGGCATTGGCTCCGGTCGGGCCGGGGAACTGGACCTTGTAGTCCAGCCCGCGCGGGACCAGCACCAGGTCGCGCATGGCCTCGAGCAGCCGGCGTTTGGCGACGGTGGACATGTCCAGGGCGTGGGTGATGCCGTCGCCGAGCAGGTAGTCGATCAGCGCCTGCTTGAGCAGCGGGTTGTTGTGGCCGTAGTTGAGCGCGCCCGCGCCGGCGAAGAAGTCGAGGTACTCCTTGCCGTTCTCGTCGGTGAGCCAGGCGCCGCTGGCGGTGTCGAACACCGTCGGCCAGGAACGGCAGTAACCACGCACATTGGATTCGAGCGCCTCGAAAACGTTCGTGTCGGCCATGGTCATCGTCGGTCCTAGCGTCGCAACTAAGTGAAACGCTGATGTTTCTATCACAGGAACCGAGTCGTGCACCCGCTTTCCGGCGAATCGGACGTGAATGCTCCGCGCGTGACGCACACCGCAACAAACCGGCATCGAGCATAACTCGGTCCCACGCGAGGGGGGCACGCAACTCCATTGCAGGACAACGACCGCACCCGTAGTGTCAACCTCTTGTGCGCAGCGACGTGGGGGTCTACTGGCAGCTGGTCAAGGCAGGGTTTCGCAGGCAATCGCACTACCGGCTCGCCATGCTGGCGGGCCTGCTCACCAATCTCGTGTTCGGCTTCGTGCGGGCGGCCGTGCTCATGACGGCCGTGCGCGTGAACAGCGGATTCGGCGGCTACGACCGCGGGACCATCGGCGCCTACATCTGGCTGTCGCAGGGACTGCTGGGCGCCATCGCCTTCTGGACGCTGCCCGACATCGTGGAGCGCATCCGCACCGGGGACGTCGCCATCGACTTCCTGCGGCCGATCGACATCCAATTCGCGCACCTGGCCGAATATCTGGGGCGGGCGGCGTTCTCTCTGTTACCGCGCGGCATACCCAGCATTCTCGTCGGCGTGCTGACCTTCGGGCTCGCGTTCCCGGGCACGCCGGGACCGTACGCGCTGGGCGCCCTCAGCCTGCTGCTGGCGATGACGCTGTCGTTCCTGTCCATGTTCGCGGTCAGCCTGGCCGGGTTCTGGCTCATCGAGACCCGCGGGCTGCGCGCCCTGCACATGATCCTGGGCACCTTCCTGGCCGGGCTGTTCGCGCCGGTGCACCTGTTTCCCGACTGGTTGCGCGACATTGCCTACGCCACACCCTTCCCGTCCATGCTGCAGTGGCCCATCGATGTGCTGTCCGGTCGCACAGCGGGCAGGGATGCGGTGGAAATCATTGTCGTGCAATGCTTCTGGTTAGTCGTTCTGGTGGGCGCCGGGCAGCTGCTACTGCGGGCGGGGCGCCGCAAACTGGAGGTGCAGGGTGGGTGAGGCACGTCCCTCCCGGCTGACGCCCTACCGCGCGGTGCTGGGCTCACGGGTGCGCGCGCAACGCGCCTATCCGCTGTCCTTCGCCGCGGATGTGGTGAGCGCCTTCCTGATCGGGTTGGTGGAGTTCGCCGAAATGTGGGTGATCTTCCACAACGTGCCCCGGCTGGGCGGGCTGGACCTGAACGCCATGCTGCTGCTGTTCGGCATGAGCAACACCTGTTTCGCCATCGCCGACATGGTCGTCGGGCGCGCCGACACGCTCCCCACCTACATCCGGATGGGCAAGCTGGACGCCTTCTACCTGCGGCCACAACCCCTGCTGCTGCAGCTCATGACCAGCGATATCCAGCTGCGCCGGGTGGCGCGCATCGCGGTGGCCGCCACCGTGCTGTCATTCGGCCTGGCACGCAACGACATCCAGTGGACCGCGGCACACCTGGTGCTGTTCACCGTCACGGTGCTGTCCGGAATCGCCATCTTCGCCGGGCTCTTCGTGTGCGCGGCCGGGGCGCAGTTCTTCCTCATCGACGGCGCCGAGCTGACCAATGCCTTCACCTACGGCGGGTCGTACGCGTCCATGCAACCCACCTCGGTGTTCCCGGCACCGACGAAACTCGTGTTCGGATTTCTGGTTCCGGTCGCCTTCACCTCGTATCTGCCCGCCATCGCGCTGCTCGGGCTGCCCGGGCCCGCCCTGCTGCCGAGCTGGCTGGCCTGGGCGGCGCCGGTGGCGGCGGCGTGGGTGTGGGCGGCCGCGCTGTTCCTGTGGCGACTCGGGACCAGGCACTATCAAGGAGGCGGCGGGTGAACGGTGCCATCATCGATATCGAGGGGCTGACAAGGACTTTCGTGCTGAGCAAGAAGGAGGGCCGCTGGCGGCGCCGGCGCGAGGTGCTCATCGCGGTGGACGATATGAGCTTCCGGGTCGAGCCGGGCGCGGCGGTCGGCTACATCGGTGCGAACGGGGCGGGCAAGTCCACCACCATCAAGATGATCACCGGCATCCTGGTGCCCTCGGCCGGGCAGCTGCGCACCTGCGGTCTGGACCCGGTGCGGCAGCGCCGCGAGCTGGCCGGGCGAATCGGCGTGGTGTTCGGGCAGCGCTCGCAGCTGTGGTGGGATCTGCCACTGCGCGAATCGTTCTCGATCCTGGCCGCCATCCACCGGCTCACCCCGGCGGCGGCGCGCACCCGCACCGCCGAGCTCGTCGAGCAGCTGGAGATGGGCGGCACCCTCGACACCCCCGTCCGGCAGCTGTCGCTGGGCCAGCGCATGCGCGCGGAAGTCGCGGCGGCCCTGCTGCATTCGCCCGAACTGGTCATTCTCGACGAACCGACCATCGGCCTGGATGTACTGTCCAAGCAGCGACTACGCGAATTCCTGCGCTGCGAGCGCACCCAGCGCGGCACCACCCTGCTGCTCACCACCCACGACATGGGCGATATCGAGCGGCTCTGCGAGCGGGTGCTGGTGGTGGACCACGGCCGGCTGGTCTACGACGGCTCGCTGACCGGCCTCGGCGCGACCGTCGGTGCGCAACGGGTGCTCACCGTCGATCTCGCCGAGCCCACCCCCGACCTGGCCGACCTGCCCGGCGCCAAACTGCTCGACAGCCAGGGCGCGGGCATGCGGCAGCGGCTGGCCTTCGACACCGAGATCACCACTGCCGCACAGCTGCTCACGGCCGTTTCGGCACGCGCCGAGGTCCGCGACCTGTCCATCGAGGAACCCGATATCGAGGACGTGGTGCGGCGCCTCTACGAGGCCGCGGCGTCGGGCTCCCTCGCGCCCTGATCGAGCCGGAACGGTGGGTAGGCGTCGGTCATCAGGGACGCGTAGGCGCGCACCCGCAACGTCCAGCGGTTGACGCCCATGGCGAAGTCGTACAGACCCCGCGGATACGCGCCGGTGAACAGCAGGCCGATGACGGCGACGATCAACAGGATCGGCAGCAGCGACAGCTGATTGCGGCCGCCGCCCATGAACGCGGCGACGATCAGATACTGCGGAATCGCCAGCAGCCACCACTTGATCAAGACCATCCAGCGATTCAGTTGCTCGGGATAGTCGACTTCCAGATCAGCCGGGTAGTCCGGATCGGGTTGCAGGCTGAACGGCGGGTAGCGGTCGGTTCCCAGTTGCGAGAGCGCGTAGAAACGCACTCGCCAGCTCCAACGCAGCACGCCGACATTGAAATCGAAGAGCCCTCTCGGATACGAGCCGGTGATGAGGATCGCGAAGAAAGCGATGATGCTCACCACGAGATACGCGATGCTCAGGAAGATCAGCACTACATAGTGTGGAATGGCGAGTATCCACTTGACTATCCACAGCCAGCGGGACAACCCCGGGTCGAGGTCTCCCCGCACACGCACCGGATAAGCGGGACTGGGCTGCATGTCCGTCACTCCTCTCGAGCGCGGCGGCCTCCTTCCGACCGCCGCCGGAACAGCGGTGAGCCGTTGTTCACCCCAATGTTTCCCCGGCGACGCGAAGATCACATCTGCTTCTCACACATTGTGACCAGATTTGTAATAGCGCGCGCGACAGCGAGTTCCGCACACCACATCGACTTGTTTCGAATTGCGGCCGGGAGTCGGGTGTGCGACGTTGCTGACTATTCTCCATGTGCCCGGCCCGGGTCGGCACGAAGCTGATTTACGGGAGACCGAGTGAGAGTGCGTCCGGCGAAACTGTTGCCATCGGGTAACGTGAAGCTCACGCCGCCAATGGAATTGATCCGGCCACGCACTATCCGGGCTCGCCTGCGGCGCATTCTGATCGTGTCGGTGGCGCTGGTGCTGGCGCTGCTGACGATCGTCATCACCCGCGAGGTGAACGACTACCGCGACACCGGGAACACGGCCCAGTCGGTCCATCTCGCGCTGGCGGTCCAGGACCTGGTCCACGAGGTGCAGCGCGAGCGCGGGCTCACCAATGGACTGCTCGGCGGCGACACCGCGTCCCGCACGGCGCTCGGCAATCAGCGCCTGGCCACCGACAGCGCATTGCAGGAGCTCAACTCCACGCTGAACCAGCAGCCGCCGGGCGCCGATCTGGTGCGCACCGCGCTCCAGCAGTTCTCCGGAGTGACCGCCACGCGCGCCGATGTGGACGCCGGTCGCGCCGACCGGTCGGCCTCGTTCACCTTCTATACCAATGCGATCGGCACGCTGAACCAGGCGCGGCCCGGCCTCGATCACGCTCTCGACAGCCGGCTGTGGCGGGGGCTGCAGAGCCTCTACGCGCTCGGCGACGTCAAGGAGTTCACCGGTCAGGAACGCGGCTTCCTCAACGGTGTCTTCGCCGCGGGCGCGTTCGCACCGGGCGAGTACGTGAGGTTCCTCGATATCCGAGCGGCCAAACAGGCCGCGGTGACTGCCTTCGAACGCGATGCCACACCCGCGCAACGTTCGCAGCTCTACACCGCGATGCGAACCGACGAGTCGGCGCGGGCGGGCGACGCGGAGACCATCGCCCTCGCCTCCGACCGCGGTCCGATCACCGAATCGGTCAACCCCGCCGACTGGTGGCGCCAGATGAGTTCGATCATCGACGGCGAACGCACCGTCCAGCGCAATATCGGCGGCGAGATCACCTCCCGGGCAAGCGAACTGCGCCGCGACGCCGCCCTGCGCCTGTCCCTCTACGTGCTGGCCGCCCTGCTGGCCATCGCCGCCGAGGTGGCGCTGGTGGTCGCCACCGTGCGGGCGATCGTGCGGCCGCTGGCCGAGCTGGCCGAGGAGGCCGACCGGGTGGCCGGTAAACGACTGCCGCAGCTCATCGAAGCCTGGCAGACCTCCGAGGGCGCGGACCCGGACCCGCCCGAACCGGTGCGCGCCGACGAGAGCGCCGGCGCCGAGATCGTGTCCGTGGCACGGGCTTTGGACCGGGTGCAGACCACCGCCTACGAACTCGCGTCCGCGCAGGCGCGGCTGCGCCGCAACAGCACCGAATCCATGGCCAACCTGGCGCGGCGCAATCAGAACCTGGTGCGCCGCCAGCTCGGGCTGATCAGCGAGTTCGAGCGGGAGGAGCTCGACCCCAGCACGCTGGCCAACCTCTTCGAGCTCGACCACCTGGCCACCCGCATGCGGCGCAATGCCGAGAGCCTGCTGGTGCTGGTCGGCGAGTCCAGCCCGCGCCGCTGGTCGAAACCCATTCCGCTGACCGACGTCATCCGCGCCGGCCTGTCCGAGGTCGACGACTACCGGCGGGTGGTGCTGCGCCGGGTGGACGAGATCTCCATCGCGGGCGCGCATGTCAGCGAGGTCGCGCACATGCTGGCCGAACTCATCGAGAACGGGTTGTCCTTCTCCCCGCCCGATCTGGAGGTGGAGATCTACGGCCGCCGGCTCGGCTCGCGCTACATGCTCGCCATCGTCGACCACGGCGTCGGCATGCCGCCCGAACAGCTCAGTACCGCCAATGCCCGCCTGCGCGGCGAAGCCGACTTCCTCGTCGCGCCCACCCGCTTCCTGGGCCACTACGTGGTCGGCCGGCTGGCCCGGCGCCTGGGCATCGAGGTCGAGCTCACCGTGTCCCCCACCAGTGGCGTGGTGGCCCGGCTGCAGTTGCCGGGCGACCTGCTCGGCGATCCCGGCGCGGAACTTCCCGCCCCGCCCGAGGATTCGAAACACGCTGCGGGCGCGCAGCTTCCGACGGTCGCCGACACCATGCCGGACCCGAAACCGGGCCGCCACAGCTCGGGACACACCCCCGGCTCCGGCGACACGGAACGCCCGCAGCGTACGACACCCGTGCACGACGACATCACCAATGGCGCACCCGCGAGCCCGAACTCCATCAAACTCGTTCCGCTGCCCATCCCTACCGTGACCGCTCCGCCGCACACCCCGGCGGCCCCACCGCACGCCACCGCCGCCGAGCGTCTCTTCGGCGGGCCGGCCACGGGTTCGTTCGCCATTCAGCCACCGGCGGCGGGGCCCTCGGCGGGCCCGGTTCCGGCGAGCTCACCGGGAGCGGCGACCGAGGTTTCGGGAGCTGTCCCGGAGGTGCAACGTACGCGAAACGGTCTCGTCAAGCGGAACCGGAAGACTCGCGAGAATCCGGGCGTCACACCGGGCGGCGCCCAACCGGCGGCCGCACGGCCGGCCGCCCCGCCGGTCGCGGACCGCTCCCCCGACGAGATACGCAGCATGCTCGCCGGATTCCGGTCCGGCCATCAGCGCGGGCAGACCGGCGAACCGCCGCGGCCCGGATCGACAGCATAGGAGGACACCGGGTGACGACCCACTACACCGACACCGATCCGCACACTTTCAACTGGCTGCTGGCCGACTTCGTGCGTACCACCGACGGGGTGCGCGACGCCGTGGCGGTGTCCTCCGACGGGCTACTCATGGCCATGTCCCAGGGCCTGGACCGGACCGCGGGCGACCGGCTCGCCGCCATCGTCTCCGGGCTCACGAGCCTGGGCCGAAGCGCTTCGCGCAGTTACGATTTCGATGGACTGCGGCTGATCATGATCGAGATGGGGCGCGGATTCCTGCTGGTCTCGGCCATGAGCAATGGCAGCTGCATCGGCGTGATCGCCGACAACGGCGCCGATGTGGGCCTGGTCGGCTATCAGATGGCCGTGCTGGCCGACCGCGCCGGCGCGCTGCTGACCCCGGCCCTGATCACCGAATTGCGGGAGTCCTTGAGCCGATGAATGATTCGCATCGGCTGCCGGACGCGCGCATGATCGCGCCCGGCCGCCCGCGCGGCTGGTCCGGTGCCGCCGCGTCCGAAGAACCCACGCGAGATACGAGATTGGCCGACGATGAGGAACAGGTGGTGCGACCGTTCATGATGACCTCGGGGCGCACCACGCCGGTAGTCGACGGCCTGCGCATCGAAACCCTGGTGCGCGCCACCCCCGCGGCACTGTCCGCGCCGCTGCGGTTCGAGCTGGAACGGGTGGTGCGACTGTGCCAGCGCCCGCACTCCATCGCCGAAATCGGTGCGGCCCTGCGGGTTCCGATCGGGGTGGCGCGAGTGCTGGTGAGCGATCTGGTATCCGAAGGACACGTCTCGGTCGGCCGGACCGATGAACTCTCCACCGCTGCTCTGGAAAGGATCCGGGACCTTGTTCGGAACCTCTGACCCCGCCGACGTACCGCTGGCCTCTTCGGTGAAAATCGTGACCAGCGGTGGATTCGGCGTCGGCAAGACCACATTCATCGGCGCGATCTCGGAGATCGAGCCACTCGCCACCGAAGCCGCCATGACCGAAGTGTCGGTGGGACTGGACGATCCGGGCCTGGCCACCGGCAAGACCACCACCACCGTGGCCCTCGACTTCGGCCGCATCACCCTCGACCCCAGCCTGGTGCTCTATCTGTTCGGCACCCCCGGCCAGGAGCGGTTCGAATTCCTCTGGGACGACCTGCTCGACGGCGCGCTCGGCGGCGTCATCCTGGTCGACACCGGCCGCGTCGAGGACTGCTACCCCGTGCTGGACTTCTTCGAGCAGCGCGGCACCCCGTTCGTGGTGGCGGTCAACCGATTCGAGGCCGGACCGCGCTTCGCGCTCGACGAGGTCCGCGAGGCGCTGGACCTCTCGCCCACCATCCACCTCATGGATTGCGATGCCCGCGACCGGGAATCGGTGAAACTCGTCCTGGTGGCCCTGCTCGAGCAGATCCTCCAGGCCCGCCGGGCTCCCGCCCTGGCCGTCTGACAAAAAATCGCCCCGGATGCGAACGCACCCGGGGCGATTGCCCGAAAACCCTTCGCTCTATTGCGAATTAACGGCCGAAGGATCCCGTCCACAGGGTGTTGAGCAGACCACCCAGGGCCGCACTACCGGTGTTCAGCACGCCGTTCAGCGCAGCGGAACCAGTCTGGATGATAACCGGGATCATGTTTCAACCTCTCTCTAGTGACGCCGCCGTCCGGGATCTCCGATCGGCGACCGGACCCACACTGCCGAGGGACACTGAGGCGAACCTTGTCGGTAGCTGAGAGATCGCTGAGACGGGTTGTGCGACCCGTCACAGGGAGAGGACCGTCCAGTTCTCTACTGCGGCGGCGCCGCGCCCGCCGAATACAGGCTCACCTCGCCGTCCTCCCCCAGAAACGCGTTGACCAGCATCGTTCCGCTGGAACGCAATTCGTCGGGGTCCGGCGCGGCGATCGTGACGGAGACCTGCGGCAGCGCGCCCCAGTTCACGACAAACCGATCGGGCGGTCCGTTGTCGCTGGAGAGATGCGCGAGACGGAACACCGACACCGTCCGGCGAACAATCAGATTACGGACGACTTCGGCAATTCGCTCGGGGTCTTCCAGCGCGAACATGAAACCGAATCGCAGTTCCGGCGACGACGCATAGGCGGGCACGAATATCGAGGCTAACGGACTACGGCGCGTCGCGCCCTCGGCACGCCGCACAGATAGCTATTCATAAGCCTTGGTAACCGTACCCGCCGGCGGGAGGCCTCGCCCCGGTCGAGCCCAGCCCTCGAACCTGTCTCACACACCGCCCGCAGAGGTGTCGATCAGCCTTCAACCGCCGCGGCCATGTGACCGTCTTGTAATGCTGTATAACGATTTTCAGGCAGCTTCGCCGATCACGCGCCGGATGGTTGCGCCTCTCCGACTATCGCGCTTTCCTGAATATGTCCCGCATTATCGGACAGTCTTCTCATCGCATCGTCGCGGATTTCCCGGTTACTTCACCGTGTCGCTGGTGGTGGGCTGTTGCGTTCCGGGTGCGGGGCTGCGCCGGAGCCGAGGGGAGCCCCTCCCCGAAACCCCCTCGGCCCTGGCGCATCCACGCATGCGACGCCGAGGGTGGGAATCATGGCAATCGACTACACCGGAGCGGGTTTCGGGGCCGAGCTCCCATCGCCATCAACGCTGTTGCGCGCCTTCCGGGAACCGGTCAGCTCCGATCGTCGCGATCGCGACGTCCTCGAATCAGCCCACGAACTGGTGCGATGGCATGAGCATCGATATCGCGCCCTGGACACGGCGCATGCCGCCGACGCCACCCCCGACGATGTCGCCGACAGCACCCACCGCGTCGACCGGATCGACGAGCGCCGGGCCGAACTGGTGGCCCGCATCGACGACTGGGTGGCGGTGAACATTCCGCACCGCGCCGGGGCCTCGTTGCACACCGAGACCCTCGGCGCGGTCATCGACCGGATGGCCGCGAAATGGGTTGCCGCACAACGGGCTCTGGGCAATGCCGAGTCCGAGCCAGCGCGGGCTTCGAAAGCAGGCGACGGGCGAGCGCGGCCCCACCACGGGGTGGAGAAGGAGACACACCGCGCGGTGGCGCACCGCATCAGCGAGGACCGGCCCCGCCGCGGGGTGGACACGGAGGCCCACCTGCAGTGGTACCGGCTCGCCGAGCTCGCCGACGGCTATCGGGATCTGATCACGGAGGTCGCCCAGCATCGCCGGCGACTGCCGAGCTGGTGAGGAGCCCGACTAACGCGGGTCGATGACCTCTGCGTCGATGACGTCGGAATCGGTCACGCGCTCGCCATGGACCGGCTTCGTCGCCGAATTGTCCTGCGCGGGTGCGGGTTCCGGGGCTTCGTCGACCTCGTCGTCGAGGTCGTCGGTCAGGTTCGCGGCACGCTGGGCGGCCGCGTCCTGCGCGGCAGCGGCGGCGGCCTCACGCATCTCGATGGCATCGGTGATCCAGTCACCGATCTCGCGGGTCACCTCGGCGACGGTGCCGGTGATGATCGAGGCGATATTGCCGACGTGTCGTGCTCCCGACGACGTCAATTCCTGGATCAGATCCTTGTTGCTCTCGAATTTAGAAATCATTTACACGCCCACTTCGCTCGCCTGCCCCCGGCGCATCACGATAACACCGGCCTGTGCTGAATTCTTGACCAGGAACGGCGGCAGCGCCAGCTTGAACAGCTTCGACCACACCGAACCGATCTGCCGGGAGAAGCGTCCGGTGTTGTAGGGCAGGCCGTGCTTTTCGCACAGCGCCTTCACCTCGGGGGCGATTTCCGGGTACCGGTTGGCCGGCAGATCCGGGAACAGGTGGTGCTCGATCTGGTGCGACAGGTTGCCGGACATGATGTGGAAGAGCTTGCCGCCCTTGATATTGGCCGAGCCCAGCATCTGGCGCACGTACCACTCGCCCTGGGTCTCCTCGGCGCACTCCTCCTGGGTGAACGTCTGTACGCCGGTCGGGAAATGGCCGCAGAAGATGATCGAGAACGTCCACAGGTTGCGCACGATATTGGCGGTGAAGTTGGCCGCCAGCGTGGACAGGAACAGCGGTCCGGTCAGCGCCGGGAAGACCACGTAGTCCTTGAGCACCTGCCGGCCGGCCTTGCGCCACTGGCCCTTGACCAGCGTCTTGACCTCCTGCCAGGGCTTCTTGCCCCGGACGATGTTCTCGACCTCGAGGTCGTGGCCCATCACGCCCCACTCGAACGCGACCATCAGCGCGAAGGCGTAGAGCGGGTTGCCCAGCCGCAGCACGTTCCAGCTCTGCGCCTCGTCCACGCGCAGGATGCCGTAACCGATGTCGCGGTCCATGTCGAGGATGTTGGTGTAGGTGTGGTGCATGTAGTTGTGCGAGTGCCGCCACTGGTCGCCCGGGCAGACCGTATCCCATTCGAAGACACGGGAATTCAGGGTCGGCTCACGCATCCAGTCCCACTGGCCGTGCATGACGTTGTGGCCGATCTCCATATTGTCGAGAATCTTCGACGCGCTCAGCGCGGCCACGCCGGCCAGCCAGAACGGCGGCAGGAAGCCCAGGTAGAGCAGGCCGCGGCCGGCGATCTCCAGGCCGCGCTGGACCTTGATCACCTGGTAGATGTACTCGCGGTCCCGGTCGCCCAGGTCCGCGGTGATACGAGCGCGCAGCGCGTCGAGCTCGCGGCCGATCTCCTCGACCTGATCGACGCTGAGCACCAGCGGGCCCTCGGTGGTTTCGGTGAGGATCGCCATGATCCCTCCTGTTCAGATGGCAGAAATGAGTCAGAGAGCGAGGTCGACGTCCCCGACGGGGGCGTTGATGCAGATCTGGATGGGCTGGTCCGGGTCGCTGTCGAGCTCCCCGGTGCGCAGGTTGCGGGTGCAGCCGCTGCGCTTGACGGCCGTGCAGGAGAAGCAGATGCCCATGCGGCAGCCGTACTCCGGGCTCAGGCCCGCGGATTCGGCCTGCTCGAGCAGGCTCGCACCGGTGTTCTCGGCGACCACGCCGCTGCCGGAGAAGGTCACCTTGCCCTCGGCGTCGGCCGGGTCCACGACCGCGGTGGTGAGGGTGAACTCCTCGCTGTGCAGCCGATCGCCGAGCTGTTCGGCCTCGTAGACGGTGCGCACCGCGGCCATCAGGCCGGGCGGTCCGCACAGGTAGGTCTGCGCGGACGGGAACCAGGGCGCGAGGGACTCCAGCTCGTCGTAGCCGAAGTGGGCGTCGCGCTCTGCCTGATTTGCCCTCCGCTTCGCTCCGGGCGGGTTCACGCCCCCGAAGTCTCGATTCTTCCCTCCCTCCGCTCCTCCGCTTCGCTCCCCCGCTCCACTCGGTCCAGAATCGAGACGGCCGCGAACGGTCTCCGGGTAGCGGAATTCGATGCGGACATTGCCGTGCTGCATGGCGATCGCCTCGAGTTCCTGGCGATGCGGCACCCATTCCGGAGAACGGTTGTAATGCAGGAACAGGATGCGGCCGCGGTAGCCCTCGTTGGCGAGGGTGCGCAGCATGGAGAGCACCGGCGTGATGCCGCTGCCGCCGCTGATCAGCACGATCTGCTCGGGCCGCGGCTCGGGCAGGTGGAACACGCCGGCGGCGGGCTCCAGGTCCACCACCATGCCGGGAATCGCGTTCTCGTGCAGGTGGTTCGAGACCAGGCCGTGCGGGTGGGCCTTGACGGTGAGTTCGATGTGCCGGTCGCGGCGCCCCTCGGCATTGACCGGTGAATAGCAGCGGGTGTGGCGGACGCCGTCGATCACGACGCCGATCTGCACGTATTGTCCCGCCACGTGCCCGGACCACTGCCGGGCGGGCTTGAGGGTGAGAGTGACCGAGCCGACCGCGCTGCGCCGCACGTGGGTGATCTCCGCGCGCATCGAGCGCCGGGTCAGGGTCGGGCGCACCAGCTCGAGGTAGCGATCCAGCGGGTGCGGGGTGGTCATTGTCTTCTGCACCAGGTCGAGTAGTCCGACCATGTGAGCCTCCTGTCGCGTCGCCGGGCTGAGCGACGCCTCTTCGCAGTCGATGCGCCTCCGGTGTGACCTCGATGTCATACCGAACCCCGAGTCATTTCGGTGCACATCTGTACACTGAGATAGTGTGCCGGGTGAAGCCACTCCAGTTCAACCGGCAGTTCGTGTGACCCACACGACATCTTGCGAATGGAACGAATGTGAACGCATGTATGGTGATCGAGATGAGCGAGCAGGCAGCTACCCGAGTCGAGCGCAAGGAGCGCACCCGCGCGGCGCTACTCGACGGCACCCTCGCCCTGGCCGCGGACCGCGGCTTCGCGGCGCTGTCCCTGCGTGAGATCGCACGCTCGGCCGGCATCGTGCCCACCGCCTTCTACCGGCACTTCACCTCGCTCGACGAACTCGGCACCACCCTGGTCGAGGAGGGTGTGCGCCAATTGCGCCTGGCACTACGGGAAATGCGGCGCACCCCGCACGCGACGCTGGCGCAGACCGTGCGCTTCGTCTTCGATCAGGTCGACGGGAAGCGCGACCTGTGGGGCTTCCTGATTCGCGAACGCCACGGCGGCTCGGCCGCGCTGCGCGGAGCCATCGCGGTCGAAATGCAGCTCATCGAACGGGAATTGGTGGTCGACCTGTCCCGGGTGCGGGCGCTGGACGCATGGTCGCCCGATGATCTGGAGCTGGCCGCGGATCTCATCGTGTCCACGGTCGCCGACCGGATCGCCGACTACCTGATGGCCGAATCCCGGGAGAGCGTGCGGACAGTGGAGCGCGCGGTGCTGCAGGTCCGGCTCATCGCGCTCGGCATGGGCGCGTGGCGGCCCGCATAGGGATGGCGCGTGGCGGCCCGCACAGCGACGGGTCGCACCTGAAATCAGCGGCCGCGCACATCATCTCCGCGCACCGGCAGCAAGAGCATCAGGCCGACGATCAGGACGAGTAGCAGGCCAACGATTCCCGCCCGCTCGGCGTCGAACGCCCAGACGAAGAAGCCGAAAAGGGTTGGTGCCAGGAAGGATACGGCGCGACCCGTGGTGGCGTAGAGCCCGAACATCTGACCCTCGCGGCCGGGCGGGGACACCCGGGCCAGGAACGAGCGCGCGGAAGCCTGTGCGGGGCCGACGAATACGGTCAGCGCCAGCCCGAAGATCCAGAACATGAGCGGACCGGACAACACCAGCAGGAACGCTCCGCACACGATCATGCCCGCCAGCGAGGCGACGATCACCGCCTTCGGGCCGGTGCGGTCGTCGAACCGGCCGCCGACCAGCGCGCCCAGGGCCGCAACCACATTCGCGGCAATGCCGAACAGCAGCACATCCGAGTCCGCGATGCCGTACACCCGCACCGCCAGGATCGCGCCGAAGGTGAACACCCCGGCCAAGCCGTCCCGGAATACCGCGCTGGCCAGCAGGAACGCCACGGTGCGCCGATCGACGCGCCACAGTTCCCGGATGTCGCGGAACAGCACCCCGTACGAGCGCAGGAACGATCGGCCCCGCACCGCCGCACCGGGATCGGCCGTGGTCCGCGGCACCTCGGGAACGAACAGGAACAGCGGCACCGCGAATCCGGCGAACCAGACCGCCGCCAGCACCGCGACCAGGCGGATGTTCAGCCCGTCCTCGGTCGGCACGCCGAGCAGTCCGCGATAGTCGCCCTTGCCCACGATGAAGCCGGCATAGCTGATCAGCAGCAGGATGATCCCGCCGAAATAGCCCATGGCCCAGCCGAACCCGGACACTCGCCCGACATTGGCCGGCGTGGACACCTGCCGCAGCATGGCGAAGTACGGCACATGCGAGAGCTCGAACGTCGCCGAACCCACGCCCAGCAGGGCCAATCCCAGCCACAGGTAGTGGTAGTCGGCGTGCACGAAGAACATGGCCGCCATCACCAGGACCGTCAGCGAGGTCAGCAGCCCGAGCGCCAGCTTGCGTCTGGCGGTGGCGTCGAACCACTGCCCGGCCACCGGCGCGGTCACCGCCACCACCAGCCCCGCCGCTCCCAGCGCCCACCCGAGCCAGGCACTGGGCGAGATCCCACCCGGCAGATCCTCGCCGACCTTGTCGGTCAGATACACCGAGAACACGAAGGTCAGGATCACCGCGTTGAACGCCGCACCCGCCCAGTCCCAGAACCCCCACGCGAGCACCGTCGCCCGCCCGGTTGCCTGCCCGACGGTGATATCGCCCGCGCGCTCGGTCATGCAGCGCAGACTAAGCGACCGAACCGGAATTCGGCGCAACATTCACGCGCGTGGTCCGGCCGCCCGCAGCGACCTCGGGCCGCGAGCAGCATCGACCACGCTCCAGGAGGACCGGACCTTGCGGCCGGAATCAGTGCGCACCGGCGGCCAGGCCCGGGTTCGCCCCGGCCCGAAGGGCTTCCAGCCGGTGCGTGCCGGCCGATTGGGGTCGGGCAGCCCTGTCGGCCGAGAATGCGGCTCGGTCAGATCAGAACGCGGTTGTGGACTCGCTCGACGTGGTCGGCCCAGGGGAGGCGGCGGTCTTCGGGGGTCATGGCCAGCAAGGCGTGGAGTTTGTCCCAGGCCGCGGCGCCGGATGGCGTCCAGACCTGCATCCACGCGCCTGCGATGGACGGTAGCGACATGCTGGTCATGTACATCTCGAGTTCGCCGATGGCGAGATTGCGGATGATGCGGGTGCGACCCAGCGGGAGGGCGACGTCGTTGCGTGCCCAGAGTTCCGCGAAATGCGGGCTCGCCGAGACCATGTCGTCGATGAATGCCACCCATTCGGGGTCACCGAGGTTGCGCGCGTACGCGGCGCGCAGGTAGCCGACCATGCGGGCCAGGTGGTCCGGCTCCGAGTGGGGCGGGTAGGGCGTGCAGCACTCGTCGGCCAGGAAGACCTTGCGCAGCACGTTCCGGGAGCCGCTCATGAACGTCGGATACATCGTCGCGTAGGCGGTATTGCAGGCCAGCACATCGTATTTGGCGCTGAACAGGGCGGCGGGCAGCGGATGCATGTGGTCGAGGATGATCTGCACCTCCTCGGGCACCAGCTCCTCGGTGATCGGCGCCGGCGCGGTCGGGACGTCGGCGAGCCGGTACAGATGCGCGTGCTCGGCGCCGTCCAGGCACAGCGCCCGGGCGATCGCATCCAGCACCTGGACACTGCAATTGATGTCGCGCCCCTGCTCGAGCCAGGTGTACCAGGTGATCCCCACCCCGGCCAGCTGCGCCACCTCCTCGCGCCGCAGCCCCGGGGTGCGCCGGCGCGCGCCCGCGGGCAGGCCGACGTCCTCCGGCCGGATCCGGGCCCGCCGCGACTTGAGGAACGTCGACAGCTCCACCCGGCGCACCTTGCGCACCGACCGCGAATCACCGTTGCGCACGGACGCTTCAGTGACGCTCGACTCGATGAGATCGCCGCATCCCGCTCCTGACACCATGCCTCCATGGTGGCGGTAATCGCTAGGGGTATCCAGGTGGTGCCAGTACCCGTATAAACAGACTCCTGTCCGCCGATTCGGCCGCCGCGCACGCTGATTCCCATGACACAGAGCCTGGCCCAGTCTCCACCCGCGGCGGCTCCCGCCCCGGTAGCCGTCCGACGTCCCCTCGCGGTCCTGACCGTCATCCTGCTCGGCCAGTTCATGGCGGTGCTGGACGCCTCGATCGTGAACGTCGCCATTCCCTCGATCCGAACCTCCCTGCACGCCACCGGTTCCGGGCTGCAGCTCATCGTCTCCGGATATGTGATCGCGTACGCGGTGCTGCTGGTCACCGGCGCGCGGCTGGGTGACCGGTTCGGGCAGCGCACCGTCTTCGTCACCGGCCTGGCGCTGTTCACCCTCGCCTCGCTGACCTGCGGGCTGGCCTGGAACTCCGGCTCGCTCATCGTCTTCCGGTTCCTGCAGGGAGTCGGATCGGCGGCCATGGTGCCGCAGGTGATGACCATCCTGCAGCGGGTTTTCACCGGACCTGCCCGCGCCCGCGCGATGTCGGCCTACGCGACCGTCATCTCCGGCGGCATGGTCGTCGGCCAGATCCTCGGCGGCATCATCGTGAGCAGCGATTTCGCCGGAACCGGCTGGCGTGGCGTGTTTCTGGTGAACGTGCCGATCGGGCTGGCACTGCTCGCCGCCGCCCCGCGCATCCTGCCGGCGGTCACGACCGGCGTGGACCGCAAACTCGACCTGGCCGGTCTGGCCGTTCTGACCGCCTCGGTACTGGCGCTGGTCGTGCCGCTGGTGCTCGGGCACGAACAGGATTGGCCGCTGTGGACCCGAATCACCCTGGGCGCGTCAGCTTTCGGCTTCGCCGCCTTCGCCCTGGTCGAGCGCTGGGTGCACCGCCGCGGCGGGGAACCGCTCTTCGCCGACCGCGTGCTACGGGCCCCCGGCCTGGTGCTCACCGCGGCCACCCTGTTCCTGGTCATGTGCACCTTCGGCGGCTGGGTCTTCGTCCTCACCATCCATCTCCAGTCCACCCTCGGCTACAGCGCTCTGCACGCCGGACTCCTGTTCCTCCCCAATGGCGTGACTTTCGGCCTGGTGAGCCTGAATTGGACGCGCATCCCCGCCCGCTTCCACCGCGCGATGATCCCCACCGGCCTGCTGATCGCCGCCCTGACCACCATCGTCATGGGCCTGCAGATGCGCGGCGGCCGCGACATCGGCCCGCTCGAACTGACCGTCTTCGGCGTGATGGGCATCGGCTACGGCCTCGCCTTCAGCCCCCTCATGGCCCGCGCCACCAGCAAGATCCCCCTGGCCCTCGCCGCCGACGCCAGCGGCATCCTGGTCACCTGCGTGCAACTGGGCGTCGTCATCGGCGTAGCCGGCTTCGGCACCGTATTCCTCACCCTCGCAGGCACTTCCGCGCTCTCGGCCGCGCACGCTGTCGGCGCCGCCGCCATCGCCGAAGGGATCACCGTCCTCATCGCCGGAGCCTTCGCCGTCAAGGCCGCCCGCTGAGAACTGTGGATGGACTACGCCAAGGAGTTCGCGGCGCTGAGTGAAGGGGTGTGAAAAGCACGAAACCCGCGCCGATCGGCGCGGGTTAGGTGTTGTGTCGGCTCCTAGATGGCGCGGACGTTCTGCGCCTGCGGGCCCTTCTGGCCCTGGCCGATCTCGAACTCGACCCGCTGGCCCTCGTCGAGGGACTTGAAACCGGAGCCGGCAATCTCGGAGTAGTGGACGAAAACGTCGGGGCCGCCGCCGTCCTGCGCAATGAACCCGAAGCCCTTTTCGCCGTTAAACCACTTCACACTGCCTTGCGACATTCTTTTTAAATCTCCCTGTTGCGAGCCGAGCGATCACATCAACAACCCGTGCTCGCTACCAGCATGTCACACTCCCGCAAGCCGGTCGGCAACGCCCCGATCAGCGGCGTCCCGCATGTCCTCTGCGTCGGCCTCCGCACCCGGCACGGGAAGCAACATGACAGTGCACTCGACCTGCGGTCTGCTCCGAATCAGCATCCCGACATATATGAAATGCCACAGTTCCAAAGTGATCGACGGAACCATGACCACCAGAATTGGCCATCGCCACACCGACCCCGGTGCGACAGTGCGAGCCCTATGACGGCCGACACACTGCTTCGACGTCACGGTCGAGACGCGGGTGGTGTCTCCGGGCATGTCCGATCGATGCAGGTAGCGAAGGTGCGTTGTGATGAAGGCCCTGAAAGACCCGGGCGCGCAGGGCTTTTCAGCTGATCGTGAAAGAGAAGGTCGGTGCGGTGCTCGCCCCCTTGGTCGCGTCGTAGCTGATCGCATAGGAGCCGGTCGCCGGCGCAGGGACCACGAACACGACGACATTGTCCGCCTTGTCGATGGTTTGGTTGCGGTTGAGCAATTCGTCGATGGGGCCGCGGATATCGGCCACCACGTTCTGGCCGTCCGGCGTCTTGATGCTGAAGTACTCGTAGAAGACGTTCAGCCCGCCCGCCGCGATGCCGGAGCCGCCGACCAGCGTGATGTGCAGGGCGAGATCCATCTTGTTGCGCTCGCCCTTGGTGTAGCTGGGTGTCAATGTGCCGCCGGTGATTTCGACGGCGGTCTGGTCCTGCGCCAGCTTGCCCGAGACGTTCAGCGTCTTGGGAGCGACGCTGTCGGCCTTCGCGTCGGTCTTCAGCGGGATCAGGGTCTGGTTGTCCGCGGAGGTGCCGTAGACGATCGTGATGGTGTCGAGCAGGTGCTCGGCATTGTCCAGCTTCTTCACCGAGGTGGTGACATCGCCTGCGGCCGAGCCCTTTCCGGGCACGTCCGGATTGTCGAATCCGGCCCCGGGATCGAGTGCGCCGTCGATCTGCACGCCGGGGACGATGCTGAGCGTCTGGTCCTTCGTGGTGGTGTTCTTGTAGGTGATGTCCACCCGCACCTTCGCGCCGCCGAATTCGTCCGGCGTGACGGTGGCCTTGTCGACGGTGATCTCGAAGCCCTCGTACCAGCCGGTCTTGCCGATAGTGCGCACGGTCGCCTGTGAGTTCGTGCCACCGGGCTTGACGGTGCCACCCGGAGTGGCAGTGTCACCCGGCTGCCCGGCGCCCGGTGCCGCGGCGCTCACCGACGCCGGCGTCGCCGCGGTGGTGTTCTTGTCATTGCAGGCCGTCATCAGAACCGCGGATGTCGCGATGAGCACCGCGGCCCCCACCGATGTGAATGCCGAACGCATATTTCCTCCCCTGAGTCCATCCCCGCCCAGCACCCCGGGCGGGTGATTCGCTCTGAAATCAGGTTCGCGACCGGCCGCGTTAACCGACACACCGACGAGCCCGCACCACGCCGACCTTTTATGCACTGAATTGCATAGTACGTCTCGTCTCAGTTACCCTGGCGGCATGGCCCTCGAACACGCGCTGCTGGTATCGCTGACCGAACGTGCCAGCTCGGGATACGACCTCGCGCGCCGTTTCGACAAATCCATCGGATTCTTCTGGAACGCTACCCACCAGCAGATCTATCGCGTGCTCAAGCGCATGGACGAGCAGGGCTGGGTCATCGCGGAGACCGTGCCCCAGGCGGGCCGCCCGGACAAGAAGGTCTACACCGTCTCCGACGCCGGCCGGGCCGAACTGATCCGCTGGATCGCCGAACCCGCCGATCTGGAACCCATGCGCAACGAACTCGGCGTGAAGCTGCGAGCCGCCTCCCTCGGCGATGTCGGCGCGCTCACCGCCGAGGTGCAGCGCCACCGCGACCAGCACGCGCACCGGCTCGACCTGTACCGCACCTTCGAGAAGAAGGACTACCCCGCGCCGGATCGGCTCACCGGCCCCAAGCTGCACCAGTACCTCGTCCTGCGCGGCGGCATCCGCGTCGAGGAGGGAATCGTCGACTGGTGCGAGGAAGTACTCGACGCCCTGAAGCGCGACTCAGCCCGGTCGCAGGCGTCCGAACCGAAAGGCTCTCAGCGATGAGCGCGTACCCGCACCTGTTCGAACCCCTGGACCTGGGATTCACCACGCTGCGCAATCGCGTGGTCATGGGTTCCATGCACACCGGCCTCGAGGATCGGGCGTGGCACATCAATCGGCTGGCCGCCTACTTCGCCGAGCGGGCCAAAGGCGGTGTCGGACTGATCATCACGGGCGGCTACGCCCCCAACCGCACCGGCTGGCTGCTGCCGTTCGGCGCCAAGCTGACCAACAAGACCGAGGCCTACCGGCACCGCGCCATCACCAAGGCGGTGCACGCCGAGGGCGGCAAGATCGCGCTGCAGATCCTGCACGCGGGCCGCTACTCCTACATGCCGACCAGCGTGTCCGCCTCCGCCATCAAGGCCCCCATCAACCCGTTCAAGCCCCGCGCGCTCTCGTCCAAGGGCGTCGAGGAGACCATCGACGACTACGCGCGCTGCGCCTACCTGGCCAAGTTCGCCGGGTACGACGGCGTCGAAATCATGGGTGGTGAAGGCTATTTCATCAACCAGTTCCTGGCCGAGCGCACCAACAAGCGCAAGGACAAGTGGGGCGGCTCGCCGGCGAACCGCCGCCGCATCGCGGGCGAGATCGTGCGCCGGGTGCGCGAGGCGGTCGGACCGGACTTCATCATCGTCTTCCGGCTGTCCATGGCCGACTTCGTGGAGAAGGGCCAGACCTGGGACGAAATCGCCGCCGTCGCACGGGATGTGGAGGCCGCCGGCGCTACCATCATCAATACCGACATCGGCTGGCACGAGGCCCGGGTGCCCACCATCGTCACCTCGGTGCCGCGTGCGGCGTTCGTGGAGTGGACCGCGAAGGTCAAGGACCTGGTGAGCATTCCGGTGTGCGCGTCCAACCGCATCAATATGCCGGAGACCGCCGAGGAGATCCTCATCCGCGGCGACTCCGACCTGGTGTCGCTGGCCCGCCCGCTGCTCGCCGACCCGGATTGGGCACGCAAGGCCCAGGACGCGCGGGGGGACGAGATCAATACCTGCATCGCCTGCAATCAGGCCTGCCTGGACCACGCCTTCCAGGCCAAAACAGTTTCGTG
This sequence comes from Nocardia sp. NPDC004860, assembly GCF_040609015.1. NCBI lineage: Bacteria > Bacillati > Actinomycetota > Actinomycetes > Mycobacteriales > Nocardiaceae > Nocardia > Nocardia sp. NPDC004860. The sequence continues at coordinate 99,216 of NZ_JBEXJI010000004.1, read as the reverse complement.
CCTGCTGAATCCGCGCGCCGGGCACGAGACCGAGCTGAAGCTGCTGCCCACCCGACGGACCCGGAAGTTCGCCGTCGTGGGCGCGGGCCCGGCCGGACTCTCGGCCGCGGTCAGCCTGGCCCAGCGCGGGCATCACGTGGACCTGTTCGAGTCCGACGACAAGATCGGCGGGCAGTTCGACATCGCCCGCCGGATCCCGGGCAAGGAAGAGTTCAACGAGACCCTGCGCTACTACACCAGGCAGCTCGAAATCACCGGTGTGCGTGTGCATCTCGAGACCCGGGCCACCGCCGAGCAGCTCATCGCGGGCGGTTACGACGAGGTCATCCTGGCCACCGGCGTGAAGCCGCGCATCCCCAATATCCCGGGCATCGACCACCCGAAGGTGCTCACCTACGCCGAGCTGGTGCGCGACGGCAAACCGGTGGGCAAGAAGGTGGCGGTCATCGGCGCCGGCGGCATCGGCTTCGACGTGAGCGAATTCCTCACCGTCGAAGGACATCCCAGCCTCAAGCTCGACGAGTGGAAGGAAGAGTGGGGCGTCTCCGACGATCCCACCGTCCCCGGCTTCGTCACCACCCCCAGGCCCTCTCCGGCCGCCCGGGAAGTCGTACTGCTGCAGCGCAAGTCGTCCTCCTTCGGCAAGGGACTGGGCAAGACCACCGGCTGGGTGCACCGGGCGGCGGTCAAGGCCAAGGGCGTCGAGCAGATCGGCGGCGTCAACTACGAGCGCATCGACGACCGCGGCCTGCACATCAGCTTCGGCGAGAAGCGCCAGCGCCCGCAGATCATCGAGTGCGACAACGTGATCCTGTGCGCGGGCCAGGAATCCGTGCGCGACCTGCACGATCCGCTGCAGAACGCGGGCGTGAAGGTGCACCTCATCGGCGGCGCCGACCTGGCCGCCGAACTCGACGCCAAGCGTGCCATCAACCAGGGCACCCGGCTGGCGGCGGCCCTGTAATGCCGAACCTCACCCGCCTGGGACTGCCCGGAGACGAGCAGTCCTGGGCGGCACTGGGTTTCACCGTCAGCGGCGGCCGAGTGCAGATCGGCCGCGTCGCCTGCACCCTGGGCGAGCCCGCCTGGGGATTCGACGAAACCCATGCCGCCCCCGAATCACTCGGCATCCCGTACTTGGAATCGACGACGCCCGAAGCTGATTCCATACCGGCGCATCCGAACGGCGTGACCACCGTCGATCACGTCGTCTACTGGGTGTCCGATCTGGACGACGCGGTCGCCGATCTGACCGCCGTCCTGGGCGTTCCGCCGCGCCGGCGCTTCTTCCCGCGCGGCCCGGAAGGGCCCGAAATGGCCTTCTACCGGGTCGGCGAACCGTTCATCGAGGCCGTGTCGTCCGGCCGCGCGCCCGCTCTGACCGGTGTCGCCTTCCTGTCCCCCGACCTGGACGCCACCGTCGCCGCCGTCCGCGCCGCGGGCGGCCCCATCGGCGACCCCAAACCCGCCGTCCAGGGCGGCCGCATAGCCAGCGTGTGGCACGGTCACCTGAACTGGGGCATCGCCTTCATGGAGCCCAAGCCCCCTATTGACCGGTCACGACATTTCCGGCCGCAATCCGAGATGACCGATACACCAACCGATTCAGATGGTCGGGAATGTCATACCACCCTGCCATGATCGCGGAGCACTTGCTTCAACGATCCTGGGGGAGAAATTCTCTATGCATCTGTCTCGTAAGGCCGCCGCCGGTGCGGTGGCCTCCGCCGCCGCCGCGCTGATGAGCGCCGGCATGGGAACCGCGCACGCCGACTACGACTACTACGGCTCCTTCGCCGTCGCCGACCGGGGCGACCAGTGGTCCATCGGGTACGCCTACAACGCGCCCGACCAGGGCCGCGCCGATGCCGACGCCATGGACGAGTGCGGCTTCTCCAACTGTGCGGTGGCGCTGCGCTGGAGCAACGGCTGCGCCGCCCTCGTGGACCGCGACGGCCGCCTGTACACCGGCCTGGGCAACAACCTGGCCGCCGCCGAGCGCAATGCCCTCGCGGCCAGCGGCCCGGACCCGAACCCCCTGATGGTGAGCCTGGGCAGCGCGGATCCCTCCCAGGCCAGCGTCCTCATCTCGAAGTGCACCGCCTGATCTCGGCCGGCACCTCCTGATCCGCCCGCCGGACACGCGCTGAACGGCGGGAACGCGGGCGTGCGGGTGGGGTGGTTTCCCTTTCGTCCACTCCACCCGCACGCCGAGCGCCCCATCCGCGCGAACATCGGTAGGCTCGGGTCCCGTGAGCCTGCCTGTACCCACCGCCGACAATCGTGCCGTCGTCACCGGAGCCTCCTCCGGGATCGGCACCGCCCTCGCCGAAGAGCTTGCCTCGCGGGGCTACTCGCTGATCCTCGTCGCCCGCCGCGGCGACCTGCTGGCCGAGCTGGCACAGCGGCTGACCGAGCGGTACGGCATCACCGCCGAGGTGCGCGCGGTGGACCTGTCCGACCGCGATCAGCGCGCGCCGCTGGCCAAGGAGCTGGCCGCGCGGGACATCGCCATCCTCTGCAACAACGCCGGTGTCTCCACCTTCGGCCCGCTGGCCAAGCTGGACCTGGACTACGAGCGCGACATCATGGAACTGAATGCCGTTGCCGTGCACGATCTCACGCTGGCCGTGCTGCCGGGCATGCTGGAGCGCCGGGCGGGCGGCATCCTCGTCACCGGGTCGGCGGCGGGCAATATGCCGATTCCGAACAACACCACCTACTCCGCGAGCAAGGCGTTCGTGAACACCTTCTCCGAGTCGCTGCGCGGTGAGCTCAAGGGCACCGGCATCAATGTCACCCTGCTGGCTCCCGGCCCGGTCCGCACCGACAACCCGGACCAGGAGGAGATGGGCAACAAGATCCCGGAGTTCATCTGGGTCACCGCCGCCCACACCGCCAAGATCACCATCGACGCGCTCGCCCGCAACAAGATGCGCGTGGTCCCGGGCCTGATCAGCAAGGGTATGAGCCTGGCCGGGCAGTTCGGGCCGCGCTCGATCACCTCGGTGGTGGCCGGCGCCGCCTACAAGAAGCTCGGCAGCTGATCAGCAAACCGTCAAGATCGGCGGGACGCTCGTAAAGGGGACGTTGCCGGACATTCCGGACCGCGCAATCGGGCGTAGTCCTGGTGTCGGCCCCGCATGAGAGAAAGCGGGGAGCTCTCACCAGGAGACGTCTTGACGCTGCTCGAGATCTTCCCGTCGCTGCGTGACGGGGGCATGGTCCCCCGGCTCGATCCGGCGGTCTGGCCACGCGAAACCCACTACGACGCCGACGGGCGCATCACCGTCGGCGGCGTGGCGCTGGCCGACATCGCCGATCAGTACGGCACGCCGACGTATGTGCTCGACGAGGGCGAGGTGCGCACCCGCTGTCAGGCCTACCGCACTCGGTTCCCCGACGCCGAGATCATCTACGCGGGCAAGGCACTGCTCACGCGCGCGGTCGCCGAATGGATCACCGACGAGGGGCTGTCGCTGGACGTGTGCTCGGCCGGGGAACTGGCGGTGGCCCTGTCCAGCTGGGCCGACCCGGAGCGGATCGTGCTGCACGGCAACGGGAAACCCTTCGCCGAACTGGAGACGGCCGTGAACTGCCGGGTCGGGCGCATCGTGATCGACTCGCTCACCGAGATCACGCTGCTCTCGGCGCTGGCCGAGCGGCCGCAGCGGGTGCTGCTGCGCGTCACCCCCGATATCGACATCGACGGACATCCGGCGGTCCGCACCGGCGTCACCGATCAGAAGTTCGGTTTCCCGATCGGCGGGCGGGCGGTGACGGAGGCGGTGGATCGCATTGTGCGGCAACCGAATCTGACCCTGGCCGGGCTGCACTGCCATATCGGGTCGCAGATCTACAACACCTTCCCCTACGGCGAGGCGGTGCGGCGCATGATCGCCGAAATGGCCCGCATCCGCGATGAATTCGGCCTCACCCTGACCGACCTGGACCTCGGCGGCGGGCACGCGGTGGCCTACCGCAGCGGCGACGCCGAGATGAACCTGGCCGAACTGGCCGACATCATCGAGGATTCGCTGGACGCCGCCTGCGCCCGGCACGGCTTCCCGCGGCCCCGCATTGCCCTCGAACCCGGCCGCGCCATCGTGGCGCGGGCGGGCGTCACGCTGTACCGCGTGCTGTCGGTCAAACACGTCGAGCACGGCCATACGTACGTGACCGTGGACGGCGGTATGAGCGACAACCCGCGGGTCGCCCTCTACGGCGCGCGCTACGACGCCGTGGTCGCCAACCGGCATCCCACCGGCCCGCACATGACCGCCACCATCGCCGGACGCTACTGCGAGGCGGGCGACATCCTGGCCCGCGACGTCCGGCTGCCGGCCGACCTGCGGCCAGGCGAGGTGCTGGCCATGCCCTGCACCGGGGCGTACCACCACAGCCTGGCCTCGTCCTACAACGGCGTCGGCCGCCCGCCGATCGTCGCGGTCCGCGACGGCGGGTGCCGGGAACTGGTCCGGCGCGAAACCATCGACGATCTGCTCAGCCGCGATATCGGGCGCTGAGCCTGGCTACCGCTTCCGGGTGCCGAAGATGCTGCGGCTGATCTCGCGCCCGGCGACGGTGGCCGCCGATCGCAGGAAGTTCTTGAAGGCCGGGTTGCTGATGATCTTCTCGGCCATCGAATCCTCCTGCGGGGCAGGCTTTGAGCGCGAGCCCTTGGCCGCCGCCTCGTCGGCCTGCCGCTGCGCGGTCGCCTGAATCTTCGCGGTCAGGATCTCGTAGGCCGATTCCGCGTCGATGGTGGTCCCGTACTTACCGTACAGCGCGGACTGCTGTGCGCGGGAACGGATTCCGTCGTCTCCGATGGTGTCCATGAGCGAGCGCGGCGGCTGCATGCGCGCCCAGGCGACCGGTGTCGGCGCTCCCTTCTCCGACAGCACCGTCACCACGGCCTCGCCGGTACCCAGTGAGGTGAGCGCCTTTTCGAGATCGTAGGTGGCGGTCTTGGGATAGGTGCGCACCGTCTTCGACAGTGCCGCTTGATCTTCCGGCGTGAAGGCGCGCAGCGCGTGCTGGATGCGCGCACCCAGCTGGGACAGCACCGGATTCGGGATGTCGGTGGGCAGCTGGGTGCAGAAGAAGACGCCGACGCCCTTGGAGCGGATCAGCTTCACCGTCTGCTCCACCTGGTTCAGGAACGCCTTGGAGGCGCCGGTGAACAGCAGGTGCGCCTCGTCGAAGATGAACACCAGCTTGGGCTTGTCCATATCGCCGACCTCGGGCAGCGTCTGGAACAGGTTGGCCAGCACCCACATCAGGAAGGTGGAGAACATCTGCGGCCGCGCGGCCTGCGCGCCCAGCTCGAACAGGGTGATGACGCCCTGCCCGCCCGCGGTGCGCATGAGATCGGCGGGCTCGAGCTCGGGTTCGCCGAAGAAGGTGTCGCCGCCGTCGGCCTCCAGATTCACCAGTGCGCGCAGGATCACACCCGCGGTCTGCGCGGAGACGCCGCCGATGCCCTTGAGATCTTCCTTACCCTCCGGGCTGGTGAGGTATTGGATAACCGCGCGCAGATCCTTCAGATCCAGCAGCGCCAAGCCGTTCTGGTCCGACCAGTGGAAGATCAGGCCGAGGGTGGATTCCTGGGTTTCGTTGAGCCCCAGCGCCTTACTGAGCAGGATCGGGCCGAACGAGGTGATGGTGGCGCGAATCGGCACACCGATCCCCCCGGTGCCGAGGGAGACGAACTCACACGGGAAGCCCTGCGGCTTCCAGTCCGGATCGCCGGTCTCCCGGGCGCGGGCCAGCAGCCTGTCGTTCGCCTGCCCCGGCTGCGCCAGACCCGATAGGTCGCCCTTGATATCGGCCAGCACCACCGGCACGCCCGCCGCCGAGAGCTGCTCGGCGATGCCCTGCACGGTCTTGGTCTTTCCGGTACCGGTGGCGCCCGCGACCAGGCCGTGGCGGTTCATGGTCTTCATCGGAATCCGCACCCGCGCATCGGGATGCACGGTGTCGCCGACGATCACAGTGCCCAGCTCCAGCGCCAGGCCCTCCATGGCGTATCCCGCCGCGATCTCCTGTGCGGCGGCCTCGTCCTCGGCGGCCTGATCAGATTCCGCGGCAGCGGTTTTCGGTATTCCGTTGCCCCCCGGAGCCGTCTCAGCGGACTTGGCCGCCGCCTCCTGATCGGCAGCTTCCTTTTCCGCGGCCTCGGCGGCGGCCGCCGCCTCCGCCGCGATCCGCGCCGCCTCCTCCGCCGCCTTCCGTGCCGCCGCTGCCTTCTCCTGCGGGGTGGTCATCGCGCATCCTCCGTCTGCTCTGCCAACTGCGACTGCCCTGTGAACTACTGCCCTGGGAATGCCCAACCAACATGCCGACCGCTCGTTATGCGGGACTGGTGTGAACGATACTGCCCGGTCGGGCGGCCGAGCGGGCTCGACGCGGCCGGGCCTCCGGGTCGCCGAACGGCGAAGCGTTAGTGTTTGGCGGGTGGACAAGTACGTGGTGTGGATGGACTGCGAGATGACCGGCCTACAGCTCGACAGCGACAAGCTGATCGAGGTGGCCGCACTCGTGACCGACAGTGACCTCAATATCCTCGGCGAGGGCGTGGACATCGTGATCCATGCCGACGACGACGCGCTGGCCGCCATGCCGCCGGTGGTGGCCGAGATGCACGCCCGCTCCGGGCTCACCGAGGAGGTCCGCCGCTCCACCGTCTCCGTCGCCGAGGCCGAGCAGCAGATCCTCGACTACATCAAGCAGTACGTCCCCACCGCGCGCACGGTCCCGCTGGCCGGCAACTCCATCGCCACCGACCGGGGCTTCATCGCCCGCGACATGCCGGCCCTCGACGCCCACCTGCACTACCGCATGATCGACGTCAGCTCCATCAAGGAACTGGCCCGCCGCTGGTACCCGCGCATCTACTTCGGCCAGCCCGAGAAGGGCCTCGCCCACCGCGCCCTCGCCGATATCAAGGAATCCATCCGCGAGCTCGAGTACTACCGCCGCACCGCCTTCGTCCCCGCCCCCGGCCCCTCCACCGCCGAGATCGCCGCCGTGGCCGCCGAACTCTCCACCCCCGCCGACCCCCCCGCAAACCCGTCCTGAACAGCCGATTAGGTACTCACGACGCGGACCGGTTAAGCTCTACCGCGCCGGAAGTTACCGGCAATGGTGGCTGTAGTTCAGCTGGTAGAGCACCAGGTTGTGATCCTGGGTGTCGCGGGTTCGAGTCCCGTCAGCCACCCCAATCGGCCCAGGTCAGAGAACCCTTTCTGACCTGGGCCGAACTCTTTTACTCGAGTATTTCCAACTTCTGACCAGGTTCCGGACGCAGTTCTGCCAACGTAGCTCCGACACGCGGCCGGTCGAAGTCGTTCGGACGCTTCGCATTCCAGCTCGCAAAGATCGAGCCGATGCGTCCACGGGTAGTCGAACCATTCGCTCTGGCCGGCCAACTCCTTTCGAATTATTCGAAAGATCGGCATAATGGAGGCCGACCGCCGGAGGCCGACACGATGACCGAGACACTGAACGAGCGCACGCTGCTGCCGGAGCATCCGGATCAGATCGCGGAGCTGCGCAGATTCCTGGACACGTCGCCCGCGATCGAGGCGGCGATCCTGCGTTCCCCCGAAGGCGCAGTCGTGGCGCTACCGGCAGAGGTCCTCGAAGCATTGCGCCTGGTAGCCCACGCCCTGTCCGAGGGCAAAGCCGTGACCGTCGCACCACTGCACACCACGCTGACCACACAGGAGGCGGCCGAATTGCTGGGCATGAGCAGGCCGACGTTCGTGAAGCTGCTGGACTCCGGTGCGATTCCGTTCACCCGGCCGGGTCGGCACCGCAGAGTACGTCTCACCGATGTCCTGGCGTTTCGCGAATACCGACGTGCCGAGCGCACGGCAGGACTGTCCGAACTCACCAGGATCTCCGAGGATCTAGGACTGTACGACGAGACTCCCCCGGAGCCACTGAAACGGCACTGAGCCGTGCAGCGAGTCTTTCTCGATACCTGCGTCCTGTATCCGGCATATCTGCGCGATACGGTGCTGCGCCTGGCCGAAGCAGATCTCATCCAACCGTTATGGTCAGCCGAGGTCCTGGCCGAGTTGCAACGCAATCTCGCAGCCGCGCACGGCGATGACGCCCACCGGACCGTACAGGTCGACCGCTTGATCGACACATTGCGGACGTTCTTCCCCGACGCAATGGTCGAGGGCTATGAAGAGCTGACCGAGCGGATGGAGAACCACCCCAAGGACAGACACGTTCTTGCGGCCGCACTACAGGGGAAATACCGACGTACTGCTGACCTTCAATATCAAGGACTTCAAGGTCAGACCCATCGGCGACGGGTTCCCCGAACTGATGCATCCGGACGACTTTCTGCTGGACATGCTGGATCCAGCCCCAGGGCAGGTCCTTCGAATGCTCCAAACGCAAGTCGCCGAGCACAAGCGACCCCCGAAACACCTCCAGGGCCTGCTCGATGTCCTCGACCGATCCGGGGTATCGGGCTGCGCCGCCGAAGTACGCCGGCACCTGGACTGAACGAAGGCTTCGCTCCATCCGGCACCGGCGTTGATCCTGCCTCAGGCGAACTTTCCCGGGTTCGCCGCCACAGCCCGGCGCAGCGTGGGTCGGTTGGCGCGGTAGGCGGCCACCACCGATGCCAGCTCGTGCGGGCTCGCGCCGTGCATGATCACCGAGTGGCAGCCGAGGTCGTATTCGCGTGAAATCTTCTTCACGCACTGCTCGGGCGTACCGTATGCGGCCGAGGCGAGCCATTCGTCCGGGATGAGGGCGTCGAGCTGCTCCAGGACCTCGGCGGAGGCGGAGGCGTCGATCGGGCCCGCCGCCGCGGCGTCCATGTACAGCTGCGTGGTGCGGATCCGGTCCCAGACCTGCGGATCCCAACCATTGGCGCTGATCAGGATGTCGGCGTACGCCTGCAGGTAGGTCACCAGGCGGCCGGTGCGGCGACGTAGCTGATCCTCCGGAGTGAGCGCGTCGCTCGCGGTCGCCAGGCACGACCAGATGCGGACGCTGTCGGGATCCTTGCCCGCCCGTTCAGCGCCACGGCGTACTGCCGCAACGGAATTCGCGGTGGCCTCGTCAGAGAAGAAGGTGTGCAGCACGACGAAGTCGCCGATCGCACCGGCGAGCTCCATGGTCTTCGGGCCCACCGCGACGAAGCCGATCGGGGGCGAATCCTCGAGGCCGTTCTGGTGGTACAGGACTGGCCACTTACCGGCGGGCCCGTCGTGGTCGAGGATGGTCTCCCCGGCCCAGAGGCGACGCAGGATTCCGACGAAATCCCGCAGTTGCGCTTCGGTGACGGCGGGCAGGCCGATCGCCTTCCAGTTCGCCGCCATGCCGCGGCCGAATGCCATGGCATATCGGCCTTCGGTCATGGCCTGCATGGTCGAACCGATCGTCGCCGTCACCATCGGGTGCCGGGTGTGGTGATTCGTTGCCGCCGCGGCGATTCCGAGATCGGTCGTGCACCCGGCCAGGCCGCCGGACAGGACGGCGGAGTCCTTGACGGTCATCCGTTCACCGATCATGCACGAGCCGAGGCCGAGCCGCTCCGCGTCGCGGGCCTCCGGGAGCAGGACACGAGCGTCGGCGGGATGTCTGGTGATGCAGTAGTAGGCCAGTTCGTTCAGTTGTTCGATCACGAGAGTTGTACTTCCCCAATGGTTTTCGAAACGATGAAGGGTGATGCCAGGTATCAGGCGCCGAGTTCGGCGAGCAGTTCTTCGACGAGCGACCTGTGGTGGAGCAGTAGCTCGATGTCATCGGGCCGTTCCATCTCGCCGAAATGGATCTGCCGGCCGCCCGCGCGCAAGAAGACGACGCAGTAGTTCAGGGCGGCGAACATCGTGTACCAGGTGAGATCGGCGAGCTGCACGCCCGAGTGCTCGGCGTAGGTTGCCCGTACGTCTTCCTCACGCATGAAGTCCGGCATGCCGGGCAGGCCGAAGTTGTTGGCGATGGCATGAAAGACGCGGTGCCCGAACACGATCCAGGCCACGTCGAGCTCACGGGGGCCGATCGTCGCCATTTCCCAGTCGAGCACCGCGACCGGCGCGAAGTCGCGGTACATGCAGTTGCCGAGCCGCGCATCACCCCAGGACAGCACGGTCTCACCGGACGATGACTCCGGAAGATTGGCCGTAAGCCACTTCAGGATTCGCTCCACCAACGGCGATGCGCCGATGTCGCGAGCCGCGAACCGGTACCACGCATGGGCTCGATTGAGGTTTCGTTCGAGCAGGCTGGAACCGGGCTGCCGCGGGTCGAGAAACGCGAAAGTGGTGGACGCGTCCGGGATTGCGTGCAGTTCGGCGAGCGCCTCGATCGTGGAGTCCTGAAGTCGGCGCTGCTGCTCGGGGCCGGCGTCGAAGAGCCAGTTGTCGCCGAAGGTGTAGGGCATGACGTCGGGCGGCACCAGGCCGTCGACGCGGTCCATCAGCAGAAAGGGCGTACCCAGCACGTCACCGGTCGGCTCGAGGAACCGCACCCGGGGAACGCGGACGTCGCTCACTTCGGCCACGATGCGCATGACGTCGAACTGGTCGCGCAGGTTGTAGTGCTCGTAGACGGGGAAATCGCCGGGGGCCGGCACCACCCGGGCGATCAGATCGGCGACCTGCGTGTCTCCACCCTCACGCCAGGTCAGCGTCAGGGTCAGGGTTTCCGCCGACATGCCGTTGCTGTCGATGCCGGATCCCAATGTGAGCACCGGGTCGGCTTGCTCGGGCAACTGTGTGGCCAGCCATTGGGTCAGGCGCGGGATCAGGGCGGCGGTGTCGCGGCTGCTGCGTTGCAGGCGCATGCCCTGGTCATCGGGAGACGGAGACATGGATCACTCCTGACTGGATTGCGAAAGCTGGGGGTAACAGTGGACTCCCCACCCGCAATTGTCAACGAGGGTTCTCAAAGAATCTCGATTACTGCAGGTAGACCGCTATCGCGTCGACCAGACAGTGGCGCGCGGCCGCCAGCTCGGCAGGAGAAGACAGCCGACGCTCGTTATTGATGCCACGCATAGCCATCGGAATCAGGGTCCGGACCCCGCGCACCTTGTCCGAATCGACGGGCAGATCCGCAAGGAAGTACTCGAAAGCCCTGAGCCAGGCGTCTTCGTACCCGGCCATGGCCGCCGCGGTCCGCGGGAAGACCTCGAGCCGTTCCGCCTGACCATTGGGCAAACCGGCGCGCAGCGCCTCGACCGCGCGCCCCTCGGGTGCATCCAGGATGGTCCAGATGGCATCGACCACCTGCCACACCCGCTCCCGGATCGAGCCGGTGACCTGCGGCCAGGTCTCGGGGCTGTTCGCTCCACTGCGATCGGTCAGCTCGATGAGCACCGCGGCCCACAGTCCGTCGATGTCGCCGAACTGATGTTTCAAGGTGCCCCAACTGACCCCGGCCTCACGGGCGACTCGATTCGCCGACAGCGGTTCCCCCGACCCCTCCGCGAGACAGCTGATGGCGACGTCGAGCAGCCGTTGCCGGGTCTCCCGGCCCCGCCGATTGAGGCGAGTTCCGGCCGCGGACTGCATTGTCGAACTCGCTCCGGTCATCGATACTTCCGTTCCGCCCATCCCGAGATCTCGGACTCTCCGATTGTCGTCCCGACGATAGCGGTGCGCTTGTTCAACCAGCTCTACTCGAGCGCCATCACGATCGGCGAGATCCGGCTCGGCATCGGGCGAAGTATTCGACCGGAAGCTCGGGTACGGCCTCGAGGAGCTTGTCGCAGAACGCAACCCCATTCCAGGGGATTCGATTCCGTCTCACATGAATCGGATGATCGACAGCGTGCCCGCGATGATGCAGTAGGCCGCGAACGGGAGGAGGGTGCGGAAGTAGCGCTCCAGGTAGCGCACCGCCAGCCACGAGCAGGTTCCGGAGACGAAGGCGCCGAGGAGTACCGGGCCGCGGATGGCGGCGATCCTCGGTTCGGCGAGCTCCGGCAGCTCGACCAGGCCGGTCCGAATTGACCGCTCCACCAACCATTTACGAGGCCTGAGCACTGGACGCCGCAGACATCACCCGGCCCGCTGAGATGGCCACCACGAGGCGAAAAGCCGTATGAGGACCCCAGATTCGCCGCCCGAAACCCGAATCAGGCGTCGACTGAGTGAATTTCGAGTCATACCTCCCCGTGAGCCGGAGTAGCCACCCAGCGAGTCCGGCAGTCCACCAACCACTTGCTTGCCGAGAAAGTGAAAAGGAGATATTTTGCTTTATCTGTCAGACGCTGTGACCTGCGTCATGGTCGACACCCTATGCGGGCTGGCCGTGGCCCGATGAGGATTTGCATTGACCAGTTCCTGGACTACAGGCCGGGCCGTGCTCCGGCTCCGGCTGGGCGCCGCCGTCGGCGTGCTCGCCGCGGCCGTGTCGGTGAGCACGGCCGACGCCGAAACCGCACCGGCACCGGGCCGCGCGCTCGTCGTGCTCGGTGACTCGTACACCGCGAACCCACCGTGCGATGCGGTGCTGGTGAAATGCGCGGACGAGAACAGCACCGGTCTGCAGGCCTGTTTACACGGCCCCACCTCGTGGCCCGTTCAGCTGAGTGGGCTGATGGGCATCGCGGCCGATGACCTCGAGAACAACTCGTGCTCCAGCGCGACCATCGATACCGGTCCGGTGACATCGACCGGGGAGAAGGTTCCCGGCCGGGACGGATACACCCTGACGCAGGAGGCGCTCCAAGCCGCTCGGGACGGGTCGTTCGGGCCGCGGACCCAGGTGGTGGCGATCCAGCTGGGCTTCAACGACGCGTGGCCGAAGGACAGCGCGGTCACCGCGGACGCGACCCGGGTGTTCACCTGCGTGTTCAACATCCTCGAGGGCTGCGACGAGAACGCGGTGGCCGAAGGGCGGTGGCCGACCCTCGACGCGATCACCGGCGCGGCCTACGCCGACCGCATGCGCAAGGTCGTCGAGTACGTGAAGTACTACGCGCCCAACGCCAAGATCGAACTGGTCGGCTATCCCGAGGTGGCGCCGGAGGGCGCTGCGGACTGGTGTTTCGACATTTTCGGGCTCGTGCACTGGGTCCAGCCGCGGGCTCGGGCCATGGTCGAGTTCTGGAACCGCCTGCAGGTCGCCGAACGCGACGCGGCCCGGATGCTCCAGATCGACTTCGTCGACGTGCAGCAGGCGACCGCCGGGCACGGATTGTGTTCCGCCGATCCATGGTTCAACGGCTTCCTCGATCCTCAGATCAACCTGGCCGGCTTGCCGTTCCATCCCTCACCCCGCGGGGACGCCGCCGTGGCCGCCGCCGTCTACAGCCACGTCGCGCACTGACACGGACCCACCCTGCCAGCCGGACGAGTACCGCCGTGGCGCATCCATCGGAGAAGCAATGACGCTCACGTACACCCCAGAATCCGAATCGACCTCGGCGCCACCCGAATTCGCGTGGCGGAGCGTCCTGCTGGTCTCGGGGTTGATCACGCTCGTCTGGTCCGTCTCCGCGGCCCGATTCCAGCTCGCCGGTGACGAGCTGTACTACCTCGCGTGCGGCCGGCGACTGGCGGTCGATTACGTCGACAACGGACCGGTGATACCGCTGATCGCGCGGGCAGCCGACGTGATCGCCCCCGGATCGGTTCTCGCGCTGCGGATCCCGGGGTTGCTGCTGCTGATCGCGGTGTCCGTCCTCGCGGCGGCGGTGGCCCGCGAATGCGGTGCGCGGCCGCGCTACCAGATGCTCGCCGCGGCGGGGTACGCCGTCTCACCGTTCGTCGTCGCCTACACCGTGCTGGACAGCGTCGCATTCGACGTGGCGTGCCAGGCGTTGATCATCTGGCTGATGGTTCGCTGGGTGCGCACCCGCCAGGACCGCTTGCTCATCGCCGCGGGTGTGGCGGCGGCGATCGACGTGCAGGACAAATGGCTGGTGCTGATGCTGGGGGCCTGTGTCGCCCTCGGCGTTCTCGCCGTCGGACCCCGCGAGGTCTTGCGCCGCCCCGCACTGTGGGCAGGGCTGTTGATCTTCGCGGCCGCCATGACGCCCGCCCTGCTGTGGCAGGCCTCCCACCATTGGCCACAGCTGGCGACCAACAGCGCCATCGCCCAGGAAACGGCGGGGAGCGACGGCGGACAGCTGGGGACGGTCGTGGCGATCATGGTGGTCACCGGATTCCTCGGCGGCGGGCTGGGCGTGCTGGGCCTGTACGGCCTGGCTCGGGAGCCGAAGCTGCGGCCGTATCGGTTCGTGCTGATCGCCGCCTTGCTGATGGTGGTGCTGGTCGTCGCCGGGCACGGCCGGTCCTATTACGTCGCCGGGATCGTTCCCACGATCTTCGGCGCGGGCGCGTCGATCCTGTCCGGCTTCCTGGACATCGCGGGTACCCGCGCCCTGCTGCTGCGGCGGTTGTTCACCGGCCTCACCGTCCTCTCGGCGGTGCTGACCGCCTGCCTGGCGGTGCTCCCCTACCCCAAGAGCTGGATCGACGTGCCGGACACCGGCTACTGGGGCTTTCTGCAGCACTACGGCAACGACAACTGGGAGGACCTGGCCGACGCGGTGCACAAGGTGGCGATCGGCCTGCCGGCCGAGGAACGGGCCGGTGCCGTCGTCGTCACCGAGGCCTACAACGAGGCCGGAGCGCTCGACCATTACGGTCGGTCCCAATGGATTCCGCCGGTCTACAGTCCCAATCGTGGCTTCGCCGAATGGGGTCCGCCGCCGGACTCGGCCACGACCGTCATGTACGTCGGCTACAACGACGGACCGGAGCTGCGGGCCTTCCTGGCCAATTTCGCCCACACCACACCGGCTCTGCAGATGGACAACCCGCTCGGCATCGCCGGACAGAATCACCACGTGACCGTGTGGATCTGCCGCGAGCCCCTGGTTCCCATGTCCGTCGCCTGGCCGAAGTTGACCTATATGGTTGTCCCACCGGCCTCTTGAGCGAGAGTGCCGACGTCATCGAGGATTTGCATTGATCAGTTTCAGGACCAGCAGCGGGGCCGTGCTTCCACTCAGGCTGGCCGCCGCCGTCGCCGTTCTCGCCGCGGCCGGCGCGATAGGCACCGCCGCCGCCGACGAACCGGCTCCGGTCGAGGGCAAAACGCTTGTGGTCATGGGTGATTCGTTCGCCGCGAACCCGCCGTGCGATGGGGTCCTGGTGAAATGCGACGGCAACAACGACGTCGCGGCACACGAATGCCTGCACCGCGACACGTCCTGGCCCGTCCAGCTGAGCGCGCTCATGGGCGTCGCCGGAACCTCGGACTTCGAGAACGCCACCTGCACCAACGCGTCGATCGACAGCGGCCCCGTGACCTCGAGCGGGCAGCAGGTTCCGGGCCGCGACGGCTACACCCTGGCGCAGCTGGCGATCAAGGCCGCCAAGAACGGGGCGTTCGGGCCACGCACCCAGGTGGTGGCGATCCAGCTGGGAGCCAACGACGAGTGGCCGCATGATTCGGCGACCACCGCCGATGCCCCCGCCCAATTGACCTGCGCGTTCAACATCTCTCAGGGTTGCGACGCCGACGCGGTGTCCCAGGGCCGATGGCCCGACCTCGATACGGTCAACGGACCGGCCTACGCCGACCGCATCCGCAAAGTCGTCGAGTACGTGAAGTACTACGCCCCCAACGCCAAGATCGAACTGGTCGGCTATCCCGAACTGGCCCCGGCGAACTCGACCGCCTGGTGTCTCGACGTCCTGGGCGTCTTCCGCTACGTCCAGCCCCGAGGCACTGCCATCAACGAATTCTGGAACCGCCTGGACGACGCCGAACGCGATGCCGCCCAAGCCCTTTCCATCGACTTCGTCGACGCCCGGACCCCCACCGCCGGCCACGGCCTCTGCTCCCCCGACCCCTGGCTCCTCTCCGTCCTGGACCCGAAGGTGAACCTGGTCGGCCTCCCCTTCCACCCCACCCCCCGCGGCGACGCCGCGGTAGCCGCCGAGGTCCACAGCCGCATCACGCAGACCCGTTGATCCGAAGTCACCGCTATCCGGCGTAGGCGGTTTTGCCGCCGTCGATCACCATCTGGGCGGCGGTCATGTACGGGAAGTCGTCGGAGGCCAGGGCCAGGGCGAAGACGGCTATCTCGTCGGGGGTGGCCATGCGGCGCAGGCCGGGGACGTGCTGTTTGCCGTAGACCTCGGTCATGGTCTTCCACACCTCGTCGGGGAGGCTCATCGCGCCTGCCGCGCGCCGGACCAGTTCGGTGTCGGTGGTGCCGGGGATGAGGGTGTTGATGCGAATGTTCTTGTCCGCGTAGTCGTAGGCCGCCGCTTGGACCATGCCGACCAGCCCGCGTTTGGCGGCGGTGTAGGCGGCCCGGCCCTCGGTGGTGGCGATGGCGTTGGACGAGGAGGTGACGACCACGACCCCGCCGCCGCGGGCGATCAGGTGCGGGATCTCGTATTTCAAGGCCAGGAAGTTGCCGCGCAGGTCGGTATCGACGACGTCGTCCCATTCGGCGGAGCTGTACTCGTGCAAGGCTTTCTGCAGCGTGATGCCCGCATTGTTGAAGCAGACGTCGAGCCCGCCGTACTTGTCGGCGACCGCGTCCACGAACTGGCGCACATCGGATTCCACCCGGACATCGGCCCGGATGTAGGTGGCTTCCCCGCCCGCGGCCCGGATTTGCTGCTCGACCTGGCGGCCGAGTTGTTCTCTGCGGCCGCAGAATCCGACGTGCCCGCCCTCGGCAGCGAACATCAGGGCGGCCGAGCGGCCGATTCCGGAGGTGGCGCCGGTGATCAGCACGACCTTCCGGTCGAAACGCCGTGCGCCGGAAGGCTTTACCACGGGAGTCGGCGCCCCGCCCTGAACGAGGGCGATGCCGCCGGCCGCGCCCGCCGCCGCGGTGAGGGTCGCGGCGACTCCGGTGGTGGTGAGGAGCCGTCGCCTGCTGACCCCCGAGGCGGGGCCGGGTTCGGCGGCGGATTCGGGCTCAGTGCTGGCATCCATAATGGATAGCGTAACTATCGGATAGTTCTACTGTCTACTCTCCGGATGGAATTGCCGCGCAGCCGGAACCGACCTCGAACATGGCCACACCGTGCGCCGGAATATCGGCGGCCTTCAGCGCACGGGTGGTCGTGGTGTCGGTGTGCGTCCACAGATTGCGCACCGAGTAACACTCCGCCTGCCGCAATCCGGTTGCGGCCAGCCCGGTTTCGATGGTCGCCGCCCGATCGCCGGGATTGAACACGGCCACCGCCACCGCGCCGCCGGCGAGCGGCTTGACCAGAATCCGCCCGTCCCCCGGCAGCGGCGTCGCCTGCGCCACCCGCGAATCCTGGTCCACGGCAATGACATCGGCATTCGTCAGCAGGGCGCGGGTCTGCTCGGACATCGCACGCACATCGTTGCCGGCGATCAGCGGCGCGGCGAGCATGGCCCACAGCGAGAAGTGCGCGCGCTGCTCCTCGGGATCGAGGCTGAACTGCGGATCGCGCAGGCGGCCGACCACCTCGGGCGACAGATCGAACGACGTCTCGAGTTCCAGAATCTGGCGGGTGGTCAACGGCCCGGCCAGGACATCGGCGGGATAGCCCGCCAGATGCGCGCCGATGAACTCGGTCAGCGGCAGCCCGACCACCATCATGTCGGGATCGTTCCAGTAGCCGGGGCGGGAGCGGGTGGCCAGCGGTTCGGCGGCCCCCAGCTCGTCGGTGACACCGATCAGGCCGCGCCCGGATCGGGTGGCCAGGTGCTGATCCGGCGACCCGTTGTGCCACAGCGGAATCAGATCCGCGGTATTGCGGGTCATATCCGAGATGGTCGACCAGTCGTAGTCCCCGCCCGCGTGCAGGTTGCCGGAACTGTTCGGGTTGATGCTGTAGACGATCCGCCGCCCGCTGGCGCGCAGCGCATCCCGCATGGCGGCGAAGGCGGGCACCTGCTCGGCGAGGTCGGTGTCGGCCCGGCACCAGTCGTATTTGAGGAAGTCGACGCCCCAGCCCGCGAAGGTCCGCGCATCCGCGGTCTCGTGCCCGCGACCGGCATTGCCGGGCGTCTGCCCGCAGGTCTCGTTGTAGGGGCTCGAGTACAGGCCCAGATACATGCCGCGCGCGTGCGCGTAGTCGGCGAGCGCGGCCATGCCGTGCGGGAACCGCTGCGGATCGGCCCGCAGGTTCCCGGCGGCGTCGCGTTTCGGCGCCGCCCATCCGGCATCCAGATTCACGTAGCGGTATCCGGCGTCGCGCATGCCGGAGCCGACCATGGTGTCGATGACCTCGTGGATGTTCTGCTCGGTCAGCGGAATTCCGGAATTCCACGAATTCCAGCCCATGGGCGGGGTGAGCCGGCCGCCGACCGCCGCGATGGGCGCGGGACGCGGCGGCGCGGCCGCGGTGTCGGCGGTCAGCAGGGCGGTGGCGACGACCAGCGCGAAGGACAGGATTCCAACTCGCACGCGGGACGTCTCCTCGGGTGACGGACGGCTCAATTGTGCGGCGGGAGCTGGCCGTCGGCCTTCACAGTAGTGCCGGTGAGAGTAAAGGTGACCACGCTGGGTCCGCCCTGGGGGCAGCACATGGGGTCGTTGCCGTTGAGCCAGTGGTAGGTGAGCGACAGCGAGGTGCGGGTCTTGCCGGTCACCATCGTGTACATGTACGGGTTGGGGGTGGCCGTCCCCAGATATGTGCCGTTGGTGAAGAACAGAACGTGGGTGTACGGGTGGTTGGTGTCGGAATTCACCGTCATCCAGGACAGCACCCCGGCACAACCCGCGGAGATCTGATCATCGGCGGCCTGACCCGTCTTCCACCCGCCGACCGGCGGCGGCGACAGCCGCGCGATGGCCTCTCGGGCCAGGTCGGAATTGATGTCGAGGCAGAGCCCGTGGCCGCTGCCCACCGGGGCGTCGGACTGCTGGGCGGCGGCGGGAGCCGAGGTGGGGGCCGTGGAACTGGGGCCCGCGGAGGTAGTGGTGGTCCCGCACCCGGTGGCCACCGCCGCGAGGGCAGCGCCCATCGCGAGAATCGCCACTGACCTGGTCTTCATGGCATCCCGCCGCGCACGTGTCACCTCTAGATCATCGGGGTGCCGGGAACTCGCGTTAGCGGCAGGGTGCCGATACGGGGGTCACCGGCATGCCGTCGGCGGGTACCGCGTTCTGCCACAAGGGATTCGCCGGACTGCCCCCAGCCCTACCTCCGATACGCCGCCACGAACGGCGTGTCGACGCCCGCCTTGCCGAATCGGAAGGCCCCGCCGGGCGCTCCGAGCGCCTCGGTGCGGCCGGCCAGTGGCTCGTCGAAGAACCGCCGATTCTCGGCGATGAACTCCTCCTGCCCATCCGGCATATCGTCCTCGTAGTAAATGGCCTCGACCGGGCAGGCCGGTTCGCAGGCGCCGCAGTCGGTGCATTCGTCGGGGTTGACGTAGGCCATGCGGTCGCCGATGCAGACCGATCCGATCCGGGTCAGCGGCGGTTGCCGGCCGGGCCGGGGCGCGGTGCGATCTAGGTGGTTCGGGGTGGTGGGGCGGTTGAGGATCGGATCTCGAGGTGGACCGGGACGACGATGTTGGGCTGGTCGATCGGGCGGGAGTGGAGGGCGTCGATCAGGAGGGTGGCGGCGCGGCAGCCGATGGCGTGGCGGTCCACGGCCAGGGTGGTCAGGGCCGGGGACAGGGAGGGGGAGGTGGGGAGGTCGTCGTGGCCGATGACCGAAACGTCCTCGGGCACACGGAGCCCGCAGTCGGCCGCGGACAGGTAGACGGTGTGGGCGATGTAGTCGCTGTTGGTGATGAATGCGGTGGGCCGCTCGTCCAGGTGCGCCCGCAGGGCCGCGGTGACGGCGGGGCGGGCCGCGTCGGCGGAGAGTTCGGTGGTCACCGGGAGGGCAGTGAAGCCGAGTTCGGCGCCGAGTTGCCGGAAGCGTTCCAGCCGTTCGGGATCCGGGGACTTCTCCGGCGGCGCCACCACCATGGCCAGCCGCCGGTGTCCCAGTCCGAGCAGATGCCGCACCGCGAGATCGACCGAGATCTCCTGGTCCGAGCGCACGCTCATGGTGAGCCCGGGCTGCTCGCGATCGGCGGTGTCGAGCAGCACCACCGGCCGCCGGGTGACCGAATGCCATTCCCGCGCATGCGGACTCGTGCCGATGGGCGCGATGGCCAGCCCGTCCACGGCCCGATGCTGGAAAGCGTCGAGCAGCTGCCGCTCCCGGCCGGCGTCGTAGCGCGAGGAGCCGACCATGACGTCGTAGCCCGCGGCGGAACAGGTTTCGTCGAAGCCGTCGATCACATCCAGGAAGTGCGGGTTGCGCAGGTTGCGGATGAGCAGTCCCAGTACCCGGGTGCGCCGGGTACGCAGGGCGACCGCGGAGGCATTGGGCCGGTAGCCGAGTTCGGTGGCGCGTTGCAGAATGCGTTCTCGCAGCTGGTCGCTGACGCCGGGCCGCCCGGCGAGTGCCAGGCTGACCGCCGAAATGGAGACTCCGAGCGATATCGCCACATCGCGCTGCGTGATCGGTTCGCTCCCGGCTACCACGGAGAGAAACACTAGCGAACGGAGGCTGAACTCGGATGACCGCGCTCTGAACTCTCGACAACGTCCGGTGCGAGTGCTCGCTTCGACGCCTCTACCTTTGCTAAAACGATTGAGCAATTCGATCTCCCAGGAAGGACCATCGTGTCCAGCGATGCCTTTTCAGTCCTCGACTCCACCGAGCTGACCACCTTCCACCGCAAGGTGACCGTGCTCTCGGCCGCCGGCATGTTCCTCGACGGCTTCGACATCACGGTGATCGCGGTCGCGCTGCCGACCGTCACCAAGCAGTGGCACCTGTCCACTTTCATGGCCGGTGCGCTCTCCGCGGCCGCGGTGGTCGGAATGTTTGTGGGCGCGTTGGTCTTCGGCCGCCTGACCGACCGGCTGGGCCGCAAGAAGATGTACCTGGTGAACCTCATCGGGTTCGTCTTCTTCGCTTTGGTCGCCGCGCTGGCCCAGGACGCCTGGCAGTTGCTGGTCTGCCGCTTCCTGCTGGGCCTGGCCCTGGGCGCGGACTACACCATCTCCACCTCGCTGCTCGCGGAATACGCGCCCGCCCAACGCCGCGGCAGCCTCATGTGCCGACTCGGCGCCAGCTGGTTCGTGGGTGCGGCGACCACCTACGCCTTCGCGCTGGCCCTGCTCCCGCTCGGCGACGCCATGTGGCGCGTCATGCTGGTCCTGGGTGCGGTGTTCGCGCTGATCGTGCTGTGGATGCGGCGCAGCATCCCGGAATCCCCGCGCTGGCTGGCCGCCCAGGGCCGCGGCGAGGAGGCGAACGCCGTGCTCACCGGACTCGGCGATGCCACCGCACGACTGTCCGGACCCGCTGCGCCGCAGCATGATTCGCCGTGGCGCACGCTGCTGACCATGCCGCTGCTGCGCTATACGTTCTTCTGCTGCGGGTTCTGGTTCATGTACACGCTGTCGTACTACGGCATCACGCTGTACACGCCGACCATCCTCGAGCAGGTCACGACCAGTACGACCGGTACCTACACCGGTTCGCTGATCATCGCCCTGGTCGGCGTCGCGGGCGCGTTCACCGGTGTCGCCCTGGTGGACCGGGTGGGCCGCCGTCCGCTGCTGATCGTCGGCTTCATGGGCATGTTCCTCGCCCTGACGGCGCTGGCGCTGTGGCAGAACCCGGGACTGACCGGCCTGGTGGTACTACTCGGCGCGGCGGTGCTGTTCGCCAATTCCGGCCCCGGCATCGTGAACCTGGTCTATCCGAGCGAGGTCTTCCCGACCGCCGTGCGCGCCACCGCCAATGGCCTGGGCACCGCGGTGTCGCGGATCGGCGCGATCATCGGCACCCTGTGGCTGCCCACGCTGATCAAGTCGTGGGGTCTGCACCACGTGCTGTGGCTGTTCGTGGGCGCGAGTGTCATCGGCCTGGCCATCGCGGCCACGCTGGCCCCGGAGACCAAGGGCCGCACGCTGGAAGAGCTCTCGGCGGAGATCTCCGGCCGGGCGCAATCCGGTTCGGCCGCACCGGAATCCGTGGGCTGAACCGGTGACCTTTCCCGATCGCACGATCCGGCCGGGCGCGGCACTCGACGCGGACGGCCGGTATCGGGGCCTGGAACGCGGTCCGGCCGAACCGCGTTCGACCCGTACCGAACTCGCCCCCGGCGCCACCCCCGACCCGGGTGCGACCGTGGCGCGATTCGTCCAGCTGACCGACTTCCAGATCGCCGACCCCGTCTCCCCCGGCTGTCTCACCTTTCTGCACGGATTGGCGGGCCGGCCCGGGTGGGAGTTCATGTTCCCGGCTTACCGCCCGCAGGAACCGGTGGCGTTGCAAGCCTTCGAGGCCACCATTCGCACATTGCGCGAACTCGGCACGGGCACCATCGATTTCGTCGTCACCACCGGCGACAATATCGACAGCGCGCAATCCAACGAGCTGTCGGCCCTGTTCGCCCTGCTGGACGGCGACACCGTACTCGACCCGAACTTCGGTGCTACCGAGACGAAAACGCTGCCCGCGCACGCCGTCTCGGCCGAGTTCTACAACCCGGAACCGGAATCCCGCGATGTCTACAAGCGCGAGCACGGATTCCCCGACGTCCCGGGCCTGCTGGCGGCCGCCGCCCGCCCCTTCCGCACCCGCGGCCTGGGCGTGCCCTGGCTGGCCTGCTTCGGCAACCACGACTGTCTGGTCCAGGGCCGCGCGCCCGTCACCCCGGAGTATCAGGCGCTGGTCACCGGCGACAGCGCACCGACTGCGCTGGGCATCGACCCGCCCGCCGATCCGATGCGGCGGTACCTGCCCGATCCGACCGTGCTCTCGCAGGGTCCGGCCGTACCCATCGCCGCCCGGGCCGACCGCCGGGTCATCAGCCCGGCCGAATACGTGCGCGCCCATCTGGACAGCCCCACCGAGCCGCGCGGCCACGGCTTCACCGAGCAGAACCTGATCGAGGGCACCACCTACTACAGCTACGATGCCGTCCCCGGTGTGCGGATGATCGTGCTGGACTCCACCCACCCCGCCGGGCACGTCACCGGCAGTATCGGTGCACGCCAATGGGATTGGCTGGTCGATCAGCTGATCGCGGCGCACTCGTCGTATCGCGGCGAGGACGGCGCGATCGTCCGGACCGGAAACCGGGACCGCGCCGTGATCATCGCCTCCCACCACGGTCTGGGCATCCTGACCAACTCGACACCCGACCCGGACGGCGAAACCCGCTACCTCGCAGCCGATCTGGAGGCGCTGCTGCACCGCTTCGGCAATGTGGTGCTGTGGATCGCCGGGCACGAGCACCGCAACGAGGTGACCCCGCGCCGCCGTCCCCCCGATCCGCAGGAGGACCCCGCGGGCGGATTCTGGCACATACTCACCTCCGGCCTGTGCGAATGGCCCTGCCAGACCCGCCTGCTGGAACTGGTCCTCCCCCAGCAGGATTCGAATCATCTGATCATCCGCTCCACCATGATCGACCACTCGGCCCCCGAACGCCCCGGCCCGGCCCTGGAGCTGCTCGACCTCGCGTCCCTGCATCGCGAGCTGTCGTTCAACGAGCCCACCCGGGTCGGCGGACCGCACTCCGCGGGCACCCCGGCCGATCGCACCGTGGACCTGATCGTCCCCGTATCCCCCGCACTGCTCGCCTCCCTGCGCGGTGCAATGGCACGTAGCGAACAGCCCTCGACGGGGGATCGCGACGGCAATGCCGTGGTCCTGGGCCCGAACTGAGCCACGGCCGGCGGGCTGAGCGACGGTTCCGGTCCGCCGGCCCCAGCCTGCCGCTGTGCGACAATGCGGCATGAGCATCAAGATCGACGGTCTCGATTCCGCGCTGCTCGCGGAGTTGGCGGCCGATCCGCGGGTGCCGATTCTGGAGTTGGCGCAGCGGCTGGGGATCGCGCGCAACACCGTGCAGGCGCGGATGAAGCGGCTCGAGGCGTCCGGCGCGGTGCGGGGGTATCCGCCGGACGTGGATCTGCAGGCCATCGGGTTCGCGGTGCACGCGTTCCTGGGCATCGAGCTGAACCAGAACAAGATGAACGACATCGTCGAGGCATTGCGGGAGTTCCCGAACGTGCTCGAGGTGCACGCGACGACCGGGCGCGGAGATCTGCTGGTGCGGATCGCGGCCCGGTCCCAGCCGGATCTGCTGTCCATCATCCAGCGCGTGCACGCGATTCCCGGCGTGAAGCACACCGAAACCATGCTGGCCCTCGCGACTCCGGTCGAGTACCGGTCGCTGCCGCTCGTCGAGCATCTGACGAGCCAGCCCGCCGAATGACGAACCGAGGACACTCGAGCGGACTTCCGCGTGGACGCTCGAGCAAAATGCTACGTACGTCACAGTGTTCCAGATCACTTTTGAGCAGTCTGATCAACTTTTCGCGCATCTGTTGACACAGATCACACATCACGGCAGATTTCGCTGCACCGATCGCTTTTGGTCCCTTGGTTTGCAGCTCACGATCTGGGCTGTGGAGAGTGTGGTGACTGTTCATGACCGACGTTGCCTGCGCGCCTGCCCGACAGGCCGAACCGGCTACGCCCTACGACCTCGCCGACCGCTACCGGTCCGGCGCAGGCCCGGTCCTTCTCACCGGTGTGCAGGCCATCGCCCGCCTGCTGGTGGAACAGCATGTCCGCGATATGCGCGCCGGGCACCGGGTCGCGACCTTCGTGTCCGGGTATCAGGGCAGCCCGCTGGGCGGGGTCGACAAGATGCTGCTGGGCATGCCGAATGTGTTGTCCGAACACGACATCGCCTTCGTGCCGGGCTTCAACGAGGAGCTCGCCGCCACCTCGGTGTGGGGTAGCCAGGCGGATCTGCCCGCCGGGACGGCGACGCACGACGGCGTCGTCGGTGTGTGGTACGGCAAGGGGCCCGGCGTCGACCGGGCCACCGACGCCATCCGGCACGCCAATATGTACGGGGTGAATCCGCGCGGCGGCGTGCTGCTGCTGGTGGGCGACGATCCGGCCTCGAAGTCCTCGACCGTGCCCGCGGTGAGCGAGCGGTCGCTGGCGGCCATGGGTGTGCCGGTGCTGTTCCCGCGCAATGCCCGCGAGATCATCACCATGGGCATGCAGGGCGTGGCGCTGTCGCGGGCCTCGGGCTGCATCGTGGCCCTGAAGATCGTGGCGGATGTCGCCGACGGCGCGTGGACGGTGGATTCCTCGGTCGCCGAGCTCCCCATCGCGGTACCCGAAGTGCAGTGGGAGGGAAAGACTTTCGCCTACCGGCAGCGGCCGATGGCGGCGCCCGCGGACAGTGTGCTGGCCGAGGCCGACCTGTACGGGCCGCGCTGGGCCACCGTGCGCGCCTTCGGGACGGCCAATGATCTCGACGTCATCGAGGCGGATCCGGCGCACGCGCGGGTCGGCATCGCGGCCACCGGCACCACCTTCGACGCGGTGCGTCAGGCGCTGGTCGATCTGGGTGTGGACGAGGCGGCCATGCACCGCGCGGGCATTCGCCTGCTGCGCATCGGGATGCCGTATCCGGTTGGGGCACAGCGGGTCACCGAGTTCGCGCGGGGGCTGGAGCAGGTGATCGTGGTCGAGGACAAGACCGCGTTCATCGAGACCCAGATCCGCGAAATCCTGTACGGCACCGCCGATGCCCCGCGGATCCTCGGCAAGCTGGATGGAGACGGCCTGCCGCTCATGCCGTTCGACGGCGAGCTCACCGCGGGCCGGCTGCTGGCCCCGCTGCGGCGGGTGCTGCGCGAGCGGGTCGAGCTGAAGAAGGCTCCGCCGCCGGCGCTTTCGCTGGAGGTGCTGTCCGCCAAGCGCACCCCGTACTTCTGCAGCGGCTGCCCGCACAACCGCTCCACCGCCCTGCCCGAGGGCTCGATCGGCGGTGGCGGCATCGGCTGCCACACCCTGGTCACCCTGTCCGGGCGCAGCGACAGCGCGGTCACCGGCCTGACCCAGATGGGTGGTGAGGGCAGCCAGTGGATCGGGCAGGCGCCGTTCACCGATGTGCCGCACCTGTTCCAGAACATCGGCGACGGGACGTTCTTCCACTCCGGGCAGCTGGCCATCCAGGCGTGCGTGGCGGCGGGGGTGAACATCACCTACAAGCTGCTCTACAACGAGGTCGTCGCCATGACCGGCGCGCAGGATGTGGAGGGCGGGCTGACGGTCGCGAAGCTCACCCACAAGCTGACCGTCGAGGGCGTGAAGCAGATCGTCATCTGCGCCGACGATCCCAAGCGCCACAACAGGAAAGCCCTGGCCAAGGGCACGCTGCTGTGGCATCGCGACCGGCTCGACGAGGCGCAGAAGATGCTGCGCGAGATCGAGGGCGTCACCGTCCTGATCTACGACCAGCACTGCGCCGCCGACGCCCGCCGCCAGCGCAAGCGCGGCACGCTGCCGGTGCGCAATACCCGCGTGGTGATCAACGAGGCGGTGTGCGAGGGCTGCGGCGACTGCGGCACCAAGTCGAACTGCCTGTCGGTGCAGCCGGTGGAGACCGAGTTCGGGCGCAAGACGCGCATCGACCAGACCTCCTGCAATACCGACTACAGCTGCCTGGACGGCGACTGCCCGTCGTTCGTGACGGTGGAGTTGAACCCGGATGCCAAGGGGCGCAAGGGTTCCAAGTCGGCCGCCCCGAAGCGCCGGGAGGCGGCCGAGCCGCCCACGGTGGCCGATCCGGGACTCGGCGCTCCGCTGGGCACGCAGAACGTGCTCATCGCGGGCATCGGCGGCACCGGCATCGTGACGGTGAACCAGGTGCTGGCCACCGCCGCGCTGCGGGCCGGGTACGCGGTCGAGAGCCTGGACCAGATCGGGCTCAGCCAGAAGGCCGGGCCGGTGCTGTCCCACCTGCGGTTCTCCACAACGGAATTGGAGCCGTCCAACCGGCTCACCCCGGGCAGCGCGGACTGCATCATGGCCATCGATCTGCTGACCGCTGCCGATCCCAAGAACCTGCAGTACGGCAATCCGGCTGCGACGGTCGTGGTCGCCTCGACCAGCCAGACCCCGACCGGTGACATGGTCTACGACAAGTCGGTCACCTACCCGGAGACCGGTCCGCTACTGGATCGGCTTGCGGCGGTGTCGGATTCGCAGTTCGGCTTCGATGCCCTGGCGGCCGCGCAGCAGCTGTTCGGGAATACCGCCGCCGCCAACTTCCTGATGGTCGGCGCGGCCTTCCAGACCGGCGGCCTGCGGCTGCCCGCCGCGGCGATCGAAGAGGCGATCACCATCAACGGGGTCGCGGTATCGGCCAATATCGCGGCATTCCGCTGGGGTCGCGTGGCCATCGCGGATCCGGCCGCCTTCGCGGCTGCCACCGATACCGCTGCGGCACAGCGCACTCCGCGCGCCGCCCCCGCCGAGCTGCTGGCGGGCACCAGCCTCGAGGGCGAGGTCCGGCGACTGGTGGAGCTGCGGGCCGCCGAGCTGATCGGCTACCAGAACGCCAAGGTCGCCCGCCGCTACATCGACACCGTTCAGGCCGCCTGGAGCGCCGAGCGCGCGGTCACCGAGCGCACCGAGTTCAGCGAGGCCGTGGCGCGCGGGCTGTACAAGTTCACCGCCTACAAGGACGAGTACGAGGTGGCCCGCCTGCTGGTCGACCCGGCCTTCCTCGACGAGGTGCGGGCCCAGGTCCCCGGCGGCGAGAACCTCACCTACAAGCTGCATCCCCCGGTGCTCCGCGCCCTCGGCCGCAAGAAGAAGATCGGCCTCACCCCCAAATCCCATGTGGCCCTGAAACTGCTCGCCAAGGGCAAGTCCCTGCGCGGCACCAAGCTCGACCCCTTCGGTTACGCCCATGTCCGAAAGGTGGAGCGGGAGTTGCTGTCCCACTACACCGACCTGGTCCGCCGCCTCGCGGACGGGCTCACCACCGACGGCTACGCCACCGCCGCCGAGGCGGCGGCCCTGCCCGACCTGGTCCGCGGCTACGAGGACGTGAAGCTCGGCAATGTCGAGCTCTACCGCGCCCGCCTGCGCGAGCTCGGCCTCGACGGCTGACCCGGGCCGCTCACCCTTCCCAACTCCATACCCGACGCAGTACGGCGGCATCGTTCCCGCCGCCGTACCGCGGTGACCTGTGCCCGGAATCCGGGCACGACACCCGGCCGCCCACCACGCGGCCACCACCCAGCCGCCACAAGCGGCGTCCACGAAAGGAATCGATTGTGACCGCAATGCACACCGACGCAGGGGTTTTCGGCCGCTCGCACGAGTTGAGCGCCCGGCGCCACGAGCAGGTGGTGTTCTGCGAGGACGACAAGAGCGGACTCAAGGCGATCATCGCGATTCACTCGACCACGCTGGGCCCGGCGCTCGGCGGCACCCGGATGTACCCCTACGCCTCGGAGGCGGCGGCACTGGACGATGTGCTGCGACTGTCGTGGGGCATGACCTACAAGGCGGCGGCCGCCGGGCTGAACCTGGGCGGCGGCAAGGCCGTCATCATCGGCGATCCGGCCCACGACAAGAGCGAGGAGCTGTTCGCGGCCTACGCGCGGTTCGTCGAATCCCTCGGCGGGCGCTACATCACCGCGGGCGATGTGGGCACCAACACCGATGATCTGGACTCCATCGGCCGCTACACCAGCCATGTCACCGGCCGCAGCATCGCGGCGGGCGGTTCCGGCGACAGTGCCCGGCTCACCGCGCTGGGCGTGTTCAACGCCATGCGCGCCGGCGCCGAATCCGTATGGGGCGCACCCACACTGGCGGGTCGCACCGTCGGCGTCGAGGGTGTCGGCAAGGTCGGCCGCGAACTCATCCAGCTGCTGCTCGCCGACGGTGCGGAGGTCTGCGCGACCGATGTGAACGAGGCGGCGCTGGAACGCATTTCGAAGGACAATCCGTCGGTCCGACTGTTGAGCAACGTATCCACCGCTCCGGTCGACGTCTACGCCCCCTGCGCCCTCGGCGGCACGCTCACCGCGTCCAGCGCCGAGGCCATCGAGGCGAAACTCGTCTGCGGCGCCGCCAACAACCAGTTGTCCACGCCCGCAGTGGAATACGCCCTGAACGAGCGAGGCATCACCTGGGTCCCGGATTTCGTGGCCAATGGCGGTGGGCTCGTTCAGGTGGCCGGTGAGCTGCGCCAGGCAGCGCCGGCCGAGGTCGAAGATGCGGTGAGGGGCATCTTCGACCGCTGCCGCGACATCATCGCGGAATCCAAGGCCGAGGGAATCGGCACCGGAGCGGCGGCCAACAGGTTCGCGGAGCGGCGTCTCGACGCCATCCCGCGGGCCCTCTGATCGCCGCACCGTAGTTTCAGAGAGGAGACGACAAGTGGCGTTCGCGAGCGGAGTGTTCCGCACCAAATCGGTCGAGCAGTCGATCCGGGATACCGATGAGCCGGATTCCAAGCTACGCAAGGATCTGACGGCGAGGGATCTCACCATCTTCGGTGTCGCGGTGGTCATCGGGGCGGGCATTTTCACGCTCACCGCCCGGACCGCGGGCACGGTCGCGGGACCCTCGGTCTCGCTGGCCTTCGTGTTCGCGGCCATCGCCTGCGGGCTGACGGCGTTGTGCTACGCCGAATTCGCCTCGACCGTGCCGGTGGCGGGCAGTGCGTACACGTTCGCGTACGCCACTTTCGGCGAGATCATCGCCTGGATCATCGGGTGGGACCTCATTCTCGAGTTCGCCCTTGCCGTTTCGGTGGTCGCCAAGGGGTGGTCGCAGTATCTCGGCGAGGTGCTCGGCGGCCTGGTGAATCCGGTCGCGCACGTCGGATCCGTCTCGTTCGACTGGGGCGCGGTGGTCATCATCGCCATCGTCGGCGTGCTGCTGGCCACCGGCACCAAACTGTCCTCGCGGGTCTCGGCCGTGGCGGTGGCCATCAAACTGGCCGTGATCGCGCTCGTGCTGGTGGTCGGCGCCACCTACTTCAAGGCGTCCAACCTCAGCCCCTACATCCCGCCGTCGCAGCCCTCCGCTCAGGCCGGTGGCGTGCACCAGTCGCTGTTCTCCTTCCTGACCGGTTCCGGCGGAACGAGTTTCGGCTGGTACGGCCTGCTGGCCGCGGCCTCGCTGGTGTTCTTCGCCTTCGTCGGCTTCGACGTGGTCGCCACCACCGCCGAGGAGACCCGCAACCCGCAGCGTGATGTCCCGCGCGGCATCTTCGGCTCGCTGGCCATCGTGACGGTGCTCTACGTCGCCGTCTCGCTGATCCTCACCGGCATGGTCCCCTACACCGAGCTCGCGAGCGGAAACGCCACCCTGGCAACCGCTTTCGCCCTGCACGGTGCGACCTGGGTGAAGAACATCATCTCCATCGGCGCGCTCGCGGGCCTCTCCACGGTCGTCATGGTCATGTTCCTCGGCCAGACCCGCGTCCTGTTCGCCATGGCCCGCGACGGCCTGCTCCCCCGCAGCCTCGCCCACACCGGCAAGCACGGCACCCCCGTCCGCCTGACCGTCATCGTCGGCGTCGTCTGCGCCCTCCTGGCCGGTTTCGTCGACTTCGGCACCCTCGAGGAAATGGTCAATATCGGCACCCTCGTGGCCTTCGTCCTCGTCTCCCTCGGCGTCCCGATCCTCCGCCGCACCCGCCCCGACCTGAAGCGCGGCTTCCGAGTACCGCTCGTCCCCGTCATCCCCATCCTCGCCGCCCTGGCGTGCCTCTGGCTGATGCTGAACCTCTCCATCGAAACCTGGCTCCGCTTCGTCATCTGGATGGTCCTCGGCGTCGTCATCTACTTCACCTACAGCCGCCGCCACTCGATCCTCGGCAAGCAAAAGGTCCCCGAATCCATCCCTGCCGCCGAGTCGATCCCCGCCGCCGAACCCGACCCGGTCCCCTGACCCAGCCCGAACAAGTTCAGGGAGCTGTCACCGTGGGAACTCGCCCGAATTCTCACCCCGACAGCTCCCTGATCTTGTTCCCCGGCCGCGTGACGAGGGACGATAGCCCGATGGAACTGACAGCGGTGCCCATCGAGAATCCCGATGAGCTCAATGTCATCATCGGGCAATCCCACTTCATCAAGACCGTCGAGGACATGCACGAAGCCCTCGTCGGCACCGGCCCGCAACTCCGCTTCGGGCTGGCCTTCTGCGAAGCCTCCGGCCCCCGCCTGATCCGGTGGTCCGGAAACGACGACGACCTCGTCGACCTCGCCACCAAGAACGCGACAGCCCTGGCCGCCGGCCACTCCTTCATCGTCTTCCTCCGCGACGGCTACCCCGTGAACGTCCTCAACGCGATCCGCCACATCCCCGAGCTCTGCACCATCTTCTGCGCCACTGCCAACCCCGTCGAAGTCCTCATAGCCGAAACCTCCCTCGGCCGCGGCATCATCGGCGTCGTCGACGGTGCACCACCCCTGGGGATCGAAACCGAGACCGACCGCACCGACCGCCACCACCTCCTCCGCGCCATCGGCTACAAACTCTGACCCCCGCTACCTCGGGAATCGACCGCCGCCCTCGCGTTCCAATTGCGCCCGCGCTGCGTTCACCGCGCAGTGGAATCAAGTGTTTGTCGTACAGCGTCTAGTGGGTTGGACGTGGGCTGATACGTTGGCTGGGTGACGCAGATGCATGACGCGACAGCGGTGGAGCGGGCGGAGTTGGAGAAGGCGGGGACCAAGGCTTATTACGTCGCACAAGGGGTGGGGGACGAGGGGTTCGAGCGGTTTGGGGCTACTGGGTCGACGGTGAGTGTGTGGGCGGCTTCCATGCAGCATGGGGCGCCGCCTTCGGCATTGCTGGCTCGGGCGGTCGAGCGGTGTGCGCCTCGGGAGGGGGCGCGGGTGGCCCGGTTGACCATGGAGATTTTGGGGCCGGTGCCGGTGGGGAACGTCGAGGTGCGGGCGTGGGTGGAGCGGCCGGGGAGGCGGGTCGAGTTGGTGGGGGCGGAGTTGGTGGCGACGCAGGCGGATGGGAGCCGGCGCGCGGTAGCGAAGGCTTCGGCGTGGCGGATTGCCACGTCGGACAGTTCGTCGGTGGTGCATACGGCCGACGCGCCGCTGCCGGCGGTGCCGGAGGCGTCCGAAATCGGGTGGGGCGTGCCGAACGGGTGGGATGTCGGGTACGTGAAGTCGGTGGACATCCGGGCGGTGGAGAGTGACGACGTCACCCGGCGGGTGTGGGTGCGGCCCCTGGTCGAGGTGGTCGAAGGGGAGGAGATCTCACCGCTGGTGCGGGTGTTCTCGGTGGCGGATGTGGCCAATGGTATTGGGGCGCAGCTGGATCCGCATCAGTGGACGTTCCTGAACACCGACCTGACGATCGACCTGTTCCGGCTGCCGGAGGGCGAGTGGATCGGGCTGGCGGTGCAGACGTCGATCGGGCCGGACGGGGTCGGGATGTGCTCGACCGTGCTGCACGACGAGCGCGGGCCGATCGGGCGGTGCCTGCAGATTCTCGAGGTGCGCGCCCGGGCCTGACCCGGCGATAAGGAAACCGATATCGTCGGTGGGATGGATCCGCTGCGTCAGTTGCGCTACTTCATCGCCGTGGCCGAGGAGTTGCACTTCGGCCGGGCGGCCGAGCGGCTGCGGATCGCCCAGCCGGCGCTGAGCCAGCGAATCCGCAAGCTGGAGAGCGATATCGGGGCCCGGCTGCTGGAGCGCGACAGCCGGCGGGTGGAGCTCACCGAGGCGGGGCAGATCCTGCTGGTGGAGGCGCGGGACCTGATCGCGCGCTGGGAGCGGGCGAAATCGCTGGTCGGCAAGGCGCATCGGGGTGAGATCGACGCACTGCGGGTGGGCGTGCCGCCCGAACTGGCGGGCCGCGTGCTGGCCGCCATTCTCACCGCGTTCGAGAGCCGCCAGGTGCGGGTGGACCTGCAGGAGCTGACCACCGCCGAGCAGGTGCGGCTACTGGCCGATCGGCAACTGGACGCGGGGCTGCTGCAATACCCGGTGGATGTGGTCGGCCTGGAATCGGGCCCGGCGGTGGAGACCCCGCTGGGCGTGGTGCTGCCGCGCGATTCCCCGCTCGCCGCGCGGGCCGCCCTCACCCTGGCTGATCTGGCCGGGCACGGACTGGTGATCTTCCCGCGCGCCGCCGCGCCCGGCCTCTACGACGCCACCCTGCGCACCTGCTGGGAGCACGGTTTCCGCCCCACGTCGGTGCAGCACGCCCGCAATCCCGAATTCGTGCTCGGCATGGTGCTTTCCGGCCGCGGCGTCGCCTTCGACCAGGGCCTGGTGGCGCAGAAGGAGCCACGCGTGGTGTGGCGGCCGCTGCCCGAGGGCACCCTGAGCTGGCGGCTCGCCCTGACCTGGCCGGCCGCCGCCCCGCACCCGCTGGTCCGGGAACTCGCCGACCTCATCGTCACGGTCGTGCAGGGTGACGGCGCGTCCCGGCCGGCCCCGATTCAAGACACGCCGCAGCGCCGGCCGTGGGATGTGGTTGCGGGCCGGCCGTGATCGATGCGCTCGACGGCCAGCCGCGCCGCCGCGCCGATCGCCCGATCCACCGCGGGCTGCCGCCCGGCCAGACTGTGTGACACGGTGAAAACCGCGATCGCGTACCGGCTTCCATCCGGATACCCGACCACCCCGATCTCATTGCGGATCCCGGGCAGCGTCCCGGTCTTGGACCAGATGTCGGTGCCCGGCGGAAACGCCGACGGCAGCCGATGCCCGTACACCTGCTGCCGCATCAGATCCCGCACGAACCGGCACGCCTCGGGCGAACCCGCGCGATCCTCGCCGATGAGCCAGAGCAGCCGGGTCATATCCCGCGCGGTCCCGGCCGTGGTGCGCAGCGGATCCACCGCACGCGAGCCGAACACCTCCGCCGCGCTGGATTCCGGGTAGCGCCGGGCGAATTCGTGCAGGTCACGCGCCCCGATGTCCTCGGCCATGCTGTAGAGGATGTCGCGCAGCGAGCCCATGATCCGGGTGCCGGTGAGCCCGAGCTCCCGCACCAGCGACCGCACGTTCTCCACGCCGACCCGATCGAACAGCAGGTCGGCGGCGGTATTGTCGCTCACGGTGAGCGCGAAGTAGGCGGCATCGCGCAGGCTGAATTCGACATCGTCGTGACAGCCCGCGGTGCCGACCCCGCCCAGCCGGTCCGCCGCCGTGGCCCGCACCCGATCGGCCGGATCGAGCTGCCCCGCCGCCACCTGCCGCGCGAACTCCAGCACCAGCGGCACCTTCACCACCGAGGACAACACCACCGGTGCGTCGGCGGCCCAGCCGAATTCGCCGTCACAGTCGAAACAGCGGGCATGCACCCGGCCCTCGACACCGGCCGTCCGGAAGATCTCGTCCACTCTCCCAGCATTCCCGGTGCCCCGATCGGTCCGTCAACCGCCCGTGACGCAGCCGTTCGACACCCCGCACGCTGCGACGATATCGATTGCTATATCGGTTCTCATCCGTGTTGGTCTTGGACAGCCACCGGTGATCCATGTTGGGGTGGCTGTCATGGCAGAGTTCAGCAGGAAGGCCCTCACCGGTGTCTGCGCCGCGGCCATGCTGGTCACGGCGACGGCATGCTCCGGATCGGATGCCACGTCCGGGCTGTCCAAGATGATCGACGGCTTCGCGGACGCCCTGAACCGCGACGACGTACCGGCGGCCGCCAACGCCACCAGCGACCCGGCCAAGGCCTCCGCCACGCTCGGCCCGCTCTACGAGAGCCTGGGCAAGCAGGTGCATTTCGCGGCGAGCAAGGTCGAGAAGACCGACGACGGCGGCACCTTCACGCTGGCCGCCACCTGGAAGCTGGGCAAGGACGGCAAGAACGAGTGGACGTACATCACCTCGGGCCGGGCCACGCAGTCCGGCGGCGACTGGAAGATCCACTGGGATCCCGCGACCGTCGCGCCCGGCCTCGATGTCGGCCCGCTGTCCTACAGCCTCGTCTACCCCGACCCCGCCAAGGTCCTCGACAGCGCCGGCGGTGATCTGCTCACCCAGCAGGTGGTGACGCTGGTCAACGTCGCGCCCGGAGCCGACCCGGCGGCCGTCGCGGCGACCCTGCAACCGGTCGCACCGGATGTCACGGTCACCAGCCTGCAATCGGATCTGGCCGCGGCCCAGGGCAAACCGATCACGGCGGTCACCCTGCGCGAATCCGATTACGCCACCGTCCAAGCCGCCCTCACGAACCTCGCGAATGTGACCACCGCCCAGCAGACCCGGCTGCTGTCCGTCGACAAGTCCCTGTCCTCCCCGACCTTCTCGGGCCTCTCCGACCTGTGGCAGCAGCAGGCCGACGCCGCCGCCGGCTGGGCCGTGCGCGCCCAGGGCAGCGACGGCACGCAGCGAGTGGGCGGCCCGGATCCCAAGCCGGTCACCGATATTCACACCACCCTCGATATCGGTTTGCAGCGGGCCGCCGAGGCCGCACTGGCCCCGATCACCACCCCGGCGGCCATTGTCGCGGTGCAACCGTCGACCGGAAACGTGCTGGCCATGGCACAGAACGCGGCCGGTGACGCGCAGGGCCCGATCGGGCTGACCGGGCTGTACCCGCCGGGCTCGACCTTCAAGACGGTCACCGTCTCCGCCGCGCTGCAGGCCGGCCAGGTCACTCCCGACTCCATGGTCGCCTGCCCCGGCAAGGAGAACATCGAGGGCCGGGAGATCCCCAATGACAACAACTTCGACCTCGGCCAGGTGCCGCTGCACACCGCCTTCGCCAAGTCCTGCAACACCACCATGGGCCGGCTGGCGGTCCAGCTCGCACCGGACGGGCTGACCAATGCCGCCGCCCAGCTCGGGCTCGGCATCGACTATGTGACGCCCGGACTGACCACCGTCACCGGCAAGGTGCCCATCGCCGACACGCCCGCGCTGCGCGTGGAGGAGGGCATCGGGCAGGGCAAGGTGACCGCCTCGCCGTTCGGCATGGCGCTGCTGGCCGGCGCGCTGGCGCAGGGCACGGTCCAACCGCCGACGGTGGTCCAGGGCCGGCCCGGTAAGCCCGACAGGCAGTCGCCCGCGCTGCCGCCGGGGATCGCCGATCAGGTGAAATCCATGATGCGGGAAACGATTACGGGCGGCACCGCCACGGAACTGCGTGATATTCCCGATCTGCTCGGCAAGACCGGCACCGCCGAGTACATCGACGACAAACACGCGCACGGCTGGTTCGTCGGCATCGACGGCGATCTGGCTTTCGCCGTCTTCATCAGCGACGCGGGCAGTTCCGAGCCGGCCGTGCAGGCCGCGGGCCGCATGCTGCGCGCCCCGCACTGATTTCCTTCACTTCCAATTTCACACGGCGCGAGCCGAATACCCCCTTCAGCACTCGAAAATGATTGAGAGGCTTGTTTTGTCGACCCTGAAATACGGTGCACTGGTTTCGCTCCTGCTCCTGGCCCCGCTGGCCGGCGGCTGCGGCAGCGACTCGAAAACCGGAGCGGCGGTGAGCGGACCGACCACCACCGACGGCGCGGTCACCGACACCGCGGCGCTGCGCGCGCTCGAACAGCAGCACGGGGCCCGGGCGGGCGTGGTCGCCATCGATACCGGCACCGGCAAGACCATCGGCTATCGGCAGGACGAACGGTTCGCCTTCGACTCCACCTTCAAACCGCTGGCCTGCGGCGCATTGCTGCACGCGCATCCGCTCAGCAGCGGATTCTTCGATCAGGTCATCCATTTCACCCCCGACAAGCTGGTGGCGAACTCGCCGATCACCAGCACCCGCGTCGATACCGGCATGACCGTGGCCGAACTCTGCCACGCCGCCATCACCCACAGTGACAACACCGCGGGCAATCAGATCCTCGAGCTGCTCGGCGGGCCGCCGGCCGTCACCGCCTTCCTGCGCTCGATCGGCGACCAGACCACCCGCATGGATCGTTGGGAAACCGAGCTCAACACCAATATCCCCGGCGACGAACGCGACACCAGCACCCCGGCCGCCCTGGCCGACGACTACCGCAAACTGGTACTCGGCGACGCCCTGGCCGAACCCGAACGGACACAGCTGACCGCGTGGCTGCTCGCCAACACCACCGGCGATGCCCGCATTCGCGCCGCGCTCCCGGCAGACTGGAAGACCGCCGACAAGACCGGCAGCGGCGACTACGGCACCGCCAACGACATCGCAGTCACCTGGCCCGCGGGCGGCGCCGCGCCACTGGTGATCCTGGTGCTGACCACCAAGCCGGATCAGGCTGCCGCAGTGGACAATCCGCTGGTCGCCTCTCTCGCCAAGGAAGCCGTCGCCGCCGTCCGCTAGCCCGCGGGCCGGACGGAGTCGGGCGGGTCAGGGCTGTCGCGTCGAGCTGCCGCTGCCGACGAAGTACTCGCCGTTCTCCGGGTCGGTGCTGTTCATGACGGAGATCAGGTGGGTGCCGTCGCTGGCCATCGACCAGAACGACATGATGACGGTGCCGCCGGGCGTTCGGCAGGTCTGATCCGCGGGTGCGAGTTCGGCGGTATTGCCATGGCCGTCCAGGGTCCAGGAACAGCCGTCTCCGGTATGGGCGATCAGCTGTCCGTCGCTCGAATCGATGTGCACCACACCGGTTTTGGGCTTGTACCCCGGCGAGGTGAGGTTATTCAGGTAAGCGGGATTCGTGGGGTCGTACGCCCAGGAGCCGGTGAACAAGCGGGCCGCGTCGCCCGGGTCGGCGGCATCGGCGCGAGTCCGCTTGCCGTTGGCGAGCTCGAAATCGAAAGTGCCGTACGGGAGATAGCTGTTGGCGCGGACCACCTCCTGCTCGTGGCCATCGCGGATGGTGACGTGCCAGTAGTAGATGTTGTAGCCGGAGCCGATCACGTTGTTGAAGCAGTACTGATCGGCGCCGGCCAGATCCAGGGCGTCACCGTTCACCCGGAAATGCCAGGTACAGCCCTGATCGGTGTGGCCGGTGATGTCGCCGTCCGTGCCCCGGGCGAACTCCACGGTCCCGACCTGAGGAAAGGTCAGCGGGTTGATGCCGTACTGGCCGACCGTAGCGATATCGGTGGCATTCGCGCGGTCGGGCTGATCGTAGTTCCAGACGCCGAGATACCGGTCCGCGCCGTCCGCCCGATCCGCGTGGGCGGCCGGCGCGTTCCAGGACAGCATCATCCCGAGCAGCGCCGCTACCGCGAATTTTCCATGCCGGGCACGAATCCTGTTGTGAGTCATGCATTCAAGACGGGACGGACGCCGGGAAAGTTACCTCACACGTCCACCGTCGCCTCGACGCTCACGATCCGATCGCCCGCGATGGTCAGCACCAGCACACCGAACAGCTCCCGATCCCGATAGGCGAGCAGGGCGGGACGTCCGAAAGCCGAGTGCGTGACCAGCGTGATCCCCGGCCCCCAGAACGCGATCATATTGGCGGCCACCATCTCCGGCCCGTGGCTCGGCCGCGCCACGATCGGCGAGTCCGGCCGGAACGACGCAATGCCCCACACCTCCGGATCCAGTACCGCCAGCAGTTCGTCCAGATCCCCACCGGCACAGGCGGCGATGAACCGCTCCGTCACTGCGCGATGCTCGGCCGGCGCCACCGGGCCGTCGGGCCGCTGCGCCTCCGACATCTTGATCCGTGCGCGCCGCGCCAGCTGCCGGCAGGTGCCGACGGGGCGGCCGACGGTGTCGGCGACCAGTTCGAACGGCACCGCGAACACATCGTGCAGGATCAGCACCACCCGCTCGGCGGGTGCTAGGCGTTGCAGCATGCGGTACAGCGCCAGCTGCACCTCCTCGTCGAGTGTGATGCGATCGACCGGATCCAGAGGCACGGAATGCGCGACCGGCATCTCGGCCTCCAGCTGTCCCGGATCACCGGCCTGCTCGCGACGCGCTCGCGCACTGCGCAATTCGTCGAGGCACAGGCGGCTGGTGACGACGGTCAGCCAGGCGCGCTCGTCGCTCACCTCACCGGGTCGCATGCGGGCCAGCCGGGTGAAGGCCTCCTGCGCGGCGTCCTCGGCCGCGCCGATATCGCCCAGCAGCCGGAAGGCCAGATCCACCACGTACGCGCGATGCCGCCGCCAGGCTCCGGTGAACGCGTCGCCCCGCCGGTCTTCGGTGCTCATACCCATATGACGGGACATGCCCGCCGAAAGTTACCGGCCGCCTGAAACATTGAGCGGCGGTGACCCGGGGTGGGCCACCGCCGCTCGATCGGCGCGCTACTCGGTGAATCGGGTTGAGCGGCAGGTGAATCGGCAGAGCGGCGGGCGGTTCAGCGCCGGGACAGCACGACCGCCACGGCGATCAGCCAGAGCAGACCGCCGAAGCGGACGACCGGCAGCAGGAAGGTGAACGCGGAGACGATCAGTGCGAGCGTGGACAGCGCGGCCGCGGCGGCGACGGCCAGTCCGCACCAGATCAGCCAGGTCGGCAGCTTCCGTTCCAGCAGCGCCGGAATCGCGATGCCGACGGCCAGCAGCCCGAAGCCGGCCGCGTACGCCGGGCCGCCGGACAGGAAGCCCAGATCGGCGACCGCGCGGGCCAATTCCGGTGCGGCGGCATCGTTCAGCCGCCCGCCGGCCCAGGAGAACAGGGCGCTGAAGGTGAGCCCACCGGCGGCGAGCGCACCGCCGATGGTGGCGATGGACGGACCGCGCAGCACCCGTTGGATGAGCCCGGCGGCAATGGCCAGCGGCGCGGCGGACAGCACCAGCAGCAGCGCTCCGGCATTGATGAGCCCGGCATGCGCGGTGGTGTAGGCCAGCACGTCCGCACCGCTCGCGTCCGGGTGCGGGGTGCGGGCATTGGTGGCGACGTAGGCCATGGTGAGCGCCGCGAACGCGGCGACGGGGACGAGAACGGCGGGGTTGGTGCGAGCGATCGCGGTGCTCATCAGCGGTGATCCTCAATCTCTGGGCGAACCGTGCTGACCAATAATGATTACAGATTGTAATGATTGTCAACCGTCTATTATTTTGCCGCTGCTACTATTGCGCCATGGATGCGAAAGACGAGGTCGCGCCGCAGCGCGGCGTGACGGCCGTCGGGTTCCTGCTGGCCCAGATCGGCGCCTACGCGGCCAATCGATTCGCCGAGCGCACGGCCACCCTGGACCTGACGCCCGCGCAGGCCGGACTGCTCCGCATGCTCATCGTCCAGCCGGGCCGCAACCAGCGGGAGCTCGCCGACGAACTGGGCATGCCGCCCAGCCGGTTCGTCCAATTCGCCGACAAGCTCGAGGAACGCGGAATCATCGAGCGCAAACGCAATCCCGACGATCGGCGGCAGCATTCGCTGTTCCTGACCGCGAAGGGACGGACCACCCTCGTCGAACTGGGCGCGGTCGCCCGCGAGGCCGAGGAGCACATGTGCCGGTCGCTGACGCCGGAGGAACAAGCGCAGCTGTCCGGGCTGCTGGTTCGCCTGGCCGCCGATCATGGACTGACCCCGGGCGTACATCCGGGCTACAAGACGGAATGACGCTCCGCCATCCAGTGGGATCGCTCAGATGCGGTGCGGCACAGCGGTTGTCACGGGGTGAGCGCGTCGATGGTGGCGATCCGGCCCGCCATGACCTCGCCCAGCAGATGCCGGAAGGTCGGGCATTCCGCGTGACTCGGGGCCGGACAGGCGGCGGCGTGCCGCAGGCCATCGCGCACCGCGGTCAATTGCGTGATGGTGCGGTCCAATTCGTCCGCCTTGCCGAGGAGCGCGGCACGGTCCACGCGCAGGTCGCCCTGGGGACCGAAGGCGACGACAATGTCATCGAGGGAGAAACCGGCGGTGCGGCCCAGCGCGATCAGGGCCAGCTGTTCCAGCACGGATTCGTCGAATTGGCGGCGGAGCCCACGCCGGCCGCACGAGGCGATCAGGCCCCGCTCTTCGTAGTAGCGCAGTGTCGACGCCGGGACGCCCGATCGGCGGACGACCTCGGCGATATCCAGACTGCTCACGGGATTCACCTCGGAGCTTGACCTCGAGCCGACTTGAATTGGGACAGTGTAGCTCTCCGGCCCGTCCACCGACGAAGGACAGCGACCATGACGACACCGCTCGACAATGACCAATCCGCCCGCTGGAACGGCGCTTCCGGCAATGCCTGGGTCGATGCCCAGGACCTCATCGCCCAGGTGATGCGACCGCTCCAGGACATCCTGGTGACACTGGCGCGCGACACCGGGGCCCGGGACGTCCTCGACGTCGGCTGCGGCACCGGCGGCACCACCCTCGCCCTCGCGCGGGAAACCGGCGCGCACTGCACCGGCGTCGACATCGCCGAACCGATGATCGCCGCCGCCCGCGCCAACGCCGAGCGAGCAGACCTGCCCGTCGACTTCATTCGCGCCGACGCCCAGACCCAGCCCTTCGAACCCGCCGCCTACGACCTCATCGCCTCCCGGTTCGGGGTGATGTTCTTCGCCGACCCGGTCGCCGCCTTCACCAACCTGCGCCGAGCCACCCGGCCCGGCGGCCGGCTCGGCTGCATCGTCTGGCGCGATCCGGAGGCGAATCCGTTCTTCACCGCCGCCGAACGCGCCGCGGCGCCGCTGCTGTCGAATCTCGAACCCCGAATCCCCGGTTCACCAGGCCAATTCGCTCTCGCCGACCACGATCACGTGGCCGGGATCCTGACGGCGAGCGGCTGGGCCGATATCGACATTCGCCCGCTCGATGTCGACTGCGTCATGCCCGAACCTGCGCTCGTCGGTTACCTCTCGCGGCTGGGACCGGTCGGCCTGGCGCTGCTCGAGGTGGACGAGACCACCCGGCAGCGGGTCATCGAGACCGTGCGGGCGGCCTTCGAACCCTTCGTGCACGGCGACGAGGCCCGCTTCACCGCCGCCTGCTGGCTGCTCGACGCCCGGGCTCACTGACCGGTCGCGACAGCTCCCTGCCGCGGCCGGACCGCCGGAAACTGGCGGATCTCACCGCACTTCGCTGAGCAGCCACTGGTCGCGGGGCGTGCGGCGGCGCTCGCGGCGGCTGCCGACCCGGGCCCGCATGGTGTACTGCGCGGGCTTGCTCTCCGCGGTCAGCTGGTGCCAGCCGCTGCCGCCGTTGATGTCGAACACGCCGATGTATCCGCCGGGCAGCAGCTGGAACGGCGCGTTGATGTGATTGCCGTAGTCGAACCGGGTGCTGCCCGCCTTGCGGAAGTTCTCGAACCAGGCGGGAAACACGAAGTCCGACACCTGGATTCCATTGATCGCGTACCCGTACTGGTCCGCCTCACAGGCGTCGGCGACCTCGTAGGCGTAGATGCGTCCGGCGGTAGCGGTGGAGAACACGTAGGCGGCCAGGTTGATATCAGGGTCACCGAGCATCTCCAGCAGCTCGTGGCTGGCCGTGACCGTCCACTGCAGGCCGGCGTCGATGTCGCTGCGCGCGAACACCTTTCCCATCGGCAGACCCTCATTCGTGAGGTCGTGATAGCCGAGCGCCCCGGCCTGATCGGAGTCGTCGGAGACCACCAGCCACCAGGCGCCGGCCGGAGGCTGCGCGCCGGTCGCCACGAAACTCAGGTCGGCGTCACTCCCCCACACCGGGGCCCAATCCCGGTGCACCTGCGTCTGCAATGCTGGGACCACGGCAGAAACCTGCGCGTCGGTCAGTACGGTACTGCGGTTCAACACGGCAATATGTATGGCAGACATAGCGATTCTCGAATTCCTCATCGGCGACTGTATTCGATCTTGCTGACTGTCATCATCGCGTGAAATCCACAGGGAGGCAGGCGGAAAGTGCGCATCATCGATCTTTCGGTACCGATTCGGTCCGGTATGCAGGTGTATCCCGGCGATCCGGAGGTCACCATCCGGCCCGCGCTCACGGTGGCCGTCGACGGGGTGAACGTGCTGCACCTCGATCTCGGGTCGCAGACCGGCACGCACGTGGACGCGCCGCGGCATATCGACGACTCGCTGCCGGCGCTGGACGAGCTGCCACTGGACCGGTTCACCGGTCCGGGCGTGGTCATCGACGCGCGGGCGGCCGGGGCGGGCGGGGTGATCGGGCGCGAGTACTTCGCGGACCGGGTGGCGGCGGGGCAGATCGTGCTCATCGCCACCGGGTGGTCGCGGCACTGGGGCACCCACACGTACCTGAACCATCCGCATCTCACCGT
Organism: Nocardia sp. NPDC004860; assembly: GCF_040609015.1. NCBI lineage: Bacteria > Bacillati > Actinomycetota > Actinomycetes > Mycobacteriales > Nocardiaceae > Nocardia > Nocardia sp. NPDC004860. Next base: position 56,316 of record NZ_JBEXJI010000004.1, on the reverse strand, counting down.
GGAGGCGGCCGAGTATCTGATCGCAGCGGGCGTGCGGACTGTCGGGATCGACGCGCTCAGTGTCGACCCGACGCCCACCGAGGACATCCCGGTGCACCGGATTCTGTGCGGGGCGCACGCGGTCATCGCCGAGAATCTGACCGGGTTGGGCGAGGCGCTCGCGGCGCAGCAGGCCGGGGAGCGGGTCGAGGTGTCGATGTTCCCGCTCAACCTGCCCGGTGCGGACGGAGCTCCGGTGCGGGCCGTGGCATGCATCGGAGCCTGATCGAGCGTGTCTCGGAGTGTGACAGAAACACCAGTGTGTCGCATTTTGCGGCGCGGGTCACGCGATCTTCGTACACTGCTCTGGACACCGGGGAGTCGGGGCCCCGACCCATGCTCGATCCGAAGGACTTCGCACGTGAACCGCTATGCCGTAACCACTTTGCTAGCCGTTGCGGCCATTCTGCCCGCCGCGCCCGCCGCATCCGCGGAGATCGTTCTCACCGACGCCTCGCAGACCACGACCACGCCCGGCACCACGACGACCACTCCGGGCACCACCACTCCGGGCACGACCGACCCGACCGCGGACAGCAACCCGATCGAGTCGGATGTCAATTTCGGGTCCTCCGCCATCAAGCTCGGCGGCGCGACCGGTTCGGCGACCACGGGTTCCTCGAAGGGCGGCTGCACCGTCGCCGGCAGCGCCGCGGCGCTCGCGGGCTACGCGGGACTGGGCTGCGGCAACCTCAACGGTGGCGGCGGCATCGGACCGGGGACCATCGGCTGACCCCCACTCCCCCGAGATCGAGCGCGTCTCAAGGGGCATCGGCGAACACGCCGATGCCCCTTCGGCGCGTCCGCGATCAGCGGCGGGCGTCGGGGATCAGCGGTTGTCGTCGGCGTTGCCGGCCTTCCACTGTTCCCACGGGATGTTCCAGTCGCCGAGCCCGTCCAGACCGGACAGCGTGCCGCCGACGGTGTTCTTGACGATGGTGATGTCGCCGCGCTTGACGTTGTCGTACACCCACTTGGCGTCGGCCGGGCTCAGATTCAGGCAGCCGTGGCTGGTGTTGACCGAGCCCTGTGCGCCCACCGACCACGGGGCCGAGTGGAAGAAGATGCCGGAGTAGGAGATCCGCGTCGCCCAGTCGATGGGGGTGCGGTAGCCGGCCGGCGAGTTCACCGGGACGCCGTAGGTGGAGGAATCCATGATGATCTTGTCGAACTTGTCGCCGACGATGTAGACGCCGTTGTCGGTGGGTGTGGAGTTCTTGCCCATCGAGGTCGGCATGGTCTTGATCACCTCGCCGTTGCGCTGGACGGTCACCATCTTGGTGTCGTCGTCGGCGGTGAAGACGGTGGCGTCGCCGACGGTGAAGCTGGAGTGGATGTCACTGTCGCCGACCAGGCCGTTGCCGAGATCCCGGCCGTACGCGTTCACCGCGATGTCGACCTTGGTGCCCGGGGCCCAGAAGTTCTGCGGCCGCCAGCGCACCTCGCGATTGTTGACCCAGTAGAAAGCGCCCTCCACCGCGGGCGTGGTAGTGATCTTGATCGCCGCCTGGGCGGCCCTGCGATCCGGAATGTTCTCGTCGAACTGCACGGCCACCGGCTGGCCGATACCGACCACATCGTCCTCCGCCGGCAACAGGTACGGGTGGGTGCGGTTATTGGGCGAGATAGTGGTGAAACTCATAGTCGAATTGGTAGTGCCGCCAAGGCCGATCGCGTCGACACTCAACTTGTAGGTGCGCCCGAACGCCAACTGCTCGGTCAGCCGCCACGAACGGCCGTCCGCCGCCAGCTCACCCGGCACCGGTTTGCCGTCCGGATTGGTCAGTGCCACGGTCGTGAGCCGGCCATCCTCCACCTTCAACGTCAGCTCCCCCGGCGACACCCCTCTGTCGCCGTCCTTCACCGGTGAGATCAGCTTCGGCTTCATGAGCTCGCCGATGGGATTGGAATCGATTGCCACCGTTGAGGATTGACCCTTACCCCCCGACGAGCACCCAACCAACGCCAACGCCAGCACGGACACCACCACCCCGGCACCCAGCAGCCGTCGCCGCCCCCGACCGTCACTCATCACAACCCCGCTTCACATCTCGGTGCACAACCGGCCACCGCACAACTCCCGGCCCCGACCACGCCTGTTCGATCCACCCCGTCCGACCGAGACCCCGCCCTGGCAGTCACGACCACCCCGGCTTCCAACCAAGCGTCCCGCCCACAGGGGCTTCGTCCGAAACATCCGTAATCGCCCCCGCCGCGTTAACAACTCCCCAACCCCTCACAAACCCGCAGCTCAGACACCCGATTTCACTTTCCGCGCTCCACCCTGTTAATGTTCTTCTCGCACCGCAGAGCGGCCCAAGCGAAAGCCCAAGCCCCCTGGGGAGTGACACGCGCCATTAGCTCAATTGGCAGAGCAGCTGACTCTTAATCAGCGGGTTCGGGGTTCGAGTCCCTGATGGCGCACAATGAAAAGAAGCCCTTGACCAGGTAATTCCGGTCAAGGGCTTCTTTTCGTTCTACGGGCTCAGCGGGTCTCGATGTCACGAGTTGTCACAACCGCCCCCAAAGTGGCCGCCGCCTCCGCCAGCGCATCCCGCTGCGAATGGGCGTAGGTCCGCTGGGTGAACCCGGCATCGGTGTGGCCCAACCATTCCGCGATCACGGCGATGGGCACGCGCCGCAGATGCATGAGCGTCCCCGCGGTGTGCCGGCAGTCGTGCAGCCGGATGTGCCGCACTCCCGCCGCCTTGGCCGCCTTGCCCCACAGGTGTGTGATCGTCGAAGGGTGGTACGGCCGTCCCGCTTCATCACAGGCCACGTAGCCGCCCTTGCCATAGGCATCGCCCACCGCCAGCTTCTCGCCGGCCTGCCTGCGATGTGCTCGTCGCAGCACCTCCACCAACTCGTCGTCCATCGGCAAGGTCCGCCGCGACGCCTCGGTCTTGGGAGTGTCCTCCACCACCACGCCGTCGCGCGCATCGGCCCGACCAATCTCCACCGAGAGCGCTTTGGCAGCGAAATCGATATTCCGCCACCGCAATCCGCCGATCTCCGCACGACGCAGGCCCCGAAGAGCCAAGTGCCACAGGTGTTCGTTCCGGTCCTGGGCGATGCTGTCGAGCACCTGCCGCACCTCCTCGGCGGTGAAGGTGTCGTGCTTCCTAGGCCGCCGCGGCACCGCCTTGATCTGATCGGCGACGTTGCGCGCCACCAACTTCCGGTCCATCGCATAATCGAGCACCATGGCGGTGGTGTCCACCGTGCGGTTCAGCGACCGGGGAGCCCACGGCCGGCGGACCCGTCCCTTCTCGGTCAGCGTGCCGCCCTCACGCAGCGCCACCACCAACTCGTCCAGGTGCTTGCGGGTGAGCTTCTGCACCGGGAGCGTGCCGTACCGCTGCTTCACGGGCGCGAGGTCGTATTCGTAGCCGCCCAGGGTGACGCGACGCACCGAGTGCAGACTCTTCAGCCAGTCGCCGATGATCTCGGCTACGGTCACGTCCTTGCGCGGAACGAAGGTGCCCGAGGCCGCCTCGTCCAGGAACTTCGAGAGCGCCTCCCGAGCCTCCTTCTCGGTCTTGAAGCGGCGGCGTATCTGGTGCCGCTTACCGGTCTCCGGATCACGGCCGGCGTCGGCCACGACCTCGTAGCGGACGACCTCCTTCTTGGTGCGCCGATCGGTGACCATCATCTTCGTGATCTGCGGCGGCAGCTGTTGGCGACTCATGCCACGGCCCCGTCCAGCTTCGCGATGTAGTCGGCCACCGCCTGCTCGGTGACGAAGCGCCGGCGACCGATCTTCACCGACCGCAGTTCACCGGAGATGATCAGTTCGTAGTACTTGCTGTGCCCGATCGGAATCCGTTTGCGGACTTCGGATTCGGTGAGTAGCTGCGCCATCTTCTGTTCCTCCGTTCACGCCGCTTGCCCGGTTGCCGAACCATCCGAGGGGTCCGGGTCCGGAGGTTCGGCTGCCAACTGGGCTTTGAGATATTCGGCGCGCCACGCCGTGCGCTTGGCGATCACGGCCATGATCAGGTGTTCGCGCAGCGGGCGTTCCCAGTCACCCGGCTGCACAGGCCGCATCTGCAAACGACTGGTGTCAGGCTTGAGGATGCCGACCTTAGCGAGCAGTTGCCGAACAAACTCGGCACGATCAGCCCGGTGATCCGGCAGGGTCTTGCCGGTCCAGCGGCGCGAAACCAGAACCCGCCGACCGGGCAGACCGAGGGTGGCGCGGCGGTGCGCCTTGCCCTTGCAGTGACCGGGCACAGTCTTGTCGGAGACGCCGCGGGGGACGATGCCGTAGCGCAGCCACACCGGGCACTTCTCCGAGCACGGGGTGAGGGTCAGCTCATGGTGCAGGCGGTCGTAGTGGGCCTGGGTGCGCGGTGAGTCCGTCTCCAGCACCTCGCCGATGGATTTGTGCAGGTACTTGGTGACGTAGCGGATGGTGCGGTTTGCCTCGGTGCCGGCGACGACGCCCTGAATGTGGCGGGGATCGACCTGCGCGCCAAAGCGGATGGTGTGGGCCGGTTCGAACTCGTCCACCTCACCGATCACGTCCAACGCGTCATCGATGGAGGGCAGAGCACGGCCGGTCCGCGGATCGGTGAAAGTAACCCCGTTCCACACCGGCATCCGGTCGTCGTCGTACTCGGGGTGGTCGAAGTGTGGCCACCAGACCTGGTGATAGGTGGCCTCGGTCACCAGCCGGATCAGCTTGCGCGACACCGGGGTTCGCAGAAGCACGTGCAGGTGTGGCGCGCCGCGCTTCTGCGGTTCCACGACCGCGAAGTACTGGATGTCGTAGCCGACCACGCGGCGCAGATTCTGAATCCAGCGATCGAACAGCGCGGAGAAGTGGATGATGTCGCGGGCCGCACGGGTGTAGTCGTAGGTACGAGGGTCACGCGGGGAACCATCGGAGCAGACCTTGCCCTTCTCGTCGCGGGCACCAACGCGGTTGATCGGGCCGTAGGAGGGCAGGGTCAAGGTGATGAACATGCCGGGCAACCACTTGCCGTCCAGCACCTCGCCGATGGTGCGCTTGGTGACCTTGCGACGCGGCAGGTTCGGGGCGTCCTGGCGGCGGCGGGTCGAACGCTGCCGGCGCGGGTTGGCCACGGCATCAGGATCGGGCAGGCGACCGCGCAGGCCGAGCTCGCGCAGTTCCCGGTCCAGGTCGGCGATCACGTCCCGGAACGCGGCGGCGGACTCCTCGTCCCCGTTGTCCTTAGCGGTTCGGTATTCGGCGAGCAGATCCGCGCGGGCAGTGAGCACCTGGACCTGCAAGCCGGACGGGTTCGTGGTCGGGTCCACGGGTTCGTGGTCGAGGTGCCAGCCTTCGGTGCACTGCTGAATGCGCAGGGCGCGAGCAGCTTTCGCGCAGGCCGGGCACGCCGATTCCATGGTGGACTTGCAGGGCGCGCCCTCGTAGGTGGTCTTGCCGGTGTCCGGGTCGAACACGCGCATCGCGATCGGACGCTTGCACACCTCGTACTTCTCGGCGGCGGCCTGGGCAATGTCATGCAGATCCGGCAGAGCGCGCCGAGCAGCAGCATCGGCCCGCGATGGCGGAAGGTCAGAGGTGGGGTCGTCGATGCTCATCAGGCAGCGTCCTTCCGGGTCTTGCGGTGACGGGGCAGCGTCCGCCACGCATCGGCGGGCAGGACGATCGGTTCAGCGAGGGAATCGCCGTGGCGGAACACCAGTTCCACGAGGGCCGGGCCGGCGTCGATTGCGCGGCACTCGACCGCGCCGAAGGCGTGGGCCAGGCGCACGACGCGGGTGTGGTAGTCCTCGGGTGACTGGCCGGGCAGCATCCGCACCCGTGCCCGGTCGAGGTGGTCGCCGATGGTGACCGTGCGCAGCCGCGGGACGTAGAGGGCGTGGGCGTCGCCCTCGGTGAGCCCGCAGGCGGTGAGCATGCGCGCCCAGCGGCGGCGATAGCGGAACCAGCGCAGGAACCGCACCCGTGCCCGATCGATCACCCAGCGGCGGAAAGACTTCGGCGAGGTCGCCAGCCACAGGCCCAGACCGGCGAGCCCGAGCGCGGCCACCGCGGCGCCGGCGGGCCAACCGAGCAGGACACCGGCGGCGAGGGCCGCGCCGATCGGGATAGAGATCATCGGGAACAGCAGCGCCCACCAGAGTGTGACGAACACCGCGGCGAGCAGACCGACGAGGAAATGGCCGAGCGCGGTGAGAACCAGGTCCATGGGATCGAATTCGCCGGCGGGTCGGGCGTGACGGGTGGGTGTCGCGGTCATGGCTGGGTTCCTTCGGTGGGATCGAACAGCGACAGTTGGCCCTCGCAGGTCCAGGTGCGAGGAATGTCCTTGCCCGCGGCTTTGCGCCGGCGCTTGGACTTGGCCACCTGATCGGCGGCGGCCCGGACGATCGGATTCACTTGCGGTGCAGCTGGTTTGCGATCGGAGCCAGTCATGCCGCCCACCCGCCGCCGTCGTAATCCACCGCCAGGCCGAGAGTGTCGTCATCCTCGATGGGGTCGGCGGCAGTGTTCAGCGGGTCGAAGCCCTGGCGTTCAAGCCAGAACCGCAGCGAGATCTGCGTGTCCAAGCCGCGCTCGTAGCGGTAGCGGGCGCTCATGATCGGGTCTCCTGTCCGACCGGAAGGGATAGTTCGGCATAGACGCGGACACCGAGGCCCCGGCGGTTCGGGTGCGGGTGCTCGTCCACTTCGATGCGGAATGCTTTGGACGCCAACAGTTCTGCCAACACCATCGTGATGTCGCCGAGCTGGCCGGACAGGCGGATCTGCACGTGGCCGTTCATGCCGCCGCTCCCGTCTCGTCGAAGCCGTCTTCGTCACCGAGGTCGTCAGGGTCGAAGTCGCTGTAGTCCTCGGTAGGACCGGTGATTTCCGGTGCCGGCGAGTAGGCATCCACGATCCGGTCGGCGGCGTAGTCGCTGACGTAGAAGGCGCGGACCCGCACGAATTCGGCGGTGCCGTCCTCGCCCACATAGCCGACGCCGGGCGTGAGTTCCGAGATCTCGTCGCAGCGGGCGCCGCGGTCCTTCGCGCCTTGGCCGTGGACCATGGCGTTCTGGGTCGGCTCGTCCAGCCGTAGCCCGATCCGGACCGGGAACAACTGACGGTTGGGCATCGTCTCCTTGGACGGGTCCTGCAAGGCCGCAACCACCGTGACCGCGGCGGCGCGACCCTTGGACAGCAGGAGCCCGGTCAGGCGGCGGAATTCCTGCTGCTGGTCGCGGTCGGCGTAGGACGACAGCGACGCGGCCTCGTCGATGATGATCAGGATCAGGGGTTCGTCCAGGGTCGGGACGAGTTTGCGGATTCCTTCGGCGCGCATGCGGGCAAGGCGGTCGTCCATCACCTCGACCGCCTCTTTGAGCATCGCGAGGATGGTGTCGGCATCGGTGGTGAACCGTACGAACAGCCGGCCCTCACCGCGCCCGAACTCCGCACCGCCTTTCGGATCGGCCATCCACACATCCACCAGACCGGCTTTGATCGCCGGGCCAAGGGCGTTGAGGATCGACCAGAGCACCGAGCCCTTCCCGGAGCCGGTCGCGCCGGCGAGCAGGATGTGGCCGTAGAGGATGCGCAGCCGCCACGGCAACCCGTCCTCCCGCACGCCCACGTGGGCCGCTTCCAGGTCCACGCCATCGTGAACGACCGCCGGCGTCATCACCGGGGCGGCGAGGGTGTCGAAGGCCCTCACTTGCAAGCGAATCCGAGCCGGCTCCGGCGAGGTCGCCAGCACCTGCGGAACCATGAGGTAGTGGGCCAGAGCATCGAGCATCTCCGGGTCGGTCCAGGTCTTGGTGGACTGCCCGCACAGCAGCGTCCATTCCACCTCGACGCCGGTCTCGGTGTAGTCCCACCACTCCAGCTGCGGGAAGCCCCGATCCATCGCGCCGAGACCCAGCGTGACGAGCATGGACATGCGCCGGGCATTGTCGGCGAGAACCTCCACCGCCCTGGACAACTCGGCCGGCGCCGCAGCAATCAGCTGTTCGACCTCGGAGGGTTTCGGGCGGCGCAGAATCCAGGCCGTGGACCCGAATGCGGCCAGCGTGGGAACGGCGAGCGGAATGATTGACGTGAACAGGGACATCACGCACCCCCAACAGGTACAGAGATCGGAAGCATGGTTTGCAGTGGGAGCGCGGGCCGCAGCGGCTTTGCCACGGCCGGCGCACGAGCAGGGACGGGAACGGGTTGGGGAGTCGGAGCAGGAACCGGCGACGCTGCCGGTTCGACCGTGTCCACGCTGACCGGGTCCGACTCGGGGAGTGCTTCGACGACCGTCTCAGCCACCGGTGCTGAAACACGGTGTGCCGCACGGAAAAGCAGTGCAAGCCCGTGGGTATCGGCGAGCAAACTTAGCGGCGCGATAGCGGCCACCAAGGCGCAGGCCCACGGGGGAAGCGACTTGCCGGCGGCGACCGCGTGCAGGCTGTTGCCGGCGATCGAGACCATGGCACCGATGACCAGCACCCGCCGGAACCATTGCCGTTCCGGGGAATTCGCCAGCACCAGCGCGCCCACGGTGGCCTCGATGATGGTGCCGTCCACGATCATCGGGAACAGCCACGCATCCGAGGCCGGAATGTGGGCCAGTGTCGCCAGATCCCGCAGGGTGGCGAACGAGAGCCAGAAGGCGGCCATGCCCACGGCCACCGTGGTGGTGACCGCGAACAGGCGGGCCGCGACCATGGCACGGGACTTCTCGGCGATGTCCATCACGCAACCCCCGCCATCCCGTCACTACCGAGTCGAAAGGGGGACTGCTCATCGCGGGTCACCCACCACGGTCGAAGCGATGCAAAACGGTGCACACGCACCCGGAACCGGACTCGGGACAGACGGGCTCGATTCCCGCGGACCGAACGCCAGCAGCAGCGACACCGGCAAGAAGCAGATCGCGGCCAACATCAACATGGCCTGCCACATCACCCGCATGATGCCCATCACGCCACCAACTTCGGGCCGCTGGTCGAATCCTTCAGCGCCACAGCGTGTTCCACCAGCGCGACCGCGAGGTGTTCCATCAGCACCTGGGCGTCCTCCGGCGACAGGCTCAGCGACAGCGAGCTATCGCCGTCCATGTACACCCAGATCTGCGCGGGGACCTCGTCCTCATACTGGTTGTTGCTGCCCCACCGATCCGTGTGCGCCGGCTTGTACTGCACCTTGCGCGGACCGGTCATGAAGCCGCTGGAGCTGAACCACGACATCACGCCACCGCCTCGGAATCGCTGGCGGAACGGCCATTACGACCCGGACGCGACGCCGGGACATCCGCGGGCGGCTGGTTCGAGCCGGAGGTGTCGCCGACGATGCCGGTCGCGCGCAGGCTCCAGCCGATCGACTTGTACTGGCCTTCACCGACGATCCGGGGCTTGACCTGCAAGCCCTCCAGCACGACCGGGGTGTAGCCGGGCATGATCGGCGTCGCCGAGGGAACCGGCTGCACATCCGAGACGAACGTGACATCCAGGGTCTTGCCCCTCGCGCCAGCACCGGTCGGGTCGGCCACCGTGCCCTTCCACAGCCGCTTGCCCGTACCGTTGCCGAAGTCGTCCAGATCGGTCTTCTGCTTCTTCGGCTTGTTGCGGTCCGTACCGAACTCGGTGATCGGCTCGATGCTGCCGATCAGCATCGTCCCCTCCGGGAACACGTCCTCGTACTTCGGCTTGAACCACGCATCTTTGAGAGCCATTGCTCAACTCCTTTGTGTCCATTGGCTTTTCGGATCTCTTGTAAATCCGATCTGCCCAACACACTCAGAGTCGCGCCGACGATGGGGACGCTATAACCCGCGAAAAGGGACACTTAGGGACACCCGCCGGCGTACCATGTCCCTATGGGGAATGAACGGCTCAGGGGGGCAATGGCTTCCGCCGATCTCAGCAAGAACGGGCTCGCGGAGAGACTCCATATCAGCCCGAAAACCGTGGAGCGCTGGCTTACTCAAGATCGCTGCCCACACCCTGGCATCCGGCTGAAGGTCGCCCGGGTTCTCAACTGCGAGGAGACATACCTCTGGCCTGAGTTGCTGGCCGGAGCTCGCGCCTCTGCTGCCTCGCTCTCGGAGATCGTCCAGATCTGGCCGACTCGATCGGAAGTGCCGCACGATGTTTGGCGATCTCTGATGCGTCAGGCGACCGAGAACATCCAGGTACTCGTCTACGCAGGCGGCTTCCTTGTGGAGTCGCTCGACTTCGTAAATGTTGTTCGCGAGAAATCCCAAGCGGGAGCGGAGGTTCGGATTCTCCTAGGGGAAAGCGACTCCGAGAACGTCAGGGCGCGCTCGCGCGAGGAGGGTCTGCCATCGCTTCCTCAGCGTTGCCACTCGACCCTCGAATACCTCTGGGAGACGGCTCATCTCCCTCGGGTCGATATCAGGACGCACCACACGCCGCTGTACAACAGCATCTACCGGTTCGATGATTCAATGCTGGTCAATACCCACAGCTATGGCGCGTATGCAGCCAAGTCGCCTGTGCAACACCTTCAGCAGGTGCAAGGCGGACACCTATTCAACTACTACCTCGACTCATTCGAAGCGGTCTGGTCAACTGCCAGGCCCGCAGTACTCTAAACGGCATGGGCCGACGCATCGATTACCACCAAGATCCGAACGCACCTGCCGCGAACAGCGTCCGGCCAAGTGCCGGCGCTTTCGTACGCCGAGGGGATGAGGTCCTGCTGATTTGCCGATCCGACAATGGCAACTGGTCTATGCCGGGCGGTGCCCATGATCCTGGTGAATCCCTAAGTCGGACCGCAGTCCGGGAGACCCAGGAGGAGACAGGCGTAGATATACGCCTCACTGGACTGGTCGGCATCTTCACCGACCCGACTCACGTCATTCACTACACCAGCAATGACGAGGTTCGCCAAGAGTTCACCATCATCTACCGCGGCGAAGCCGTCGGTGGTGAGCCAACAACCAGCGACGAGAGCACCCATGTCGAATGGGTTCCGGTCCAACAGATTCCGACCTTGACCATGGACCCGAGCCAGCGAAAGCGCGTCGATTGGGCACTCTCCAAGACCGAGCCCTACATCGATCCTGACGCCCGCTGAACGGCTCCCCTCAGGAGCGGTTCGGCCCGGTCGATCGCAGTCCGGACAAGGGTGCCTTCCGGATATCGCACCCGGATGTCCGCCAACCGTTCGTCCAACGTCAGCGTCCCGCCAGTCGGCCCGGTAGTCATGTCCGCCCACCACACGAGGTCGTTCGCCATGCCAATGCCTGGCACCTCTGCTGCCAACGCGAACTGGTCAAGCGCCTCAGCGTCGATTCCCCGGACGTCAGCCTCAACAGTGCTCGCGGAGTGGAAGGCCACCAGGTGGCAGATGATCGGTGAGTATCCCCGCCCCTCCAGCAACTCCGCACCATCCAGCGGATGGAAGCCGGACACTGGGTAGCCATAGCCAACATCGTGCAGATAGGCGGCTGTAACTACCTCGTCGCGGATGTCTTCCGGCACCAGGTGTGCGACCTGTTCGACCTTGCGACCCACCTCGATCGTGTGCGCACGCCGAGACTCGGTCAACGGCGCGAGAAGTTCCGCGAAGGCAGCATCCACGAATCGCCATGCTACGCGCCGTATCCCCGCCAGCACGGACTTCGACGATTGTTGGGCTACGCGTGGATCGAGAACTGTTGTTGCACAACATATTTCAGAACTCCAGTCCACGTCCCCTCCGTATCCACTGCCGAATTCCGCCATACAGGATCAAGAGCGGCGCGCTGACGCGCGCCGCCCCGCGCTACGCCGCACTCCGGGGCGGCTCCGCACGCTCCGCCGCCCCGGAGCGTCGGCGCGTTGCGGCTCCCACCAGCGCGCCACTCATGACACTCCACAGAGCAATCCAGCATTTGCCCGCGTGACCCGCGCCCAGCGATCGAACCCGGCAGCACCATTCCCGGTCTGTGCCAGCCGGATCAGACCGTCGATCCGCCGCAGCCAATGCCGCCGCCGCTACGGCCACGCCGAGCGACCATCACGCCCCGCCATTCCAGCCCGCTCACCACCGTGTCAACCCTCAGTCACAGCCCAGCCCACGGTTCGGAGTCCTTGCCGATGCGGGTCCGGCGACCAGGCGCTGACCGCCGACGCTGCCCCGGCATCCTCCGCCCAGGCCGCCTGCACTCTCCCGAGCAAGGCCACCCCAGCAACCGCCACTCACGCCGCCCTCACCGGCACCGGCCCACTGGTTCTGCTGGCGATCCAACCCACGGCCATCGCCGCCGCCGGCGAACTTCGCGCCGACCTTCCCCGTGCCGCCCGCTCACGGTCCGTGATCATCATCGAGCCGTCCGGCGCTGACGACGGCCGCGGCACCAGCCACACCGATGCCCTCCCGATGGCGGAGCCCGAGCACCGTTCTCCCGATGTCCGGTAGGCCGAGTGCCACCATGGCAGACCCCGCACGGCCACGCCAAGACCAAGCGGTGTCACCGCGGCTACACCTCCCAATCGAGCTACCGCACAAGGCTTTTGGGAGGCGCATCCACGGCGAGCCTTGACGCAACCGCACAGTGCCCACCACAGCGACCCCCGTCCCACCAGACACCGAGAGCCCGGCGCCCGCCCGGACTCCACCACCAGGAGGTCACCGTCATGGCCAGCACCGTGTCCGTCACCATCACCGGCCATCTCGCCGACGATCCCGAACCGCGCACGACCGGCACCGGAAAGTTCGTCACCAACTTCACCGTCATCGCCAACGACCGCGTGTTCGACCGCCAGCAGAACCAGTGGGTCGATGCCGGCAAGACCGTCATGCGCGTCGCCTGCTGGGGCGACCTCGCCCAGGAGACCGCCGACAGCCTGGTCAAAGGCTGCCGAGTCACCGTCACCGGCCACCGCCTGGTCCCCGACGCCTACATCGGCAAGGACTCCAAACCGCACGCTGCCCTGCAACTGACCGCCGACACGGTAGCGATCGACCTGAAATACCAGTTCGCGAAGATCACCCGCCGCGTCCGCAGCAACGGCGGCCCCGGCACCGACGAACCGCCGTTCTGATCCGGCCGACACAGACCGGGCCTGGCACCACCGGGCCCGGTCTCTGACCACCCGCCACACGAACAACTGCCGAATTCCTCTATTACGTATTGAACGATCCCCGGGCCGAGCACCCCGCAATGCCGAGGTGAGGGTGAGTTCCCCGCCTCCTCATAGGCCCAATTGTCTCGCTCCAGGAGACCGCCTCAAGGGCGCTTCGCGTCGGCTACGCCGATGGGCTTCGCCCACCCTTGACCCGGTCTCCTTCCACTGAGGGCGGCCAGTATGAGGAAGCAGGGAGAAGAGAAGTCCCCTAGTTCAGCTCATTCGGAATCCTTGCCCGGCGAGGGCCTGACGAATGTGAAGCTGGTCCGCACCATCCGCAGAGCGGGATACGGCAGGACCTTCACGAACTTCCTGAACGACTTCAGGCCAGCGGTGCCGTGGTCACGGAGAACGCGAACTGCGGTTTGAGTGAGGTAGATCAGCAGTCCGACCGCAAGCACGGCCAGGAATGCAAAGAACACCAAGAAGTACACGATGCACGACACGGTTCACTCCAGGGAACGGAGAATGAACCGGATCGGCTGACCAGGCTTACCGGCTTGTCAGCGAGATTTATGGCTGCCCTAGAAAAGGTCCCCTTCACACCGGGCAGCGCCTCCCAATCATGGAGCTCGCGCAGCGACTGTACCGCATCCAGTTGGCGATGAAGACCCCCGCGAACGAGCATCGGTGATGTCACTACGCTGTCACAAGTGCAGCGGACATCCCCGGATTCGAGCAGACGAATCGACCTTGGAAGACGCTGCCAGTACGTGGCCGAAGATTGTTCCGTAGGGTCTGTATCCGCCTCTTAATCAGCGGGTTCGGGGTTCGAGTCCCTGATGGCGCACCAAAGAAAGCCTCTCCGACCAGCACACAACGCTGGATCCGGAGGGGCTTTCTTCATGCGCACTACAGCTTCAGCTGTAGCTTATGAACCGCCGCGGATGCCTACCTGCGCGCTGCCCCGGATCGTCGCTCGCTGCGCGAGATTCTGTTCTGGGGCAGGCTGATAGGGAGTCTCACCAGGGTGAGCGGGGTCATGTTCAGAGGTGCTGCCAGTCCTCGAGGCGGAGGTGGCGGCGGTCGCGGCGGAGGGTCCAGGTGCCGCCCGGGTAGGTGAGGGTGTTGGCGCCTTCGGGGTCTACGAAGTAGCTGGTGCAACCGCCGGTGGACCAGATTCGGGTGCTGAGGAGAGTGCGGGCTCGGGATGCCCAGGAGCGTTCGGCGGATTGCGCGGGGGTGTAGCGGGGGACGGCGTGGGTGTGCATGTGGGCGATGGTGCGCGCTATGAGGCGGGCGGTGGGTTCGATGGCCAGGAATTGGGAGGTGTGGGGCAGGGCGGTGTTGGGGCCGGTGACGGCGAAGAGGTTGGGTAGGCCGGCGAAGGCTATGCCGCGGTAGGCCGTGAAGCCGTCCTCGGTGAATTTCTTTCGAGTGGACGTGGTTTCGGTGCGGAAGTCGGGGAAGCGGGCGATGGAGTCCTGGACGTGGAAGCCGGTGGCCCACACGATGGCGTCGACTTCGTGGTGGGCGCCGTCGGCGGTGCGCAGGCCGGTGGGGGTGATCTCGATGATCTTCTCGGTGACGAGGTCGACGGTGGGCCGGGCGAAAGCGGCGTAGTACTCGTCGGACACCATCGGGCGCTTGCAGCCGAAGCGGTAGTCGGGGACCAGCTTTCGGCGAACCTCGGGATCGGGAACCTGATGCCGCAAGGCGGCCAGGCAGATTCGCTCGTAGAGTCGCACCAGGCGGGGATGGAACTCGGCGAAGTGCAGCGCCTCCAGGAAGGCGAAGACGAAGCCGCGGGCGGCGAGTCGCAGCGGTGGGATGTGGCGGAACAGGGTCCGGACCGTCGGCGGGATGGGGCGGTCGCCGCGGGGCAGCACCCAGGCGGCGGTGCGCTGGAAGGACACCACCTCTCCGGCGGTGCGCGCCAGGGCGGGCACGATCTGCACGGCGCTCGCGCCCGCACCGACCACGGCGATGCGCTTGCCGGCCGGCTCGAAGTCCCGATTCCAGGCGCTCGAATGCATTTGCGCGCCGCTGAATTCGGTGCGGCCCGGGATGTCGGGGATGGCGGCGGTGTGCAGTGAGAAGTACCCCATGACGACGGCACGCGCCCGCACCGTCCGGCCGTCGCTCAGCCGGATCACCCATTCCGCGGCGGCTTCGTCGAAATCCGCGTCGGCCACTTCGCTGTTCAGCTGCACGTGCCGCCGCAGATCGAAGCGATCCACCACCGACTCGGTGTATGCGCGCAGCTCGGGCTGGGGCGCGTAGAGGCGCGTCCACTCCGTATTCGGTGCGAACGAATACGAATACAGCACCGAGGGCACATCGACCGCGCATCCGGGATAGACGTTGTCCCGCCAGGTGCCACCGATGGCATCGGCCCGCTCCAGCAGGACGAAGTTGTCCATGCCGAGGCGGCGAAGATTGATCGCCACAGCCAGCCCGCTGAATCCGGTGCCGATGATGGCAACGTCGTAACGGTCGGGGCCGGAGGAGGACTCGGGCATGCGGGCACCTCGGTTCGTGAATGAGAAGTAGTGATGGGCGGCGAATCGTCAGGCGGAGACGGCCGCGACTTCGGCGGGCGCGGCGCTGCTTTCGCGCAGCCCGAATCGGGTGTGCAAGCGGCGCAGTGGTCGCGGAGCCCACCAGGTCCAGCGTCCGCCCAGGCGCAGCGTCGCCGGGAGCAGGAATCCGCGCACCACGGTGGCGTCGGCCAGCACCGCCAGCGGCAGCCCGATGCCGAAGGCCTTCATGAAGGTGATGTCGGAGGCGAGGAAGCCCAGGAACACGATGGAGATGAGGACCGCGGCGGCGGTGACGATGCGGCCGATCCGCTCCAGCCCGATCGCGACCGAAGCCGTTGCGTCCCCGGTGTTCTCGTACTCCTCACGGATACGGGCCAGCAGGAAGACCTGATAATCCATGGCCAGCCCGAAGGCGACGGCGAACAGCATGACCGGCACCACCGCCGACAGGTCGCCCGTGGGGGTGAACCCGAGCAGCCCGGACAGCCTGCCCTCCTGGAAGATCCACACCAGTGCGCCGAAGGTGGCGGTCAGGCTCAGCGCGCTCAGGATCAGCGCCAGCACCGGCACCAGCACGCTGCCGGTCAACAGGAACAGCAGCAGCGCCATGGCGATCACCACGAAGCCGAGCGCGAAGGGCGCTCGCGCCGTCAGGGCGTGGATGGCGTCCATATTGGCCGCGTCCACCCCGCCGACCAGCGCCCGCGACGGTGCAGGGGTGGCGCGGACGGCGCGGATGACGGCGTCCACCGTCCGAGGGTCGGTGGTGGTGGGCACCACGGAAAGGTAAGCGGCATCGCCGGTTTCGAACCGGTGATGGGCGGTGGTGGCGGGTATCGCGAGCGCGCCCCTGATGTAGCTGCCCGTCGCGGTATCCACGCGTGCGACATCGTCGAGCGACGACAGCGCCACGGCGTACTCGGCGACCCCGGCGTTGCTGTCCGGCAGCACCACGAACAGTCCGCTGAGTTCGGCCGCGTCGAAATCGCGCTGTACGGTCTCGGCCACCTGCCGCGCGGACGACCCCGCCGGCATGGACCGATAGTCGGGAAAACCGGGGTGGAAGCGCAGGAACGGCAGCCCCAGGGCGAGCAGCAGCGCCACCGTGACGGTGGCGACCGGAATCGGCCGCCGCATGACCATTGTCGCGAGCCGATGCCAGAAGCCCTGGTCCAGCGCGCGGGAGTCGCTGCCGGACACCCGTTTCCGGCCGATCCGGAACCTGTCGATGCGATCGCCGGCCACCAGCAGAATCGCCGGCAAGACCGTCAGCGAGACCACGGCGGCGGTGAGCGCCACGGCGATCCCGGCATACCCGATCGATCGCACCGCCAGCAGCGGGAAGATCAGCATGGACGACAGCGCGACGGCCACGGTCAGCGCGGAGAAGGCCACGGTCCGCCCCGCGGATCCCATGGTCGTGATCAGCGCCGCGCGCGGATCGGCGGCCGTGGCGAGCTCCTCGCGATACCGATTGACGATCAGCAGGCTGTAGTCGATCGCCAGGCCCAGCCCGAGCAGTGAGGCCACATTGGTTGCGGTGGACGACAATTCGGTGAACTCCACCAGCAGCCAGAGCACACCCATGGTGAGCATGGTGGTGACGGTTCCGGTGATGAGCGGCAGCGCCGCGCCCACCACGGTCCCGAAGACCACGAGCAGCGCGATCAGGGTCAGCGGAAACGCCACGGCCTCACCGGCGGCCACGTCCTGCTGCCCCTGCTGCACGGTCTCGTGCATCATCATGGCGTACCCGCCGACCCGGACCTCGATCCCGTCGTCGTGCGTACCGCCGAATTCCGGTGCCAGATCGGCGATCCGGTGGTCGATCCGCATCTCATCGCCCATGATCGTCGCGACGATGAGGCCCTGACGGCCGGACTTGTCGCGCAGCGCGGGCAGGTGCCCCGAGGTCCAGTACGACATCACCCCGGAGATATCGGGCTCGGCCTGCAGACGCCGCACAAGTTCCGTTGCGGCATGCGTGGATTCGGCATCATCGACGGTCCTGCCGGCGTCGTCCACGAGCAACACCAGGTTCGGCGCGCCCTGGCCGAAGTGGTCCCGCAGCGCATCGGCGGCGGTGCTGGATTCCGCACTCGGGTCGAAGTATCCGCCACCCTGCAGCTTGCCGAACAGCGTGGTGCTCGCCAGTCCGGCGAGCACCGCCAGCACCCCGGCGACGACCAGCACCGCACGATGCCTGCGCACTACGAATCGCACCATCGGTCAGCGCGCCTCCGCCCGCATGAGCAGCTTCTCCGGATGCACCAGCGCGCCGATCACGGTCTCCCGCACCGGAATACCCGGCACCGGCCGCAGCCGCCAGCGGGCGCAGATGGTCGCCACCTGCAGGGCGATCTCGGTGAGCGCGAACACGTTTCCGGGGCACTGCCGGGCGCCCATGCCGAACGGGATGTGCGCGCCCTTGGACATGTCCGCCATCCGCTCGGGCAGCCACCGGTCCGGATCGAAACGCTGCGGATCGGGATGCACGACGGGATCTCGGTGCACTGCCACCGGACAGACGAAAAGCATACTGCCACCCGGGATTTCGATATCTCCGAGGGTGTACGGGGTGGGCACGTGCCGGACCGTCAGCCACGGCGAATACTTGCGCAGCGTCTCGAGCACAATGCGCTTGGTGATCTCGAGCTCGGCCAGATCGCCGAACTCCGCGGCCCGCGGATCCCCCTGCGTGCGCAACACGGCGTCCACCTCGGCGTGCAGCGCGGCCTCCACCTCGGGATTCTGCCCGAGCTCGTGGAACACCCAGGCCAGCGTCGCCCCGATGGCCTCGGTGCCGCCGACCAGGAAGTTGATCAGCTCGTCGTGTACCTGGGAGTCGGTGAGCGCACCCCCGGATTCATCGCGGGCCTTGAGCAGCGTGTCCAGCAGATCACCGTGATCGAGGTCCGGATCCGCGGCGAGCTCGGCGCGGTACGCGGCGATAATGGTGCCGGTGGCCGCCTTCATCTCCACCACCAGGCGGTCGAAACGGCGATTGCCGGGCAGCGGCAGCCGGTCGATCCAGGCGGGCCGGGTGACGCGCCGGGAGAGCAGGGTCATGACCGGCGGCAGCAGTCGGTGGATGTGTTCGGCTGTCTCGGAACCGAGTTCGCCGGTGAACAGCGATCCGGCCACGGTGCGCAGCGCCAGGTCGTGCATCTGTTCGTTGACCGCGAGGAAATCACCGTTACGCCAGGACGCGGCGCGCTCCGCCCCGAGCCGTGTCATGACCGCCGCGTAACGCGCGATCCGGGACTTCGCGAAGGCGGGCGCGATCATGCGCCGCTCGCGCCGATGCCGCTGGCCCTGGAGCACGGTCACGCCCTCACCGAGCAGCGCCTCGGCGCGTTCGATCATCAGCCCCTGGTCCGACAGCGCCACGAACGCCTCGCGGACCAGCTCGGGGTCGGTGACGACATAGGTGTCGTAGCCGGGAATCCGCACGCGCACAACCGGTCCCACCGACGAGAGCGTGGACAGGAATCGGTAGGGCCGGCGGCCGAACCGCGGCCAGTGGCCGAGCAATGGGATCGCGCCGGGCGCGGTGGGCGCCGCGCGATGCGCGATCGGCGTAACGGTGGCGGTGGATGTCATCGCGAAGGTGCTCCAAATCTGGCGGGCCGGATCGCGCGACGACGCGCGGACTCTTGGTGATTGCGGGCGATGGCCCGGCTGTCGATTGCCGGAAGGGTGCCGGTCTCGGCCAGCGTAACCAGGAATTCGATGCCGTCGCAACCGGACTTTCGTCTTTGTCTCGGGAGCCAAAAACCGTTGCCGCTATTGGTCTTCCGGGAGCAGTAGTATTCGATATGACACCGTCTCCGGGTGATGTCTGTCGCTCTCTGGACCGAGTTTCCTTGACACCGTATGGCGCTCGTCTCTAGCGTCCGTGGAATCCGAACCGAGCCACTGTTCGCCTCGTTCGATTCACATGGACGGCCCACTCGCCGGTTCCATCCATCCCATTACGATCGGGAGTCACGATTGTGAGTGCCGCGCGCCTCGGTGCGCTGGGAGCCGCTCTCCCCCAGCGCGAATACACCACCGACGAAGTACTGGCCCGAATGTCGAGCGGCGGGCAATTCGAAGTCGAGCGGATCACCGGAATCCGCACCCGGCGCATGGTCGACCGGTCCGCGGGTGAGGACAGCCTCTCGCTCGGCGCGCGCGCCGCGCAGGACTGCCTGGCGCGCTCGCGGTACGAGGCCACCGACCTCGATGTGATCATCAGCGCCGGCACCACGGTGCACGACGGGTTCCACATGGTGTTCGAGCCCGCCGCCGCCCACGAGATCGCCCGCCGGATCGGCGCGGACCATGCCATGGGCTACGACGTCGTCAATGCCTGCGGCGGCACCATGACCGCGATCTACCTGCTGGAGAACATGATTCGCGCCGGTCTGGTGCGCACCGGCATGGTGGTGACGGCGGAGATCATCTCCCCGGTCACCGAGGGCGCACTCGCCGAGGCGAAGGACGCGCGCGATCTGCAGTTCCCGGCGCTCACCCTGGCCGACGCCGCCGTCGCGGTGATCGTGGACCGCGCCGAGGACGAACACGACCGCATCCACTACGTGGACATGATCACCTGCGCCGAGTTCTCGCCGTTGTGTATCGCCAAGCCCAGCGACGCCTCCGAGAACATGATCATGCTGACCGACAATATGACCATGCAGGCGGCCCCGCGCCGGGAAACCTGGGCGAAACTGCACCGCGATCGGCTCGTCAAGCGCGGCACCACCTTCGCCGACGAGAAGTTCGATTTCATCGTCTTCCATCAACTCGGGGTGGCGTTCACCGAGAAGCTGGCCGAATCCGGCGCCAAGATCCACGAGGCGGAAATGCCGCCGCGGCTGGCGACCGTGCACAAATACGCGAATACCGGTGCCAGCACGCATTTCCTCGCGATATATGACTACATATCGCGGGGAGAAATACCGAAGGGTTCCAAGATCTGCGTGGTGCCGACCGCCTCCGGAATGATCTTCGGCGTCATGTCGGCCACTCTCGATTCTCTGGTGGGATGAGCATGTCTGTTGTCATCGAACAATCCGCGATCAGCGCCGCCCCGGCCACCGCGGGATCCATCGACCATGCCGTGGCCGCGGGCCGGGAATGCCTGGAGCGAGCCGGAATCGAACCCGGCGATATCGACGTGCTGGTCAATGTCGGCGTCTATCGGGACGGCAATGTGGTCGAGCCCGCGAACTCCGCGCTCATCCAGCTCGGGCTGCGCATGCACCTGGACTACGAGGCGGGATCGGGCCGCTCCACCTTCTCGTTCGACCTGCGCAACGGCGCGTGCGGGGTGCTGAACGCCGTGCACGCCGCGACCGCGCTGCTGGCCAATGGCACCGCGCAACGGGTGCTGGTCGTCGGCAGTGATGCGCACCCCGGCGGAATCGCCCACCGGCCGAACGACTTCCGGTACGCGACCGTCGGTTCGGCCTGGCTGCTGAGCAAGGGGGTGGATCGAGAGACGGGTTTCGGCCCGCTACGTATTTCCCCGGTGCGCGGCCGGGCAGCGGGCGCGAATCCGGGCGTCGCCGGATATCTGGACCTGAAGGCCATGGGAAGTGCCGGGCAGCAGACCATTACGGTCGAGGTCGCGCCGGACTACGAGACGGTGATCACCGCGACGGCGGCCGACACGCTGCGCGGCTACCTGGCCGATCAGCCCGAAATCGACACGGGCAATACCGTTCTGGTCACCAACAACCCGGTGCCCGGACTCGCGAGCGGCCTCGCGGAGGAATTCGGATTCGCCCGCGGCTACCAGGCGATGACCGGTGACCGCGACGCCGGAAGCTCGGGCCTGGCCATTGCCTACCACCAGCTTCGGGAGCAGGGCGCACTGACGCCGGGCGCCGAGCTGGTATTCCTGGCGGCGGGTTCGGGTCCGATGGCCGGATGCGTGAGCTACCGGGTGGAAGGGGCCGCGTGAATCAGGTACTCGACGATCCGGATCTGCTGCTGGCGCGCCAGATCGAGAAGTACGCCGGTTTGCCCGCCGTCAGCTATCGGACCCGGCCGTTGGGCGGCGCGGGCGGCGTCGGGGTCAGCGCCGCCTTCGACGCGCTGACCTTCGCCGACCTCGGCGAGCGGATCGACGCCTACGCGCGATCCTTTGCCGAGATCGGAATCACCAAGGGCGTCAAGACGATTGTGATGGTCCGGCCCGACCCGGATCTGTTCGCGGTGATCTTCGCGCTGTTCCGGGTGGGCGCGGTGCCGGTGGTAGTGGACCCGGGCATGGGCGTGAATCGCATGCTGCACTGCTTCCGCAGTGTCGGCGCACAGGCGTTCATCGGCGTCCCGGAGGCCCACCTGATCCGGATCGCCGCGCGTCGCACCTTCCGGTCGGTGCGCGTGCACGTCACGGCGGGCGCTCGCTCCTATTGGGGCGGTTACACACTGGCGCAGCTGGCCGAGCGCGGCCGTGTGGGCGAGCCGGTCGCGGTCGCCCACGCACCCGGGGATCTGCTGATGATCGCGTTCACCACCGGCAGCACGGGCCCCGCCAAGGGAGTGGAGTTCACCCGCGCGGGCTTCGCCGCCTCGCTGCGGGTGGTCACCGATCTGCACGATCGCGCGGACGGTTTCGTCTCACTGGCCACAGTGCCGCTGTTCGGGCTGTTCGATCTGATGCAGGGCGCGCACGTGGTGCTCGGGCCGGTGGATCCGGTGAAGGTGTCGCAGGCGGATCCCGCGCTGCTGGTCGAGGTGGCCCGCGCCTTCCGGATCACCGATCTGACCGCCTCGCCCGCCCTGCTGGGTCCCCTCGGCGCCTATCTGGGCCGGACCGGAATCGAGCTGCCCAGCCTCACCACGGTCATTTCGATGGGTGCGCCCGCGAACCTGGAGGCGCTGGTCGCGGTGCGCAGCGCGCTCGGACCGCGGGCCCGGGTCTTCACCACCTACGGTGCGACCGAGGCGCTTCCGCTGACCACCCTGGAGTGGTCGGAGCTCGAGACGCTGCGGGAGCGGACCCGGGACGGGGCCGGCACCTGCGTGGGACGGGCACTGCCGGAGTCCGACAGTGATACCCGAGTGCGGATCATTCGCATCACCGATGACGAAATACCGGTCTGGACAGACGATTTGGAGGTCGCGCCGGGCGAGATCGGGGAGATCGTCGCCGCCGGGCCGCAGGTCAGTCAGCGCTACCACGACAACCCGGCCGCCGATGCGCGCGCCAAGATCGACGAACGGCTACCCGACGGCACGCTGCGCCGCTGGCACCGCATCGGCGACCTCGCCTGGCGGGACACCGACGACCGGCTGTGGTTCTGTGGCCGCATCTCCCAGCGGGTACGCACCGGCGCCGGGGACCTGTTCACCGTGCAGTGCGAACAGGTCTTCAATACC
This sequence comes from Nocardia sp. NPDC004860, assembly GCF_040609015.1. Taxonomy (NCBI): domain Bacteria; kingdom Bacillati; phylum Actinomycetota; class Actinomycetes; order Mycobacteriales; family Nocardiaceae; genus Nocardia; species Nocardia sp. NPDC004860. The sequence goes on along the minus strand of NZ_JBEXJI010000004.1, from coordinate 33,338 downwards.
CACCCGGATGTCCACCGCACTGCGCTGGTCGGCGTCGGCCGGGCCGGCGCGCAGGTGCCGGTGCTCTGCTACGAGCCGCGCGCGGGCGTCGATCGCGGCGCGGGCCCCCGCATCGAGCGGGAATTGCGGGGACTGGCCGAGTCCCACGAGATCACCGCGCCGATCCGCACCTTCCTGCGGCACGACGGCTTCCCGGTCGACATCCGGCACAACGCCAAGATCGGCCGCGAGGCGCTGTCGGAGTGGGCCGGCGCCCGCCTCGGCTACGACAGTGAAGGAAAACAGCGATGAAAGTCCTCGTCACCGGCGGCACCGGATTCCTCGGCAGCCACATCGTCGACCAGGCCCTGGCCGCGGGCGACCAGGTGCGCGTACTCGCCCGCCCCACCGCCGATCTCGGCTATCTGGGCTCACTGCCCGAGGTCGAGATCGTGCACGGCGACCTCGGCGACCCGGAGTCGCTCACCGCGGCCTGCAAGGGCGTGGACGTAGTGCACCACAGCGCCGGCCGGGTGGCCGAGACCGGCCACCGCCGCCAGTTCTGGGAGGCCAATGTCGAGGGCACCCGGCGGCTCATGGATGCCGCACGGCGCGCCGGCACGGGCCGTTTCGTCTTCGTCAGCAGCCCGAGTGTGGCCACCGAGTACGATCGCGAGCGTTTCGGCATCGACGAATCCGAACCCTATGTGCGCAACCCGAAGAGCTACTACGTCGAGACCAAGGCGATTGCCGAGCGTGAGGTGCTGGCGGCGAACGGGCCCGACTTCACCACCTGCGCGCTGCGTCCCCGGATGATCTGGGGGCCGCGCTCGGGCGGCTGGATGACGCTGCTGCTGAACAAGATTCGCTCCGGGCGTCTACCCGATCTGTCGGGCGGCAAGCCGGTGCTGGTGTCGATCACCTACTGCGAGCATGCCGCTCGCGCGTGCGTGCAGGCGTCGCGGTCCGACGCGGTGGCCGGGAAACCCTACTTCCTGGCCGACACCGAGGACGTCGACCTGTGGGGCTTCGCCCGCGATCTGGCGAGGGCCTTCGACCTGGCACCGCCGACACGGACCATTCCGAAACCGGTGCTGGACGGCATCATCGCGGTCTTCGACACCGTCTGGAAGATCCCCGGACTGCAGTCGCGCGTCGCGCCCCCGCTGTCCAGCTGGACGGTCGCGGCGCTCACGGTGTCGAGCACCTACGACACCGGCGCGGCCCGGCGCGATTTCGGCTACGCCCCGACGATTTCCCTGCGCGACGGTCTGGATCGCTATGTGGCGTGGGCGGAATCGATCGGCGGGCTGTCGGCACTTCCGTCCTGATTCCCCCTGCCGTCCTGATTCGCCCTGCCGCCCTGGTCTGCTCACCAGGACAGCGCAACGCTCCCGGTCCGGAATGGACCGGGAGCGTTGTCGTTTCGTCTCCCCCGCCGTCGTTTCGGCTCACCCCGCAGACGGCAGGGCACGTTCCTCCGCGGGCAACAACAGCGCGGTCAGCTCGTCGAGAGCGGCGTCCAAACCGTCGGTCAGGTACTCCATCGCCGGCAGCTTGTCGGCCGCCCCGAGCACGCCGAAGTGCAGCGCGTCGAGGTAGCCCACACAGGTGACATTGAACGGGTTGCCGTGCATGAGCAGCGAGATCGGGTACAGCGACTCCAGCCGGGCACCGTTCCAGTACAACGGATTTCGGGGTCCGGGAACATTGGAGATGCCCATCGGATGCGAGGCCGGAGTGTTGGTGCGACCCCAGGTCAGTCCCATGATCCACGGCAGGGTGACGGCCAGGCCGTAGCCGATGACCGTATTGGCCGGGAGGCCCGCCATCTCCTGTTTCGCGGCGCGGATCGCCGCGCGGACCGCAGCCAGGCGCTCGGCGGGGTCGGCGATATCGGTACCCAGCGCGGTGAACATCATGCCCGCGCGGGTACCCACCCGGTCGTCGTCGCCTTCCCGCAGGTCCACGGGGACTCCGGCGGTGAGCGGGCGTGCGGGGAGCTCCGCATGTTCGGTCAGGTAGTCGCGCAAGGCCGTGCCGACCAGATAGAGCACGATGTCGTTGATCGTGCAGTCGGCGGCCTTGGCCAGCCGCTTGAACCGGCCCAGGTCATAGCGGCGCAGGGACAGGTCCCGGCGGCCGGTGATCGGCCCGTCGAAGATGGACGCCGGCTGCTGGTAGGCCCGCTGCGCCGGGGTCCGGCCGCGGGCGCGGCGCAGGGCGTCGCGGCCCGCCGCACCGATGCCGCGCACCAGTTCGAGCACGCCCCGCAGCGTCGCGAGCAGGGTCCGCAACCGGCTCGCGGACGGAACCCGCTGCGGCGCATCCGGATTCACGCGGCCGACGGTGAACAGGTTCGGTGTGTCCCGGTCGGCCGGATCCGTCGAGAAGGTGTCGATGAACAGCCGCATCAGCGAGGCGCCGTCGAACAGGCTGTGATGCACCTTGAGAATGAGGGCGAAGCGGTCCGGCGCCAGGCCTTCGACCAGGTGAATCTCCCACTGCGGCCGGGTCGCATCGAGTTGTTCGCGGTGGATGCGGGCGGCCAGCTCGACGAGTTCGCGGCGGTCACCGGGCCGGTTCAGTTGCCAGGTCCGGATGTGGTCGGCCGGATCGACCTCGGCGGCCTCGCGCATGAGGGCCACCAGGCGGGTCAGCGGACCGCCGACCGGCACCAGATTCCACGGCTGCGGCACCGCGATCGGCGCGACGACCTGTGCGCGCCAGCGCCGGACGAAGCGGGCCGCATCCCCGTCCGGGACGGTGAACTCCAGCAGGAATGCGACATGCATCGGCATATCGGGTGATTCGAGGGACAGCCAGACGCCGTCGGTGGCCGACAGCCGCTTGATCGCCATGCGCGATCCTTTCGTGCTCGAGAGTCAGTGGGCCGGCCGGGGCGTGATATCCAGCCGCATACCGGTCGGGATGACGGCGAAATGGAAACGGTCCCTGGGTGGTTCGCTATTCGCCGGCAGCGCGATGTCGAAGTTGCGGCACACCATGCCGGTGACGCTCTTGACCTCCAGCATGGCCAGGCCGCGGCCCGGGCAGAAGCGGGGGCCGGAGCCGAACGGGATGGAGGCGTCGGGCCGGTGATTGCCGGGGCCCTCGTTCAGCCAGCGATCGGGATCGAAAACCAGTGGCTCGCTGAAGTTCTCCTCCTGCAGGCCCGCATGCTGGACATTGACGATGACCCAGGTTCCAGCCGGGATGTGCACCCCGGCGATGGTCCGGTCGACGATCGCTTCCAAGCCGATGAGGGGGGTGGTGGGCTGCAGCCGCATGGATTCGGCCGCGACCGCCTCCAGGTACGGCTGCCGGTCCAGCACGGACGGGATCTCGGCGATCTCCTCCCGAATCCGCTGCTGCACTTCGGGTTTCCCGGCCAAATGGTAGAGCAGCCAGGCCATGGCATTGCTGGTGGTGTCCTGGCCCGCGATGAGGATCGTGAGCGCTTCCGCGAACAGCTCGTCGTCGGTGAACGAGCCGCGGCCGTCCTGCGCCAGCAGCAACGCCTCGATGAAATTCGTGGGCCGCTCGGGGAGACTCGCGCGAGCACGGGCGATGACGTCGGTCAGATCCTGCCGCAGGGCCGCCAATGCGCGCTCGAGGGCCCGATCGTCGGGCAGCTTCACATAGCGCCAGTATGGGAACGGCGTGGCGAGCCGGCGATTCAGCATGGGGAAGATCAGCTCCAAATGGCGCTGAATGACGTCGCCGGATTCTTCGATGGTGTTGATGTCGTAGTCGAAGGTCAGTTTGGCGGTGACATCGACCGTGTAGCGGGTCAATTCGGCGCGCACATCCTCCGGGGACCGGCGTTCCCAGCGCCGGCGCAGGCGTTCGGTAATGGTCTCCAGGGTAGGTTGGAAACCGCGCAGATGAGCCGCGTTGAAGGCGGGCATGGCCAGCTTGCGCCGCCGCCGCCAGGCCTCGCCCTCCAGGGAGAACAGGCCGTTGGAGCCCATGTCGTCCATGGCCGACTCGATGGCGGACTGCCGCCGGAAGCCGCCGGGGCGGTCCCGCAGGATCTCCCGATTGAGTTCGGGATCGCTCACCACCACGATCCGCCGACCGGGCATGCCGACCCGGTACAACGCCCCGTATTCGTCGCTCCAGGAGTCGAATTGGCGATGCAGCAGGGAGGGTGTCAATTGCGGGAGATTGCCGACCAGTGGCCATCCTCTGGGCCCCGGTAGATCGTCCACTGACACCATTCGAGAAGTCGAGAGGGACACTACAGGAGCTTAACCGCGAATTGGCTCCAATGCGAAAGATGAAGAACTGCTTTGCATTCGGAGACAAGAAATTCGTTGCAATTTGGTCTCGCGAAACTAATCGACCTGGAATCGAGTGAAAGTGACTGCACCCCTTGCCAAGCAACTGTTTGGTGTCATGGCGACCAGGGATGATGCTGTGCCGATTGGTATTTCGCACACACTCCTTGGTGCTCGAGTCTGTTCTTGGTGACAATCGGCAGATGCTCGCCCTCGTTCCCCCACTGGGTGATGACTCGCCCGTCCTGGCCCGCCTGCTGCCGCGGCTCCCGGAGATTGCCGCCGGTATCTTCGAAGCCGCACTGGGCGCGGTGCCCGGCCTCGAGAATCTGCCCGAGGACCACTTCGCCGATGTCATGCCCAGCTTGCTGGCCGGGACGGTGGCGTTCATCCGGGCCATCGAGGAGCGGCGCGTGATCACCGCCGAAGAGGTCGCGGAGTACGTCGTCCCGGTGGTGGAGCGGCACGCCGAGGACCGAATCCCCGTGCGCCAGCTCATGACCGGCCTGTTCGGCGGCGCCCGCTATCTCTGGGACGAGGTCGCCGCGACCGCGGAGCCGCACGAGTTGCCCGATATCGTCGCGATCGGCCAGCGGGCACTCGAGGCGCTCATGCACATCACCATCACCATCTCCGAAGTGCACTCCGACGTCGAGCAGTCCATCTACACGGTCGAACGCGAGGCGCGCCGCGCCCTGTGCTCGGCCCTGCTGCGGGGCGCGCCGGTCGAGGAACTGGCGGCGCGCGCCGACATGGCGCTGGCGGACCGCTACGACGTCCTCACCTTCCACCTGCGCCCCGACCCGCTGGTCCTGGTGGCCGACACCATGGTCACCCGCCGCCGGATCCGGCAGTTCCAGCAGGCACTCGACGCGATGCTCGGGACGACGGTCCTCAATACCTTCGACGGATCGAATGGAATCGCCTTGCTGCCCAGTAGATCTCGTCCGCTCTCCGAAGTCGGCGAAAGTCCCTTCGCGCGCGTGGCGGCGAGCCTGGCCGACCAGTTCGGCGTCGACGTCTTCATCGCCGACTGTCCGGGCGTCGCACGCGCCGATCTGCCCGGCGCGGCGCGGCAGAGCACCGACCTGGCCGAACTCGCCCGCCTGCTGGGCCGCTCCACCGGCGTCTATCGCCTCGACGACCTCCTGCTCGAATACCAGCTCACCCGCCCCGGCCCCGCTCGCGACCGCCTCGCCGAACGCATCGCACCGATCCTGCGCCACCCCCACCTCTTCGAAACCCTCGACGCCCACATCCGCCACGGCTCCGCCGACCGCAAGGCCGCCGCCGCAGGGGTCCACGTCCACCCCAACACCTTCAGCTACCGCCTCCGCCGCGTAGCCGAGCTGACCGGCCTGGATCCCAGCGACCCCAACGATTCCCGGCTGCTCGCCGCCGCCCTCATCATCCACCACCTCTACCCGGCTCCGGTCGTTCCGGATCCCGGTGACGGAGCGGCCATGTGACGAAATGCGGCGAACCGGCTAGCGTTTGAAGCCGACGCCGCCGACGATGCAGTGCCGCACGGCGTTCAGGGGGGCCAGGCGGGGGCCGTCGGGCCACCAGTCGTCGCAGAGCACCAGACCCGGGTCGATCATCTGCAGGTCACCGAACAGGGCCTGGATCTGGGCGCGGGTGCGGAAGCGGCCGGAGCCCATCGGGCTGTGAACGAACTTCTCCTCCATCTTGCGGGCCAGCTCGCTGTACTCGTCGGCCTCCGGATCGCAGAAATGGGCGATCGCGACATAGGAACCCGAGGGCAGTGCGTCGATGTAGGTGCGCATGAGGGCGGCGGCATCGTCGGACGGATAGTGGTGCAGCGTCCCGATCTGGAACATCGCCAGCGGGCGGGTGAAGTCGAGTTCGTCGCGGACCTCGGGATGCTTCAACACCTCGAACGGCCGGAAGATGTCGGCAGTGACGATGGAGGTGTTCGGACTGCCGACCAGCAGGGCGTGGGCGTGGGCCAGCACCATGGGGTCGTTGTCCACATAGACGACCGTCGAATCCGGCTTGACGCGCTGCACCACCTGATGGGTGTTCTCGGTGGTGGGCAGGCCCGAGCCCAGATCCAGATATTGGTCGATGCCCGCTTCCTTGGCCAGGAAGCGGCACACACGGATCAGGAAATCCCGGTTGGCCCAGGCCAATTCGGCGACGCCGGGGGCCACCGCGCGGACCTGATCCAGTACCAGGCGATCGACCTCGAAATTGTCCTTGCCGTTCAGCGCCGCATCGTAGACGCGGGCGATACTGGCACGCGTGGCGTCCACTCCGACCGGTATCGCGCTCGGGTAACCAGGTGCCGGCCCGGACATCCACGCTCCCCTCGACGCATCCAACCTTCGACCTCGACCATGGTAAATCCGAACTCACCGCCCTGACCTGGGTCTGCCCGAATTGCTCAGAACGTGGCCGCCATCTTCTGCGCGGTGGCCGCGTGCCCGTACTGATTCGGATGGAATTGCGCGCCTTCGCCATTGTCGACCGAGGTGCCGTTGACCCAGCGGTCCGGGATCGCCTCGCAGACATCGTGCCCGTTGTAGATCTCGTCGGTGCTGAAGTACTCGGTGCCGGCCTGGGAACGCAACATGGTGTTCAATCCGCCGACGACGGTGTCACGCGCCCAGTCGACATCGGCGGGCAGCACCGGCTGCCGCCCGGCGCACAGGGCCGCGTTGTCGGGCAGGATGTGCGGGTAACCGACCAGGACGACCCGCGCCTGCGGGGCTCGGGTCTTGATGTCGGACACCAGTTTCGCGACCTTGGCCGAGACCTGTGACAGCCGGGTCGGCATCGAGGCGTCGTACTTGTTCTTGCATCCCAGCAGCACCTCGGCACTACCGCTGGCGATTCCCGTTCCGAGATTTTGGAATACGGCGCTGCCCGTCCCGGATCCTGTGCCGAGGGTTCCCGCCGTCACACAGTCCTTCACGATGTCGGTGAAGCCGATGTCGTTGCCACCGACGCCCAGGGTGACCAGATTGGTGTCGGCGGTGACGGCGGAGAGCTGGGTGCTGGTCACCGAGTCGGTCGTCGCGCCGCCACACGTGACATCGGTGAGGCTGTAACCGCGTGCCGCCGCGAACAGGTGGGCGTAGTTGCGATCGGAGCGTGAGCAGGTCTTGTCGAGGATGTTGGAGATCCCGACTCCCGCCGCGTACGAATCCCCCAGCGCCACATACTTCGTGCCGGCGTCGGCGGTAGCGGGGGCGATACTGACGAGGGTCCCGGCCGCGACGATCGCAACAGTGGACAGGCAGTACTTCAGATTCACGATATAGGTCCTCGCGGTCGAGCTCGGGCGAACAGCCACAGACGGTACGAGATGACCCGGCAGCCGATAGATCAAGCGACCGAATCGTTATCCCGGTCGGGCGGCGGCCCCCGGGCCGCAAACCCGTGAACGGCGGTCTGCGACGAACCGAAGGGTCCTCGTTCGCCGTGTCCGGCCAGTGAGGAGACAAGTCGGCCGGTAGGCTCGAGCGGTCCACTCGTCCGACCGGAAGGGAGCGGCACCAAATGGCAACAGGCACCGTGAAGTTCTTCAACGCCGACAAAGGGTTCGGTTTCATCACGCAGGACGAGGGTGGACCGGACGTTTTCGTCCACTTCAGCGCGATCCAGTCGACCGGTTACAAAACGTTGCAGGAAAACGACCGCGTCGAGTACGACGTGGTGCAGGGAGCAAAGGGCCCGCAGGCGGAAAACGTCGTCGTGCAGGGTCAGTAAGTTCTCAACCGCGGGACACGGTCAGCAACGGTGCGTTCGAGGTCGCCCCGAGCTCATCGCATGCGCCCGAACACGAATCAAGCCCCCGGCCCAGGTGACCGAAGGCCTACACAGTGTTTGGACGACGCGAAGGAACTCAACTCGGACGCAGCACCGGATACGGCCGGGTGCGGTTCTCTGCGTTCGACATCGAGCCCGGCCGCGAGGCAGCCCAGGCTGGCACGACCCCGACGCGCCGGGCGAGTCGCCCGAGGTCGCCGGCGGCGAGGCTGCGCTGTGCAGTGCGCATCATGTGGCCGACGAGTTCCTGAACAGCCACAGCCACTATGTTGCGAACGTGCTGTGGCGCATCGTGTTCGGCGCGCATTAGCGCATGCATGGAATCTCGGTACTCGGATCCGGCGGAAGGCTCGTCATTGAGCCGCGTGGGTGCCTTTTGCCCAGGCCCAGGCCGTCAAGCGCCAGTCGGTGCCGACCTTCCGAGTGCCGCAGTGAAGATTGCGCCGGTTTGCGTGACCGGCTCACCCTGAAGGGTGTACGAGAAGGTCACCGGAACGACGAGATATCCGTAGTCGCCGGTGACATCGGCATGCCGTGGGGGGCCTTCGCCAATTTCGGGGTATACGCGGCCGAATGGCAGTTGGGCGGGCGCCAGTATCGTTCGGGGATGCGCGATTTCGGGGTTGGTTTCACATACTTTGTGCGGGGGCAGCGGTGGGTGGGTCGGCGGCCGCGGGAGTTCGGGTTCGGGATCGTGCCGGCGCTTGTGACGTTGGTGTTGTATGTGGGGGCGTTGATTGCGGTGGTGGCGTGGGGTGGAGATCTGACCGAGACGGTGACGCCGTTCGCCGACCACTGGCCCAGTCCTTGGGCGGGGTTGTTTCGCGGGGCGTTGGACATTGCGTTGATTGCGCTTGCGGTGCTTGCGGCGGTGCTGACGTTCACCGCTGTGACCTTGGTGATCGGGGCGCCGTTCTATGACGTGATTTCGCAGCGGGTGGATCGGTCGGTCTCGCCGGATGGGACTGCGCCGGAGTCCGGGCTTTCCTGGTGGCGGGAGTTGTGGGTGTCGGTTCGGGACAGTGTTCGGATTCTGGTGCGGGCCATGGTGTGGGCTGTGCTGTTGTTCGTGCTGGGGTTCGTCCCCGTCGTCGGTCAGACCGTGATTCCGGTTGTCGCGGTGTTCGTCACCGGGTTCTTCCTCACGCAGGAGCTCACCTCGGTCGCACTCCAGCGACGCACGGTTCACCTGCGTGAGCAGCTGGCTCTGCTGCGCGCCCGCAAAGGCTTGGCATGGGGCTTCGGCGTGCCCCTCGGGCTGGCCTTTCTGGTGCCGCTGGTCGCGGTATTCCTCATGCCGGGTGCCGTCGCGGGCGCCACTCTCCTGACCCGCGAACTACTGCACGAACCGAACCGCCTCGCCGAAAACCACGCTGCCGCCTGAGCGAATCGACTCGCGGCGGCCGCGCACGCGTTCGAACCCGACTCGGAAGCAGGCTGCGCGCAACGCTGGGGTCGGGATTGCGTTATCGGGCGAGGGCGAAGGTCAGGGATGCTGCGGCGAAGGCGAAGTACATTGCGGGAAAAGCGATGTTGTGGAGCACCCGCGCGCGGATGTGGACGACGATTGCGGCGATGAAATAGAGGACCAGGCCGAGGGCAGCGGCGATGCCGAGGGGGCGGGCGCCGAGGAGGCCGAGTACGAGGCCGAGGGCGCCGGCGGCTTTCGCGGTGCCGGCGACGGGGATCCAGGACGAGGGGAAGTTCACCTCGGCCGAGTTGGCCAGGACGAACTTTGCCCGCGCGAAGTCGGCGATGGCCATTCCGCCGTTGATTGCGATCGTGACGAAGGTGATTACCAGGTAGGCGATGGACACCCAACGATGCTGACCGACCGCGACTTTCCACGTCCAATACCTGCATCTATAACCTGATGGCATGGATGTGGACACGCGATTGCTGAGGTATTTCGCGGCGGTGGCCCGGGAAGGGAATCTGACCCGCGCGGCGGAGGGGTTGTTCGTGTCGCAGCCGGCGCTGACCAAACAGATCAAGCAGTTGGAGAACCAGCTCGGGGTGCGGCTGTTCACGCGGTCGAAATCCGGGATGGCACTGACGGAACCGGGGCGGGCGCTCGCGCAGTGGGTGCCGGAGGTACTGACCAGCTGGGATCGGGCGCTGACCGAGACGATGAGCGCCGCGAGCGCGGCGGCGCGCGTGCTGCGGGTCGGGTTCATCGCGGGCGGGGCCAATGAGGCCACCCAGCTCATCATCGCGGATTTCGTCCGCCGCCGGCCGGAGTGGCGGATCGAGATGCGGCAGGCGGCCTGGTCGAACCCGACTGCGGGGCTGGCCGCCGGGGAGGTCGATGTCGCTTTGCTGCGATTGCCATTTCCCGGTCAGGAGCAGTTCCGGGTGGAATTGCTGCTGACCGAACCGCGTTGGGTCGCGCTACGCGCCTCGCACCCGCTCGCCACCCGCGAGGTGATCCCGTTCCGTGACCTGTGGGACGAGCCATTCGTGGCGGCCCCGCCGGAAACCGGTGCGTGGCACGACTATTGGCTGGCGGCCGACGAGCGCGACGGGTATCCGGTGCGGATCGGCGCGGTCACCGAACACCCCGACGATTGGCTGATCTGCATCGCCAACGGTGACGGCATCGCCCTCGCGCCCGAATCCGCGGCACGCTTCTACACGCGTCCCGGCATCGTCTATCGCCCGGTCAGCGGCGTGAGCCCGAGCCAGGCCGGCGTGGCCTGGCGGCCCGGCGCGGACACCGATCCGGTCGTGCAGGACTTCATCCGCAGCTGCCTCGATCACCGGCAGACGCCGCCGACGAGCACCGCGTGAAAACCGGCTCAGGCCTGGCGGATTGCGGGCGCTGATGTGCGCCAACGCACCCGGACCGTCAGTTGGCGGAGGCGGGGAAAGCCTGAGCTTCGGCGAAGGCGGCCATATCGACCTGACGGCGGGCATTGGACAGTGCGGTGATGGTGCAGACGCCGAGCTCGCCACTGCGGTCGTACAGCGTCGCCGTGGAGACGGCAATGCCGTTCGAGGAGACGTGGTCTCGGGCCTGGAGACCCAGTTCCACCCCCTCGGGGAGGCGGGACAGCGTCATGGTGACGTCGGTGTTGATGTAGCCGACGCCCTCGGTGCCCCAGTTGCAGACGAGGTTGGTGGAGTCGCTCACGAAGGCCGCGCGCTCGAACGGAGTGATGGGCACACCCTCGATGAGGGACGGGACGTTGTTCCAGGCCGCCTTCCGGTGCGGATTGACGCCGGAGGCGAAATCGTGGGTCCAGTCGAAGGATCCGGACTTGAACAGCGGCGGGCTGCCCTCGGGGCCGTCGAGCGGGGTCGCGGGGGCGGGGAGGTCCCGGGCGGGCTGCCAGATCCGGCCAGGCGGCTCGGCGGTGGCGACCAGGAATTGCACGGTGGCGCGGGCACGCACGCGATCGTGCTGCACGATGGCGGCGTCGGCCACCCGGATTCGATTGCCGTCGCGGACGATCGAGCTGCGCAGTTCGATGGGCTCGTTCAGGACCGGACTGAACAGGTCGACGGTGAAGCGGGCGGGCACGAAATCGGTTCCAGGGCGGTGCGTTTCGAGTTCGTGGGCCAGCAAGCCGCAGACGGCGGTGCCCGCGAGTTGCCCCGAGGACCAGGCGCTGACCGCCATACGGGTCGCTGTGAAGCGACCGTTCTCGTGGGTGAAGAACGCGGCCATGGTGCCTCCCCTACCGGTTGATGAGCTCCCGAATTAGAACACGTTGCAGAAACGGGAGGGAAGACCCACGTCCCAATCAGCGGGTGATCAGTTCACCCACGGCGGGTTGACGACAGTGCCGTCGAGCAGCTCGCCGGTGAAACCGACGGGCGCGTTGACGAGCACCTCGGCGGTCCGGTCATCCGGATTGTCCAGGCGGATGATGGACCCGGCCGGCACCACCGCCGCGTCACCGGGCGCCAGCCGCGCGGCCTCGCCATCGATGGTCAGCGTGATCGATCCCGCGAGCAGGACGAACGCCTCCTCGCGGTGCACGCGGTGCGGGACACCCTGGATGCCGGGCGCGACCTCCAGCCGCCACAGGCACAGTTCGCTACTGCCGGTGCTGGGGCGGACCAGCGGGGTGAAGCGGGAGCCGTGCATTTCGTGGGACTGGGCCTCGGCGGCGTGGATTACGGGCATTGCCATCTCCTTTGGTCAAGCTGCTTGACTATATAGTCAAGCTTGTTGACTTCTTTGTCAAGTGCCAAGATTCCAGACATGCCCGGATACGCACAGGACCTGCCGCTGCTACTGCTCGCGGCCGCCGCGGAGGTCACCGACGCCATCAACGACGGGTGCGTCGCGGCCGGATTCACCGACATCCGGCCCACCCACGGCTTCGCCTTCGTGCGCATGGCGCCGAACGGCGCGACGGTCGGCGAGATCGCCGACCATCTGGGGGTCACCAAGCAGGCCGCCAGCCAGCTGGTCGAGGAACTCGTCAAAAAGGGCTACGCGCAACGCAATCCGCATCCGCACGACGCGCGCGCCAAGCTCGTCACCCTCACCGAGCGCGGGTGGGCGTGCACCCGCGCCGCCGACGCCGCCGCGGCCCGCTTCACCGAGCGGTGGGCCGCCACGCTGGGACCGGCAGCCACAGTCGAACTGCGCAATGCCCTCACGCGAGTGGTCACGCCCGGCCGGGTGCGCCCGTCGGCCTGGTGACGAATTCCACTACCGCTCAGCCGAGTTCGAGGGAGGTCGCCCCGTAGACCCGCTCCCGGTGATACGCCCGGACGGGCCCGGTGTACATGCGCGCGGTCTCGAAGCTCGGGGTCAACCCGGCCGCCTCCATCAACCGCACCGCGGGCTCGTTGTCGAGCGGGACATCCACCGCCAGCGGCATACCCGCCGCGTGGGCGGCGAGCGCGGCCAGCAACTGGTGCGCGTCGCCGGGGGTATCGGCGAACAGTGGGCCCACCCGCAGCGAATCCCGGGCCGGACGCAGGGTGGCGTAGCCGGTGACCGTGCCGTCGACAATGCGGGCGAAGGTCCGGTGCCCCGGCTCGGCGAGCCAGGCGCTGAGGAACACCGGCCGGTCCGCGGGATAGCACGCGGAATCGTACGGTTGCAGCGCCGCGAAATCCGCCGGCGCGAGCGCGGTGACCGTGTCATCCGGCAGTGGCAGACGCGGCACGCCCACGAATCGCGCACTGCTGTAGGCGAGTTCGAACCCGCTGCGCCGATACTTGTCCTGCTGCGCGGGAACTCCGTCGAGCCCGACGACCCGCTCCCCCGCGTGCTTCAGCCCGGCTTCCCAGGTGGCCAGACCGAACCCGCGCCCGCGCAGGTCCGGGCGCACCAGATAAAAGCCCAGGAACGCGTAGTCGTCGCCGTAGTTGACCACCGAGACCGCGGTGGCAGGCTCCCCGTTGACCCGCCCGAGCAGGAACCCGTCGGGATCCTGCGCGAAGTACGCGGTGACATCACGCAGCCCCGGATTCCACCCCTCGGCGGCGGCCCACTCGACCACGGTGGCCCATTCCGCCGGGGTGGCGCGGGCAATGACCAGACCATCGATACGCACGGCATCCGGCATGCGACCACGGTAACCGCAAAAGCTCTGTGACTCGCGGAGATTCGAGGACACGGCGGGCATGCCCTCCATCCCGGCGGAGCGCCCGGCGAGCCGGCCCCGGCGCTCCGGTAGGGTCGAGGAGACATGGCCCGCGACCTGCGGGGTTGCGCGGAGTTCGAGGAAGATATGGCCGACTACGCACACTCCGATCACGCCAGCCGCAGCCGGGAGGAGAAGGCCCGGCGGCTGGCGGCCTATCTCTGGGCGCGCGGCATCAGCGGACCCGAACTGCTGGAATTGCCCGCCGCACAACGGCGCAAGCTGGCGCGGGCGGCCGGCACCAATCCGCCCAGCACCGATGAGACCTGGCAGGTGACGGCCGGACTGCTCGGCGAGAAGGATGCCTGGGCCGAGCGCAATCCCGGGCATCCGCAGGCCCGCCGGGAGCGGATGGACGAGAAGATCCTCTGGGTGAAACCGCCGGTCAAACCCTGGGAGTAGGAACGCCCGGAAACCCTTGACAGCAAGAAATGAACCGGGGTTCACTGCTTGAGTGTCCCCCGACTACGAGAACCACTTCGGCACCCGCCCGGCTGCCTGGCGCGACGATCTGACCGGCGGTGACGACTCGCTGTTCGCGGGCCGCCCCGAACCGGTGAACGAATACACCGGCCGCACGCTGACCTACGAGGTGACCGGCCGCATCGCCCGCATCACCTTCAACCGGCCCGAACGCGGCAATGCCATCACCGCCGACACCCCGATCGAGCTGGCCGCCGCCGTCGAGCGGGCCGATCTGGATCCGCGCGTGCACGTCATCGTGGTGAGCGGGCGCGGCAAGGGCTTCTGCGGCGGCTACGACCTGTCGATCTTCGCCGAGAACAATCATCAGGCCGGCACCGTTGCCCCGGCCGAGGGCGCCCAGCCGACCGAGGGCACCGTGCTCGACCCGGTCGTGCAGGCGCGCAATCACAATCCCTGGGGCACTTGGGATCCCATGGTCGACTACGCCATGATGTCGCGTTTCAACCGCGGCTTCGCCAGCCTGCTGCACGCCAACAAGCCGACCGTCGCCAAGGTGCACGGCTTCGCCATCGCCGGCGGCACCGATATCGCGCTGTTCGCCGACCAGATCATCTGCGCCGAGGACGCCCGCTTCGGCTACCCGCCCACCCGGACCTGGGGCATTCCGGCCGCGGGCATGTGGGCGCACCGGGTCGGCGACCAGCGCGCCAAGCGACTGCTGTTCACCGGCGACAGCCTCAGCGGCAAGCAGGCGCTGGAGTGGGGCCTGGCCATCGAGGCCCCGCCGGCCACCGAACTGGACGAACGCACCGAGGAACTGCTGGAACGCATTGCGCGGGTGCCGATCAATCAGCTGGTGATGGCGAAGCTGGCGCTCAACAGCGCGCTGCTCAATCAGGGCGTGGCCAACTCCGGCATGGTCAGCACCGTGTTCGACGGCATCTCGCGGCACACTCGCGAGGGTTACGCCTTCCAATTGCGTTCGGCCACCGCCGGTTTCCGCGAGGCCGTCCGCGAGCGCGACGAACCGTTCGGCGACTGGAAGCGCGCCCGGTTCGAGCGGCCCGAGGACTAGGCGATGCCCTCCACGTCGGTGCGCTCGACCTCGGCGACGACCCGTTCGGCCAGCGAGCGCAGCGCGGCCGCCTCCCCGGCGGTCATCTCGTCGATGAACAGCCGCCGCACCAGCTCCACGTGATTGGGGGCGGCGGCCTCGAGCGCCCGGCGCCCGGCATCGGTGAGCCGCACCTCCCGGCCGCGGGCGTCGTCGACGGCCTGGCAGCGATCGACCAGGCCGCGGATCGCCATCCGCGACAGGTGCTTGGACAGGCGGCTCTTGTCCCAGCAGATCTCCGCACCGAGTTCCTTGGCGCGCAGCTGGCCACCGGCCGCGGACAGCGCGACCAGCACCTCGTAGTCGGAGGTCGACAGTCCATCCTGGGTCAGCCCGGCGGCGAGGGCGGCATCCAGGCGTTGCCGCATGCGAATGTAGGCCTGCCAGGTCGTCTGTTCCGCATCGGTCAGCCAGCGCGTCATGGCATCCATAGTATCGGCGAATAGTTGACACGGACACCAAGAAGATACTCAGGAACTTCACGGCGAATCCGCGCGGCCATCGAGCATCATCCTGCCGTACAGTACTGACCGTCCAATTTGCGTAGTTCTGGCGGAAATCGTCAATGCGCGAGCGCATTTCCGACCGGGGCGAATGAGACACCCACCGGCAGAAGAGGTTCCGGGCATTCGGGGCAAATCCCCTAATTCACCTGGATGAATAGCCCATCCGGTTGACAATGCAACGTTGCGCCAGAAAACTCGACGCCGAGCCCGGACCGGTCACCGCGCCGCAAGCGCTTGCGGCGGCGGTGGCACATCCGCGCCGAACCGGGCCAGTTGCCACCCCTATTGCGCCGACATTGAGGAATATATGAACGTTCGCCGGCTTCTCGTCACCGCCAGCGTCGCAGGACTGACGACCATCGCAGCCCAGACCGTCGCCCTCGCCGACGTCCCCACCGGTTCCTCCGGCACCGGTTCCTCCGCCATCGACACCGGCTCGGCCGCCACCGGCTCGGCGGGCCTGTCCCAGACCGGTTCGGCCGGCGGACCCACCTACCAGAACTGCGACCAGGCCCGCGCGGCCGGCGTGGCGCCGCTGTTCCGCGGCCAGCCCGGCTACAGCCCGCACCTGGACCCGGACGGCACCGGAATGGCTTGCCCCACCGTCTGACAACTCTCGGGCCCTCGGGGACACACCCCTGAAATCCCAAAAGCCAATGCGGCCCGGTCCTTTCGGACCGGGCCGCCTGGCGTTGGGGACCCAGCGATACGAATATGGCCCGGTCCTGTTGGACCGGGCCATATTCGGGTTCGGGATTCAGGGGCGACCCCTGAGTATCCGAGAGTCGGCGCTGCTCAGCGGCGGAAGATCTTGACCACGACAAGGGTCGCGACCAGGGCGCCGGCGCCGATGAGGCTGTACTTGATCTTGGGCTCGTTCAGCTTCGCCAGAACCGACCGCTTGGCATTGTCGGCCAGCCGCTGGGGATCGGCGCGGACCGCGAGTTCATCGAGGGTACTCGCGAGCCGGTTGCGTGCTGCCTCGATCTCCCGCTCGATCGCCTCGGTATCTCTCGCCACGTCACACTCCTGTCTGGAAACCGCGCTGGAAGGCGGCATTGTCGTCTCGGGGCCGCTCGCGCGACGCAGGCGCATGCGAGCCGACCTGTTCAGGAGTGTATCGCCAACACCGGCTCGAGCCCGTCGACTAGCGTGGCGGCATGACCGAGAATCACCGACTCAGTCCCGGCGACACCGCGCCCGCCTTCACCCTGCCCGACGCCGACGGCAAGGACGTCTCGCTGTCTGACTACCGCGGGCGCAAGGTGATCGTCTACTTCTACCCGGCCGCGAGCACGCCCGGCTGCACCAAGCAGGCCTGCGATTTCCGCGACAACCTGGCCGATCTCGAAGGCGCCGGCCTCGAGGTCGTCGGCATCTCCCCCGACAAGCCGGCCAAGCTCGCCAAATTCCGCGACACCGAGCAGCTCACCTTCCCGCTGCTGTCCGACCCGGACAAGGAGGTGCTGTCCGCCTACGGCGCGTTCGGCGAGAAGATGATGTACGGCAAGAAGGTCACCGGCGTTATTCGGAGCTCCTTTCTTGTCGATGAGCAGGGCAAGATCGCCCTCGCTCAGTACAACGTGCGCGCGACCGGCCACGTAGCCAAGCTCCGCCGCGACCTGTCGGTATAGCCGCGCGCGCCGTGCCCAGTTCAACCCATGTAGGTGTCAATCGACGAATAACCGGCGTTATTCGGTCCACCTTCCTGGTCGACGAGAACGGAAAGGTCGAGATCGCGCAGTACAACGTGAAGGCCACCGGGCACGTCGCCAAGTTGCGCCGCGATCTGTCCGTCTGACCGCGAAAACCCGGAATCCCGGTCCTGATTCGGGCCGGGATTCCGAGCAAGAGTCTCGGGAGGGAAGCCGCTACGCCTTCGGCAGCGCCTGTGCCGCCCACTGGAGCATCATCCGCCAATGGTTGTCCCACCAGGAGGAGAACTCGGTCGTGTCCAATGGCGGGGGCGCGAGTTCGCCCGGGAACAGCCCGGATTCGGTGGGTGCGCCGACCGTGTGGGTCGGGGCCGGGATGATCGACTCCGGATTGGAGGCCACCTCCGGCTCCGGACGGGCCTTGATCAGCGGCCTGGGTTTTCCGCCGGTCCGCGGGTTGTCGCCGCGCGGACCCCAGTTGAGCGTGGCCGGATCGATGGTCACCATATCGCTGGGCTGCAGTTCGGGCGTGGGTTGACCGTAGGTGGGCTGACCGTAGCTCGGCGTCACCCCATCCGTCGGATCGACCGGGCCGACCGGCAGACCGTCGACGAAGGGTCCGCCAGGTCCGATCTCGGTCGTGGCGGGCGCCGGTGCCTCGCCGGCCGGATGCTCGGCAGCGTTGCGCGGGTCGGCGGAGACCCGGGAGTCGATGAGCATCGGGGCCGGAACCTTCTTGGAATCACTGCCCGAGGTATAGATCCCGCCCGCCACCAGACCGCCCGCCAGCACGCTGGCCGCCGCGAACAGGGCCGCGGTACCGCGGACGCGGCGGATGCGGTCGGCGGCCTCGCCCGCGAACTCGACCTCGGGCAGGGCGGCCAGGGCCGCGCCGATGGCCGGTGCGGCCGCCGCCACCGAGCACGGGATGACCGGTGCGCCGAAGCCCGACTCCAGGGCGGCCACCACCGCGGGTTCGGTTGCGGCCGAACCGATCAGCACCACCGCGTCCGGCTTCACGCCCGCCGCGTCGAACTGGTCCCAGGCGGCGGTGACGGCTGTGCGCATGGCCTCCTCGGTGGCCGCGCCACCGGTGAGCGTCACCGCGGCGAGCACCCGGCTGCGCTCGGGCGAGATGAGCGAGAAGGCCTGGAAGCCGGGCACCACCTCGCAGATGGCGAGATCCTCGAATTCATCCACCCAGGTCATGGCGCGCGCCATCGCGAGATGCGCGGCCTTGGCCGACACCAGGGAGGCGTCGCGCCAGGAGCCGGCGGCCAGTTTGGTGACGATCGCGCGGCGCTCGGCGGCATCCCGGTAGGCGACCGCCGCGCCGAGAATCTCACGGCCCGTACCGATCCGGTCGGCGATGTCCTCCAGCGCCGACTCCACCGCGACCGCCAAGTCGGCCTTCGTATCGCCGGTGATCGGTTCGACACGCTCGAGCACCACGCGCTCGGACACCTTGTCGCCGTCTTCGGTGAGGGCCACCGCGCGCACCGTGCCGCGCTCGGTCGCGACGCCGATGGTCACCGCGGAACGAACAGGGGTAGAAGCAACCACAATCAGCCTTCCAACGTCGACGTACTGGCGGACGGACAGTCGAGATGCGCCGGCAGAGATCCGCAGCTGGGAGGCAGCTGCGATGGGTGTTCGGAGCCGAACGCGGCGTGGATGGGTTGGGATGCGATGACACACGAAGTACCGCAGCGTGTCATGCGCGTGTCGCTACCCGTAGGCTGTTCATCGTGGAAGCACGCACGGGAACCGGGTCGACGCGACGACCGGACCCTGCGTTGGAGCTGCAGGACGATCCACAGGAGCTGATGCCCCGTCGCCGCCCGACGCAGGAACGATCAAAACGCAAGTTCGACGCCCTGCTGCAGGCATCCCGGGAATTACTCGTCGAGGTCGGCTTCGAATCGTTCACCTGCGAAGAGGTCGCGGCCCGCGCCGAAGTGCCGATCGGCACCCTCTACCAGTTCTTCGCCAACAAGTACGTCATCGTCTGCGAGCTGAATCGCCAAGACCTGGTGGCGGTTTCGCAGGAACTGGCCGATTTCCACGGCGAGATCCCGTCCATGGACTGGCTGCGGCACATGACGCAGCTGGTCGATCACCTGGCCGATCTGTGGATGACCGACCCGTCGCGGCGCGAGGTGTGGCTGGCCATGCAGTCCACCCCGTCCACGCGTGCGACCGGCGCGATCCACGAAAAGGAATTCGCCGAAGCGGTTTCGCAGATGCTGCGCCCGCTCATGCCGCGCACCCCGCGCGGCCGCCGTTCCATGATGGCGCAGGTGCTGGTGCACGTCGTGTACTCGATGCTGAACTTCTCGGTGCAGGACGGGCTCAGCCATGAGGACGCCGTCGCCGAGCTCAAGCGCCTCATGGTGGCGTATCTGCTGATCGCGGAAAAGGAATCGCGCTCCGGCGGGCAGCGCACCACCTTCGATCCGGAGTAACCGCGACCCTCCCGTTGCGGATCCGCGCGGATCAGTCGCGCATCAGATCGGCCAGTTCGCCCGGATCCTCCAGCACCACCATGGCGGCGGCGGTGTCGCCATCGTGGGTGAGCGACAGGTGAACTCGCACCCGGGGCAGGAATTCCGCTGCCAGCCCGTGCAATTTGATGCTGGGCCGTCCCCAGGCGTCGTTCACGACCTCGATCAACGGGTACGGGTTGTCCCCGATCTGCGGGCTGCGGGCGAAGCGAGAGGTCGCCCACGCCTTGATGACCGCCTCCTTCGCGGCCCACCGGATGGCGTAACTCCGGGCCGGGTCGGTGCCCTTGCTTTGGCAGTAGCGCCGTTCCCCAGCGGTGAAACTCTCCCGGAGCATGGTGGTTCCGGTGCGTTCCAGTTGTTCGGCGAACTCGGAGATGGTGACCAAGTCCAGGCCGATACCCAGGATCGTCACAGTGCGGGACTCCTAGATTCCTTGTGCGTGCAGTCGAATTGGCTGCGAACATACCAGCGGACCTACGGCACCGTAGGCTCCCTCGAACACATGTCCCAGTCGTCGCAGTGCCATTTGGTCCGCTCGCGGACGTGGAAACAGCGGGCCCGCGCCGGCACTCGGAGGAGCGCCGGCGCGAGCCCGCTGTGTCAGACCTGCCGGGGGCTACTTACCGACAGGCCGGTCTGTGTGGCCTACTGGCAGGCCGGTCCCTTCGGCACCGCCACGTAGACGGCGTCGGCGCCGAGCCGGGCCTGCTGTGACAGCAGCATGTCGGCTTCCAGCTGCCGGGACTGCTTGGCCGGGGTGCCGTCGCCGCCGAGGCGACGGTCCGCGGGCCGCTCGTACAGCGGGGCGCCGCCGCACATGGCCTCGGCGAAGCGCTGACGGCCGGCCAGCTGCCGCTCCTCGGCCTTGCGCTGGTACGCCTCCCGCTGCTCGGTGTCGGCGATGGCCTCGACGAACGCCTGCGGGTGCACGATGGCCAGCAGGCCGGACACGTGCCCGAAGCCGAGCGAGGTGACCAGACCGGCCTTGAGCGGGAAGCGATCTCCCACCGCGAGCGGCTCGCGCAGCCACACCAGGTGCGGGTACTGGGCCATCTTCTCGTCCACGCAGTCGAGGCTGCGGTTGGGCGGGATGACACCCTGCTCGAGCACCTGGCACAGGCCGATCATCTGGAACGCCGCCGCGCCGCCCTTCGCGTGACCGGTGAGGGTCTTCTGCGAAATCACGAACAGCGGAGCGCCTTCCGAGCGGCCGATGGCGGTGGCCAGACGCTCGTGCAGCTCGGACTCGTTGGGATCGTTTGCCGCGGTGGAGGTGTCGTGCTTGGAGATCACCGCGATCTCGTCCGGGGTGACGCCGAGCTTGGCGAGTTCCTTGGCCAGCTTGGACTCCGGGCCGCCGCGACCCGCACCCAGGGCGCCCAGGCCCGGAGCCGGAATCGAGGTGTGCACGCCGTCGGCGAAGGACTGTGCGTAGGCGACGACGCCCAGCACCGGCAGGCCCATCTCCAGCGCCACCGAGCCGCGGGCCAGCAATACCGTTCCGCCACCCTGCGATTCGACGAAGCCGCCGCGGCGGCGGTCGTTGGCGCGGGAGAAGTAACGGTCGCTGATGCCCTTGGCGGACATGACGGCCGAGTCGGCGGTGGCGGACATGTCGCCGAAGCCCACGATGCCCTCGATGCCGAGGTCGTCGTAGCCGCCCGCGACCACCAGGTCGGCCTTACCGAGCCGGATCTTGTCCACACCCTCCTCGACGGAGACCGCCGCGGTCGCGCAGGCCGCGACCGGGTGGATCATGCCGCCGTAGGAGCCGACGTAGCTCTGAACCACGTGCGCCAGAGCGACGTTGGGCAGCGCCTCCTGCAGGATGTCGTTGGCCCGCGGCTCACCGAGCAGGTTGTCGATGTAGAGCGAGCGCATCGACGACATGCCGCCCATACCGGTGCCCTGGGTGTTGGCGACCATGGCCGGGTGCACCCAGCTCATGAGTTCCGCCGGGCTGAAGCCCGAGCCCAGGAAGGCGTCCACGGTGCAGACGATGTTCCACAGCGCCACCCGGTCGATGGAGCCGGCCATATCGGCGGAGATGCCCCACTTGGTGGGATCCCAGCCGGTCGGGATCTGACCGCCGACGGTGCGCGACAGCTTGGCCTTGCGCGGCACGCGAATCTCGGTGCCCGCCTTACGGGTCACCTGCCAGTCGTCCGTGCCCGCGACCGGGGTGACGACCGTCTGCTCCGGGTTGGCGGCGAAGAAGGCCCGCGCCTCGGCCTCGCTGTTGACCACGAAGGTGAGGTCCTTGTCCAGGAACACCGAGGTGAGCAGCGGGGCGGCATTGTCGATCATGGCGCCGTCGTCGCCGTAGCGGCGCACGCCGCAGCGCTCCACCACGGTGTCGTGGTAGCGGTCGGCCAGCTCGGATTCCTCGACGTACTCACCGGATTCGGTGTCGTACCAGCCGGGCTTGGGGTCGTTCTCCCAGGTGACCAGGCCGGTGGTCCAGGCCAGCTCGAGCACGCCCGCGGCGGAGAGCTGGTCGGCGACCTCGATCTCGAAGCGGGTGCGCGCCGAACCGTAGGGGCCGAGCTCGCCGGCGCCGACGATGACGACCATGTCGTCGAGATCGGCTGTGACCGAACCCCATTCGGGGGTGGGCAGCTTGGAGGACAGGGTCGGCGGGGCGGGCAGGGCCGAAATGGTCGCGCCGTCAGCGTCTTCCGACTCGTCGGCGGCGGCCTCGGCCTGCTCGCGGGCTTCACGGGCCAGCTCCGGCAGATCCAGCTTGGCTCCGGCGAGACCGCCGGTCAGGTCGATCTGCTGCGGTCCGGCCGCGGTCACCACGCGGGCCCGCGAGCTGCACCACTTGAGCAGTTCGTCGGCCATCTGCAGCGTGGACCAGGTGTGCACGCCCGCCTTCTCGACGGCCGTGACCAGCGGGTCGTTGCCGCCCATGAGGCCGGTGCCGCGCACCCAGCCGATCAGCGCGTGCACCAGGGTGACCCGCTCCGACCAGGACTTCTCCGCGCGCCACTTGGCGACGATGGCGTCCAGGGCGGCCTTGGACTCACCGTAGGCGCCGTCCCCGCCGAACATGCCGCGGTTGGGCGAACCCGGCAGCACCACATGCAGTTTCGCGTCCACGTCGTGGTCGGCGCCCAGCTTGGACAGGCCGCCGATGAGACGCTCCACCGACCACAGCAGCACCCGCATCTCCATTTCGGCGCGAGCGCCGGCGTCGGAGAGGTCGCCGGCCACGCGCGGCGCGGCGAAGGGCAGCAGCAGCGTGGGAGTCATCGCCTCCTTGACGAGAACCTTTGCGCCACCGGCATTGTCGACCTGCTCGTTGCCGACCCAGTCGATGAGCGCGTCGATATCGGTGTAGGAGGCCATGTTCGCCGGGACCACCCACAGGGCGGCCCCCTTGCGGGCGTTCTCGCGGTAGAGCTGCTTGTAGAAGCCCAGGCGCTCGTCGTCCAGCTTGGAGGTGGTGACCACGACCGTGGCGCCACCCGCGAGCAGCCGGCCGGTGGCCGCCGCCGCGATGGAACCCTTACTGGCACCGGTGATCACGGCGATGTCGGAGGACCAGACGCCGGGATCCGCGCTGCTGCGGGCGGCTTCGGCGATCGCGCCGTAGACACCGGCCAGCACCGAGCGGGCCTCCTTCATGGCCCGGTTGCGCCACCAGGTGGCCTGCGCGGCAACGGCTTCACCGGCGCCGAGGTAGCCGTCCACCACCGGTTCGGCCGGCAGCGAGCCGTCGTTGCCGAACCACAGGCGGGCGAGATCCTCACGGGCGCTGGCCCACCGGTCGTCGATGAGCACGGCCTTGCGGGCGTCGAAGGCGGGCGCGACCAGTCGCGGCCAGTCCGAACCCAGTTCGGCCGAGACCAGGTCCACCAGGGTGTCCGCGGTCGCCTCCGGCGCGGACGCCTGCTCGGCGTGGCCCAGGGACTCCAGGATCACCCGGGCGGCCTGCGCCAGCACGCCGTCGCGGCCGGTGATCTGCTCAGTGAACTCGCCCAGCGCGGCCGCGTCGACGGTCGCGCCGCCACCACCACCGGCGGACGGCATGGAGACCGCGACTCCGCGGCGCAGGGCCACGGCCTGCACGGCGGCGTCGATGGCGGCATCCACGGACGATCCATCGGAGAGGCCGCCGGAGACCAGGCCGCCCAGGTCGCCACCGCGGACCGACTGGCCCTCACGGGTGCCGAGCGAAACCTCGGCGGTGACGTGGCTGACCCAGCCGTCGCCCAGACCCCAGACCTTCTTGACGCGGTCGCCGATGGCGGCGGGCCGCTTGCCGGAGGGGCCGAAGACCTTGCGCAGGTGGTCGCCGATGGCGTCGGAGAGCACCGAGCCGAACGGCTTGTAGGTGCGGGCCAGGCGGTCGACCGTGCCGGACAGCGCGCCCATGTCGGCGTCGGCGGCACCGTCGATGGCGCCGAGCGAGAGCTCCGCGCCGAGGTCGACGAGCAGCTGGTTGCGGCGCGAGGACACGCCGTCACACAGGCCCTCGATGGTGTCCACCGGGCCGATCTGGTCCATGCGCAGCTTGGTCCACAGCGCGATGAGCACGCGGGTGGCGTCGGCGGCGGAGAACGCGATGTCGTCCGGGGTGGGGCCACCGGTCGGCACGGCCACGGGGGCCGGGGCGGCGGCCGCGGGAGCCGGTGCGGCGGAAGCGGCGTCCTTCGATGTCTCAGTGGACGGGGTCTCCTCGGGCTCCTCCACCGGCGCGGGATCGGTATCGGTCGAGTAGACGACGCCGCGCTCGCGTTCGATGTTCAGCACCTCGACCACGGCGCTGCCGAACTGCGGCAGCTTCAGCGTGTTGGACGCCAGGTTCGCGACGGTCGGCGTTGCGGCCAAACCGATTTCGACGAACCGCTCGATGCCGACGCCACCGTGCTCGACATCGGTGAACAGCAGGTCCTGGGTCTCGATCCAGCGGACCGGGCTGGCGAATTGCCAGGCCAGCAGCTCGACCAGAACCACGCGGCACAGCTCCACCTGCTTGGCGGACCACTCGTCCCAGTTCGCCAGCACCTCCGCGAGGGGCTCGGACGGCACCAGATCGGCGATCTCCTGGACGTATTCGCGCTCCAGGTTGAACACGCGCGGCACCAGGTTCGGGATGTAGCGGCCGATGAGCAGGCTCGGGTCCAGGTCCTGCGGCAGCAGCTCCAGCAGCTTGCCGCGGAATTCCGGCACACCGGCGCGCAACACGGTGGAGTGGAACGGCACGTCGATACCCGGGATGAGCACGAACGCCCGCTTGCCGCCGGTCTCGGCGCGCAGCCGCTCGATCTCGGTCTCGAGCGCCTCCATGCCCTTCACGGTGCCCGCGATGGCGTACTGCGCGCCGCGCAGGTTCAGGTTGACCACCTCGAGGAATTCCCCGGCCTGCTCGCCGAGGTTCTTCACCCAGTCGATGACCTGGTCGTCGGCGATGCCGATCTGCGAGGGCCGGATGGCCGCCATGCGGTAGTTGCTGCGGCCCTGGGCATCCCGGGGCACCAACTCGTGCATGGCCGAGCCGCGCTGGAAGACGACCTCCAGCACGGCGTTCAGCGGCAGCACGCCCGCCGCGGCGGACAGCGCGTTGTACTCACCGACGGAATGCCCGGCGAGCATGGCCCCCTCGATGAAGGCGCCGGCCTCGCGCAGCTCCGCGACCTGCGCGACACCGAGCGTGGCCATGGCCACCTGGGTGAACTGGGTCAGGTGCAGCACGCCCTGCGGGTGGCGGTACTCGACGCCGCGCGCCTTGAGGTAGGTCGGGTTGTCGCGCACCACGGCCAGAATCGAGAAGCCCAGGGCCTCGCGGGTGTGCTTGTCGGCGCGATCCCAGATGTCCTTGGCGGCCTTGGACCGCGTCCGGGCTTCCAGACCCATCCCCTTGGCCTGAATGCCCTGTCCCGGGAAGGCGTAGACCGTCTTCGGCGGCGCGATGCGGCCGGTGGCGGTCATCACCAGGTTGCCGTCGATGCGGCAGGAGACCTCGACGATCTCCGAACCCCGGTCCACCGCAACGCGTTCCACGCGGACATCGATCTTGGCGCCGAGCCGGACCATGCCCAGGAAGCGGGTGGTCCAGGCGGTGATGGTGCGCGGCGGCACCTTGTCGCTCAGATCGATGGCCGAGACGGCGTGCTGCGCGGCGGCCGACAGCCACATGCCGTGCACGATCGGGTTGCCCAGACCGGCCAGCTTCGCGGCGTTGTCGGAGGTGTGGATCGGGTTGAAGTCGCCCGAGACCTGCGCGAAGGCGCCCATGGCGCGCGGCGCGACCAGGGCCACGTCGCGCCGGCGGCGGCGCGGGGTGTCGGAGGCGGCCTCGGACAGCGAGCCCGCGGCGCGCGGCGGGTCGGCCAGCTCGGCCCGGCCGGTGCGACCGCGAATGGCGAAGCGCTCCACCAGTTTCGCGACGGCCGGGGTCTCCAGGCCGTGGTCGCGCATGACACCGACGGTGACCTTGACCTCGACCACGCGGCCCAGGTCGGTGTCGAGCACCTCGGCGGATTCGGCGCGGACGGCGAGCACGGCGTGCTCGGCGGGCAGCTCGCCCAGCAGCTCGATCTGGTGGTCCAGGTGGACCAGATCCAGCATGCCCTCGATGACGCTCTGCGCGTCGGCGGTACGGGTGGCGCCCAGGACCGCGAAAACGGCGGGCCAGCAGGCGCCGACGAGCACGTCGGGGGCGGTGCGGCCGATGGTGCTCAGGTTGTCGGGCAGGCCCGCGCCGGTGACACCGGCGTGGTCGGCGATCAGGTCCGGGCTCCAGGCCAGGTTGACGTGCGCCACCTGGGCGCCGTCGACGGCCTTGACCTCGGGCAGTGACTGGCCGGCGGCGACGGCCAGCAGCGCCGACATGGCGGCCTCGGCATCGCTGTCCGTGATGACCGGCGCGCCACCGTTGTACACGGAGCCGGGGACGGTGATGCGAATGCGGACGGCATCCTGGCCCAGCAGCGGGACGGTCAATTCCACATAGGCGGAATCGGATTCGGGGCCCTCGGTGGCGGACAGGGTGGAGCCGGTGCGCGGGTGCTTGGCGCCCTTGCCGTTCATCTCCCACTCGTCCAGGTCGCCCAGGCGGTGGATGGGGTTGACGGTGGTGCGGCCGGCCCACTGCACGTCGGGGGCGGCGAGCACGATGTCGAGCAGGCCGTTGGCGACCTCGGCGCGGCGGCGGCCGTCCACGGCGGCCGGGACGACGCCCGCGCGGACCAGGGAGTAGGCGGTGTTCTGCTCGAAACGGTCCAGCAGCTCACCGACCGGCTCGTCGACGCGGGTGATGCCCGCGACGGCGACGGTGCCGGGGATGATGCAGACCTGGTCGGCGGTGTAGCGCGGATCGTGGGCCTGCCACAGCGAATCCGAGCGCCACCAGCGGCGCACGTCCTGGTCGACGACCGGGACGAAGTTGACCGGCTTGCCGGGGGTCTTGCACAGCGCGACGAAGAACGGGACATCGGCCGGGTGCAGGACGGTGCCGGCGGCGGCCGGGTACTGCTCCTTCAGGGTGCAGATGGCCTGGACCGGGGTCTCGAAGGCGGAGTCGTCCGCGAAAAGGGTTGCGATTTCACCACGGTCGGCCGGGTTGAGCCGGGATTCGGTGCGGCGCACCATCTCCGCGAACCGGTCGCGCCAGGTGATGTCCAGCCACACCGAGCGGGTGGCGTCGACGATGGCGTCGGAGAAGTCGGCGCCGCAGTCGAAGTCCTTGCGGCGGTCCAGGCCGACGGCCAGCTCGACGTAGCGCTCCAGCCACTCCAGGTAGGTCATGGTGGCGACATCGCCGAAGTACGGCTTGGCGGTCGCGTCGAGGGCCGCGATGATCTCGGCGCGGCGGGCGACCACGGCCTCGGCGTCACCGGCGACCTCGTCCAGCAGGCGGCCGGTGCGGGAGGCGGCATTGTCGATCTCGTGGATGTCCGCGCCCAATTGGCTACGGCCGGAAGCCATGCCGCCGACCGCGGTGCCCGCACCGACCCAGTCGGGGGTGCCGGGGGTGTCGACCAGCAGCTGCTTCACCTCGGGGGCGGTGGTGGCCTCGAGGGTGGCCATGGCGGCCGTCCCGACCAGGACGCCGTCCAGCGGCATGGCCGGATAGCCGTGCTGCTGCGACCACTCGCCGGTGAGGTATTCGGTGGCGCGCTCGGGAGTGCCGATACCGCCGCCGACGCAGACGATCACGTTCTCGCGGCCACGCAGTTCGGCGTAGGTCGCGAGCAGCAGGTCGTCGAGGTCTTCCCAGGAGTGGTGGCCACCGGCACGGCCGCCCTCGATGTGCATGATCACCGGGTACGACGGCACGGCGTCGGCGATGCGCAGCACGGCGCGGATCTGGGCCACGGTGCCGGGCTTGAAGGCCACGTGGGTGATGCCGACCTCGGACAGCTCCTCGATGAGGGCAACGGCCTCTTCGAGTTCCGGGATGCCGGCGGTGACGATGACGCCGTCCAGCGGGGCGCCGGCGCTGCGGGCGCGCTGCACCAGGCGCTTGCCGCCCAGCTGCAGCTTCCACAGGTACGGGTCCAGGAACAGCGAGTTGAACTGCACCGCGCGGCCGGGCTGCAGCAGCTGCTTCAGCTCCTCGACCCGGTCGGCGAAGATCTGCTCGGTGACCTGACCGCCACCGGCCAGCTCGGCCCAGTGGCCCGCATTGGCCGCGGCCGCAACGATTTTCGCGTCGACGGTGGTGGGGGTCATGCCCGCCAGCAGGATGGGCGAGCGGCCGGTGAGGCGGGTGAACGCGGTCTCGACCACGATGCGGCCATTGGGCAGGCGGACCGGCTTGGGCGCGAATTCGCTCCAGGCCGCGGCGACCTCGGGGGCCGCGCCGGGGGTGAACAGGCTGCGCTGGCCCGGGCGGGTGGAGGCGGCGAGCACACCGACGCCGGTGCCCTTGAGCGAGCCGGCGGTGAGGCGGGTCAGCAGGTCGCCGGGACCGAGGTCCAGGATCCACTGCGCGCCACGGGAGACCGTGTCGTCGACGGTGCCGACCCAGTCGATCGGGTCGACGAGCACTTCCCGGGCGAGGCGCGCGGCCAGCTCGGTGTCCAGGCCACACTGCTGGGCCCAGCCCTCGACCAGGTCGACGGTCTCGGCCAGCGCCGGGTGGTGGAAGGCCACCTCGACCGGGACGTCCTCGAAAACGGGGGCGAAGACCGCGCCGCCGCGCTTCTTGGCGTCGCGCTCGGCGGCCTGCTCGGCATTGATCTCGGCGGCACGCTGGCGCACGCGGTCGAGCTGGCCGACCGGGCCGCTCAGCACGGCGCGGCGGCGGCCGTTGCGAATGGACAGCACGGCGGCCTTCTCCGGCGCGACACCGGCCATGACCTCGGCGACAACGGCTTCCAGGACCTCGGGGTCGACGTTGGAGACGGCGACCATGGGGGACTTCTCCCCCACCGGGAGCAGACCGCGGCGGCGGGCGACCAGGCCGGCCGCGGCGCCGATCATCTGGGCGATGGCCAGCAGTTCGGCGTCACGCTGCCCGTGCGCCTCGGCGGCGGCTGCTGCGATGCGGCCCTGCGAGTGGCCGATAACGGCGGCGGGCGCGTGCGCGACGATGTCGAGGCCCTGCAGGCGCAGCGCGCGCAGCGCGGCGACCTGGGTCAGGAACACACCCGGCATCGAGACGGCGGCGGAGCGCAACACCTGCGCTGACGGCGCTCCCGACACCTCCCCCTGTTCCGGGTCGGCGATCTCTTCTTCCAGCATCCATGCGATGGGGTCGAAACCGACCGGCCGGACCACCAGCAGCTGCGCCGCGATCGGTTCCAGTGTGGTGGCGGCCTCGTTGACCAGCGCCGTCAGCTCGGGCTCCAGGGCGGAATCCCGCCCGATCTCCTCGAGCTCGGTAAGCCACTGCGCGCCCTGCCCACCGAATGCGAGGGCGTACGGCGCACCCCCCAGCAACCGGTCCAGCAGTGACGACCTGACACCACTCTCCCGTGACTTCCCCGCCGCCCTGGCCTTCGATCCGGTTCCGGTGCTCTCGTTGATCGTCAAGACGTTCGACTTCCTTCTCCTGGCGGCCAGCCTCCAAGGACTGGGCCGCGCTCACGGTGCGCAGGTATCCCTCCGGCCCGCAGGCCCTGGTAGAAGCCGAGGATGGCACAAAATCATGAGGATCTCCTCATGTTTGGTCACCAACCGGGTACTTACTGGGCAGTTTTTCCGTACGGTCGTACCAGAATGACCCGAAACATGACCCTCCCTCATGTTTGAAGCCGCTGGTTGGCTCGGTTACGTTCGTGTAGGAAATGTGAGGCTCCCTCACATTGAGGTTTATTAAATCGTTATAATCCCTGGTGAGGTTACCGACCAGTACGCCACACCCGCCCGGTGCTTCGCGATCCCAGTTAGACCCGGTAAAGTTTGGACGGTCGTACCGTTAGCGCGAGTGGCGAAATTGGCATACGCGCCAGATTTAGGTTCTGGTGTCCTAGGACGTGCGGGTTCAAGTCCCGCCTCGCGCACAGCAGCGTGGCATCCGTGCCACGTATGACGAACCCGGTGTTCGAGTGCCCTCAGACACTGGAAGGCTAACCAGTGGCTATCGCTGAACCCCGGCAGGCCGGCGTCGATCGAGTGTTGTTGGTAGGTAGCAGGTCTCGCCATCGCCTCGCGGTCCATTCAGGGACCGGCACATCGGACCGATGAAGATCCGGGCTAAAGGGTGCTGTCGAGGTCATCGGCGGCGTTCAGAAGCGCTGCCGCGATGCGGCGGGCCTCAGGGCCGGTAAGCTCCGTTGTTTCGCCTTCGCGCACCGTCAGGGCCACAGCCAGTCGGCGATCGAAACGGGTGTCTTTGGCGCACAACCGTACTCGGACTCTGCTACCGGACAGTTGAGGTCCTATCACCGGCACCGTCCACGGCCTACTGCTGTGCCACTGTTCGGCCTTCGGATCCATCGCCTCGTCGTGCTGTCTACACCACGGAGGGCAGGCATGGGCCTGCAGCAGGCCGTCGGCCAGAATTCGGGAATCCCATAAATCCCCGGTCGCTACGAGAGCTTCGGCAAGCTGCCGTGCCTGTGCGGCGGTCATCTCGGAATGGACGCGGCTCGGCGCAACCAGATCGATCCAGCTGTATCGCAGCCCATGACAGTCGTGAGCGTTCAACTGCACGAACAGCGCTGGAAGCCCGGACCGCGCCGGCATCTCAACCAGCACTGGCCGCTCCTGGCCACAATGGTGACAGCCATCGCCGGGTGCGAACGGATCCGGGTCGTCGTGCTCTACGCACCACGCCGGACACGGCAAAACCGTGGACATCTCGTACCAATCCCCTGTGCATGCCCTTCTGCGAGGGCTACGCCCCCTTCACGCAGCCCTCGCAGCGGGATCCCCATCCTCCTCCTGCGAGGCGGGGAAACTATCGGGCTCCGCACCATTCAGGGTGCTTCCGATATACGCGGAGCCGAATGCAACTACTCACCGACGACTCTGAGGTTGGTGTCCGAGGAGCCGGTGCGAGGAAAATAAGAACACGCCCGGATTGCGCCGGTAAAGACGCCGGGCGCACGCTGGCCAGAGGTACCTCTGGCCAGTGGTCGATTCGACATAGGCGGGACCCACGCTCCCACTTGGGTTTCCGGTGTGCATGGGCTCAAACTCATTCGGGCTGTATCGCTTCCCGGAGAGTATCCTGCTCGCCGTGAACGCTGGCTACACCGCACCGGGGGGAACCGAGGTTGACCAGTTGCTGGCCCCCAACCTCGGTGACTTCGTCCGGACCCACCGCACGGCTCCGAGGCACCCGGACCATCCCCGCGGCTTCAGCCGTCCGGCACTGGCCGGTCTCTGTGACGTCAGCGCCAGTTATATAGCTCAGATCGAGCAGCGTGAGAAGACCTCACCGAGTCCCGAAGTGGTGGACGCGATTGCCCGCGCACTGCGGCTGACGCCCGCCGAACGGCAGCATATGCACAATCTCGCCGCACCCAAGACTCCGGGCCCGCGGACCCACACACCGATGCCGGTCGCCGAGATGCGTGAACTGATCTCCGACGATCTACGCGCTGCCGCCGACGGCCTGATTCCACATCTGTCGGGGTATATCGACGAGCGATGGAATGTGTTGTGGACCAACGAAGCCTACGACCGCGCGTATCCACGGCTGTCGGAAGTGGAGAACATTCTGGTCTGGTTCTTCCTGGTCCCGGAGTCACACCAGGTAATGATCGAATGGGAGGACGAAGCCCGGCTGACCGTGAACTGGTTCAGATGGCACATGGGCAGATACCAGAACCCACAGTGGGCACTGGATCTGCTCGGCAGGCTCAGCTCATGCGCGGCCTTCCGGGCCATGTATCTGGCCGAGCACGTCGACTTCGAACGCCACCAGCCCTTGATGCACCTGCGTGACCCGGCCACCAGCGAGCCCTACAGTGTGCGGGTCCGGATTACCGATGTGCCCAGCGTAGATGCACCGTTTCAGTGGTTCATCGGCATGCGCCAGTCGTTCAGCGGGCCGCCGAGTTTGCCAACCGACTGAGAAATCCGCCGATCGCATCGTTGACCGGATCCGGGGCCGTCCAATTGGCTGCGTGGCCGGCGCCGGGAACCGTCATCACAGGACCGGACCCGGTCAGTCCGGCAGCCAGAGCACCGGACTTGTCGGCGGTGCTCGAGGCGTCGAATTCACCGCGCAAAACCATTGCGGGACAGGTGATCTCGCCCAACCGGTCGAGGAGGGACTCCCGTTCGGTCAAGCAGGCGGCCGCCTGAATGATCGCTGAACGGTCACTGGCCGCCCATTTGGCGCGCCACGGCGCCTGATCGGCAGCCGTGCCGCCGATCAGCTGTGGCGCCAAACCGTCGGCCAGAACTGCCAGTGGCACTTCAGGATTCGTCCAGGCGTCGAACAGCTCGCGATACTCTGCCTTCTGCTCGTCGGGCGAGTCACCGGCCTCCGTGTCGAGCAGGATCAGTGCCTGCACGCGCTCCGGTGCGAGCAGCGCGGCTCGCAGAGCCGTATAACCGCCCTGCGACATTCCCCCCAGGACCGCGCGGTCCACGCCGGCCGCGTCCATCACGGCCAGCAGGTCGCGCGCCGAATCCCAATAGCTGAAAGACCGATGCGGCTCTGTAGCAGTGCCACCGTGCCCCCGGGCATCCCAGCACAGCACCCGAAAACCCTTCGCTTCCAGATATTCCACCTGCGGTGCGAACATCGACAGGTCCATGAAGAACCCATGGCTCAACACTACGACGGAGCTGCTGCGAGCACCGGAGTCGGTGTAGAAGATGCGAGCCCCATCGGTACTGACGTACGGCATTGGCGTAGCGTAACCGCGCTTTCTGCCTACTGTCGCGGCCCGAGCACACTCTGTCCAGAGGTGGGTCCGGCCGGACAGCATGGCGAAATCCGCAATAGCGCAGGTCAGTTCAGAAGTACCAGGGGTAGGGCTTCCAGTCGGGTTCGCGCTTTTCGAGGAAGGCGTCGCGGCCCTCGACGGCTTCGTCGGTCATGTAGGCCAG
>NZ_JBEXJI010000003.1:0-574714 GCF_040609015.1 Nocardia sp. NPDC004860 | reverse complement strand
CTCGAACACCGGCATCGGCACCCCGAGCACCGGCTCGACCGTCATCTCGAACGGCCCACCCGGCCCGGTCAGCTTCCCGGCCACCTGCGCGGCCACAGCCTGCAGATCAACAGCGTTGGTCATGAATCAAGTCCTCGAATCCGATTGCGCGAACCTTCGCAGCTTGCCCGAGTGAGGCCCGTCACGCACGTCCCCTCACTGTGTCGAAGGTCGCCTTCATGTAGGCGTCGGCCCGCTCGGAGCCGATCAGGCCGGGAGCCATGCGATTCATGGCGTAGGCGAACGTGACGCGGTGGTCCAGGTCGTTGACGACGTGCGCGCCGCCCAGCCCGTTCCACCAGCAGACGCGGCCGTCCGGCACCTGCGGCGCGGTCTGCGCGTGCGGCAGGCCGTAGCCGATGCCGAAGCGCAGCGGCAGCAGGATGGCCAGGTCCACCCCGTCGGACTGCTGCTCGAAGATGAGGTCGATGGTCTTGTCCGACAGGAACTTCCGGTCGGCCAGCTCGCCGCCATTGCTGATCACCGACTGCAGCCGGGCGATGGATCGGGCATTGCCGTGGCCGCCCATGCCGCCCAGCTCCGCCTGCCGCCAGCCCGGGGTCGCGCACTCGGCGAAGTCGAGCAGCGGCTGGAACAGCGTCTTGAACATGACGCTGTCCTGCGGCAGCAGCGACTGGTCGAACTCGGGGAGGTCCGGCGGCACCAGAGTGGCGATGCGGTCGAAATCGGCTGCGGGCGTGCCGATGTGGAAGTCCGCGCCCAGCGGCTGCGCCAGCTCCTCGGCGAAGAAGCGGCCCAGCGGGCGGCCGGTGACGCGCTTGATCACCGCGCCCAGCAGGTGGCCGTAGTTCATGGCGTGATAGCCCGAGACGGTGCCCGGCTCCCACCAGGGTGCCTGCGCGGCGAGGCGATCGGTGGCCGCGTCGATGTCGTAGATGTCCGACAACACGATCGGGGCCTCCCAGCCGGAGACGCCCGAGGTGTGCGAAAGCAGGTGCCGCACTTCGATATCGGCCTTGCCGTTGGCCGCGAACTCCGGCCAGTAGTGGGCCACCTTCTGGTGCACGTCCAGCTCACCGCGGTCGACCAGCAGCAGCACGCTCAGCGCGACCATGGTCTTGGTGATGGAGAAGGTGTTCACCAGGGTGTCCGCGGTCCACGGCCGGGTCTGCTCCGGATCGGCCCAGCCGCCCCAGAGATCCACCACCGTTTCGCCGTCCACGGTCACGCACACCGAGGCGCCCAGCTCCGCGCCCGACTCCACCTGCTCGGTGAAAGCCACACGGACAGCCTCGAATTCGTCGGCACAGAATCCAGCCACGTCGCTCATCCTGACCGCTCTCCTCTACGCCCGTACCAGCGCGCGACTGCGCACCGGCAGCTTGTTGCCCGCGGCGGCGGCCCGGCGCGCGCCGTCGGTGAGTTCCTTCTTCAGCTCGCGGACGTAGACGTCGAAGTCGATCTGAATGGTGTGCCGTGGCGAGTTGTAGTAGCGCTCGGCGCGTTCGGCCTCCGCCTTCGCCACGGCGGTGTTCATATCCGCCTGGGACGGGAAGCGGTAGTTGCCCGAGAGGTAGGCCGCGACCAGCTTGGACTGCTGCTCGGCGAAGTTCACCAGGGTCGGCATCGGCTGGGCCAGGCCGAGATAGAAGAGATTGTCGATCTCGGGCTTCAGCATCTGGCGCCACAGCGGCAGCTTGTTGCTCGCATCCGGTCGCAGCGCCGGATCTGTGAAGAACGGGAAGCTGATGTGATAGCCGGTGGCGCACACCACCGCATCCACCTCTTCGGACGAACCGTCCGCGAAGTGCACGGTCTTGCCGTCCAGGCGGGTGATGGCCGGCTTGAAATCGATATCGCCGCAACCGACCCGGTGCAGGAACTCCTCACTCGCCGACGGATGCGCCTCGAAGGGCAGGTGATCCGGCTTGGGCAGGCCGTAATCCTCCATGCGGCCGCGGTTCTTGACCACGAAGCGCTGCTTGAGCTTGAGCGCCACCTTGGGTGGCATCCACGCGGGCACCACCTGGGTGTCGCCGACCTTGCCGCCGACGTACTTGGGCAGCACCCACACGCCGCGGCGGGCCGAGACCCACAGCTTCGAGGCGATGAACTTCTGCGACAGCTCCGAGGCGATGTCCAGGCCGGAATTGCCCATGCCCACCACGACGATTCGCTTGCCGCGCATGTCGATCGGGTCGAACGGGTCGTTGTAGGAGTGCGAATGGATCAGCGTGCCGTCGAACTCACCCGGGTAGTCGGGGGTGCGCGGATCCCAGTGGTGGCCGTTGGCCACGATCAGCGCGTCGTAGGTCTCGACGCGGCCCTGATCGGTGGTGAGGGTCCACAGGCCGTCGGCGCCCCGCTCGGCCGAGGTCACCTTGTTGTTGAAGATGATCCGGTCGCGGATGTCGAAGTGGTCGACGTAATCCTTGAAGTACTGGTGCAGCTGGCTGTGGTGCGGGAAGTCCGGCCATTCCTCGGGCGCCGGGAAGTCCTCGAACTGCAGCCGGAACTTCGAGGTGTCGATGTGCAGGCTCTGGTAGCAGGCCGACATACCGTTCGGGTTCTTGTAGTACCAGTTGCCGCCCACCTCGTCGGAGGCTTCGTAGCAGTCGAAGGGGATGCCGTATTCGGCGAGCCGCTTCGCGGCGGTGATGCCCGACGGGCCGGCGCCGATGATGGCGACCCGGGGCAGCTCACGATTGTGTGCAGATAGCGCAGCCAATTCACTCTCCTGGTTCGGCGACGGGTCTTGGAGCCCTGCCGGACGTGATGTGCCACACACGCTAACACTCGCTAGACAGCGTGTCTAGTGAGTGAACTTGCGTCTATTATTCAAGCGTGACCCGATCCGACGTAGACCACCCCGACGCACCCCGGCGCACTTCGCTGCGCGACGAACAGAAGCGGCTGACCCGCAGCCGGCTCATCGACGCGGCCAAACAGCTGTTCACCACGCAGGGGTACGCGCCCGTCCGCGTCGACGACATCGCCGCCGCCGTCGGCTGCAGTCGCGCCACCTTCTACCTGCACTTCACCGGCAAACCGGACGTGCTGCGCGCGATCGCCGAGCAGGGCACGCTGCCCAGCGTCCAGCACTTCTACGAGGACCTCGACCACGTGCTCGACACCGGCTCGCGGGAGGAATTCGCCGCCTGGATGCGGCGCGCCATCGACTGGTTCCAGGAGTACAAGGACCTACTGCCCGCCTGGGACGAGGCGACGACGCTGGAACCCGAATTCCGGGAAGTGGCACGAGAGGGCATCATGGCCCTTCCCAATGTCATGAGCTCCTACCTGTCCCGCTGGCCCGCCGACCGCCAGGACGAAGCGCGCCTGCGCGTGGAACTCCTTGTCGCCCAACTGGAACGGTTCTTCACCCGCTGGGCCATGCAGGGCACCATCGACGTTTCCGCCGAGGAAGCCGCGAGTGTCCTCACCGACATCTGGTTCCCGGCCCTGCAGACCCCGAAGGGCTGATCCCCCGGAGGGCTACTCCGAGATCGGCGTGACGCGGGCGCGGTCCAGTTCCCAGAACGCCCGCAGGGCAACGATTTTCCCGTCCGCATTCACGCGATAGACGGCGACGAGATCAACCTCGACGACGACCTCGGGGCGTGCGCTGCGAATGGTCCCGGTGAAGGCCGCTTCATCGCCGCACGCGAACGAGTCGGCCCACTCGAATTCGATTCGGCTGGGCTCGATCGCTTTGTCCCAGAAGGCCGCAATGGACTCGTGCCCCGAATGCCCCTCGCCCACTGGGTCATACGGGGAGATGCCGACCGGATCCTCGACGCGCGCGTCCGCCGCGAAGAGGGCGAGCCACTCGGCCTTGCGCTTGGCGCGCACCGCCGCCTGCGAGGCGAGTCCGGCACAGCGGGCGGGATGTTCGAGCGACATCCCGCCATCCTGATCGCCGCCGCACCGAAGGGAACCGGCGAATACCGGTGAGCGAGACCGGTCAGGCTGCGGGACGGTACATAAGCGGAGCGCCTTAACCACCGTTAAGGAGTAGCCACTGTGGTGTGTATCACACAGATACGACTCGGGCCGACGCTATTCGGCGTCGGCCCGGAATCTGAAATTAAATTGTTTGGAATTCAGTGGCCGGCGGCGGAACCGGTCCAGCCGAAACCCGCGCCCTGATCCGTCGGCTGGGTGTTGTTGACCAGCGCCTGGCACTGGTCATAGGTCTGGCCCGACTTGATGCACGCCGTCCACGGGTCGTAGATCGTGGGGAAATCGGCGGCGGCGGTGGCGGCCGGGCCGGCGATACCGCCCGCGATCACAGCGGCGACGACAAACTTCTTCACGTGGGGATCCTCCAGGGTCTTTACCGAATTGCGGTAAAGGTTGCCATGCGGATCGAAAATCACCAAGTGATAGGGGAATTGGGCGTTTCGGTTTCGGGCCGGGCCCCTAATGGACCGGGGCGAGCCCCTAATCCGAGCGGGCCCGGACCGTGCCGATCAGGCGACCCGGACGGCCGTCAGCGAATCTATCGCCGCGAAGTAGCGATCGGTCAGCAAGCGCACCACGGCCGGGTGCACACCGATCGGCTCGGCGACACCGTCCGCACCCGCCTCGTGCAGGCGCTGGTGGAACAGCCCGTGGGCGAGCAGATAGGAGGCCACGAAGACCCGCCGTGCGCCCGAAGCCCGCACCGCCGCAACCACTTCCGGCACCTTGGGCTCGCCGGTCGCGATATAGGCCAGATGGGCGGTGGTGCCGACGCGCTCCGAGAGCAGGCGCGCCGCGCGCTGCACATCCCGGCGCGCCCGCGCGTCCGAGGAACCCGCGGCGGCGAACACCACCGCGTCCCCCGGCCGCCAGCCCGCCGCACGCAGCCGCAGGTGCATCACCTCGGCCAGCGCCGGATCCGGACCCATCGCCTGGGTGACCGCGACCGCGTCGTGAGCACTCGCGGCCACCTCTCGCGGCACGTCCTGGTACACGTGGTAGCCCGAGGCCAGGAAGGCCGGAACCACCACGGCGGGAACCGGATCCAGATCCCGCAACACCTCGGCCGGGGAGGGTCCCAGCACATCCACGAACGCGGTGCGCACCCGCGGCGTACCGGCGATCGCGATCTCACGCAACGATGCCGATGCGGCCCCGAAATCGGCACCGGCACCTGTCTCGGCGATCCCGCCGCGGACACCGTGCGCGAGCGCCGACGCACCCAGCTCCCGCGCAACAGCTCCCGCCAGTTCGGCGATCATCTCCACACCCCGGGCGCTCCGGGTGCCGTGCGCGACGAGCACCAGCGCCGGCGCGCTCACCACGCACTCCCGGCCGGACGGCCGGGGCGCGCGGCCACCGCGGGGCGGGAGACGGACTGCGCCGGGAAGCCCACCGGGCGGGCCGTCCCGTTCACCGGGGCGATCGGTCGGCGGGCCGCCGCGGCCGGCGGCGGGACCTCCGCGTGCGGCGCGCGGGTGCCGGGGATGCGCGGCGGCACGTCGCGGCGCGCGCCCAGACCCTGGTTGTGTGCCGGAACCTGCTGGCGCGCAGCCGGATTCGGACCTTCCGGGTGCGGGTTGTCGGTGCACTCGGCGGGGTCCAGCGCCAGCCGGTAGCCGCGCTTGACGACGGTCTGGATGGCCTTGGGGGTGCCGAGGCCCGCGCGGAGACGGGCGATGGCGGTCTCCACGGCGTGGGTGTCGTCGCCACCACCGGGCAGGGCGGCGAGCAGGTCCTCACGGGAGACGACCCGGCCCGGCTGGCGGGCCAGGGAACGCATGAGCGCCATGGGCGCGGGTGCCAGCTGGCGCACCTGGCCGTCCACGACGACGCAACCGCCGCGGACGCTGAGCAGGTGCCCGGCGGCCTGAATCCGGTTGGCGCGCCTGGGAAGTTCCTCGGCGACGTGGCGGGCCAGCGCGCCCAGGCGGGCGCGGCCGGGCATGGACGTCGTGACGCCCAGCTCCTCCAGCGGCGCGGCCGTGATGGGGCCGACGCAGGCCGGCAGCACCCGGGTGCGGAAGGCGTGCAGGACGGCCTCCAGCAGCCCGGTCTCCTTGGCGCGCATGAGAAGTGACGCCACGGCCGGAGCGCTGGTGAAGGTCACGCAATCCAGTCCGGCGGTGACGATGCCCTCGATGAGGCGGTCCATGGGAGTACGGTCCTCCGGCGGAATCCACCGGTAGACCGGGACCGGAACCACATCGGCTCCGGCGCAGCGCAATACCTCGCAGAAGTCCGGCACCGGTTCCCATTCGGTGGTGGCGCCGTGCAGCTGCACCGCGATCCGGACCCCCTCGACCCCCTGGGCCAGCAGGTGATCCAGCACCTCGGCGCTGGATTCCGAAGCGGGAGACCATTCTTCGCGCAGCTCGGCGGCACGGATGGCGCCCTTGGCCTTGGGGCCGCGGGCCAGCATGCGGGTCGAGCCCAGGGTGGCGCGCAGCTCCTCGGCCAGGCCCCAGCCCTCCGCGGCCTCCATCCAGCCGCGGAAGCCGATGCCGGTGGTGGCCACGGTGATCTGCGGCGGGGCCGCGACCAGCTGCCGCGTCACCCGCTCCAGCTCGGTGTCGTCGGCCAGCGGAATGATCCGGATGGCCGGGGCGGAAACGACATTCGCGCCCCGGCGGGCCAGCAGGGTGCCGAGTTCCTCGGCGCGCCGGGCGGCCGTGATACCGACCGTGAAGCCGGCCAGCGGGGTACCGCTGTCAACCTCGGTCATGCCGTACCGCCGATGAATTGGACCGGGTCGTTGGACACCGAGACCACACCGTCCGCGACGCGGACCGCGTACACCGGCAAAGAAATGGAGTCATCGTCCAGGCAGCGCCCGTCGATCAGTGAAAAGGCCTGCTTGAGCAGCGGCGACGCCACCACCGGCACACCGCCGCGGTCGCCCACCAGGCCGCGCGACATGACCGCCGCGCGCCCGAAGGGATCGATATTGCCGACGGCGAACAGCGTCCCGTCGGTGGTGAGGAACAGCGCCGCCTGGCGGCCGCCCTTCAACAGGACCGCCACGCCGCGGCCGGGAATCAGATAGTCCTGCCGGCAGGCCTGTGTCCAACCCGAAACGGTCGTGACTGCGGTGCCGGGTGTGTCGATCACGGTCATCGGTACTCTCCTCCGAACGCCCTACCTATTGGTACCGGCGCCCTGTTTCCTCGCGGTTAAGCAGTCATTTCCCGTGCGTGGCGGTCTCTGTGGCGTGGGTCGCATTGACCGGGATGTCCGGGATTCCGAGCAGGACGGGCACCTTGCGCTCACCGGTCTCGTCGAAACCGATGGTCGGGTCCGACTCCTCCGGCGCGTTCACGAAGGACACGAAGCGCGACAGCTTGCCCTCGTCCTCGAGCACCGCGGCCCACTCGTCCTTGTAGCCCTCGACGTGCCTGGCCATGGCCGCTTCCAGATCCGCGGCGATGCCCAGGCTGTCCTCGCAGACGACCTGCTTGAGGTAGTCGATGCCGCCCTCCAGGGCCTCCTGCCACGGCGCGGTGCGCTGCAGCCGGTCGGCGGTGCGGATGTAGAACATCAGGTAGCGGTCGATGTACTTGATCAGCGTCTCGTCGTCGAGCTCGCCGGCCAGCAGCACCGCGTGCTTCGGAGTCAGACCGCCGTTGCCGCCCACGTACAGGTTCCAGCCGTGCTCGGTGGCGATGACACCGACGTCCTTGCCGCGCGCCTCCGCGCACTCGCGGGCGCAACCCGACACCGCCAGCTTCAGCTTGTGCGGGGAACGCAAACCGCGGTAACGCTTTTCGAGCAGCACCGCCATGCCGACCGAGTCCTGCTGGCCGTAGCGGCACCAGGTCGAACCCACGCAGGACTTCACCGTGCGCAGCGACTTCCCGTACGCGTGGCCGGATTCCATGCCCGCGTCCACCAGGCGCTTCCAGATCAGCGGCAGCTGCTCGACGCGGGCACCGAACAGGTCGATGCGCTGACCACCGGTGACCTTCACGTACAGGTCGAACTCCTTGGCCACCTCACCGATGGTGATGAGCTGCTCGGCGGTCACCTCACCGCCGGGCATGCGCGGCACCACCGAGTAGGTGCCGTTCTTCTGCAGGTTGGCCAGGAAGTGGTCGTTGGTGTCCTGCAGCGAGGCCTGCTCGCCGTCGAGGATGTGCTCGCTCGAGGTGGACGCCAGGATGGAGGCGACGGTCGGCTTGCAGATGTCGCAGCCGGTTCCGGTGCCGTACTTGGCGATCAGACCCGAGAAGGTGCGGATGCCGGTCGACTGGATGATGTGGAACAGCTCCGCGCGCGACTGCGTGAAGTGCTCGCACAGCGACTTGGAGACCTCCACACCCGACTGCTCCAGCAGCTTCTTGAGCATGGGAACGCAACCGCCGCAAGAGGTTCCGGCATTGGTGCAGCTCTTGATGGCCGGCACGTCGCAGGCGCCGTCGGCGATGGCGCCGCAGATCGAGCCCTTGGACACGTTGTTGCAGGAGCAGATCTGGGCGTCGTCGGGCAGCGCGTCCGCGCCCAGTTCCGCACCCGCCGGGGAGATCAGCGCGGCCGGATCGGCCGGCAGCGGGCGGCCGACCAGCGGGCGCAGCGCCGAGTACTGGGTGGCGTCACCGACCAGCACACCACCGAGCAGGGTCTGGGCGTCATCGGAGACGACCAGCTTGGCGTAGGTGCCCTTGGCCGCATCGTGCAGCACCACCGACAGCGCGCCCTCGGTCCGGGCGTGCGCGTCACCGAAGGAGGCCACGTCCACACCCAGCAGCTTCAGCTTGGTGGACAGGTCCGCGCCCGGGAACTCGCCCGCACCGCCGAGCAGGCGGTCGGCGACCACCTCGGCGGTGTTGTAGCCGGGGGCGACCAGGCCGTAGCAGACGCCCTCCACCGCGGCGACCTCACCGATCGCGTAGATGTTCGGGTCCGAGGTGCGCAGGCTCAGGTCGGTCAGGACACCGCCGCGCTCGCCGACATCCAGCCCGGAGGTACGGGCGATTTCGTCACGGGGACGCACACCGGCCGCGAAAACCACGACCGCGGCGCGCAATTCGCTCTCGTCGGAGAACTTGACCGACAGCCGCTCGGCGACCGGCGCGCCCTCGACGGTCTCGATCGAGGAGGTGCCGACACCGGTGTGCACGGCCAGGCCCAGCTCGGTCACCAGCTTCTCGAGGATGGCGCCGCCACCCTCGTCGATCTGGGCCGGCATCAGCCACTTGTTGAACTCGACCACGTGCGGGGTCATGCCCAGCAGGCGCAGCGCATTGGCCGCCTCCAGGCCGAGCAGACCGCCGCCGACCACGATGCCGACCGCGCCCGGACCGGCCGCCTCGGCCGCGGCCCGGATGCCGTCCAGGTCCTCGAGCGTGCGGTAGACGAAGCAGCCCTCCGCGTCGTGGCCCGGCACCGGCGGCACGAAGGCGTAGGAGCCGGTCGCGAGAACCAGTGCGTCGTAACCGATCACCTCACCGGTGGAGGTGGTGACCTTGCGGGCGATGCGGTCGATGGCGTCGGCCTTCACGCCGAGCCGGACGTCGACCAGGGTGTCGCCCTCGTAGTCGTTGCCGGGCAGCGCCAGCGCGGACGCTTCCCAGATGCCGACGTAGGAGGACAGGCCGACGCGGTCGTAGGCGGCCAGCTTCTCCTCGCTGAGGACGATGACCTGCCAGGTTCCGGCCTCGTCACGGGAGCGCAGCGCCTCCACGAAGCGGTGTCCGACCATGCCGTGGCCGACCACTACAACGGTTTTGCGTTCGATGCTGTGGGTCATGACAGTCCCTTTCGCGAATGGACGTCAGGCGCGAGCCGACGAGGTGGACGAGGAATCGGTTGCGGCGGAGCCGGTTTCGGCTTCGAGGACCAGAGCCTCGGCCTCGACGACGACATCGGCGTCGGTGGTTTCGGAGGTCAGCGAGCGCAGGCTCGGGCGGCGCATGAAGACCGCCCAGCAGACGGCCGCGCAGACCACGTAGAAGGCCATGAAGACCCAGAACGCGGTGGTCGCGGACTTGGTGGAGGCGTAGGAGGAGCGCAGCACCAGGTTGATGCCGACACCGCCCAGCGCGCCGATGGCGCCGACGAAGCCGATGAGCGCACCGGAGGTGTTGCGGGCCCAGGCCGCCCGGGTGGCCGAATCACCGTCCAGGGAGCGGGATTTGGCCTCGAACACCGACGGGATGATCTTGGTGACCGCCCCGTTGCCGAAGCCCGAGATGA
Source organism: Nocardia sp. NPDC004860 (assembly GCF_040609015.1). Classification (NCBI taxonomy): domain Bacteria; kingdom Bacillati; phylum Actinomycetota; class Actinomycetes; order Mycobacteriales; family Nocardiaceae; genus Nocardia; species Nocardia sp. NPDC004860. The sequence continues at coordinate 564,559 of NZ_JBEXJI010000003.1, read as the reverse complement.
CGAACAGCGCGGTGAAGCCGACGATCATGGCCACCAGCACGCCGCCCTGCGGGTGCCCGGCGTGATCACCCAGGGTCGAGGCCACCGTGACCACCAGGGCCGCCACGGTCATGGCGCCGAAGGTGAGCAGCGTGACCTTGCTGCCGCCGATGCGGTCGGCCCACTTGCCGCCGTAGGGGCGGGCCAGCGAACCCAGCAGCGGGCCGATGAAGGCGATCTGCGCGGCGTGCAGGGTGGCCGCGGCGACGCTCGCGCCGCCGGCCTTGAAGCTGATCTGCAGCACCTGGCCGAAGGCGAAACTGTAGCCGATGAAGGAACCGAAGGTGCCGATGTAGAGGAAGGCGATGGCCCACGACTGCGGGACCTTCAGCGCCTTGATCATGTAGGACAGGTCGGCCTTCTGGTTCTTGACGTTGTCCATGTAGAGGGCCGCGCCCAGCGCCGCCACCACGATCAGGACCAGGTAGACCGCGCACACCACCGAGGCATTGCCGTAGTGGTTGCCCAGGGTGGCGATTACCGCCAGGCCGACCAGCTGCACCACCGGCACGCCGATATTGCCGCCGCCCGCATTGACGCCCAGCGCCCAGCCCTTGAGCCGCTGCGGAAAGAAGACATTGATGTTGGACATCGACGAGGAGAAGTTGCCGCCGCCGAAGCCCGCGAAGGCGGCCACGACCAGGAAGGTCGTGTAGGAGGTGCCCGGCTGGTTGACGAAGTACAGCGTCAGCAGCGTCGGGATCAGCAGCAGCAGCGCGCTCACGATGGTCCAGTTACGACCGCCGAACTTGGCGGTGGCCACGGTGTACGGGATCCGCATGAAGCCGCCGACCAGGGTCGGCATCGCGCCCAGGAAGAACTTGCCGGCCGGGTCGATGCCGAACTTGTCGGTCGGCATGAACAGCACCATGACCGACCAGATCGACCACACCGAGAACCCGACGTGCTCGGCGAACACCGACCAGATCAGGTTGCGGCGAGCGATGTCCTTACCACCGGCTTCCCAGGCCACGACATCCTCGGCATCCCAATGCTCGATGTCGCGCTTGCGGGTCAGCGTCGTCAACAAGAGGCCCTCCTGAAATCTGGATGGCCCCAAGGTAGGAAATCGGTATTGCGTCGATGCTGCGCGAAATGACCGGCAAATCAACGGTTGCTCACGAATATCGGGCAACCGGCGTGAGAAGTGACCCTATGTTTCAACCATGTGACACAAGGGTTTCCGGCGGCCACAAATCGCCAGGAAACGCGTAGAAACGCGTAACCGAGCCGGAAGTTGAGAGCCTTGCCACAAAATCATGGCCCCAACCTCACGGCTCGGCAACTCGAACGGTGAATTTATTTCCAGGTGTCTTCCAGCATCTGCGGCTTGCACGCCACCCAGGCGCCCGCCATCAGGATCAGGACCGCCACCACCAGGAAGCCGAACGGCGCCAGCCAACCCCCGGTCATCGTGTGCAGGGCGCCGAACAGCAGCGGGCCCACGCATGCCACCGAGTAGCCGACACCCTGGGTGAAGCCGGACAGCGCGGCCGAACCGGCGCCGGTGCGGGTCCGCAGGTTGATCAGGGTCAGCGCCATCGGGAAGGTCGACGGGCCCAGGCCCACCGCCAGCACCCACAGCAGCGGGGCGCTCATCGGCGCGAGCAGCAGACCGGCGAAGCCGATGAAGAAGAACACCGCGCAGCCGATGACGACCGGGAACGGATTGGCCATGCGGCCCACCACGATCGGCGCGCTCAACGCCGCCACCAGGCCGATGAGGGCGAAGATGCCGACCATGCTGCCACCGAAGGAGGCGCTGGCGCCGGCGTCGCTGAAGATCGTCGGCATCCAGGTGAACAGCGAGTAGGTGATCAGCGAGGTCATGCCGAACATGAAGGCCATGCCCCAGGCCACCGGCGAACGCCACACCTTGCCGGTGGATTCGACCGCCTCCGAAGGCAATTCGGTGGTGTCGACGCGGGCGTGGTCACGCCGCACCCGCAGCACCGCGATCCACGGCAGCGCGGCGGCGAAGGCCAGCGCGGCCCACATGCCCAGCGACAGCCGCCAGCCGTGCGCGTCCGCGACCGGCACCGCGATCAGGGCCGGGAAGACGGTGCCCAGCTGCACCATCACGATGTAGACCGAGCTGAGCGCGGCCAGCCGATCCGAGAAGTACCGCTTGACCAGGGGCGGGATCACCACATTGCCGACGCCCATGCCGGCCAGGGCCAGCGCGGAGAAGGCCAGCAGCTCCCAGGTCGCGGGCACCAGGGCGCGGATCACCGAGCCGACACCGGTCATGAGCATGGCCACCAGGGCGGTCGTCTCCAGGCCCAGGCGACGCGACAGCACCGGGGTCAGCAGCCCGCCGAGGGCGAACATGGCGGTCGGCAGCATGCCGAACACGCCGACCACCGCGGTGGAGTAGCCGATGTCCTGCCCGATGCGGGCGGCGAGCGGAGTGAACGCGGTGACGGCGACGCGGAGGGTGAGAGCGGACATGACGATGGCGACGAGCACGAGCAGGCGGCCCTCGACCGCTCCGCCCCTCCGCGCTTGGGCGCGCTTCGACATTTCGGGGCGGAACCCGGCCGTCTCGCTCGGGGCATTGGAAAGGCCCCGCACCGGGGCCATCGTCTCATCCATCGTCGCAGTCACCCCGAAATCATAGGATGACCCGATGATGTGATGCAACGAATGTGAGGCAAGGTACGCTGTCACCCGTGCAACCAGTCCGGCGCACGAGCCTCATCGCCCAGGTGACCGAGCAGCTTCGTGCCGAAATCCGTTCCGGCCGTTGGGCCGTCGGCTCGCGTATCCCCACCGAACCCGAGCTCACCGAACTCACCGGCACCGGCCGCAATACCGTGCGCGAGGCCGTCCAGGCCCTCGTGCACGCCGGCATGCTCGAGCGCAGACAGGGCTCGGGCACCTACGTCATCTCCACCTCCACCCTCGGCGGCACCCTCACCGAGTACCTGGCCGACGCCCAGCAGCGCGATGTCCTGGAACTGCGGCGGGCCCTCGACACCACCGCCGCCCGGCTGGCCGCCGAGCGCCGCGACGACACCGACATCGCGACCCTGCGACGCGTGCTGGAGGAACGAAACCGCTACTGGGACACCGACTTCGATGCCGCCATCGAGGCCGACGTGCAACTGCACCGCGCCATCGTGGTCGCCAGCCACAATGCGGTATACCTGGAGTTCTACGACTCGCTGCTGCCCGTCATCGCGGCCGGGATCAGGTTCCGGTCCGAGCGCGAGGGCGAGACGTACCACGACGAGCACGCCGAACTGGTGCAGGCGGTCATCGACGGCGATCCGGAACGGGCGGCCCGCACCGCCAATTGCTTCCTCGACTCGCTCATGGCCGAATACCGGACGCTTGATACGAAATTCGAGTAACCGAAAGGTCACCACTCGACACGCCGCCGGGTGAGGTCGAATTACCGTCTCCGTCACGGAAAAACACTCGGATGTAAAAAGCGCTTCCTACGGTTGGACGCGACCGCAGCGGTTCCCCGACGACCGGGAACCCATGATGAGGGCGGTCGCGACAGCCGAGAGGACAGCTGCTCATGGCAACAGTAGTAGAGGCACCGGAAACGACCTTCGCCTTCCAAAGACGCGGACGGTGGATCGACCGCTGGGAACCGGACAACAGTGAATTCTGGGAAAACGGGGGTAAACAAACCGCCCGGAAAAATCTGATCTTCTCCGTTTTCGCGGAGAACCTCGGATTCAGCGTCTGGGTGCTGTGGGCCAGCGTGGTCACCGCCATGGGCTCGGCCGGATTCGCCTTCCTGAGCGCGAAGAATCCCGACGCGGTCAACAACGCGCTGCTGCTCACCTCCACCCCGACCCTGGTCGGCGCGGCGCTGCGCGTGCCCTACACCTTCGCCATCCCGCGCTTCGGCGGCCGCGCCTTCACCGCCTTCAGCGCGGCCATGCTGCTGCTCCCCACGCTGGGTCTGGCGTATTTCATCAACCAGCCGAGCACACCCATGTGGGTGTTCATGGTGCTGGCCGCACTCGCGGGTGTCGGCGGCGGCAACTTCTCGTCGTCGATGGCCAATATCAACTTCTTCTTCCCCGAGGGTAAGAAGGGCGCGGCGCTGGGCATCAATGCCGCGGGCGGCAATCTCGGTGTGGCACAGACACAATTGTTCGTGCCGCTCATCATCACGCTGGGCACCCACATCATGGCCAAGAACCCGGGCGGCTACCGGTTCGGCATCACTCTCGCTGTGCTGGTGTGGATTCCGTTCATCCTCGTCGCCCTGTTCGGCGCGCTGCGCTACATGGACTCGCTGTCCGGCGCGAAATCCGATGGCAAGTCCTACAAACTGGCCCTGAAGAACCGGCACACCTGGGTGATGGCCATCCTCTACATCGGCACCTTCGGCTCCTTCATCGGCTTCTCCTTCGCCTTCCCCACCCTGCTCAAGGCCAACTTCCCGAGCCTGGCCAAGATCGGCTGGATGGGCACCCTGGGCAACCTGGCCTTCCTCGGCGCGCTCGTGGGTTCCATGAGCCGGCCCTTCGGCGGCTGGATCGCCGACAAGCTCAGCGGCGCGAAGATCACGCTGTACGTCTTCGGTGGCATGGCGGTCGCCGCCGCGCTCATCGTGGCGTCGCTGTCGGCCAAGAACTTTCCGCTGTACCTGATCTCGTTCCTGCTGCTGTTCGTGTTCAGCGGCATCGGCAACGGGTCGACCTACCGGATGATCCCGATGATCTTCACCGCTGAAGCGCGGCGGCATGCCTCGGAGACCGGTCAGGACATCGGGGCGGCCCTGATCTCCGCGAAACGGCAGGCGGGTGCGGCCATCGGCGTCATCGGCGCGATCGGCGCGGCGGGCGGCTGGATCCTGCAGCAGGCCCTGCGACTGTCGAACACCCACTACCACAGCATGAATCCGGCCTTCTGGGGCTACGTGGTGGCCTACCTCGCCATGGGCGCGGTCTGCTGGTGGTTCTACCTGCGCTCGTCCTTCGCGGTCGGACGCGCACCCTCCCTGGCCCACGCCAACGTCTGAGCGGACCCAGCACTCAGGCAATGACTTTGGAAGCGCGCCCTTCCAGAGATCCCCATCCTCAGGGGTACAGAAAGGCCGCGCCGGATTCGTCGCCCGGCGCGGCCTTTCCGTTCTGTTCATCCCCCTAGAGCAGCAGGCGGATCATGTCGGCGGTGCGGGCCAGGCCCGGGAACGCCTCGGGGGTGGATCGCGGGTGCAGGGCGTGCACGGCGAGGCGGAACATGACCGCGCGCACCAGCATCTGCGGCCATTCGGGGAGATCGCCCCAGCGTTCCAGCAGGCCGTCGTCGGCGCCGCCCCAGGACAGGGCATCGACCACGATGACCGCCGCCGCCCAGGGCGCCGGTCGCCAGTACGGGGTGATGTCGGTGAGACCGGGCGCGAAACCGCCCGAGAACAGGACGGTTCCGAACAGATCGCCGTGCACCAGCTGTGCGGGAGTGGTCACCGGTTTGCGCAGGGTGGACAGCTGGGTGATCAGGATCTGGCTGCGGTCGCCGTCCGGGGAGGTGGCCTGCAACATGCCGCCCAGCTTGAGACTGCGCAGCGGAACCGCTTCCCACGCAGCGCGATCCGCGGCCGCGAAGACATCCACATCCACCCACGGCGCGACCGGCTGCGCGGCCAGGAAACGCGGACGCTCCAGCCGCGCGGTCACCTGGTGCAGGCGCAAGGACAGCGACACCACTTCGTCGTGCCGCGGCTCCGGCATGCCCTCGAGGAAGGTGTCGGCGCGCCAACCGGATACGACATACCGTCCATCGGTGGCCCGCACCGGCCGCGCCAGGCGCAGCCCGTCCACCCGCAGGGTCTCGCGCACCTTCGCCGACCACGCCGCTCGCGCGTGATCGGTCACCGGGCTCAGGACCACATCGCCACAACGCCAGCCGCCGTCCCAGTTCCCCAGCGGAACCGGCACTTCCTCGCGCAACCCGAAGGTCGAGCGCACATGCTCGGGAGGTTCCACAGCAGTCATGGTCACGCGCGTACGGTACCGCTGTGAAGAGGCGTAAATCGGACGCCACGCTGTCCCGCCTCCCCGCGGCCCGAGGCCGGACTCGGGTGCCGTCGGCATCCCGTACGCGACCGCCGGTCGAGTACGCGACCGATTTCGGACATGCCCGGGGAGTTATCCGGATCCTCCCGAAATCAGTTGTCGCCTCCCGATCGATCGACGCTCTCGGTCAGTAGACCGGCAGCGACGGGTCGACCTGGTTGGCCCAGGCGATGATTCCGCCCTGGAGGTGGGTGGCGTCCGAGAAACCGGCGTTCTTGAGCGCCGCGAGCGCCTCGGCGGAGCGGATTCCGGTCTTGCAGTGCAGGACGATCGGGGTGTTCTGGGGCAGTTCGGACAGGGCCTCGCCGGAGAGGATGCGGTCCTTGGGGATCAGGGTCGCGCCCTCGATGCGGACGATGTCCCATTCGACAGGCTCGCGCACGTCGATGATGGCGACGTCCTTGCCGGCATCGAGCAGCTCCTTGAGGTCCCGGGCGGTGATGGTGGAGCCGATGGCCGCGGCCTGGCCCTCCTCCGACACCACGCCGCAGAACGCGTCGTAGTCGATGAGCTCGGTGATGGGCTGACGCTCCGGATCGCGGCGCAGCTTGATGGTGCGGTAGCTCATGTCCAGTGCGTCGTACACCATGAGCCGGCCCAGCAGCGGGTCGCCGATACCGGTGATCAGCTTGATCGCCTCGGTCACCATGATCGAGCCGATGGAGGCGCACAGCACGCCCAGTACGCCGCCCTCGGCGCAGGACGGGACCATGCCCGGCGGCGGAGCCTCCGGGTAGAGGTCGCGGTAGTTGATGCCGCGGCCGTCGGGGGCGTCCTCCCAGAACACCGAGACCTGGCCCTCGAACCGGTAGATCGAACCCCATACGTAGGGCTTGCCGGCCAGCACCGCGGCGTCGTTGACGAGGTAGCGGGTGGCGAAGTTGTCGGTGCCGTCGACGATCAGGTCGTAACGGCTGAACAGCTCGACCGCATTGTCGGGTTCGAGGCGAATCTTGTGCAGCTCCACGGTGATTCCGGAGTTGATCTCCAGAATCGAATCGCGGGCGCTGTCCGCCTTGGAACGGCCGATATCGGACTCGCCGTGGATGATCTGACGCTGCAGGTTGGAGGCATCGACCTCGTCGAATTCCACGATGCCGAGCGTGCCGACACCGGCGGCAGCCAGGTACAGCAGCGCCGGGGAGCCCAGCCCGCCGGCGCCGATCACCAGCACCTTGGCGTTCTTCAAGCGTTTCTGACCGTCCACCCCGAGGTCCGGGATGATCAGATGGCGGCTGTAGCGGGCGACCTCGTCCCGGGTCAGCTCCGTCGCCGGCTCCACCAGGGGCGGCAGGGAGGGATGCGATGACACGTCTTCGGACTCCTCAATCGAATTCGCCGGAAACTCGCGGCCATTGCTGCAACACCGCAGGGCGGGGCGTTCTTCCCCAAGCCTACGGATGTCACGTCACAGCCGGGCGGGGAGGTCGAACAGACGGAAGAGGTCCGGGGAGTGGAACAGGTCCAGGCGGGCGAAGCCGTCGCGGTCGAGGGTGAGGACGTGGAGGTTGGCGGCCTCGAAGACATCGCCGCGTTCGACGTAGGCGGCCAGGGCCGGGCGATTGTTGGCGCGGGTGGGTAGCAGGCGGAAGGCCTCGCCGCGGGCGAAGACCCGGCCCAGGAAGGCGGTGACGGCGTCGCGGCCCTGGAACCAGGCCAGGAACGGCGGCATCTGGAGCATGGCGTCGTCGCGCAGGATGCGTTTGAGGGCGTCGATGTCCATGGCCTCGAACGCCTCGACGTAGCGCTTCAGCAGCTCGCGTTGCTCGTCGTCCCCCAGTTCGGCGGGACCCGCCCGGACGCCGGACAGCTGCGCGTGCGCCCGCTGCAGGGCGCTGTTGACGGCGGCGGTGCTGGTGCCGAGCAGCCCGGCCACCTCGGCGGCCCGCAGCGCCAGCACATCCCGCAGGATCAGCACCGCGCGCTGCAACGGCGGAAGGTGTTGCAGCGCGGCCACGAACGCCAGGCGCACACTCTCCCGGGCCGCCACCACCGCCGCCGGATCGCCGTCCCCGAGCAGCGCGTCCGGGAACGGCTCCAGCCACGGCAGTTCGGGCGAAGGATCGAGACGCTCCGCCCCCACCACCGGATTCGGCTGTGCCAGATCGACCGGCAGCGCTCGCCGCTGCGCGCTCTTCAACGCGGTCAGGCAGACATTGGTGGCGATCCGATACAGCCAGGTGCGCAGCGAAGCCCGTTGCGGGTCATAGGAATCCGCCGACCGCCAGGCACGCACCAGGATCTCCTGCACCAGATCCTCGGCATCATGCAGCGAGCCGGTCATCCGGTAGCAGTAGGCGAGTAGTTCGGGGCGGTGCGAATCGGCGACGGCGACCACGTCGTCGACGGTGGCGGTCATCCCACCTTGCTAGCACGGCGTCGCCGAGCCGTCGAGCCATGGGCCGCCGACCAGCGGCCGATGAGTTTTCGCGAGCCGGTGAGTACGTACCCGTGACACCCGAACCGACCCGAAAGGTCACTCCCCCATGACCACTCACCAGCGCTGGACGCTCGCCCTCACCTCGGTGGCGTCACTCATGGTGGGGCTCGACGCACTCGTCGTCACCACCGCGCTCAACACCATCCGGGTCCAACTCGGCGCGTCGCTCGAGGCGCTCGGCTGGACCTTCAACTCCTACACGCTCGCACTCGCGGTATTCCTGCTGACCGCCGCGGTGATCGGCGACCGCATCGGCCGCCGCCGCCTGCTCATCGCCGGGCTCACGCTGTTCACCGTCTCCTCCGCCGCCTGCGCGCTGGCCACCGGCATCGGCGCGCTGATCGCCGCCCGCGCGGTGCAGGGCATCGGTGCGGCCATGATCATGCCGGCCGCCTTCGCCCTGCTCGGCGTGGCGTTCCCGCCCGCCCAGCGCGGACGCGCCATGGGCATCTTCGCCGGGGTCACCGGGCTGGCCATCCTGGGCGGACCCGTCGTCGGCGGGGCCGTGGTGCAGGGCCTGACCTGGCAGTGGATCTTCTGGCTCAATGTGCCCATCGGCGCGGCCCTGATTCCGGCCGTCCGCCGCTGGGTCACGGAGAGCACCGGGCCCGCCGCCCAGGTCGACACCGTCGGCGTCCTGCTGTCCGGGCTCGGCGTGCTCGGGCTGGTGCTCGGACTGGTGCGCGGCAATGCGATCGGCTGGACCAGCGCCGAGATCCTGGGCGCGCTGCTCGGCGGCGGTGCGCTGCTGGCGGCCTTCGTCGGCTGGGAGCTGCGCACCCCGCAGCCCATGGTGCCCATGCGGCTGTTCACCCGCCCCGGCTTCGGCGCCGCCAATCTGGCGGGGCTCCTGATGACCGCCGCGATCTTCGGCACCGCGTTCTTCTTCGCCCAGTACCTGCAGGCCGGGCTGCACAACACCCCGCTCGGCTCCGGGCTGCGCCTGCTGCCCTGGACCGCAACGCTTTTCGTGGTCGCGCCGCTGGCCGGCGCGCGCATGAGCCGGATCGGCGAGCGCCGGTTGATCGTGGCCGGACTGCTGCTGGCCGGGATCGGCCTGCTCTGGATCGCCCTGGCCGCCGGGGCCGGGGCCGGATACCCGGCGCTGATCGGGCCGATGCTGCTGACCGGCATCGGCATCTCGGCCGCCATGCCCGCGGTGCAGAACGCCGCGATCAGTTCGGTCGGACCGGAGTCCATCGGCACCGCGTCAGGGATCTACAACGCCCTGCGCCAGCTCGGCGGCAGCTTCGGAATCGCGGTCACCTCAGCGGTTTTCACCGTCACCGGCGGCTACACCTCGACGACGGCCGTTCAGCACGGCTTCCGCGCGGCGCTGCTCACCGCGGCCGCGGCGGCGACTCTGGGCGCCCTGGCGGGTCTGGGCGTCGCCCGGCACCGGCCTTCGGCCGCAACGGAATCCGTGCCCGCCGTCGTGGTGGAGGGCGCTCAGGCCCGCGGGTAGGGCCACGGGTTGAAGCGGCAGGTCTTGCCGTCCATCGGCACCACGCCTTCGGGATCGAGCTTCGCGATGTCGTTGTTCCTGGTCCCGAAGGTCTGCTGCATCATGACCGGCGCCAGCCCGCCGTCGACCTCGCACGGCTGGTGCTCGTGGTAGCCGATGGCATGTCCCACTTCGTGATTGATCTGGTACTGCCGGTAGGAGCCGACGTCGCCCTCGAAGGCCAGCGCCCCGCGCACCCAGCGCACCTCGGAGAGCACCACACGGCCCAGATCGGCGTTGTAGCAGGAGGAGTCGACCGGGATCTCGAAACCGCAGGACTTGCGGGTGGTGTCGCGGGAGGTCAGCGAGATGCGGAAATCCGGAGTGCCGGTGTCCACGCGCCGGAAGCCGAAACGCGGATCGTGGGTCCAGGACTTGGGATTCGCGAGCGTGGCGTCGACCATCTGGCCGATGGCCGGATCACCGCCGAGGCTGGCGGTGTCCACGCCGTCCTCGATCTCCACCGTGTAGGTGAACACGTGCTGGGAGCCGGTGCCGACCTGCGCGGTATTGCCGGGCACCACGTGCCAGTTGCCGGTGCCGGTGTCGGTGTAGGGCCCGCCGGGCGGGACCGCGCCGGTGGGCAGATCGGCCGCGTACTTGCCGTCGCCCTTGGGGGCGCCGCCGATGATGCCGCTGGGCTTGTCGGTGTGCTCGCTGAGACGGCCGAAGCCGGGGAGTCCGGTGCTGGCGTCGCCGGTGTGGCGCAGGGCGTCCACGGCGACCAGGACGGTAATGACCAGCAGCACGGGCAGGGCGTAGGCGCGCCAGCCGTAGGTGCTCACGAAGCGGCCCAGCGGACTCTGCTTCTTGGTCTCGCGATCGGGGCGCTGCCGGTTGCGGGCGTCGGCGGGCGGGGCGGTGGGATCCCAGCGGGCGCGCAGCGGCTGGTGCGGCAGCGGCAGGTGATCACCGGCGGGCTGACCTGGATCGGGTGCGGGTCCGGGCGGTGTGATGAGCCCGGAAGATACCGAGGGGCCGGTCTGCGATGCGCTGGCGCCGGTGTACAAACCGAGCGGATCGTAGATCGGCCCGCTGGGTCTTCCTCGGCGCTTGTTACCGGCGGTCTTCGGCGCACCTGCCCCCACGGGGCGGCCCGAATCAGGCCCGCCGGAACTACTGCCCCCATGGTCGGTCACGACTGACAGACTCTCATAGCCCGCCCCCACGCACGGAAGGGCCGTCGCCGCGCGGTGCTATTGCTGCGAGATATCTCACGCCAAAGCGGCAGAGCTCACAAATCAGAACATGTGCTACACAGTTGTGATCGGCCTCGCATAATCGATGCGAGTCCCACTCGACCATCACAGTGCTGATCGACAACAACCAGCACACCAAAATTCGGAACCTGGATCGGCACGGGGCCCATGAGCGAGTATCGTTCGTGGGATACCGGTGACATCCTTCCCACCGGGAATCAACTGGGAGAAAAGGCAATGACTGACCTCGTGGACCGGATGACGTCGCACCGCATGTCATCCGAGGCCATGGCGGCGAGCAAGCGCGGAACCCGCCTGCCCCGTGAGGCGCGCCGGGCGCAGCTACTCGCGGCCGCCAGCGAGGTCTTCGTGCTACGCGGCTATCACGCCTCGGGCATGGATGAGATCTCGCAGTGCGCCGGCGTCAGCAAACCGGTGCTCTACCAGCACTTCTCGAGCAAGCTCGAACTGTATCTGGCGGTCCTGCAGAACTACGTCGACGCCCTCGTGTCGAGCGTGCGCCAGGCGCTGCGCTCCACCACCGACAACAAGCAGCGGGTGCGCGCCGCCGTGCAGGCCTACTTCGACTTCGTCGATCACGAAACCCAGGGCTTCCGACTGGTTTTCGAATCCGATCTGACCAATGAGCCGCAGGTGCAGCGCCGGGTCGAGCAGGCCACCGAGGCCTGCGTGGACGCGGTCTTCGACCTGGTCGCCCACGACTCCGGCCTGGAGCCCTACCGCGCTCGGGTGCTCGCCGTCGGCCTGGTCGGCGCCAGCCAGCTGAGCGCGCGCTACTGGCTCGAGGCGGACCGGCCGATCAGCAAGGACGACGCGGTCGACACCACCGTCGCATTGTGCTGGGGCGGCCTGAAGCACGTGCCGCTGCACCCGATGGATTGAGATCTGAATCCCCGGAAACAATAAAAGAATTGCCCCGCCGAGCGGCTCGGCGGGGCAATTCTTTTATGTCACTGGGGGTTTCAGGAAGCCCCGAGAGTTCGGCTAGACGGCCGCGAAGCCGACGCGACCCGAGGAGGGGGTGCCGATCTCGACATAGGCGACCTTCGCGGCCTGGATCAGGAACTTGCGGCCCTTCTCGTCGGTCAGCGTGACGACGCCGCCCTCACCCTGGAGCGCGCCGGTGACGGCCGCCTCGACCTCGGCGGGGGTCTGCGAGCTGTTGATGACGAGCTCACGCGGGCTATCCGAAATGCCGATCTTGACCTCCACGGCCAACCTCCGAACCTAGAGTCCTTGTGCTGTCCTGATCACGCTAGCGCAGCCGGGACAGCGTCCGGCCGCGACCGCCTGCGCTGTCAGCGAACAGCACCCACGGCACTGTCGGGGAACAGCCACCCACGGCGCTGCCGGGGAACAGCGCAGACGGCGGGAAGAACGGGAGCGTCAGCTCAGGCCGAGGACGCGCATGCGCTCGGCGTGACTGTTCTGCATGTGCTCGAACAGCGTGGCGACGCCGTTCAGATCGCCGGTGGCGGTGAGCACCAGCTCGGTGAGCCCGTCGCGCTGCGCCATCACGTACTGCGCCTGGGTGATGGCCTCGCCCAGCAGGCGGCGGCCCCACAGCGCCAGCCGGTCCCGCTCGGACCGGTTCTGGGCGACCGCGGTGCGCACCTCCTCGATGACGAATTCGGAGTGGCTGGTCTCGGCCAGCACGTCGCGCACCACGTCGGCGACCTCGGGAGCCAGGGCGCCGGCGATCTCGGTGTAGAAGTCGGCGGCGATGCCGTCGCCGACGTAGAACTTGACCATCGACTCCAGCCAGGTGGAGGGGTCGGTGGAGGCGTGATAGGCGTCCAGGGCGCGCACGAACGGGGCCATGGCGTCGAAGATGTCGACGCCGCGATCGGCCAGCGCCCGCTCCAGGGTCTTGAAGTGCTCCATCTCGTTGCCGGCCATCTTGGCGACGGCCACCCGGCCGCGCAGCGTGGGCGACAGCTTGGCCTCTTCGGCGAGACGGTAGAAGGCGGAGATCTCACCGTAGGCGAGGACCGCGAAGAGGTCGGTGGCTCCAGGATGTTCGGCGGAGATACGGCCGTCGGAAGACACTGACATACGGTCGCCAGAGGACTCCGAGGCAGCGCCGAGCGCAGTGGACGAGTTTGCTCCCATGGGACCCCACCCTAGCGGCCGGAAACGACGCGCATTCACCCATCGGCGACGACACTCGGAGCGTACCCTCAATACGTTCGTAAGGCCTTGCGACACAACGTAATTCAGGGCTGGTCGCGCAGGAACTTGTCCAGATGGGTCCACGTGGTGTCGCGGGCGATGAGAATGCCGAGGTGAGAGCCGGGTGCGGTCTCGTATCGCACCTCCGGCGAGCCGGTCAGCGTCGTCGTCCCGTGCTCCACGGCGGCGGCCGGGGTGATCACGTCGTTCGGTCCGCCGACGAGCAGCACCGGCTGGGTGATGTCGGCCAGCGCGATCCGCTGCTCGCCCAGGTGCACCACGCCCTTGCCGATGTCGTTGTTGAGGATGAAGCGGCCCCACAGCTGGTTGTAGAAACGCCCCGGATAGCCGGGCAGCGAATTCTGGAACCGGTCGATGGTCTCCATCCGGGCCAGGGTCGCGGTGTCCGCGAGATTGCTCGCGATGAAGAACGGCCGCTTGAGTTCCCGATCCCAGGCGGTGGCGCGGTAGGCGATCCGGGTCAGCTGCGCCGAGACCCCGCCGGCGGCGCGAATGGCCGCGGTGGCGGTGTGGCCGCCGTCGATGCGGGCCAGGGTGCGAAGTTCGCGCGCACCGATCATGTGGTCGTAGCTCAGCGGCGCGCCGACGGCCGTGATGGAACGGATGGGCAGCGCCTGATCGGCCGCGGCGGTCAGCAGGGCCAGGACGCCGCCGATGGACCAGCCCACCAGATCCACCGGACGGCCGCCGCGATCGGCCGAGACCTCGCGGATGGCCTCGGGCAGTATGTCGTCGATCCAGGTCTCGAAGCCCATGCGCCGGTCCTCGAAGGTGATGTCGCCGTAGTCGACCAGGTAGGGCGCGCGGCCGGTCTCCAGCAGGAACCGGGCCAGACTCTGATCGGGGCGCAGGTCGAAGCAGAAGGCGGGCGCGGCCAGCGGCGGTACCAGCAGCACGGCCGGATCGTCGGGGCCCGCGCCGTCGTAGCGGCGCAGTTCGCGATGCGGCGCGTCGGACAGCACCGTCGACGGGGTGGATTCGGGGGCCTCGATGCCAGCGCCGAAGGTCAGCGACCACATGTTGCGGGCGGCGGTGGTCACGGTGTCTGCCAAGCTCACGGCAATACCTTCGCAGATAGTGCTACATGGTGTATCACCTATGTGAGCAACTCAACTGTCCGCGCGGTGGCCGACACGGTTGTCCCCGGACGAATTATGGTGCGCCACAATCATTAACGGCAATGCGAAACCCCGGATCAGACCGTCTTTCGCTACCGATAAGCACGCCGACCAGCGCAATAACGCCACACATTAGCGGTGGCGGAAATCAGGGCGAAGGCCGTATCACGCTACAATCTCCGCGGACGGCGGAATTCATGCCCGTAGTCCATGGAAAATGTGCGCGCACTCCGATCCGCAGCACTGCACCGCCGCGCCAGGTCGACGCCCATCCACCGGAGAGGCATCCCGCAGCGGCGAGAAACACGGATCAAGTGGTCGTCGCGGACCGACCGGGTCCGCCCCACGCCTCGTGCGCGCGAGACGCGATAAACGAGGAAAGGCAAGAACCTGAGCAAGATCACCGTAGAGCAGGAACCGGGTGTGGCGGACACGCTGCTGACCGCGGAACTCGACGACACCCACCTCGCTCCCACTTTCGCCGAATTGGGCGTGCGGCCGGAAATCGTCCGGGCCCTCGCCGAGATCGGCATCGAACGCACTTTCGCCATTCAGGAACTCACCCTGCCGCTCGCGCTGGCCGGTGAGGATCTCATCGGCCAGGCCCGCACCGGTATGGGTAAGACCTTCGGCTTCGGCGTGCCGCTGCTGCACCGCATCGCCACCGGCGACTCCGGCACCAAGGCCCTCGACGGCACGCCGCGTGCGCTGGTCATCGTGCCGACCCGCGAGCTGTGCATCCAGGTCACCCAGGATCTGGAGAACGCCGCCAAATATCTCGACGACAGCACCGGAACCAAGGTGCGCATCACGTCGATCTACGGCGGCCGCCCCTACGAGTCGCAGATCGAGGCGCTGCGCGCCGGTGTCGACGTGGTCGTCGGCACCCCGGGCCGCCTGCTGGATCTGGCCGAGCAGCAGCATCTGATCCTCGGCAAGGTGCAGGTGCTGGTCCTCGACGAGGCCGACGAAATGCTCGACCTGGGCTTCCTGCCCGATATCGAGCGCATTCTCAATATGGTTCCCGAGCAGCGCCAGACCATGCTGTTCTCGGCCACCATGCCGGGTCCGATCATCACCCTGGCCCGCACCTTCCTGAACCGGCCGACGCACATCCGCGCCGAGGAGCACCACGAGTCCGCGGTGCACGACCGGATCACCCAGCTGGTCTATCGTGCCCACGCGCTGGACAAGAGCGAGCTGGTGGCTCGCATCCTGCAGGCCGAAACCCGCGGCGCGACAATGATTTTCGCGCGCACCAAGCGGACCGCGCAGAAGGTCGCCGACGATCTGGCCGAGCGCGGCTTCGCCGTCGGCGCGGTGCACGGCGACCTGGGGCAGATCGCCCGCGAGAAGGCGCTCAAGAAGTTCCGCGAGGGCAAGATCGACGTGCTGGTCGCCACCGATGTGGCCGCCCGCGGCATCGATATCGACGACGTCACCCACGTCGTCAACTACCAGTGCCCGGAGGACGAGAAGACCTACGTGCACCGCATCGGCCGCACCGGCCGCGCGGGCAAGACCGGTGTCGCGGTCACCCTGGTGGACTGGGACGAGCTGAACCGCTGGAGCCTCATCGACAAGGCCCTCGACCTCGGCATCCCGGAACCGGTCGAAACGTATTCCCGCTCCCCCCACCTGTACGAGGAGCTCGGCATCCCGGAGGGCGTCACCGGCGTCATCCGCAAGCGCAAGCCCGAGCGCGACGAGGACGCCGTCGTGGTGGAGCGCGAACGCGGCAGCACCCGCAGCCGCAACCGCCGTCGTACCCGCGGCGGCCGGCCGGTCGAGGGCGATACGGCCGTGGTGACCACCGAAACCCCTGCCGCCGAGGCCGATTCGGCCGCCGGCGATCCGGAGAAGTCCGGCCGCCGTCGCCGCCGTCGCCGCCGTGGCAAGGGCGGCAACACCCCGGCCGACGCCGTCGTCGCGACCACGGTCGAGACCGAACCCGACACCGACGGACCCGCCGAGGTTGCCGACGTCGTCTCAGCGGATGCCGGGGACGGCGCCCGCCGGGGACGCAAGCGCACCCGCCGCGGGGGCAAGGGTTCCGCCGAGGGCACCGGCGTGACCGAGGCCGCCGCCGACGTCGTCTCGGAGGCCGCGGTCGCCGAGCCGCCCGCGCCGGTCGAGGCGAGCGTGGCCACCACGACGGTCGAGCCGGTCGCCGACGCGGTCGTGGCCGATGCGCCCCGCAAGCGCACCCGCCGGACCAAGGCAGCCGCCGAGGCCACGGTCACTGCCGCCGAGGCCCCGGTGGCCACGGAGCCGACGGTCGTCGCCGAGACCGACGTCGCGACAGCGGCTCCCGTGACCGCCGAAGCGGACGCGCCCCGCAAGCGCACTCGCCGCACCAAGGCCGCCGTGGCCGAATCCGGCACCGGCGCAGAGGGTTCCGCCGTCGCGGTGGAATCCTCCGCCACCGATGGTGACTCGGCCGAGCCCGCCCTGCGGGCGCCGCGCAAGCGCACCAGCCGCGCCGCGAGCACCACGGCGACCGCCGACGAGACCGCCACCGACGGCGACGCCCAGGTCGCCGCGGAGGCTCCGAAGAGCGCGCCGCGCAAGCGGACTCGCAAGGCCGCGGCTGCGACCGTCGAGGCCGGCGGCGCCGCCGAGGCCACCGCCGGAGCGGCGGACGGTGCGGAAGCGCCGAAGGCCGCGCCCCGCAAGCGGACTCGTAAGGCGGCCGCGGCGACCGTGGACGCCAACGGCGCGACCGAGGTGGTCGCGGAGGCGGCGGACGGTGCCGAGGTGGTCGCGGAGGCGCCGAAGGCCGCGCCGCGCAAGCGGGCCCGCAAGGCCGTCAAGGCGGAGGTCGAAGCGGTCGAGTCGGGTACTGCGGCAAGCGGTTCCGACGAGCCCGCGGCGGCGGCTCCGGTGCGGCGGACGCGGCGGAAGAAGGCCGACGTGGACGCCGAGACCGCCGTGGTGGTGACCGATACCGCGGTCGCGGCCTCGGCCTAGCCGCGCGGATCGGTTACTCTCGCTGTCGTGCTCGCACCCGAGCGGCGGACACGCGCCGATATTCTCACCGCTGTCGCGATCGCCGCTCTGGTGGCGATCGCGGCAGCGGTCGTGGCGCTGACCAGCGATGTGCGCGGCACCCACGCGCAGTCCGCGAACCACACCCTCGCCCCGCCGCCGGCGGCCGACTCGGTGCCTGCGCAGGTCAAGGAGCTGTGGCACGCACCGGACGGCGCGGCCATGCGCTCGCTGACAGTGGGCGCGGTGGCCGTCACCGCCGACGACGGCACCGTCACCGGGCGGGATGCCCGCACCGGGGACGAGGTCTGGAAGTACCAGCGGGACATGCCGTTGTGCGCGGTGGAGGTCCAGTTCGGGACGGTCATCGCCACCTACCGGGATCAGCGCGGCTGCAGTCAGACCACCCTGCTCAACGCCGAGACCGGGACCCGGGTGGCGGCGCGGTCCAGCTACATGGACAAGCGGATCACCCTGGCCCCGGACGGCACCTATGTGCTCGCGCTGGGCGACGACCGCCTGGAGATGTGGCGCTCGGATCTGGTCCGCACCCTCGAATACGGCTATGTGGACGCCCCGGTGAATCCGCACACCCAGCCGCGCACCGACTGCCGGCTGCTCTCGGCGGGCTCGGCGCCCAGCCGGGTGGCGGTGCTGGAACGCTGCCCCGAGGACTCCGCCGACCGGCTGTCCATCCTCAATCCCGCGCCCAAGGACGGCACGGTGCCGGAGGAGTACAGCACGCACGTGCTCAACGAGCCCGGCGGCGCGGTGGACGGGGCGCGCGTGATCGCGGTGTCCGACACCCGGACCGCGCTCTACCTCCCCGCCGGCCCGACCACCCCGCCGGTGCTGACCATCTATGACGTCAGCGGCAATCTGCTTGCCACCCACCAGGTTCCGGCCTTCACGGACACCGCCATGGTGGCGCGCCTGTCCACCGGTTTCTTCGTCTTCACCGGCGACAGCCTGATCGCCCTCAACCCCACCACCCTCGACCCGCAGTGGGGCGCCCAGCACGTGCTCGGCACCCCGGCGCTGATGGCCGGCCAGCTGGTGGCTCCGGTCCCGGACGGCCTGGCCGTCCTGGATCCCGGCACCGGCGCGCAGGTCTCGCGAATCCCGCTGCAGCGCAGCGACTATCACAACGAGCCCATCGGGCTGAACGTCTCGGGCAGCGTCTTCCTGGAGCGCCGGGGCACCCAGGTGTACGGCGTCGGCGCGGCCGCTTGACCCGGTCGCTCACGGGTGCCCGATTCCGACGGGTCGCTGCCGCCCGCTAGGTATTCGGGGAGGCGGTGGAGCATGATCGAATTCATGAGTGGTGGCGAATTCCGGTTGGTAGTGCTGCGACACGGGGAGACGGCCTGGTCGGCCGCGCGCCGCCACACCGGCCGCACCGATGTGCCCCTCACCGAGATCGGCGAGGCGCAGGCCCGGGCCGCCGGAAAACTGCTGTACGACATGGAATTGCGGAATCCGCTGGTGCTGTGCAGCCCCCGGCAGCGCGCGCTGCGCACCGCGGCGCTGGCCGGGCTCCCCGGCGTCGTCGTCGACGACGACCTGGTGGAGTGGGACTACGGCGACTACGAGGGCCTCACCACGCCCGAGATCCAGCAGATGTCCCCCGGCTGGACCATCTGGACCGGCGAGACCCCCGAGGGCGAGACCGCCGAGCACGTCCGCAAGCGCGCCGACCACGTGCTGGCCACCGTCATCCCCGAGCTGGCCACCCGCGATGTGGTGCTGGTCGGCCACGGCCACTTCTCGCGCGCGCTCATCGCCCGCTGGGCCGAGTTCGAGGTGATCGAAGGCCGCCGATTCTTCCTGTCCACCGCCGCGGTTACGGTGCTGGGACACGATCACCAGGCTCGAACCGTGCTCGCGCACAATCTGGTTCCGCCGCTCAACCCGTAGGAAGGGGCCGCCGAATGATTCGCCGCGCCACCCCCGCCGACATCCCGGCGCTCGTCCAGCTCGTCCACGATCTGGCCGAGTACGAGAAGGCCGCCGACGAGTGCACCCTCACCGCGGCCCAGCTCGAGACGGCCCTGTTCGGGCCGCAGCCCGCGCTGTACGCCCATGTGGCCGAGACCGATCACGGCGTGGTGGGCTGCGCCATCTGGTTCCTGAACTACTCCACCTGGAAGGGCGTGCACGGGGTCTATCTGGAGGATCTCTACGTCAAGCCGGAGGTCCGCGGCCGTGGGCTGGGCAAGAGCCTGCTCGCGACGCTGGCCCGCGAGGCCGTCGAGCAGGGGTACGCCCGCGTCGACTGGTCGGTGCTCACCTGGAACACCCCGAGCATCGACTTCTACGAATCCATCGGGGCCGAGCACCAGCACGAGTGGACCGGCTACCGCCTGCGCGGCGCGGCCCTGGCCCGCCTGGCGACGCACGCCGACGACTGAATTCGCCGCGGCATCCGAATTCGCCGCAGCATCGCTGGAAAGCGCTCGCTCACCCGAGTGGTGGGCGAGCGCCCGAAAACTCGCTCACGGGTCACTGAGCAACGATTACGGCGACTCTGCGCACACCGCCGCTGCGGCTACTCCTCGACGGAGCCGTAGCCCGCGGCCATCCACCGATTCGAGGCCGGGGCGAACAGCGCACCCAGCGCACCCAGCGCCAGCAATCCCAGCGGCGCCCCGAACTCCGGCCGGTCCGAGGTGAACATGTAGTACGCGACACCCAGCAGCAGCAGCTGGGTCAAGGTGGCGATGGCCCGCCCCCACCGCTTCCCGCGCATCAGCCCGATCCCCGCGGCGAGCACCGCGCCGCCCAGGATGGCCGCGTACCCGGCGGTGAGATAGCTGTTCTTGGGGCTCTGCGCCGACCCGTTCGCGCCGACGATGATCAGCACGACCATCGCGACCAGGCCCAGCGCGCCCTCCAGGGCGACCAGCGCGCCCGCCACGCGCACCGTCGCGGGCACTACGTCGCTCTCGCCCGCGGGCTTGTTCTCGCCGTTGTTCTGCTCAGCCACCCGCCCAGCCTACGACCGGGCGTCGTTGCGCAGTGCACCCGTCCGGCCGAAATCAGTTCGGAACTGGCACTTCAAGGTTCGCGGCCGTCTCGTTCTGGACTGACGGAGCGGGGGAGCGAAGCGGAGGAGCGGAGGAGGGAAGAACGAGACTTCGGGGCCGCGAACCCGCCGGAGCGGAGCGGAGGCAAAATAGGCACCGTGCGGACCTTGCTTATCGTGAACCCGAATGCCACTTCGACCACTCGGTCCACTCGCGATCTGCTCGCTCACGCACTGGAAAGCCGCACCCAGCTGACCGTTCGCCACACCGAGCACCGGGGGCACGCCGCCGAGCTGGCGCGCTGGGCCGCCGACACCCGGATGGACCTGATCGTGGTGCACGGCGGGGACGGCACGGTGAACGAGACCGTCAACGGTTTCCTCCCGCTGCCGGGTGAGCCGCAGCGGGAGTGGCTGCCGCGGCTCGGTGTGATCCCGGGCGGCTCGGCGAATGTGTTCGCGCGCTCGCTGGGCATCGAGCCGGATCCGGTGACCGCCACCAATCAGCTCATCGATCTGGTGGCCGACGACGCGGACCGCCGTATCGGGCTCGGCGTCGCCGACGATCGCTGGTTCCTCTTCAGCGCCGGCGTCGGGCTCGACGCGGATGTGTGCGAGGCCATCGACGCCAAGCGCGCGGATGGCAAAACCGCGACGCCCGCTCGCTATCTGCGCACTACGGTCCGGCAGTTCTTTCGCGCCAAACGGCATGCCCCGCAAGTGCGTCTCGACATTCCAGGTCACGAACCGGTAACAGACGTGCATTACGCATTCGTGACGAATGCCAGTCCCTGGACTTTTCTCGACAACACGCCCGTGGTCACCAACCCGGGGACCGCATTCGAATCGGGTCTCGGAGTGTTTGCGATGCGCACCATGGGCGTTCTGCCCACCCTCATGGTCGCCCGGCAGTTGCTGTCAGCCCATGGAGATCCCAAGAGCCGCACCTTGTTTCGCGATGACGACGTGCCGGCCGTGACCGTCACCGCAGCCGAACCGATCGGCTTGCAAATCGACGGCGACTTCATCGGACGCCGCAACATGGTGAATTTCACAGCAGTCCCGGATATCCTCGATGTGGTCGCGCCGAAGCCCTAGCCGGTTCGACACGCCCTAGAAACATCGCGGTTGCGCTGCGAAAACTGGCTCAACCGAGTACAAATGACACGGCGGATCCCCATGTAGGGGTCTTACAGCGTGAGCTTCCCCACGGTGCACCGGGTATCTATTGACATCTACGGTGTTCGTGAAAGCATTCACAAGCAACCGTGCGGAAACATTCGAGTCGCACAAGTGAACGGACCACAAACCCGAGGGGCAGCGCCGTGCGCGCCCTAGCAAAGGAGCAGAGGAATGGACTGGCGCCACAAGGCCATCTGTCGCGACGAGGACCCCGAGCTGTTCTTCCCGGTGGGAAACAGTGGTCCGGCGCTCGCGCAGATTGCCGATGCCAAGCTGGTCTGCGCTCGCTGCCCCGTCACCGCTGACTGCCTTTCCTGGGCCCTGAAGTCGGGCCAGGATGCCGGCGTGTGGGGTGGTATGAGCGAAGACGAGCGTCGCGCGCTGAAGCGCCGCAACGCGCGTACGCGTACCCGCACCGTCGTCTAACCAGCTAGGCGACAGGCGTTACGGCCGACCCCAGCCTCGCGGCCGCAACGCAATTCGGCCCGGCACCGAATTCAGGTGCCGGGCTTCAGTGTGTAAAGGGGCCGGACCAAGTCCGATCACGAGAGTAATTCCCGTTCAACGGGATTGACTCTTCGAACGAAAGTTCGGGCGCAGATTTTTCACTACGCCCGAACTCGTGTGCCGCGCAATATGTTTCAGCGGGCGGAGCGACGGCCGAGGGGAACTCGCAGGACCGCGTCGGTGCCGACATCGGCGCCGGGATGAAGTCCGATGGACCCGCCCAATTCCGCCGTCACCAGAGTACGGACGATTTGCAGGCCCAACCGGTCGGAAGCTTCCAGGCTGAATCCGTCGGGCAGGCCGCGGCCATCGTCGCTGATGATGACATCGAGCCAGCGC
Organism: Nocardia sp. NPDC004860; assembly: GCF_040609015.1. Lineage (NCBI taxonomy): Bacteria > Bacillati > Actinomycetota > Actinomycetes > Mycobacteriales > Nocardiaceae > Nocardia > Nocardia sp. NPDC004860. Next base: position 541,957 of record NZ_JBEXJI010000003.1, on the reverse strand, counting down.
GCCGAACGCTCGGAACGGATTGTGACAGTACCGTTCTCGCCGGCGTCGAAGGCGTGCTCGATGGCGTTCTGCACCAGCTCGGTCAGCACCATGACCAGCGGCGTCGCCCGTTCGGCGGAGAAGACGCCGAGCGATCCGGCGCGGCGCACCTTGATGCGGGCGGTGTGCACGGTCGCCACATCGGCCATGATCGGCAGCAGGCGGTCCACCACCTCGTCCAGATCGACCTCTTCGTCAACCGACATGGACAGCATTTCGTGCACCGAGGCGATCGAGGTGACCCGGCGGACCGATTCGGTCAGGGCCAGGCGAGCCTCCTCGTTCTCGGTGCGGCGGGCCTGCAGTCGCAACAGCGCGGCCACCGTCTGGAGGTTGTTCTTCACCCGGTGGTGGATCTCGCGAATCGTCGCGTCCTTGGACAGCAGCGCGCGGTCGCGCCGCTTCACCTCGGTGACATCGCGGACCAGCACCGCGGCCCCGGCGAGTTCCCCGTGCGGGCGCAGCACCAGGGTGCGCAGCAGCACGGTCGCCCCGCGCGCCTCGACTTCCATTCGGCGCCCGGCCTTTCCGGCCAGGGCGGCCTGGATGTCGCCGACGACCTCCTGCGCGTCGAACGGATCGGTGATCAGCGAGCGGGTGGTCAGCGCCAGATCCTGGCCGACCAGGTCGTTCTGCAGACCCATGCGGTGATAGGCCGACAGGGCATTGGGGCTGGCGTAGACGACGGTGCCCTCGGTGTCGAGGCGGATGAAACCGTCGCCCGCGCGGGGGCTGGAGTGCGCGCCGGTGCGGTCCTCGAGCGCGGGCCAGGTGCCGTCGGCGACCATCTGGCACAGGTCGTCCGCGCAGGACATGTAGGCGATCTCGAGGCTGGAGCGCATCTTGCGGCGCTGGGTATCGGTGTCGCGGCCGAGCACGGCGATGATGTCGTCACCGACCCGCACCGGAATCGCCTCGCGCATGGCATGCACGGGATGCGGGTGATAGACGCCGGTGAGGGCGGTATCGGTTTCGGTGCGAGCGATATCGGCGGTCATCAGGGCCTCGAACACCTGCGGATTCGCCTCCTTGGTGGCGAGGGTGCCGACCAGATCCTCGAGGTGCACGGTGGGCGCGGTGGTGGGGCGGCACTGGGCGACACACACCACCTCCGCGCCCGCGCTGACCGGGCCCGTGCCCACCCAGAGCAGCAGATCCGCGAAGGACAGATCCGCCAGCAACTGCCAGTCCCCCACCACCCGCTGCAAATGGTCGACGGCCGCACCCGGTAGATCGGTGTGCTCGGCCAGTAGCTCACTCAGTGTCGACATTCACCCACGCTCCTCTGTTCCCACGTCGCGTGTATGTTCCCACGCGACACGGCAAGGGCGCGTCAGGAGCAGGTCGGGGGCTCGTCGCTCAGGAGATGACGGCGATCAGGTCACCCTGCTGCAGCACCTGGCCGGGGCTGACGTGGATGGAGGCGACGGTGCCCTCGATCTCGGAGATGACCGGGATCTCCATCTTCATCGACTCCAGCAGAACCAGGGTCTGGTCGACGCTGACCTTCTCGCCGACAGCGACCTCGATGTTCAGCACAGTCGACACCATCTCGGCCTTCACTTCCTCAGCCATGTACACCTCTCGCGTTCGCGTGACCCGTAGCCCCTGACGGTACAGCCAACCACACATGAAAGAATGGCGGCCGACTGAAGGGAGATTACCTATGGGTAAGCGTGGACGTAAGAAGCGTGGCCGCAAGAAGAGTGCCGCCAACCACGGCAAGCGGCCGAACGCCTGAGCCGTAGCGAAAAGCTCGAAAACTGCTGAGCGGCACCACTTCCCATCGGGAAGGGTGCCGCTCAGTTCCGCTCTCCGGGACTTCAGCGGACAGCCGGTTGCCGTTCCGACTCTCACACCCGTGCCGGCGGTCAAGTGCCGAACCTATTTTGGACGTACCCGGTGAGTTACCCGGGTCGCCACCAAATCAGTTCTCCGGCTCCGTAACGACACGCGTTTCAACATGCGTGTAGCTGGTCCGGATCTCCATCGTCAGGCGCTGGCGCAGGGAATCCGGCGCGCGGTCGCCGCCGCATTTGCGATTCAGCAGCGACTTCAGCTTCTCCTCCAGGCCGTAGGCCTCGATGCACGGCGAGCAACGGTCGATGTGCTCACGCAACCGTGCCTTCACGGTGTCGTCGCACTCGTTGTCCAGGAGCAGCCAGACATCGGCGAGCACCGCCGAGCAGTCCAGTTCTTCCATCTCGTCGCTCACTGGGTTACCTCCTCACGCGCCGCATCGCTGCCCGACCGATTGAATCCACGTTCCCGCGCCACGTCGGCGAGCAGGCCCTTGAGCTGCTTACGGCCACGGTGCAGACGGGACATGACCGTACCGATGGGAGTTCCCATGATCTCGGCGATTTCCTTGTAAGGGAAGCCCTCCACGTCGGCGTAGTACACCGCCATCCGGAACTCCTCGGGAAGCGACTGCAGAGCGGCCTTGATGTCGTCGTCCGGCAGCGCCTCGAGGGCCTCCATCTCCGCGGAGCGCAGACCGGTGGAGGTGTGCTCGGCGGTGGAGGCCAGCTGCCAGTCGGTGATCTCGTCGGTCGGATACTGCGCGGGCTGGCGCTGCTTCTTCCGATACGAGTTGATGTAGGTATTGGTGAGGATGCGGTACAGCCACGCCCGCAGGTTGGTGCCCTCGCGGAACGAGCGGAACCCCTGGTAGGCCTTGGCGAAGGTCTCCTGCACCAGATCCTCGGCATCGGCCGGGTTGCGCGTCATGCGCAACGCCGCCCCGTAGAGCTGGTCCAGCAGCGGGAGCGCGTCACGCTCGAATCGCGCGGCCAGTTCCGCCGCGGATTCGGTACTCCTGGCACCGGATTCGCTCACCTCGTCATAGTCGACCGCTTGATCGTCGCCGGCGTCGATGCGCTCGCTGTCCGCGTCGTCATCACGCTGGCGATCGACCATGTCGTCGTCGCTCGTCACGCTAATCCCTTCGATCGCCGTAGCAATTGAATCTACCGCGAACAGGGATTCGGCCAGGAAACCGGCCGGGGGCGCGACGTCGGCGGCTCCCCTGCGGAACAGCAGCGGCCCGGTCCGCACCGGGGGCTCTTCGACCAGAACGGTCACCGACTCCTCCTTGGATGAATGGGATGCGTGCGCCCGCGAACCGTGGGCCCTGCGGTTGCTGCGAAGCGCGTATCGCGTGCAACAGGCGTGGCGCTCACCCTGTTCCCAGCACCGGAAATCCGGTTGCGCCGGCTCGATAGGGTGAGCCCATGGCTGCAGCTCCGACCCCGGCGATCAAGGCTCTGATGCAGGCGAAGGTGGACCACCGGGTGCACTCGTATCCCCATGACCCGCGCAGTGATTCGTACGGGGCGGAGGCGGTGGAGGCGCTCGCCGGCGAGCTCGGGGTTACCGCCGGGCAGATCTTCAAGACGCTGGTGATCGAGCTGGGGTCGGGCGGGCTGGCGGTGGCGGTATTGCCGGTGCCGACCACGCTGTCGCTGAAGGCGGCGGCCGCGGCGCTGGGCGGCGGCAAGGCCGCCATGGCCGACAAGGCCAAGGCGGAGCGGACGACCGGGTATGTGCTGGGCGGGATTTCGCCGCTGGGGCAGAAGAAGCGGCTGCCGACCGTCATCGACGAGTCGGCGCTGGAGTGGGATCGGGTGCTGTGCAGCGCGGGTAGGCGCGGGCTGGAGATCGAGCTCGCCCCGGCGGATCTGGTCCGGCTCACGGGAGCGGTGACGGCCGCGGTCGCGGTGGCCTGACCCGCCCCGAGGGGCGAATTGTCCGATTCTCCCGTGAGCGGAGACACAACCTCCGGAAAAAACTTGCCAAGGGACAACTATGTCGGAATACTTGCGCCGTACAACTAGTTGACGCATACAAGCAGTTGACCGACGCAAGGAGGTGAGACCGACCGTGACCGACGATGACCCGGCGACTACCCCCACCGACATCGACGACGGCCTTGTCGACGCCATCGCCTACGAGATCGCCCGGCTCACCAAACTGCGCGACCGCACCAATGCGCAGATCGCGTCCATGACCCAGGGCGAAATCGAACCGGCCGCGTTCAGCATCCTGTTCCAGCTGATCCACGACGGCCCGAAACGCTCGGGCGCGCTGGCCGAGGCCCTCTATTCCGACGCCTCCACCATCAGCCGGCAGGTCGCGAGCCTGGTCAAGCGCGGACTCATCGAGCGCCGCGCGGATCCGGCCGACGGCCGGGTCAGCGTCCTCGACGTGACCGACACCGGCCGCACCGTGGCCGCCCAGATCCGGGCCCGCCGCAACGACTCGCTGCGCCACATGCTGGTCGGCTGGGATCTCGATGAACGGGAGACCTTCGCCGCCCTGCTACGGCGCTTCGTCGACGGCTACGAGGAGACCCGGCAGCGCATGCTGGCCGATATCGCGGCCCACAAAGACCTTCAGTCCTATTACGCACCCGCGGAGAGCAATTCGTGACAACACAAACGGAAGTGGCGGAGCCGGAAATCAATTCGGCCGGCTTCACCCACAAGCAGATCCTGGTCATCATGAGCGGCCTGATCATGGGCATGCTGCTGGCGGCCCTGGATCAGACCATCGTGTCGACCTCCATCCGCACCATCGCCGATGAGCTGCACGGCTATTCGGCGCAGGCGTGGGTGACCACCGCCTACCTGATCACCTCGACCCTGGCGACGCCGCTCTACGGCAAGCTCTCGGACATGTACGGCCGCAAGCCGTTCTACCTGGCCGCCATCTCCATCTTCGTGGTCGGCTCACTGGCCTGTTCCATGGCGACCTCCATGTACGAGCTGGCCGCCTTCCGGGCCTTCCAGGGCCTGGGCGCGGGTGGTCTGATGTCGCTGGCGCTGACCATCATGGGCGACATCGTGTCCCCGCGGGAGCGCGCCCGCTACCAGGGCTACTTCCTGGCCGTGTTCGGCACCTCCAGCGTGGTCGGCCCGGTCGTCGGCGGCATCCTGTCGGGCACCGACCAGATCCTCGGCGTCACCGGCTGGCGCTGGGTGTTCCTGGTGAACGTGCCGGTCGGCATCATCGCGCTGGCCGTGGTGACCCGCGTGCTCAAGCTGCCCAAGCGCCCCGTCACCAAGGTGCCGATCGACTGGATGGGCATCTCGGCACTGATCGTCGGCCTGGTGCCGCTGCTGGTGGTCGCCGAGCAGGGCCGCGAATGGGGCTGGACCAGCAGCCATTCCATCCTCTGCTACGCACTGGGCGCGATCGGCGTGCTGTCCTTCATCGCGGTCGAGGCCAGGCAGGGCGACGCCGCGCTGATCCCGCTGCGCATGTTCAAGAACTCCACCTTCGCCCTCGGCGTGGTCATTTCGGTGGTGGTCGGTGCGGCCATGTTCGGCGGCATCACCCTGCTGCCGCAGTACCTGCAGGTGGTGCAGGGCGCGAGCCCGACCAAGGCGGGTCTGCTGATGCTGCCGCTGGTGGCGGGCATGATGACCGACTCGATCCTGGCCGGTCAGCTGATCGCCCGGACCGGCCGGTACAAGTACTTCCCGCCGGTGGGTGCGGCGCTGCTGACCTCGGGCCTGTTCCTGCTGCACCTGGTGTCGGCCGACACCGAGCTGTGGGTCGTCATGATCTTCATGGCCATCACCGGCTTCGGCCTCGGCAACCTGATGCAGCCGCTGACCCTGGCGCTGCAGAACGCGCTGCCGCCCAAGGACATGGGCGTGTCCACCGCGGCCGCGACCTTCTTCCGGCAGATCGGCGGCACCCTGGGTGTGGCGGTGTTCCTGTCGGTGCTGTTCACCCAGCTGGCTCCGAACATCACCACCTCGCTGGAGAGCGTCCGCACCGACCAGGCCTACACGCAGGCCGCCGGGGACGCGGTGAAGGGCCCCGACTCGGTCGACAAGAAGGTCGTCCTCGGCCTGTCGAACCCGGAGACCGCGCCGGCGGTCGTGGGCCAGGTGCTCAACGACAGCTCGGTGATCCAGCAGCTGAACCCGACGCTGGCGCACCCCTTCAAGGAGGGCTTCGCCAAGTCCATGGACCGGGTGTTCCTGTCGGCCACCTTCGTGGCGCTGCTCGGATTCATCCTGGTGCTGTTCTGGAAAGAGGTGCCGCTGCGCAGCGCAGGTGGCATCCAGGCCAGAAAGGAAGCCATCGAGACGGCGGACGCCGCCGCGGTCTGACCGGCCGGACGACCATCGAATCGGCAATGCCCCCGACGCGAAGACGCGGCGGGGGCATTGCCCTTTCACAATTCGGCCGAATTTCTGTGAGTTACTTGGGAGCGCGCAGTGAGCTTGTTGTGAACCTTTTGTCCGCAAGGCCCGATACGAACCCGAGGATGTGATGCGGTCTATGTCTCACCATCGGCGAATTCGCACGGCCGTCGCCGCCGGAGCGCTGGTACTGGCACTGGGATCCGCCCCGCTGACGATGGCGCTCGCGACGGCCGCGCCGGTGCACGCCGCTCCGGTCAATCCGAGCTTCCCCGACCCGGGCGCCCCGGGCGGCGGGCAGCAGCCGAAGAAGGACGAGCGCATCGACAAGGCGGAGAAGCTCGGCGGCAACATCATCACCAGGATGATCGACTCGATGGCCGACACCCTGAAGTGCACGCTCAATATCGGGCTGCCGACCGTGAAGTGCGGTTGAGACGAACTCTCGAAGCTCCCGTGCCCCGCCGCATTCCGCGGCGGGGCACGGTGTTGGAACGGGAAGGAAGGCGTTCAGATCAGGCTGATCTGACCGGCCTGTTCGTCCACCTGCGCCAGCAGTTCGGGGCCGTTGTTCTTGACGCTGTTGACCAGCGACGGCACTTCGCGCACCAGAATGTCCGAAACCGCTGCGGGGTAAGGCGTTTCCAGCAGCGATTCGGGAGCGGGGTGGTCCGGGTCCAGCCACGCGTCCCAGTGCTCGCGCGGCATCGGCAGGGGCATGCGGTCGTGGACCTTGGTCAGATCGCCGACCGCATCGGTGGTCAGGATCGTGCAGGACAGCAGGGGCTGCGCCTCGTCGCCCTGGGCGCGGTCACGCCAGACCGACCAGAGACCCGCCATATAGAGGCGTCCCCCGTCGGCGCGGGACATGAAATACGGCCGCTTGACGGCCTTTCCGAGCGCATCGGCCTCGGTGACCCACTCGTACCAGCCGTCCATGGGCACCAGGCAGCGACGCTTCTTCACCGCATCGCGGAAGGAGGCGGTGGTGGCGGCCTTGTCGGCGCGGGCATTGAACAGCGGTTTGCCCTTGACCGGGATCCCGGGCTCGGCGGCCTTGGTCCAGGGCGGGATCAGGCCCCAGCGCATGGCCCGGATGCGCAGGGTGGCCGGGTCCTCCGGGTGGTCGCGGTCGTGGCGTTCGACGACCGTGAGCACCTGATTGGTGGGGGCCACGTTGTAATTCGGATCGAAGCCCTTGTCGCCGGTCTCGTCGATAGCGTCGAGCTCGACGGCCAGCTTCGCGGGATTCGTCGTGGTCGCGTATCTACCGCACATGACGACCATGCTGCCATCGGGTGCCGACAGTCTCCAGAAGTGAATCGCCCACGATGTGATGGCAATTGACATCACATGGACGGTATGAGACGTTCGTCTCATCACACTCTCATCAAGGGACGCCGCCAATCATGACTGCAACCGAAACCGCCCCGCTCGATCAGGCCGACACGCTGACTTCGGTCAACCCTGCCACCGGCGAGGCCCTCGCCACCTACAAGATCGATGATGAGGCGGCGGTGCGCGCGGCCGTCGCCAAGGCCCGGACCGCCGCCGCCACCTGGGGCGCGCTGACCTACGCCGAGCGCAAGAAGCACATTCTGCGCTGGGGCAGCAAGCTGGTCGAGAAGTCCGACGAGCTCAGTGAGCTCATCCACGCCGAGAACGGCAAGCCCCTCGACGACGCCTTCCTCGAGCTCATGCTGGCCCTCGAGCACATCAAGTGGGCCGCGTCCAATGCCAAGAAGGTGCTCGAGCCCAAGAAGGTCGCGCCCGGCGCGTTCATGGCCAATTTCGCCGCCCACCTGGAGTACCGCCCGCTCGGCGTGGTCGGCGTGATCGGGCCGTGGAACTATCCGATCTACACCCCGAACGGCTCCATCGCCTACGCGCTGGCCGCCGGCAACTGCGTGGTCTTCAAGCCGAGCGAATTCTCCACCGGCATCGGCAATTTCGTGGCCAAGGCGTTCGCCGAGGCGAATCCGGAACTGCCGGACGGCGTCTTCATCACCATCAACGGCTACGGCGCGACCGGTGCGGCGCTGGTCAAGTCGGGCGTCGACAAGCTGGCCTTCACCGGATCCACCGCGACCGGCAAGAAGATCATGGCCTCCGCCGCCGAGACCCTCACCCCGGTGCTGCTGGAGTGCGGCGGCAAGGACGCGGTGATCGTGGCCGCCGACGCCGACATCAAGGCCGCCGCCGACGCGGTCGCCTGGGGCGCCACCGCCAATTCCGGCCAGACCTGCGCGGGCGTGGAGCGGGTGTACGTGGACAAGTCGGTCGCCGACGAGTTCGTCGCCGAGGTCAAGCGCATCCTCACCGACATCAAGCCGGGTTCGGACGCCAAGGCCTCCTACGGTCCGATGACCATGCCCAGCCAGGTCGACATCGTGCGCCGGCACATCGACGACGCGCTGAAGAACGGCGGCAAGGCCGTACTGGGCGGGCCCGAATCGGTCAAGGGGCCCTTCATCGAACCGGTCGTGCTGGTCGACGTGGACGAGTCCTCGGATGCGGTGTGCGAGGAGACCTTCGGGCCGACCGTCACCATTCGCACCGTCAACGGCGTGGACGAGGCCGTGGAGTTGACCAACAAGAGCAAGTACGGGCTCGGGTCCGCGGTGTACTCGAAGAACCAGGGCATGGAGATCGCCCGGCGCCTCCAGGTCGGCTGCACCTCGGTGAACTCGGTGCTGTCCTACGCGGCGATCTCGGGGCTGCCGTTCGGCGGCGTGCGCGACTCCGGCATCGGCCGCATCCACGGTGCGCCGGGCCTGCTGGAATTCTCGCGTCCACACTCGATCGCGGTGCAGCGCTTCGCGATTCCCGGCATGGCGCTGCTGTCCTACACCCGTACCGACCGGACCATGAAGCTGCTGCGCAAGATCGTGCCGCTGATTCACGGGCGCGCCAAGTAGGGAGAGCGCTCAGCCTGAAATGCCGGGCGCCACAGGCAGTTGATGCCGGTCTCCACCACGGAGACCGGCATCGCGCGTTCACTGAGCCGGTGGCAAGGGCGTGGGGGTGAAGAACTCTTCGAGCGGGGTGGGACCGGTGTAGCGCTGACAGTTGCAGCGCGCCCAGGCTTTGATACCGACGCCGGTCTTACGGAAGGTCTCGGCGTGGCAATGACCCGCTTCGCGGTCGTGCAGGGCGAGGTCGTGGCCGCAGCCGCAGACGGCCGGGCCGGCCGCGGTGCCGGGTTTGCTGCGGCGGGAGCCGAATCGGCCCGCGAGCCAGCCGCCGCCGACGAGCGCGCCACCGATTACGAGGCTGATGGGATCGATCACCCGACCAGTATACGTACTCATATACGTATACGCCCAGGCTTTTCCATGCCCGACGGAACAACCGATCTGGCGAGTCCGGGGTAACTCATCGGGTACGGACTCGGTCGGACACGGCACCCGACCGCCGGGCCGCAACGCAAGTCCCGTGAGAATTATCGGTCGGCGAAAAGGCTCGGGGAGCCGGGAGTGCGAAGATGGCCATGTGACTTTCTGGCCCGCGCCCCATGTCCGAGTTCCCGTGCACGCGACCGTGACCCTGCCCGGGTCCAAATCCATTACCAATCGGGCGCTGATCCTCGCCGCGCTGGCGGATCGGCCGTCCACCATCACCGGCGCGCTGCGCAGCCGGGACACCGACCTCATGATCGCGGGGTTGCGGGCCATGGGCACCGGCATCGAGGGCGAGGGCGAGACGCTCACCGTCACTCCGCCCGCCGAATTCACCAGCGCCATGGTCGATTGCGGGCTCGCGGGCACCGTCATGCGCTTCCTGCCGCCGGTGGCGGCGCTGGCGCGCGGCGATGTCGCCTTCGACGGCGACGAGCAGGCGCGGGTGCGGCCACTCGGCACGATCCTGGACGCGCTGCGCGCACTGGGCCTCGACATCGACGGCAACCAGCTGCCCTTCGTGGTGCACGGCATGGGCGCGCTGCGCGGCGGTCCGGTCACCATCGACGCCTCGGGCTCCTCGCAGTTCGTGTCCGGGCTGCTGCTGTCGGCGGCGCGGTTCGAGCAGGGCGTCACCGTGAACCACGACGGCGCGGCGCTGCCGTCCATGCCGCACATCGAGATGACCGTGGAGATGCTGCGGCGGGCCGACGTTCGCGTCGACGCGCCCAACGATCCGCGCAAGGCGCAGACCTGGACCGTGGCCCCCGGCCCGATCCGGGCGGTGGACTGGGAGGTCGAGCCGGACCTGTCCAATGCCACCCCGTTCCTGGCGGCGGCGGCCGTCACCGGCGGCGAGGTGAGCATTCCGCACTGGCCGCGGCTCACCACCCAGCCGGGCGACGTGATCCGGGAGATCCTGGTGCGCATGGGCGCCGAGGCGCGCTTCTTCGACAGCGTGCTCACCGTGCGCGGGCCCGAGCGCCTGGCCGGCATCGACATCGACCTGCACGACGTGGGCGAGCTGACCCCGACCGTGGCCGCCCTTGCGGCACTCGCGGATTCGCCATCCCGGCTGCGCGGCATCGCGCACCTGCGCGGGCACGAGACCGACCGGCTGGCCGCGCTCGCCACCGAGATCAACCGGCTGGGCGGCAAGGTCACCGAGACCGAGGACGGGCTGGCCATCGTGCCCAATCCGCTCACCGGCGGGCAGTGGCGCTCCTACGCCGACCACCGGATGGCCACCGCCGGCGCGATCATCGGCCTGGTGACGCCGGGTGTGGAGATCGAGGACATCGGCACCACCGCCAAGACGCTGCCGAACTTCGTCGACCTCTGGGACAGCATGCTCGGCTCGTCGGGAGCAGACCACTGAGGCGGCGCGAGTACGACGAGTCCGATGTCCGGGTACGCCCGGGCAAGGGCTCGCGTCCGCGCACCAAGACCCGGCCGCAGCACCTGGATGCCGAAGCGGCCATGGTGGTTTCGGTGGACCGCGGACGCTGGGGGTGCGTGCTGGACGGGGATCCGGACCGGCCGCTGACGGCCATGCGGGCGCGCGAGCTCGGCCGCACGCCGATCGTGGTCGGCGATCAGGTGGACGTGGTCGGCGACCTGTCCGGCAAGCCCGACACCCTGGCCCGCATCGTGCGGGTGGTCGATCGGCGAACGGTGTTGCGCCGCACCGCCGATGACACCGATCCGTTCGAGCGCGTGGTGGTGGCCAATGCCGAGCAGCTGTTCATCGTGGTGGCGCTGGCCGATCCGCCACCGCGTACCGGATTCGTGGAGCGGGCCATGGTGGCGGCGTATGTCGGTGGGCTGCAACCGATTCTGTGCCTGACCAAGCACGATCTGGCCGCCGACTCCGAATTCGCGTCGGCCTTCGAGGATTTGGATCTGACCATCGTCTACGGCGGCATCGAGGATCCGCTGGAGCCGGTGCTGGACCTGCTGGACGACAGGCTGACCGCGTTCATCGGGCACTCCGGGGTGGGCAAGTCGACCCTGGTGAACCGGCTGGTTCCGGAGGCGGAGCGCGCTGTCGGCGAGGTGTCCGGGGTCGGCAAGGGCCGGCACACCTCGACCCAGTCGGTGGCGCTGCCGCTGCCCGACGGCGGCTGGGTCGTCGACACGCCCGGTGTGCGCTCGTTCGGCCTGGCGCACATCACCCCCGACGACGTCATCCAGGCGTTCTCCGATCTGGCCGACGCCATCGAGAACTGCCCGCGCGGCTGCACCCACCTGGGCCCGCCCGCCGACCCGGAGTGCGCGCTCGACGAACTGCCCGGCAAGGAGCTCCGGGTCGCTGCCATCCGCCGCCTGCTCACCGCGCTCAATTCGAACGATCCGTGGTTCCGGGGCAGCAGCGACACCTGAAGCTAGCCCTGAGTTAGCTGAGAAATCGCCCATTCGATACCTTTTGTGCATAACCGGCACGAAGGGATGGTCATGAGCGAAGAACTTCCCGAGTTGCGGCACGCCAACGGGCGGCGGCACAGCGATGTCCGGCCCGCACCCGACGAGGCCGATCGATCGGGGCGGGAACAGGACGATTCCGGGCCGCGGGACCAGGACGAGACCCTGCCGCCCGTGCATCGGGACGACCGGTCCCCGGCCGGCGCGCACGATTGGCAGGACGACTGGGATCGGGCGCGCTGGGCGCCCTAGCAACATAATCGGGGCATGGCATTCGCTGAATGGCGGCGCCGGCCCGAGGCGCCCGCCCGCTGGAACCCGCTCCCGCGGCTGGGCCGCGGCCTGGCCCGCCACCGGACCATCATGCGCATCGCACCGGGGGTGTTCGCGCTCGAACGCTTCACGCGGCGAGCAACACACGGCCGCAAGGGAATACTCGATGTCGCGGGCCTGCCCGCGCTGCAGCTCACGGTGGCCGGGCGCCGCACCGGCCTGCCGCGCACGGTCAGCCTGCTCTACGTCCCGGACCCGTACGACGAGAAGCGCTTCCTGATCGTCTCGTCGAACTGGGGCCTACCCGAACAGCCGTCCTGGTCGGCCAATCTGCGCGGCGCCGAACGGGCCGAACTGCTGGTCCGCGGGGAACGGTTCCCGGTCGAGGTGCGGCAGCTGACGGGCGCCGAACGGGATCGCGCGTGGCGGCGGGCGCTGGAGTTCTGGCCGGGTTACGCCATGGAGCAGCGACTCGCGGGCACTCGCCGTTTCCGGCTGTTCGAGCTCACCCGGACCTGATCCGAAAATTGCTGCTGGACATTAGCTGTCAGCGTTCGCGGCGGCCGGAACCACGCCTCAGTGCGGGCGCGTCAGGCGCATGCCATTGTCGAAGTCGATGCCCCGCAGCTCGGAACGGCTGGTGAGACCGAGCTTCTCGAGAATCCGGGACATGTGGTGCCCGACCGTGCGCGGGCTGACGAACAGTTCCGCGCCGATCTCCCGATTGGTGAGCCCCTGGGCGGCCAGCCGGGCCACCTGGGACTCCTGCGCGGTGAGCGGTGTAGAGCCGGCGCCGGGCTTGACGCCGGTGCCGGTGAGCTCCAGCTCGGAGCGGGTGCGGGTGGCCCAGGCGGTGGCGCCGATGAGGTCGAAAGCGTCGGCGGCGGCGCGCAATTGCTCGGCGGCGTCGCGGCGGCGGCGGACCCGGCGCAGCCACTTGCCGTAGAGCAGCTGGGTACGGGCGCGGCCGAAGCTGGTATGCCGGGTGTCGCCGACCGCCAGGGCACGGCGGTAGTAGTGCTCGGCGCGGTCTTCGTCGGCCAGCAGCGCCCGGCAGGCGTAGGCGGTCGTCAGTGCCCAGCGAGCTCGCGTGCGCCGCGTCCAGGCCGCGATCAGCTCCGCGTACTCGGCCGCCTCGTCGAAACGGCCCACGCGGCAGGCGGCCTCGACCGTGTCGAGGGTGGCCAGCCGGGCCAGCGTGGGATGCGCGGCCTCGTGGCCGGGCAGGTAGAGCGCGCGCAGGCGGCGATAGGCCGACTCGGCATCCCCGGCGGTCAGCGAGTGGAAGCCGTGATGCCAGTACGCGCCGCCGATCAGCGCCGACACCGCGTGCGGGCGGGCCAGGGCCAGCGCGCGATCCACGCTCTCGGCCACCGTGTCCGCGTCGCCGCGCTGGGCGGCCAGCCGGGCCCGCAGGTTCCAGCACTGGGCCAGGATATTGCCCGCGCCCGCGCCCGCGGCCAGGTCGAACGCCTCGGCCAGGGTGCTCTCCCCCGCTTCCCAGTGACCGGTGGCGAACTGCACCACGGCCAGTTGCGGCAGCACGCCGAGCGTGGCCGGCCGGCCGGCCGAATCGCGCAGGCCCCCGGCCACTCTGAGGTACGGCTCCAGCGCCCGCTCGGCCAGACCCCACTCGAGCAATTGCCCGGCCGGCGGCAGCAGACGCGCGGCCGCGATGGGCGAGGACGTGGCCCCGGCCGCTTCGAGCTGACCGTCCAGCGGCAGGTCCGCGGCGCGGCCCACCGACCAGGCCGCCCGGTCGGCGAGCAGCCGCAGGCCGGCCGCGAGGCCGGTGCCGCCGCCCTGCCATCGCGAATCCGGGTTCACGGCAGCGGTTTCCGGCCTCGCGGCGGATGCGCGGACGGCCTCGGCATCACGCAGCAGCAGGATGTGCGCCTGGGCCGGGTCGCCGGTGACGAATTCCAGCAGGCCGGACAGGCCGCCGCTGGCCGCGGCGATGGCGGCGGGCGTGGTGCGGGTCTCGGCGAGAACGAGCAGACGCTGCGCCGACTCGATATCACCGCCCTCCCAGGCGAATCGGGCCGCTCCGGCCAGCCGCACTCCGGCGGTGTCCGGGTCCGGGGTGATGGCCGCGGCGCGGCGCAGCACCGCGGCCGCGGCCAGCGTTCCGGCGCTGGCCCGCACCCGCTCGACACCGTCGGCGAGCGACTGTGCCAGCGTGGGATTCGGGCCATCGAGGACGGCGGCCAGCTGCCAGGTGCGCAGGTCGGCGTTCTCGGGGCCGGGCAGGGCATCGGCCAGGGCCAGGTGGACGGTGCGGCGCTCGGCCGTGGACGCGGCGTCGTAGGCCGCGCCGCAGAGCAGACGATGCCGCATTTCGACGCGCCCGTCGGTAACCGTGAGCAGCCCGGCCGCCACCGCCGACTCCCAATCCGCCGCGGTGACACCGAGTTCGGTCGCGGCCGTCGCGACCGGGCACAGCGTGCCCGCATCCGCCGCGGCCACCACGGTCAGCAGGATCCGCACCCGCGGCTCCAGGGCGGCCAGCCGATCGGCGAAGGCGGCACGCAGCCGCGGACCGAAAGGCGCCGGTCCGCAACCGATTCCGGCGCCGTCCTCGGAGTCGATCGGAAATTCCCGCAGCGCCAGCGGATTGCCGTCGGCCAGTCGCAGCATGCGCGTTGCGCGCGGCTCGCCGATGCCGCCGGAGCGCAGGGCCAGCAGCCGTCGCGCGTGCTCCTCGGTCAGCGGTGCGACGGGCAGCACGGGCAGCGCCTGCCACACCGTGGTGGCCGGGCATTCACGCATGGCGGCCAGCAGCGCCACCCGGCCGGCGCCCAGGCGGCGCAGCGCGAAGGTGAGCGCCTGCCCGGTCGCGGCGTCCACCCACTGGGCGTCGTCGACGATGAGCAGCAACGGCCGTTCCCGGGCGACCGTCGCCAGCAGTGTCACCAGGGCCGCGCCCACCAGGAAGCGATCGGCCGGCCCGGCGCCCCGGCCGAGAGCCGCGGCCAGGGCCCGCGCCTGCGGGACGGGCAGCGCGGCGACCCGATCGATCAGCGAGAGCAGCAGTTCGTGCAGCGCGCCGAAATCCAGCTCCGATTCGGCGGGAAATCCACGGCAGGTCACCACTCGAAAATCGGTGGCACGTAGCTCGGCGTCGCGTAACAGGGCGGTTTTTCCGATTCCCGGTTCACCCCACAAGAGCAATCCCCCGCCGCGACCGGCGCGCGCCTCGCTCAATACACGAGACAGTTCGGCCTGTTCTCGCTCCCTCCCCTGGAGCATCCGGATATCGCGCACATTGCAAGCTACCTCGACGGCCGAGAGCCGGACAAACTCGAAGTCGCCGCCGTCCCATCGGCTGAGATCAACTGGGAGATATGCGATTCCGAGTCTTTCATCGATGACCGATACGATGACCGATACAGCGACCGATTTTGATTCGTATACTGTCGGCTAAAATGCTGCACGGATTCGATCCGAAATCGGGCGACTCGCCCAATTCGATATCCATTGCATTCCCAGAAGATTGCGTGCTAAACATTCGCCATCAGCTCAATTTCCGCTGATTCGATTGATTCCAAGGAGATTTCATGCGCAAGATCCGTGTTCTGGGTGTGGCCGCCGCTGCCACCGGTCTGCTGTTCGCCGGTGCGGGCCTGGCTTCCGCCGACGGCGCCGCCCCCACCACGCCGACCACCGGATCGGCCGAGATCCTCACCAACGTCATCAAGGCGCTGATCACCGGTAGCGCCTCCACCCCGGGCACTACGCCGCCCGCCACCACCGGAAACTGATCCGACCGGTTCCCACGCCGTCCCGGATCGACGCCGGAGGGGTCGCCGATCCTGGCGGCCCAGGGTGCGGACACCGCCGGAAATAGTTAGCCTGCCGAGGTGGAAGACCGTGAGCGCAAGGAATTTTCGCCGCTCCTCGATGACGCCCTCGGACCCGGCGCGCCCGTCACCCCGGAAGTCCGGATAGGGCGTAATGATCCGGACGGCGTGCTGCCGGAATGCGTGCGCTGTGGAAAGCCCGCCGCCCTACACCTGCGGGCGGTGTGGCTTTCCACCCGCGCCGTGCTCGCCGGAGACACCGATGTGGACAACCTGATCCAGGTACACGCCTGCGGTGGCTGCGCGGGCAGCGTGGCCGGGATGATCCTCATCAACTGGGACCCGCGCTACTGGGGCGAGTCGGTCCACCTGGAATAACGCCCGGGAGCGTCACTCCGATACGAGAACGTCAGCGCGGCCGCACAATTCGCATGCCATTGTCGAAATCCACGTCGACCAGATCGGTCCGGCCGCTGAGCCCGAGCTTGCCGAACACCCGAGACAGGTGATGGCCCACCGTGCGCGGACTCAGGAACAGGTCGGTCCCGATCTCCCGGTTGGTCAGGCCCTGCGCCGCCAGCCGCGCGACCCGCAGCTCCTGCGCCGTCAGCACCGAGGTCTCGCCGTGCGCGGTGACCGGCGCGGCCCGGCGGCCGGTCAGCTCGAGTTCCTGCCGGGCGCGCATCACCCACTGGGCAGCGCCCATGCCCTCGAACGCCTCGGCGGCCGTGCGCAATTGCTCGGCCGCGTCGGCGCGCCGCCGCGCCCGGCGCAGCCACTTGCCGTAGAGCAGCTGGGTGCGGACATGATTCAGATCGTGGCGGGTGCGCCGGACGGCCAGCGCACGCCGGAAGTAGTGGCCGGCCCGATCGCCGGAGCACAGCAGGGCCCGGCAGGTGTAGGCGGCCGAGAGCGCCCAATCCGCGCGGGACCGCACCGCCCAATCCCGGATCTCCCCGTAGTATTCGAGCGCGTCGGCCTGCCGGCCGACCCGGGTGGCGGCCTCCACCAGCTCCACCGCGGCCAGCCGCGCGTAGGTCGGATGCCGGGCGTCGTGCCCCGGCTGGGCCAGGGTCCGCAACCGCAGGTACGCGGTCTCCGGATCGCCGAGGCTCAGCGCGTGGAAGCCCAGATGCCAGTGCGCCGACGCGATGAGCGCGTGCGACCGGCGCGGCCGCGCCAGCGCCAGCACCCGGTCCGCGCTGTCCAGCACGGTGTCCGAATCACCGTGCAGCGCGGCGATCTTCGCGCGCAGGGCCCAGCACTGGGCGAGCACGTTCTCCACCCCGCCCGCAGTGGCCAGTTCGAACGCCTCGGCCAAGGTCTGCTCGGCGGCCGCGAACCGGCCATTGGCGAACTGGATGATCGCCAGCTGCGGTAGTAGCGACACCGCGGCGGGCGCCGAACTGCCCCGCAGGTACGCCGCCGCCTGGGTGTACGGCTCCAGGGCCGCGTCCGCCATTCCCCACAGCAGCACCAGCGGCGCCGGCGGCAGCGGCCGGATCATGGTGTGGAAGCGCGAAATACCCTCCCGCACAGTTATTTCCGCGGGATCCAGATCGAGGATGCCGTGCCCGGCCACCCAGCGCGCGCGTTCGGCGTCGATCCGCAGGAGCACGGCCGTCTCGGGATCCACCAGCTCGGCATCGCGCAGCAGCAGCCGGCTCGCCCGCTCCGGTTCTCCCGCAACGAATTCCAGCAGCCCGGCCAGCCCGCGCCCGGCCACCGCGGCCCGCTCCGGCCCGAGCCGGGCGGTGGCGCGATCGAGCAGGCCGCGCGCGGAGGCGATATCGCCGCCCGCCCAGGCGGATCGACCGGCCGCGGCCAGCCGCTCCCCCGCCCGCTCCGGATCCGGCGTGATGGCGGCGGCCTGCCGCAGCATGGCAGCGGCGGTCATGTGCCCGTGATCCGAGCCGGCGGCAACAGCGGTCAAGGCCGCGGCCAGCTCCTCGTCCGGGCACTCGGCGGCCATGGCCCGGTGCCAGATGCGCAGATCCGCCGTGCCCGGTCCGGTCAGCGCGTCCGCCACGGCCAGCTGCGCGGCGCGGCGCTCGGCGGCCGAGGCGGCATCGTGAACGGCGGCGCACAGCAGGGCGTGGGTGCGTTCCACCCGGCCGTCGCCGACCGTGAGCAGGCCTGCGGCCGTGGCGAATTCCCACGCGGCGTCATCGACGCCGAGGGCCGCCGCGGCGGTGGTCACGATACCCAGCACGCCGCGGGTCTCGGTGGCGGCGACGGTCAGCAGCACGCGCACCCCGGCGGGCAGCGCGGCGACGCGATCGCGGAAGGCCGCGCGCAGTCCGGGCCCCAGCGCCATCGGCTCGGGCGCGGTGCCCGCGAGATCACCGACGATATCCGGCAATTCGTGCAGCGCCAGCGGATTGCCACCGGCTACGTCGAGGATCCGGGCCAGCCGCAACGCGCCCAGCGGGCCGTGCCGCTCGGCGACGAGACGGCGGGCGTCGGCATCGGGCAGGCCGGTGACCGGCAGCGCGGGCAGTTCCCGCCAGAGCGTGTCGGCCGGATCGTCGCGCAGCGCCACCAGCAGCGTCACCGGCGCCGCGGTCAGCCGGCGGATGGCGAACACGAGCGCCTGCGCCGACTCCGGATCCACCAGCCGGGCCTGGTCCACGACCAGCAGCAGGGGGCCCTCGGCCGCGAGCGCCGACAGCAGCCGCACCAGGGCGGCGCCGACCAGGAAGGCGTCGGCCGCACCGGCGTCCAAGCCGAGCACCACGCCCAGAGCCCGGGACTGGGCGGTGGGCAGCGTCGGCAGCCGGTCGGCCACCGGCAGCAGAAGTTCGTGCAGGGCAGCGAAATTCAGTTCGGATTCGGTGCTCATGCCCTGACAGCGCAGCACCCGGAAATCGGCGGCGCGATCGATGGCGGTGCGCAGCAGCGCGGTCTTGCCGATGGCCGGATCGCCATACAGCACCAGCGCCGATCCCCGCCCCGAACGGGCCGCCGCGAGAGCGCGATCCAACTGGCTCCGTTCAGGTTCCCGCCCGTAAAACTTCAGGTCCTCCCACACATCCGGGAATTTAGCCCAGCTAATAGAGCGCAACCAAGCTACCGCCGAGTAAATGGCACAAAATGTCTCGAATGACGCACATCACAAATTTGAGGGGGGTAATTCAATTAACGCGCAGCCCGGTTCGCGCGATAAAAATGCCCTTGATTGCGATCCCGGCGAAGCTAAAAGGGTACGAATGGGATTCGGATCGGCGACAGGCCGCAACGACCGCACCCAGAGACCGAATACCCGTTGCCGGGCCGCCGAAACACCTGAGCGGCAGGAAATTTCACCGAACGCCGACCCGAGCAACCCTGCCGTCGCCCGAATTGTCCGCTTCCTTCGGAATCGGCCCTCTGATTCGTTCCCGAAAACGACAGTGCCCCCGGCGATTTCGCCGAGGGCACGGTTTCCGTTCGAGCCGGAGACCGGCGTTCGATCAACGGAAGATGGTCATGTACCACAGGCCGTCGGCGCCCTGATCGCACCGCCACTGCCAGCCGTCCTCGCCGCGCAGCTGCACGCCGCCCGCCTGGAACTGGCCGCCATTGCCGTCGGCGGCGCAGGCGTCGACGGTGGCGTAGTTACCGTCGACCGTCAGGGTCTCCGCGTGCGCGGTCGCGGCGCCCAGCCCGGCGATGCCCAGGGCCATGGCGGTGAGGGCAAAAGTCTTGCGCATGATCGTGATTCCTTCCTGCTCGGCCGCCCCACGGCGACCGGACTGGAACCCATTTCAGCGAACCGATCGTGACTGTTTCATGACCACGCGAAAACCGCTGGTCCAGAGCGGAAAACACTGCGCCCCGGGTGCGAACACCCGGGGCGCAGTGGGTTTCGCTTCGCTCAGTGGCGGCGCTTGGAGCGCGGGGCGCGGTCGGCCTTGCCCTGGGCGCGGGCCGCCTCCCGGCGCTCGCGGCGGGTGCCGCCCTGACCGTCCTCGAGGCCGTACTCGTCACGGTCGCTGCGGATGGCGGCATGACCGCCCTCGTCCGGACCGGAGTAGGACAGGCCGCGCGGACCGGACTCGTCGATGCCCTTGGCGCGCAGGGCCGCCGGAGCGCCATTGCCGTTGGCGGCCGCGTCCTCCTCGGTGGGGAGCGGGCGGTTGCCGACCGGCGACTGCAGGCCCGCGGCCACGTTCACGCCGACCGGCTGCGGCTGCTGCACCTCGACCTGGAGGTTGAACAGGAAGCCGACCGACTCCTCCTTGAGGCCGTCGAGCATGGCCGCGAACATGTCGAAGCCCTCGCGCTGGTACTCGACCAGCGGGTCGCGCTGCGCCATGGCGCGCAGGCCGATGCCCTCCTTGAGGTAGTCCATCTCGTAGAGGTGCTCACGCCACTTGCGGTCCAGGACGCTCAGCAGGATCTGGCGCTCCAGATTGCGCATGCTGCCCTCGCCCGCGAGGCCGTCGATCTCCGACTCGCGGTTGTCGTAGGCGGCGTGCGCGTCCTCGAGCACCGCGTCCAGCAGCTCCTCGCGGGTCAGCTCGCCCACCTCGCCGCCGTCGCTCTCCCCGGTGAGGTCCTTGTAGTCGATGCCGATGGGGTACAGCGTCTTCAGCGCGCCCCACAGCTTCTCCAGATCCCAGTCCTCGACATAGCCCTCGGCCGTGGCGCCATTGACGTAGGCGGTGATCACGTCGGTGATCATCTCCTGCACCTGGCCCTCCATGTCCTCGCCCTCGAGGATGCGGGCGCGCTCGGCGTAGATCACCATGCGCTGCTGGTTCATGACCTCGTCGTACTTGAGGACGTTCTTGCGGATCTCGAAGTTCTGCTGCTCGACCTGGGTCTGCGCGGACTTGATGGCACGCGAGACCATCTTGGCCTCGATCGGCACATCGTCGGGCAGGTTGAGCCGGGTCATGATCGACTCGAGCGCGGCGCCGTTGAAGCGCCGCATCAGCTCGTCGCCCAGCGACAGATAGAACCGGGACTCGCCCGGGTCGCCCTGACGGCCGGAACGACCGCGCAGCTGGTTGTCGATGCGCCGCGACTCGTGCCGCTCGGTGCCCAGCACGTAGAGGCCACCCGCGTCGCGGACCGCCTCGGCGTCCTCGTCCACCTGCTCCTTGACCCGCTCGAGGGTCGGGTGCCAGTGGGCCTCGTACTGGTCCGGGGTCTCCACCGGGTCCAGGCCCTGCCGGCGCAGCAGGATGTCGGCGATGATGTCCGGGTTGCCGCCCAGCACGATGTCGGTACCACGGCCGGCCATATTGGTGGCGACGGTGACCGCGCCCGGGCGACCCGCCTCGGCGACGATCTGCGCTTCCTGCTCGTGGAACTTGGCGTTCAGCACGTTGTGCGGGATACCGCGCTTGGTCAGCAGCTTGGACAGGTACTCCGAGCGCTCGACCGAGGTGGTGCCGACCAGGACCGGCTGACCCAGCTCGTGCTTCTCCTGGATGTCGTCGGCGACCGCGGCGAACTTGGCCTCTTCGGTCTTGTAGATCAGATCGGACTGATCCTGACGGACCATCGGCTTGTTGGTGGGGATCGGCACCACACCCAGGCCGTAGGTCTGGTGCAGCTCGGCCGCCTCGGTCTCGGCGGTACCGGTCATGCCCGAGAGCTTGTCGTAGAGACGGAAGTAGTTCTGCAGCGTGATGGTGGCCAGCGTCTGGTTCTCCGGCTGGATCTCCACGCCCTCCTTGGCCTCGATGGCCTGGTGCATGCCCTCGTTGTAGCGGCGGCCCACCAGGATTCGGCCGGTGAACTCGTCGACGATGATGACCTCGCCGCTGCGGACGATGTAGTCCTTGTCCTTGGTGTAGAGCTCCTTCGCCTTGATGGCGTTGTTCAGGTAGCTCACCAGCGGCGAGTTGGCCGCCTCGTACAGGTTGTCGATGCCCAGCTGGTCCTCGACGAATTCGACGCCCGCCTCGTGCACACCGATGGTGCGCTTCTTGATGTCGACCTCGTAGTGCAGGTCCTTCTTCAGCAGCGGCGCGATGCGCGCGAACTCCGCGTACCACTTCGAGGAGGCGTCGGCCGGGCCCGAGATGATCAGCGGGGTGCGGGCCTCGTCGATGAGGATGGAGTCGACCTCGTCGACGATGGCGAAGTTGTGCCCGCGCTGGACCAGATCGTCCAGCGAGTGGGTCATGTTGTCGCGCAGGTAGTCGAAGCCGAACTCGTTGTTGGTGCCGTAGGTGATGTCCGCGGCGTACGCCTCGCGACGCTCGGCCGGGCTCATGCCGCCCAGGATCACGCCGACTTCGAGACCGAGGAAGCGGTGCACGCGGCCCATCCACTCGGCGTCGCGCTTGGCCAGGTAGTCGTTGACGGTGACGACGTGCACGCCCTCGCCGGAGATGGCGTTGAGGTAGGCGGGCAGCACACAGGTCAGGGTCTTGCCCTCACCGGTCTTCATCTCCGCCACATTGCCGATGTGCAGGGCGCCGCCGCCCATGATCTGCACCTTGTAGTGCTTCTGGTTCAGGACTCGCCAGGACGCTTCCCGCGCGGTCGCGAAGGCTTCCAGCAGCAGCTCGTCGAGGCTCTCGCCGTCGGCGTAGCGCTGCTGGAACTCCGCGGTCTTGGCCTGCAGCTCGGCGTCGGTGAGGGCCGTGTACTCCTCGTCGAGGGCGATGACCTCGTCCGCCAGACTTGCCAGCCGCTTGACCGTGCGACCTTCACCAATCCGTAGCAACCTTGAAAAACTCAGCGCAGGCACGGGTCTTGTAGTCCTCTGGTCGGTGTTGTCGGTAGCCCCCACCATGGCGGGAAGCCTGCGCGCGGGCGCGCAATCACTAGCCATGGTAATCCGGAGCCCATCGTAGGTGCTGAACTGCGCGGGCGAGGGCGTGCGTGCTGAGGGAAAGCTGTGAAACCGGGCCGCCCGCACGGTTGCCCGGGAGCCGATCGGGGCCGCCGGCGACCGTTCAGCGAATGATCTTGCGTCCGAGGCTGATTCGTTACCCCTGACGTAGGATGTAGGGGGTCCGGCGTGCGGAGGCCTGCGCCCGCGCACCCGGAGCTGGGGACACCGCTGACGGTGTGTGATCTCGGGCAGTGCCGCCCATCCATCCCCCCAGGTGATCGGATTGCGATAGCTTGCCTTCGAAGAATGCCACGGCAACATTTGATGGAAGAACCGCCGGCGCCTAGGCAGGGGGACACTGCGGGCGCAGGCAGGGACTAGGGAGTAGCGGGCAGCGTGATCACCAGACTGACGCCCCAGGACGCGTCGTTCTACCGGCTGGAATCCAGCAGCAACCCCATGCACATCGGTTCCCTGGCCATCCTGCGCAATCCCGCGCCGGCCGGAAACTCGGGGCACGGGCCGCTGGATTATGACCGGCTGGCAACCCTGGTCGAGTCGCGGCTGCCGCTGGTGCCGCTGTACCGCCGCAAGGTGCGGGAGATCCCGTTCACGCTGGGCCGCCCGGTGTGGGTGGACGACAGCCACTTCGACATCACCTATCACATCCGCCGCTCCGCCCTGCCCGAGCCGGGTACCGACGAGCAGCTGCTCGACCTGGTGGCGCGGCTGGCGTCACGCCCCCTCGACCCCTCCCGGCCGCTGTGGGAGATGTACCTGGTCGAGGGCCTGTCCGAGGGCCGCTGCGCCATCTTCACCAAGACCCATTCCGCCCTGGTCGACGGGGACAGCGCGCTCGAGATCGGGCATGTGATCCTGGACACCTCGACCGCGCCCCGCGAGGTCGCCGACGACGCCTGGATCGCCCATCGCGAGCCCGCCGACCTCGAACTGCTGCTCGGCGCGGTGCTGCACCTGGCCACCCAGCCGCGTGAGGGCCTGGAGGTGGCCCGCCACCACGTGGCCGAGGCCTTCGCCATGGTCGACGCCACCGGCAAGGCGGTGCAGAAGCTGGTGTCCATGGTCCGGACCGCGGCCATCGGCGCGCCCGACAGCCCCCTGAACACCCGCACCTCGCGCAATCGCCGGTTCGAGGTGGTGCGCACGGATCTCGAGGACTACCGCAAGATCCGCAAGCGGTTCGACTGCTCCATCAACGACGTGATCCTCGCGGTGGTGACGGGGGCGCTGCGCAATTGGCTGCTCTCACGCGGGCAGGTGCTGACCGAGGCCGACGCGCTGCGGGCGGTCGTCCCCATGTCGGTCTATGCCGACGGACCGAACGGTGAGCTCAAACCCGCGGGCGAGGTCACCTCGCTGCTGGTGGATCTGCCGGTGGGCGAACCGAATCCGGTGATCCGCATGGAGCACATCAAGCACGCGACCGAACCCCATTCCCGGCATCAGCTCGGGGTCCGCGCCCGCACGCTGATGCACATGGCCGGATTCGCTCCGGCGAGCCTGCATGCCATGAGCGTGCGGTCGGCGAGTACTTTTGCAGAGCACACGTTCAATCTGGTGATCACCAACGCGCCGGGTCCGCAGCAGCCCATGTACATCGGCGGCGCGCGGATGCTGGAGATGTACCCGGTGTCGCCGCTGCTGCGCTTTCAGGCTCTGAGCATCGGGCTCACGTCCTACGACGGACGGGTGTTCTACGGACTCACCGCCGATCGCGACGCCATGGCGGACATCGCGGTGCTGACCGCTTCGGTGCACGAGTCGATGGAGGAGATGCTCGGTGCCTGCGTCCAGTGAGTCGTCCCGCGTCTCGAAGAAACTACGGGTCTACGTCCCGGCCACGATGCCGATGCTGCGGGAACTGGTCGCCGACCGCGAGATTCGCGCCCTCAACGACACCGCCTTCGCGGTGACGCCGGCGCTGCGCGAGGCCTATGCCTCCGGCGACGACGAGGAGCTGGCCGAGGTCGCCATGGCCGAGGCCGCACGCGCCTCGCTGCGACTGCTCGCCGAGGAACAGGCCGCCGCGGAGGTCCGCGGCGATCGCGCGGGCGACGAATCCGGCGACGAATCGGATCCGGCCCCGGCCGGACCGGTCTTCCGTCGCGCCGTCATCGCCGCCGATGTGGACGGCGCGACCCTGCGCCCGGATCTGGACGACGCCGTGGTGCGGCTGTCCGGCCCGATCGCCTACGACCGCATCGCGTCCATCCACGTGGACCTGGCCGAAGCCGAATCCGAGGTCGCCAAGGCCGTCGAGGTCATCGACGCCGCCGACATGGGCGACGCCGACGCCGAATTCGTGCTCGGCGACGCCGAGGACCACCAGCTCGCCTGGTACGCAGCGCAAGAACTCCCCTTCTTGCTCGATCTCCTGTAATCCCACAGGCAGGTTCGCGTAACCCACAGGTTCGCGGCCGTCTCGATTCTGGACTGCGGCTGGAATCGACCTCCGCCTTGGAGCGGGGGAGCGAAGCGGAGGACGGAAGAATCGAGACCTCAGGGCCGCGAACCCGCCCCGGTGCGAAGCGGAGGGGCAATCCAACACAGCCCCCGTAACCTACGATGCCGTAACCTGGCTGTGATGGTTGCTCATCACATGGGCGACAGGCGTACGACGACGCGCTGACCAGCGCGCACGACGACAGGAAGCGTTCCGGGATATGGCATCGAAGAGTGGTGGGTTCTCCGTGCGAGGACTGCGGGACTGGCTGGAAGCCCCCGTGGCCGAAGGCGGCACCGGCGGACGGACTCCCCTCGACGCGCTGCGCGGCGCCGCGGCCCGCATCACCACTCCCCTGCTGCCCGACGACTACCTGCACCTGGTGAACCCGCTGTGGTCGGCGCGCGAGCTGCGCGGCCGCATCGTGGAGGTGCGCAAGGAGACCGCGGATTCGGCCACCCTGGTGATCAAGCCGGGCTGGGGTTTCGACTTCAAATTCGAGCCGGGCCAGTACATCGGCATCGGCGTGCTGGTGGACGGCCGCTGGCACTGGCGCTCGTATTCGCTGACCTGCCCGCCGGATTGGACCGGCGACAGCGCGCACAAGGGCAGGCGGCTCATCTCCATCGCGGTGAAGGCGATGCCGGAGGGCTTCCTGTCCAGCCATATCGTCTCCGGGGTGCCGGCCGGGACCATCGTGCGGCTGGCCGCGCCGCAGGGCGGGTTCGTGCTGCCGGATCCGGCGCCGTCCAAGGTGCTGTTCCTGACCGCGGGCTCGGGCATCACGCCCGTCATGGCCATGCTGCGCACCCTGGATCGCCGCAATGCGGTCCCCGATGTCATGCACATCCACTCCGCCCGCACCCCCGACGACGTGATGTTCGGTGACGAGCTGCGCGACATGCACGACCGGCACCCGGGTTTCACCGCGCACCTGCACCTCACCGGCGAGCAGGGCAAGTTCGCGCTCGCCGATCTGGACGAGGTGGTGCCGGACTGGCGCGAGCGCGAGGTCTGGGCCTGCGGCCCGCTGCCCATGCTGGACGAGATCGAGAAGCATTGGGCCGCCGCCGGTCTGGAGTCCAAGCTGCACGTGGAGCGCTTCGAGATCGAGCGCAACGCCACCGCTGAGGGCGGCACCGTCACCTTCGCCAAGGCCGGCCGCTCGGCCGAGGTGGACGGCGCGACCACGCTGCTGCAGGCCGGTGAGGGCGCGGGCGTGCAGATGCCGTTCGGCTGCCGCATGGGCATCTGCCAGACCTGCGTCGTCACGGTCACCGAGGGCCATGTGCGCGATCTGCGCAACGGCAAGGAGCACCGCGCCGGGGACAAGATCCAGACCTGCATCTCGGCCGCGGCGGGAGACTGCACCCTCGAAGTATGACGCGCACACCGTGTGAGACGACCCCGCCCGAGAACGGCTACCCTCGATAGCAATCGAGCCTGAACACGGTCCCATCGGGACCGACCACCCGCGCAGCGGTGCGAGGCAGATCAACCACGGAAGGACCGCCGGTGGCCATCACCGACATCAAGGCATTCGCTCATCTGACGGCGGCCGATATCGAGACCCTGGGTCAGGAGCTCGACACCGTTCGGCGCGATATCGAGCACTCGCTCGGTGAACGCGATGCCCGCTACATCCGGCGCACCATTGCGGCGCAACGGATTCTGGAGGCCGCCGGCCGCGCCACGCTCTTCGCGTCGAAGAAGCGCTGGGCGTGGCTGACCGGCACCGCACTGCTGTCGGTCGCCAAGATCATCGAGAACATGGAGCTCGGGCACAACATCAGCCACGGGCAATGGGATTGGATGAACGACCCGGAGATCCACTCCACCACCTGGGAGTGGGATATGACGGGCACCTCGGCGCAGTGGAAGGCCGCGCACAACTATTCGCACCACATGTACACCAACATCCTCGACATGGATGACGATCTGGGCTTCGGCATCCTGCGCATGACGCGCGACGAGGAATGGAAGCCGATCAATCTGGCGCAACCGGTGGCGAATCTGTTTCTGGCCGCGCTGTTCGAGTGGGGCATCGCGCTGCACGATCTGGCGGCCACCAAGGAGCAGATGGGTGTGCCCCCGAGCCGGCTCTTCCCCCCGCGCCACATCGTCAACGAACCGAACAAGGCGTTCTGGCGCAAGGCCGGCAAGCAGGTCGCCAAGGATTTCGTGATCTATCCGGCGCTCACCGGCCGCGCCTGGAAGTCGACGCTGAAGGCGAATGCCACCGCGAACCTGATTCGCAATCTGTGGGCGTACGCGGTCATCTTCTGCGGCCATTTCCCGGACGGCGCGGAGAAGTTCACCGAGGAGCAGTTCGAGAACGAGACGCGGGGCGAGTGGTACCTGCGCCAGATGCTGGGCAGCGCCAATTTCGATGCCGGCCCGGTGATGGCGTTCATGAGCGGCAATCTCAGCTACCAGATCGAGCACCACCTGTTCCCGGATGTTCCGAGCAATCGGTATCCCGAGGTCTCGGTGAAGGTGCAGGAGCTGTGCGACAAGTACGACCTGCCGTACACCACCGGCTCGCTGGGCAAGCAATACCTGTTGGCATTCCGCACGATTCACAAGCTGGCGCTGCCGGACCAGTGGCTCAAGCGGACCTCCGACGACGCGCCGGAGACCTCCTCGGAGCGCAAGTTCGCGGGCATCTCGCTGCCGTCCATGCCGACCTGGAACGGCAGCGAATGGCTGGCCGAGCACAGCGCGAGCGAGTGGCTGGCCGAGCACCAGCCGCGCTGGGGCCTGGACCCCGAGACCGGTGAGCGGCGCGGGCTGCGGTCGGCCATGCAGGAGGCCAAGGTGGCGCTCAAGGAGAAGGCCGCGCACGAGAAGCAGGTGTTGCGCGAGGCCAAGGCCGCACTGCAGGAAAAGGCCCGGACGGAAAAGGCCGCGTTCGCCGACAAAGCACAACGCGGAGGTTGGTTCTCGCGTAAACTCCGACGCAATCGTTAGCAGAGTCGAGTCACGAAAACAATGCGGTATTCGACACGTTAGAGATTCGATCTTCGCCAACCTACGGGACCGTAACCTACGGTAGTGTAACCGCCATGGCGATCTCGGATGTCAAGGAATACGCGCACCTCACCCCGGAGGACGTCGAAGCGATCGGGGCGGAGCTGGACGCCATCCGCCGTGAGGTCGAATCGTCCCTGGGCGAGCAGGATGCCCGTTACATCCGCAATGTGATCCGTCTCCAGCGCGGCCTCGAAATCAGTGGCCGCGCAGTGCTTTTCGCGAGTCTCTTCCCGCCTGCGTGGCTGGCCGGCGTGGCCCTGCTGGGTACCGCCAAGATCATCGAGAACATGGAGATCGGCCACAATGTGATGCACGGGCAGTGGGACTGGATGAACGATCCGGAAATCCACTCCACCAAATGGGAATGGGACAACGCGGGCCCGTCCGAACACTGGAAGATCACCCACAACTTCCTGCACCACAAGTACACCAATGTGCTGGGCATGGATGACGACATCGGCTACGGCCTGCTGCGCGTCACCCGCGATCAGCGCTGGTCGCCGTTCTATCTCGGACAGCCGGTCTACAACCTGCTGCTGCAGATGTTCTTCGAATACGGTGTCGCCATCCAGCATCTGGAACTGGGCAAGGTCGCCAAGAAGAAGTGGGCCCCCGGTTCGCCCGAGCGCATCCAGTTCGAGGAGGACCGCAAGACCGTTCTGAAGAAGATCGGCAAGCAGGCCGCCAAGGACTACCTGATCTTCCCGCTGCTCACCGGCCCGGCCTTCCTGGGCACGCTGACCGCGAATCTGGCCGCGAACGTCGTCCGGAACGTGTGGACCAATGCGGTCATCTTCTGCGGCCATTTCCCCGACGGCGCCGAGAAGTTCACCAGGTTCGACTGCGACAACGAGACGCAGGGCGAGTGGTACCTGCGGCAGATGCTGGGTTCGGCCAACATCTCCGGTGGCCCGCTCATGCATTTCATGACCGGCAACCTCTCGCACCAGATCGAGCACCACCTGTACCCGGACATCCCGTCCAACCATCTGTCGGCCATCGCGGTGCGGGTGCGGGCGCTGTGCGAGAAGTACGACCTGCCCTACACCACGGGTTCGCTGCCGGTGCAGTACGCCAAGTCGTGGCGCACCATCATGAAGCTGTCGCTGCCCAACAAGTACCTGCGCCGCTCCACCGACGACGCTCCGGAAACCAAGTCGGAGAAGATCTTCGGCGGCGAGTCCACCATCGACCCGATGACCGGACGCCGCCGCGGCCTGCGCACCGCGCTGCGGGAGGGCCGCCGCAAGCTGTCCCGGCGCGAACCGGCCCTGGTCGGCTGAGCCACCCGGCATCCCGAAACGCCCCCCGCCGAGTTTCCGGCAGGGGGCGTTTTCGCGGGAATGGGCCGATGACCCCCGTCGACCTCCGGCCTGGTTCACTGGACGCCGTGTGTTCCGAAGGTCCTGTCAGCGCCACCGAATGTCTGAGCGTCTACGACGCCATCAAACTGCGTCGTGATGTCCGCGCCGAATTCACCGGCGAGGTGGTCGACGACACCACGCTGCTCCGGATTCTCGAGGCGGCGCATCGGGCGCCCAGCGTCGGCAATTCGATGCCGTGGGATTTCGTGGTGCTGCGAGATCCGGCCACGCTGACCACGTTCGCCGATCATGTGGCCGAGAAGCGGCAGCAGTTCCACGACTCGCTGCCGTCCGATCGCGCCCAGACCTTCAATCCGATCAAGATCGAAGGAATTGTGGAGAGCGGCACCGGCATCGTGGTGACCCACAATCAGGCGCGCGGCGGCACCCACGTGCTGGGTCGCGCGACCGTGCCGGAGACCGGCATCTACTCCACCATCCTGGCCATCCAGAACCTGTGGCTGGCCGCCACCGCCGAGGGCGTGGGCGTGGGCTGGGTGAGCTTCTACGACGAGCCGTTCCTCACCGACCTGCTCTCGCTGCCGCCGGGCGTGAAACCGGTCGCCTGGCTCTGTGTCGGCCCGGTCGACGAGTTCCAGCAGGTCCCGGACCTCGAGCGCTTCGGCTGGCGCCATCGGCGGCCCCTCGAATCGGCCGTGCACTGGGAACGATTCACGCCACGCACGGACGATTAGCCACGGACCGGCAGTCCCTGGACCAAGCCGGTCTGGTTACGCTCCCGCGACCGGACGACAGTCGTGGCCATGACGACTTCGACCGGTATCGCCCTCACCCCCGGCCTCTGGACCCTGGACGCCGCGAACTCCACCGTCGGCTTCTCGCTGCGCAACTTCGGACTGCTGCGCGTGCGCGGTGAATTCCGGCGCTTCGACACCGGATTCGTGGTGGACGACGCCGGGGCGGCGGCCATCGAGGCCACCATCCACCTGGATTCCTTCCACACCGGCAATGCCAAACGCGACGACCACGTCCGCCACGCCGACTTCCTGGATGTGGAGCGCCGGCCGACCATGACCTTCCGGACGCCCGGCCCGATCCGGATCGGCGAATCCTTCGACGTGAACGGCGAAGTCACCTTCGGCGAGCTGACCCGGCCGCTGCCCCTGACCGTGTCCTGGAACGGACTGCGGCCGCATCCCGTGACCGGCCGCCCGTCCATCGGCTTCACCGCCACCGGCAGCCTGGACCGCGGCGACTTCGGTGTCGGCCCGTCCTTCGGCGGCATGATCGGCCGCATCCTCACCGTTGACCTCGGCATCCAGTTGAACGCACCGGCCTGACCGCCGGCGAATCGGCGAACCTGCCGGTCACCGGGATGTGATCGTGCGAAAGCGCTCTGCCGGTCACCTGTGACCGGCAGAGCATCACAGCCCGGGCTGCCCCGTCGCTACCGCCCCGACCCCGCGCTTGCGCCGCAGATCCGACAACCCCAGACCCGCCCCGGCCAGCAGCACGAGCGTGTTCAACGACAGCCGCAGCTGCCAGAACGTGTCCGCGAACCCATCCGGGTCGGCGGTCGCCGCCCCGCGCAGCCCCGCGAGCCCGATCCAGGTCAGAGCCGAGGCGGCGAACCAGAATTGGCCGCGGGTGACCGGGCGCGCCAGCGCCACCGTGATCAGCGGAGCGACGTTCACCGCGATCAGCAGGACCGACAGCACGATCCCGTAGACCATTGCGGGACCGCTCAATTGACCGGTGTATCCGCGGCGCGCGCCCGCGTGCTCGGCGATCGCATGGACGATGACGAGCGCGAGACCGCCGGCGACCGCGATCACCAGCGCCGCCCGGTGGAGCCACTCGTTGTCCCACACCCGCGCGACGTGCGCGCACAGCAGGCAGACCGCGACCAGCAGCATCACATCCGAGACGAGGCCCGCCAGACCACGGGTGACGAAGACGGAATCGACGCCGTCCCGCCACTGCGGTGCGATGAAGATCGCGCCGATCGCCAGCAGCGACAGCGCCACGGTGATGGGGCGGGTCCGCGGCGCGTCACACCACAGGGCGAGCCGGGCCAGTGCCACGGCGGCCGTGATCGCGAGGGCGATCGCGAAGACACTCTCCATCCGCTCCTCCGGCGGCCGCGCGCGATTCGTCCAGCAATCCACGCCCGAGCCGTTCGCATCGTGTTGTCTTGGATTGGTATTCGTATCGCTGCTCGGCGCGGGGGCCGGCCGCCGGGCCGCCTTCGGCACGGCGGCGCGCTGCACATCCGGCGGGTCCGGAAATCGGGCCGCGATCAAACCGTCGATCGGACTCACACCATAGGTGCGGCTGACGGCGATGACCCGTTTCCGCGATCGGCGAGTCGCTGCTCAGATGACGGGATACCCGCACACCGCTACGGTCCGTCCGGGTGTCAGCGCAGCGCCTCGGCCGGGCGATGGCCGATGACCGCGACATCGTCGAGGGTCACCACCGGATCCCCGGAGTCGCGCTTGCCGGTGATCGTGATGGTCCCGGTGAACACGTCGCCCTGCACCACAGTGCGGCCCGCCGGTGCGGCGAGCTCCACCCGGGCACCGTCGATGGTGTAGTAGTCGGTCGGCCCGCCGCTCACGAACGCCAGAGTCCACACCGCCGCATCCGAATACACCAGCCCGTACACGGGATACCGCTCCCCCGCGTGCTGTTCGGCGTTGCGCAGTCGCGGATACAGGTCGTGGTCGGCCACCGGTTGCCCGCCCTCGGACCCGGTCACCGGAAGTGGCAGCGCCCCAGCGCTTCCCATGCCGACCGCAGCGCTGCCCACGCCACAGCCGCCCGCCGCGACCACGAGTGCCGCGGCGCCGACCATCGTCCTCGCGACCATGACCTACCTCCGCTCATCTCGGTCACCCCGGGAATACCCACTCGACATCACCTCACCACCAACCATTTCCGCACAGCACGCAAAAGACCCCGGCCCGCATCCGCGAGCCGGGGTCTCACCTGAACGAAGTCGTGTTCGCGCCGATCCTCACTGCGGCGGCGCATTCGGGTAACCGCCGATGGCACCGCCCACACCCGCGCCGGCCAGCGCACTGCCCCGGAAATCTCCACCCGCGCCGTTCGGGATGTCGATCGGAATGCCGGTCAACCGGTCGCGGCGCGACTCCGGCCGCGTCGGCGAACACCATCCCGATCTCCCCGGCGCGGCACGGGCGTCGGCGAGCGCGGCCCGGATGACCCGGGCCAGCGCTGGTGGCCGCGGCGAGCCGGGCCGCGGATCGAAACCGCTGGCATACCCGCCGACCCCGATCGAGCCGGTCCGAATCCTCCTGGCCTGCGGGAACCGGCTGGGCGACGGCTGCCGAAACCCGTTGGCACAGAAGCGTGTCGGCTAGACCCGCTCCAGTACCGCCGAGGCCCCGATGCCGCCGGCGGCGCAGATGCCGAGCAGGGCGGTGGACTTGCCGGTCAGGGCGAGTTCGTTGGCCATGGTGGTGACCATGCGCGCGCCGGTCGCGCCGAAGGGGTGGCCGAGAGAGACCGAGCCGCCGTGCACATTGAGCTTGGCCGGGTCGATCGCGCCCACCGCGGCGTCGCGGTCGAGGCGGGTCTTGGCCCATTCGTCGCTGGCCAGCGCCGAGACCACGGACAGGGTCTGGGCGGCGAAGGCCTCGTGGATATCGACGAAATCGATGTCCGCGAGCGACATTCCGGCCCGGTCCAGGGCTCGCGGCATGGAGACGGCCGGGCCGATCAGCACCTGGTCGCGCGGGTCGACGCTGACGAAACTCCAGGAGCGGAAGGCGGCGAGGGGCTCGTAGCCGAGCGCGCGCGCCTTCTCCTCGCTCATCAGCAGCACCGCCGCGGCGCCGTCGGTGAGCGGGCTGGAATTGCCGGCGGTGACGGTGCCGTTCTCGGCGAAAACCGGTGCCAGCTTGGAGAGTTTGGCCAGGCTGGTGTCCGGCCGCACCAGTCCGTCCCGCGACACCGCGGTCCCGTCGGGCGTGTGGACCGGCACCACCTCGCGGTCGAAGCGGCCGGAGGCGATGGCCGCGGCGGCCCGGTGATGCGAGGTGGCGGCGAAGTGGTCCTGTGCGCCGCGCGAAATCCCGTGGATGCGCGCCATTTTCTCGGCCGACTCGCCCATGACCTCACCGGTGGTGCGCTCGGCGATCTGGGGCCGGCGCGGCATCAGGTCGAAGAACGGGGCCAATTGGGTTGCGGCGGTGAGATAGTCCTTGGCCTTGGGCTTGCCCAGTGCCAGCGGCGCGGCGGCGTGCACCAGCTTCTGCGGCAGCTTGATCTCGGCATTGCTGGTGGAGTCGCTGCCGCCGGCGACCATGATGTCGTAATCGCCGCGTTCGATGGCGGCCGCCGCCGACACCACCGCCTGCAGCCCGGACGCGCAGGCGCGCGTCACCGTGTAGCCCTCGCAGCCCGGATCCAGTTCCAGGTCGAGCGCGATCTCCCGCGCGATGTTCGGTGCGCCGCTGGGCAGGATCACCCCGCCCCACACGATGGCCTGGACGTCCTGCTCGGCCAGCCCGGTCCGTTCCAGCAGCCCGCGCACAGCGCTATCGGCGAGGTCGATGGAGTCCATCCGCGTGAATTCGCTGAATGCCCGCACGAACGGGGTCCGAGCCCCGGCGACGATGACAGCACGGCGAGCGCCCTTGGTAGCCATGGCACAGTTTTAACTGATACACGCCGTAACAGCAAGAGTCCCCCGGACACAGCAGGCGACCGGGGTCCTGTTCGTGACCCCGGTCGAAAGGTGGATGTTCCCCAGCCGCTGGTTACGCGAGCCTGATGAGCCCGTAGTCGAAGGCGTGGCGGCGGTAGACGACCGACGGTCGGTCGGTCTCCTTGTCCTGGAACAGGAAGAAATCGTGGCCTACCAGCTCCATCTGGTAGAGGGCGTCGTCAACCGTCATGGGGATCGCGGAGTGCTGCTTGGTGCGCACCACATGGCCGGGGCCGGCGGCTTCGTCCATCTCGTCGGCCGCGTGCTCGTGCGCGATGGATCCATTGGCAGAGAACAGGGATTCGTCGATGAGATCGGCGGTCGCCTCGGACACCGAGATCGGTGTCTTGTCCCCGTGGTGGACGCGACGGCGGTCCTTGAGCCGGCGCAGTCGGCTCTCCAGCTTCTCGACCGCGAACTCGAGGGCCGCGTAGAAGCTGTCCGCGCGCGCTTCGGCGCGGACGACCGGGCCTTTGCCGCGGGCGGTGATCTCTATCCGCTGGCAGTTCTTGCGTTGACGACGGTTGCGTTCGTGGGTGAGTTCCACGTCGAAGAGGTAGATGGTGGGGTCGAACCGCTCGAGCCGAGAGAGCTTGTCCGCCACGTGAATTCGGAAATGGTCGGGCACTCCGCCCTCACCGAGGGTCCTGCCCTTGACCACGACATCCGCGATGGTGGCCCGAGTGGATGAATCGTCTGAGATGACCTCGTCATCGAGCAGCACCGTGGTGTCTGCGTTCTTCGCTGAGAGTCGTGAAG
Source organism: Nocardia sp. NPDC004860 (assembly GCF_040609015.1). Lineage (NCBI taxonomy): Bacteria > Bacillati > Actinomycetota > Actinomycetes > Mycobacteriales > Nocardiaceae > Nocardia > Nocardia sp. NPDC004860. The sequence goes on along the minus strand of NZ_JBEXJI010000003.1, from coordinate 506,774 downwards.
TAGTCGTCACGCGTACCTCCCGGATCTGGCCGCACAAGCCGCTCGTGCGGCGGGATTGAAACGTGTGCCGATCGATGAACTCGCTCGGCACAAATGTCCGAGGCGCCACCTCCAAACTTGCGGTTCGGGTGTCTGATCGCCAACCTAGTGCGCCAGCGACCCGTCCGCCAGTGTTCACGCAAATTTCGGAGAATCAAGCCGCGCAAGTAACCAGCACGGCACGAACCGCCACCTGCGCAGCAGCCAGCGCACGTACCGATTCCCGCACCGTGACGCCCGTGGTCAACACGTCATCGATCACCACTACCTCGGCATTTGCCGGAAACAGGGTACTCGGCGGGCGGGTGGTGGCTACTATGATCCGCCCGTGCAGATTGTGCTGGCGATCGCGGTGTCCCAGGCCCACCGAGTCGCGCACACCTGGCCGCATGCGTAACAGACGGACCAGTCGGCAACCAGGTAGCGAACTCGCCGCGACGTTCGCGGCACGCACCACCGGATCTCCCCCGCGCCGCCGGGCGGCGGACCCGCGGCTGGGCGCCGGCACCAGCACCAGCGGGCGGGCGGTGTCCCGCAAATGATCCAGCCCCCTGGCCAATCCGGCGCCGAGCGGCCGCGCCAGGTCCCGGCGGCACTGCTCCTTGATCGCCAGCACGGCCCGCCGCGGCGCGCCCGCGTAACCGGCCAGCGCCCAGCACGGCACCCCGGGATCGGCGCGCGGACGAATCCGGATGGGCGGACCCGACAGCGCGGCGGCGCAGTCCGCGCACCACCCCGTCCCGGCCCGCCCGCACCCGCCGCAGACGCGCGGCAGGATCAGATCCAGCAGTTCCCCCATGCTCCTCAGTGTGCGCCTAGCCGGGCAGCACCGGAACCGCGTTGGCCCCCAGGCCCGGAACTTCGCGCCAGTAGTCCTCGCGCCCTTCGGGATTGCGGGTCAGCTCCAGCACCGCGCGGGAGTCGGCCACGTACTCCTGGTCCGGTGAGGCGCTCAGCACGCGCACCGGCGGGGTGAGGTTCTGGGAGGTCTGGGCGCGGAACTCGGAGCCGTCCACCAGCACCCCGGCCACCGGGTCCACATTGCCGTCGCGGCCCACCACGACCTTCTCGTCGCTGAGCCAGTCGATGGACACCGCGGGCGTGCTCAGCCCGACGGCCAGCGGCAGCGGCGAGGACAGCGAGAACTTCCCGTTCGGCTGCGGCACCACCACTGCCACGTACACCTTTCCGTTGGCGATGAGGGCCGCCCGCGCCCCGGACGGCGAGATGCGCAACTCGGTGATGGGCGGGCGCGGCGAGGTCGAATTGGCCGCCGCAGCGGTCAGTTCCGCGATGTCGACGTCCTGCACCGAGACATTGCCGGTGGTGCGGTCGTGCACGGCCCGGATCACCCGGTCGCCGTCCACCACCGACCAGGCCGAGCTGCCGTCGGCGGGCCAGGTGGGCCGGGTGAAGGTGCCGCCGGTGGCGACCGGGAAGCCCTGGCCGTCATAGGTTCCGATGATCAGCGTGCGCTCGGGCTCGGGGTCCGGGCGGCCGGACTTGGCGACGGCGGCGACCAGCTGCCCGTCCGGCGACAGCCCCACCGACTGCAGGGTGTGGGTGGCGCCGAAGAAGCCCGGGGCAGCGGTGATTCCGCTGTCGGTGATCGCCACCAGCGACCCGTCGCGCACGGCGTGCATGCCGGCCCGGTTGCGGGCGATGGTGTCGGGGCTGCGGGCATCCACGTCGGCGCGCTGCCAGCCGCCGGCGTGCCTGTCGTCGAGCGGTTTGCCGTCGGCGTTGAGCAGGTAGGGCCCGGGCACGTCGGCGCCGGAGAGGGTGAGCACGATCTGGGCGGCCATCACGTCGCGGGTGGGCGGGTCGAGGGCGGTGGCGCCGGAGAAGTCGGCGCTCAGCCCGCCGCCGCCGACGCCGACATTGTCGACATCGCCATTGGCCCTGGTGATCGGCCCGCGCAGGGTGAGCGGCGCGCCCATGGGATTGCGCACGGCGGGTGCGAGCGCGGACTGGGGTCCCTGGGCGAGCAGGCCGAGCAGCCGCTGCGCCAGCTGGTCCTTGCGGGCGGAGATCCAGCGCAGGTCGGGCACCATGGCCTGCCCGGCCAGGTTCGGGAAGAACAGCGAATACCGGTGGTAGGACTTGGCGAAGGCGGCCTGTTCGACGATCACGCCGGGCGGCAGATCCTTGATCCGCCACTCGCCGTCGATCTTCTCCATGTCGACCTTGGTCTCCAGGGTGCCGTCACCGGGCCGGTAGGAGCCGTCGGCCGCCAGCTCGCCGATCTTGCGCGCCCGGATCACATAGGTGGCGGAGTCGCCGTTGCGGGACTCCCGCAGCGTATTGGGCTGCGAGTCCACGATGCTGGTGGACGCCGCGTCGTCCCACTGCGCATTCGCCGCGGGCGAGAGGAACTGCCGGGCCGCCTGATGCCGGTCGGACGGATCAGCCGTGGCGGCCATGAAGTCCAGCAGCAGCTGCTCGGGTTCCCGCCCGGCGACGGGTGGCAGCGGCGAGGCGCTGGTGGGCTGGTGGTCCAGGCTGCCCAGCGCCTGCGGCGCCGAGGAGTCCGGCAGGCTCGCGCACGCGCTGACGCTGAGCAGGCAGCCGAGCACCACCAGGGCCCGGCGCAGGCCCGCGGACGGCCTCATGATTGGCCGTCCCCCTGGGCGGCCGGAACCGAGCCGCCGGAAGTGTTTCGGCCGGAACCGGCGGAATCACTGTCGGCGGCATGGTTTTCCCCGTTGGCGCCGGCCGCGGCGGCGGTGCCGTTGTCGGGTCCACCGACAGTGCCGTTGTCGGACCCAGCAGCGGTGCCGTTTTCCGGCCCAGCAGCGGTGCTGTTTTCGGGCCCAGCAGCGGTGCCGTTCTCGGCCCCTGCGGCAGTGCCGTTTTCGGTCCCGGCGGTGGTTCCGTCACCAGCCCCGGTGGTGGAGGGGAATTCCGGGGCGATGGCCTCGAATCCCGGTTCCTCGTCCCCGGTTTCCCCGGTCGGCGCTTCGGGGCCGGGTTCGGCCCCGAGGTCGTCCGGGCCCGTGGCACCCGGTTCCACTGCGCCGGGCGCGGATTCGAGCACCGACGCGACGGAGGTGACGGCCGCCGGGCCGGCGTCCGAGCCCGCGATGTCGAGGGCCAGCTGCTCGGGCGAGACCGCGCCGCGAATCTTGGGCGGCTCCAACGAGAGTGGGCTGGTGCCGAGCTTGCGGCCGCGCACCAGTGGCAGGGTGAGCCGGAAGCTCGCGCCCACACCGATCTCGCCCCACGCCTCGAGCTTGCCCTCGTGCAGGTTGGCGTCCTCGACGCTGATGGACAGGCCGAGGCCGGTGCCGCCGGAGCGGCGCATGCGTGAGGGGTCCGAGCGCCAGAAGCGGTTGAACACCAGCTTCTCCTCGCCCGGCCGCAGGCCCACGCCCTGGTCGCGCACCACGATGGCGACGGCATTGGCGTCCGCGTCGCCGCGCATGCGCATCAGCACGGGCTTGCCCTCGCTGTGGTCGATGGCGTTGGCGAGCAGGTTGCGCAGCACGCGTTCGACGCGGCGCGGATCCACTTCGGCCACCAGCGGTTCCTCGGGCAGGTCCACCACCAGTTCGACGCCGGACTCCTTGGCCAGGTGCCGCACCGTGGAGACCGCGGCCCGCGCGCACATGCGCACGTCCAGCGATTCCACCTGCAACTCGGCCACGCCCGCGTCGTGGCGGCTGATCTCGAGCAGGTCGTTGAGCAGTCCCTCGAAGCGGTCGAGTTCGTTGACGAGCAGTTCGGCCGAGCGCGCCAGCGCCGGGTCCAGGTCGTCGCTGGATCCGTGGATGAGGTCGGCCGCCATGCGCACCGTGGTCAATGGCGTGCGCAGTTCGTGGCTGACGTCGGAGGTGAAGCGGCGCTGCAGATTTCCGAACTCCTCGAGTTGGGTGATCTGGTTGGACAGGCTCTCGGCCATCTCGTTGAACGACATGGCGAGCCGCGCCATGTCGTCCTCACCGCGCACCAGCATGCGCTCCTTGAGCCGTCCGTCGGCGAACCGGCTCGCGATCCGCGCCGCGGATCTGATGGGCAGCACCACCTGCCGCGTCACCAGCGCCGTGATGGCGGCCAGCAGCACCAGCAGCACGATGCCACCGATGAGCATGGTCCCGCGCATGAGCGACAGACTCCGTTGCTCATTGGTGAGCGGGAAGATCAGATAGATCTCCAGCGAGTCGATATCGGCCGAGGGGCTGCCGATGATCAGCGCCGAGCCCTTGTACCCGTCCGGGCTGGAGACCGTGGCGAACTGATAGGAGACCTGCCGCTGTTTGACGAATTGGCGCAGCTCGGCGGGGATCTCCTGGATGGCGCCCGAGGTGATCTCCTGCCCGCTGTCGCCCGTCATGGCCAGGGCCGCCTCGTAACTGCCTGCGGCGCCGCCGGTCTGGGTCCCGCCGGCGCTGCTGAACAGCGCGCGGCGGGCGTCGTCCAGGCGACTCTGCTGAGTACCCGAATCGTGCACACCGGTCAGTTGATTCTGAACGGTGTTGCGGGCGCGACCCATTTCCTCGACGGCCGCGTTGATCTTCGCGTCCAACAACCGGTCGGTGATCTGACTCGTGAGCACGACGCCCAGAATCGTGATGACGATCAGCGACAGGGTGAGCGTGGACACGACAACACGCAACTGCAGCGAACGCCGCCAGACGTGGCCCAGTTGCTCGCCCAGATTGCGGAACCAGGCCACCGCTACCGCCAGCCACCGCTGAACGCGGTTTCTGGAGCCAGCGATCACGGCGGTCCGGCCTTGTAGCCCACACCTCGGACGGTCAGCACGATCTCGGGGTTCTCCGGATCCTTCTCCACCTTGGCGCGCAACCGCTGGACGTGCACGTTGACCAGGCGGGTGTCGGCGGCGTGCCGATAGCCCCAGACCTGTTCCAGCAGCACCTCACGGGTGAACACCTGGCGCGGCTTGCGGGCCAGCGCCACCAGCAGATCGAACTCCAGTGGAGTCAGCGAGATCTGTGCCCCGCCGCGAGTCACCTTGTGCGCGGGCACGTCGATGACGATGTCGGCGATGGACAGCAGCTCCTGCGGCTCCTCCTCGGTGCGGCGCAGGCGGGCCCGCACCCGGGCCACGAGTTCCTTCGGCTTGAACGGCTTGACGATGTAGTCGTCCGCGCCACTTTCCAAACCCAGGACGACGTCGACCGTGTCGGTCTTCGCCGTCAGCATCACGATGGGCACTCCCGAATCGGCTCGCAGCACCCGGCATACGTCGATGCCGTTCATGCCGGGCAGCATGAGATCGAGCAACACGAGATCCGGACGCAGCTCCCGGACCGCGGTCAGCGCCTGCGTGCCGTCACCGACGACGTGGGGGTCGAAACCCTCACCCCGCAAGACGATCGTGAGCATCTCCGCGAGAGCCATATCGTCGTCGACGACCAGAATCTTCGGCTTCATAACGTCTAGTTTGTCACCTCTCCGGCTCTGATTCGGCCGCCACGCCAACACTCGTGACCTGTCGGCGCACATCCAACCCTATCCAGCAATAATTTCCGCGAGGCGCGCGGCCAGTGTTGCCGGATCGTCACCGGTCCGATGCACCCACCACGGTCCGTGCCAGTTGATTTCGGCCAGTTCACGGTAGACAGTACCGGTGCGACGCTGCAGTCCCCCGTCTTTCTCGTAAGCGTCCAAAGCCCGTGCGGCATCGGCTTCGCCGCGCAGGCGCGCGCGTTCCTCGGCCACATCGACCGGAACATCCAGCAGAATCTGGACATCCGGGGCGGGCAATCCGAAGCGCTCGAACTCCAATTCCTCGATCCAGGCCACGATTTCGCCGTGCGCGTCCTGCTCCAGGCGGGCCGCGGAGTACGCGGCATTGGAGGCGACATAGCGGTCCAGTAGCACGATGTCGTTGTCCGCCAGCAGTTTCGAGAGCTCGTCGCGCGCGTCGGCGCGGTCGAGCGCGAACAGCAGCGCCATGGCATTCACAGACCGAGCGGTATCTCCATGACCGCCGCGCAGCGCCTCGGCGGCGAGGTCGGCATGCACGGAGACGCCGTAGCGCGGGAAGGCCAGGGTGGCGACCCGCAGCCCGCGGGCGCGCAGACCGGTGACAACGGCATCGGTGAGCGTGCGTTTGCCCGCGCCGTCGAGCCCTTCCACCGGAACCAGTGCACCCATGCCGCGAGAGTACCGAATCGGCCGCCGTCCGCCCCGGCGGGATCCCGTTTGTTCGAAAGGCCCAGATTTTTGTAGCCATTCGATTGCTATAGTCCGGCCATGACTGCTGGATACGCCAGGTCAACGCAGCTCGAGAGAGCTTTTTCGATCCTCGCGGTAGTGATTGCCGTCATCGGCCCAACGGCCTGCGGCAGCAACTCCAGCCACACGAACCCGGCCGCCGTGGCCGATCCCCACCGCCCCTTCGATCTGCAGGCCCACCGCGGCGGCCGCGGCATGACCATCGAGGAGTCGCTGCCCGGCTTCGCCAAGGCCATCGAACTGGGTGTCACCACCCTGGAACTCGACATCGTGCTCACCGCCGACAGGACGCCGCTCATCTGGCACGACCCCGTCATCCAGGCCGAGAAGTGCGCCGACACCGCCCCGGCCTTCCCCGGCGATCCGCGGTTCCCCTACGTCGGCAAGCTGGTCCACGACCTGACCTACGACCAGGTCCACACCCTCGACTGCGGCAGGAAGCTCGCGGAATTCCCAGTGGCACAGGAGCTTCCGGGCAACAGGATCGCGACGCTGCCGGAACTGTTCGATCTGGTGAAGAGCCACCCGGGCGCGTTCGGCACCGTGCGCTACAACGTGGAGACCAAAATCGAGGCCGCCCACCCCGAACAGTCCGCCACTCCCAGGGAATTCGTCGACGCCATCCTGGGCGCCGTCGAACGCGCCGGGGCCATCGGCAAGGTCGAGATCCAGAGCTTCGACTGGAGCAGCCTGCCGCTGGTGAAGGCCCAGAACGCGAACATCCCCACGGTCGCGCTGTACGACGAGACCACCTTCGCACCGAACAGCCCGTGGCTGGGCCCGATTCGGTACGAGGAACACGCCGGGGACCCGCTGGACGCGATCAAGGCCCTGGGCGCGGACATTTCCTCCCCCGCTTACGTCGACCCCTGGAACATCGACGCGAAGGTCGGCGACAAGTATTTCAAGCTCACCACGACCGCCGAGTACGTCCGCGAAGCGCACGGTTTCGGCATCCGGGTGATCCCCTGGACCGTGAACGACAAGGCCACCATCGGACTGGCGCTCGACCAGGGCGTGGACGGCCTGATCACCGACTATCCGAACCGCGCGCGCGACGTCATGCAGGAGAAGGGCTACCCCCTCCCGAGGTCCTTCCACAAATAAGCCGCACAAATCAGAAACGCGCGCCCTTCAACTCTTGTAGGGTCCCGGGCAACACTCCCCCTGCAAGGAGCGCAACCCTGATGAAGTCCCATCTCGCACACCACGGTCCGCGTGCCGCCCTGGCCGCCGTAGCGATCACCGCCGCCGCTCTTTCCACGGCCGGTACCGCCACCGCCGCCCCCGTCACCCTCGAACCCGCCGGCGCCGACCAGGCGGCCCCCGTGGCCGACTCCGGCTCGGCGTCCTCCCTGTCGAGCAGCTCCGGCTCCAGCAATGTGGCCGGCACCGGCTCCAGCGCCAGTGAACTCCTCAGCGCCGCCATCTGCACCATCCAGGGCGGCAAATGGGTACCCCTGATCGACATCTGCCTCAAGTAGCGGACGCACGCCAACGAGATCCGGCCGGTCACCCTCTCGGGTGACCGGCCGGATCTTCGTGCGCTACAGGCGGTTTCCGCTCAGTAGCGGTAGTGGTCCGGCTTGTACGGGCCCTCCACGTCCACGCCGATGTATTCGGCCTGGTCCTTGGTGAGCTTGGTCAGCGTGCCGCCGAGAGCCTCGACGTGGATGCGGGCGACCTTCTCGTCGAGGTGCTTGGGCAGGCGGTAGACCTCGTTGTCGTACTCGTCGGGCTTGGTCCACAGCTCGATCTGCGCGATGACCTGGTTGGAGAAGCTGTTCGACATCACGAACGACGGGTGCCCGGTCGCGTTGCCCAGGTTCAGCAGACGGCCCTCGGAGAGCACGATGATCGACTTGCCGGACTCCTTGAACGTCCACAGGTCGACCTGCGGCTTGATGTTCAGTCGGTCGGCGCCCGAACGCTCCAGAGCGGCCATGTCGATCTCGTTGTCGAAGTGGCCGATGTTGCCCAGGATGGCCTGGTCCTTCATCGCCTTCATGTGGTCGAGCAGGATGATGTCCTTGTTGCCCGTGGAGGTGATGACGATGTCGGCCTCACCGATGGCCTGTTCCACGGTGACGACGTCGAAGCCGTCCATCAGCGCCTGCAGCGCGTTGATCGGGTCGATCTCGGTGACCTGCACCCGCGCGCCCTGCCCGGCCATCGACTCCGCGCAGCCCTTGCCGACATCGCCGTAGCCGCAGATCAGCACCTTCTTGCCACCGATCAGCACGTCGGTGCCGCGGTTGATGCCGTCGATGAGGGAGTGACGGGTGCCGTACTTGTTGTCGAACTTCGACTTGGTGACCGAGTCGTTGACATTGATCGCCGGGAACACCAGCTCACCCGCGGCCGCGAACTGGTACAGCCGCAGCACACCGGTGGTGGTCTCCTCGGTGACACCCTGCACGCTCTCGGCGATCTTGCCCCACTTGCCCTTGTCGGTCTCGATGCCGGCGCGCAGCAGGTTCAGGAAGACCTTGTACTCGGCGGAGTGGGTCTCGTCCTCGGGCGGGACCACGCCGGCCTTCTCGAACTGCGCGCCGCGCAGCACGAGCATGGTGGCGTCACCACCGTCGTCGAGGATCATGTTGGCGGGCTCGCCCGGCCAGGTCAGCATCTGCTCGGCGGCCCACCAGTACTCCTCCAGGGTCTCGCCCTTCCAGGCGAAGACGGGAGTGCCCTTGGGCTCGTCGACGGTGCCGTGCGGGCCGACCACGACCGCGGCGGCCGCGTGGTCCTGGGTGGAGAAGATGTTGCAGGAGGCCCACCGGACCTCGGCGCCGAGGGCGACCAGGGTCTCGATCAGCACCGCGGTCTGCACGGTCATGTGCAGCGAGCCGGAGATGCGGGCGCCCTTGAGCGGCTGCACGTCGTGGTACTCGCGACGCAGCGCCATCAGGCCCGGCATCTCGTGCTCGGCCAGGCGAATCTCCTTGCGGCCGAAGTCGGCCAGTGACAGGTCCGCCACCTTGTAGTCGATGCCATTGCGGACGTCAGGGGTCATGTTGCGGGACACTGCTGTCGTCATCTGCCTCTCCTGGTCGGCTGGTTCCCCCAAACCCTACGCGGCGGCCTGGTACTCGTACTCGGCGAGGATGCGCTCCCGCTTACGGGGTTGGATATTGGCCCGGCTCACGTCGCCCGCGTAGTGGGCGAGCAGGCGCGGATCCATGACGTAGCGCCACAGCGGCGGGAACAATGCCAGCAGAATCATGGTGGCGTACCCCGCTGGAAGCTGCGGCGCCTCCTCGGAGGTGCGCAGCGTCTGATACCGCCGCCCCGGATTGGCATGGTGGTCGCTGTGCCGCTGCAGGTGGAACATGAAGATATTGGTGACCAGCCGGTCACTGTTCCAGCTGTCGCTCGGCGAGCAGCGGGCCCAGCCGCCATTGGGCCGCTTGCGTCGCAGCAGGCCGTAATGCTCTACGTAGTTGACGGTTTCGAGCAGGCCCGCGCCGATCACCGCCTGCAGCAGCAGATACGGCAGCACCCGCCAGCCGTAGACCGCCAGCAACCCACCGAACAGCACGATGGTCATAGCCCAGGCCTGCAGGATGTGGTTGTGGACACTGAACCAGCGGTGTCCCTTGCGGCGCAGCCGTTCTCGTTCGAGATGGATTGCCGACCGGAAGCCACCGACCACACTGCGGGGCAGGAACTCCCACAGCGACTCACCCATGCGGGCGCTGGCCGGATCGTCGGGCGTCGCGACCCGGGCATGGTGGCCCTTGTTGTGCTCGACGAAGAAGTGCCCGTAGGCCGACTGCGCCAGCGCCATTTTCGACAGCCAGCGCTCCAATCGCTCGACCCGGTGGCCGAGTTCGTGGGCAGCGTTGATGCCGATGCCGCTGACGAACCCGAGAGTGGCCGCCAGCCCGAGCTTGTCGACGACGGACAGATCGTCGCCGGCCCACATGTAGGCGGCGATGATCAGGCCGACCACCTGGATCGGCAGGAACATGTAGGTGCACCACCGGTAGTACCGGTCATTGGAGAGTAACTCGTAATCCTCGTCGCGCGGATTGGTGCCGTCTTCCCCGACGAGCCAGTCCAGGACCGGAATGGCGATCAGAATGATGATCGGTCCGATCCACCAGAACACCTCCAGCTTGGTGTGCAACACCAGCTGCGAGGGCAGTAACGCACACCCGGGCGCGATCAACCCCAGCACCCACAGGTGTCGTTTCGGATCCGGCGAACCCAACCGTTTGCCGACCATTTGCACGTTTGCCCCGCTAATCAATACCTCGAAGAACTTCGCAGCTACATATCTTGGAACCTAGTCCCTGTTACAGCACCCGGCCGGACCGAAAGGTGGCCACCGTTACATCATGAGCAGTCGGTTCCGCCGCAACCGACCGCGTGGTTCCCGTCATTGGGCCTCGAACGCAAACCAGGAGCGAAACCGGGCTCAGCGAAACCACACATATCGAACCTGCGGGCGCCCGGTCCGACCGTAGTCGGTCCGCCGCTCCACCACGCCGTCTTCGGCCATCCGCTCCAGGTACCGCCACGCCGTCACCCGGGACACCCCCACCGCACGCCCCGCCTCGCCCGCGGACAGCCCGTCCGGCGCGGCCCGCACCGCCCGCGACACCTCGTCCATCGTCTGCGGCGCAATGCCTTTCGGCGAGGTGGGTCGCTGATCCGGAGTGCGCAGCACACCGAAGGCGCGATCGATGTCCTGCTGCGACACCGCCGTCTCCCCGGCGGGCAGCGCCGCCCGGTATTCGACGTAGCGGTCCAGCTTCTCGCGGAAGGCCGCAAAGGTGAAGGGCTTCAACAGATACAGCACCACGCCGTGCGAGACGGCCGAGCGCACCATGGCCAGATCGCGCGCCGAGGTGACGGCGATGACGTCGGGCCGCGGCCGCAGTCCCGCCAGCGCGGCGGCGACGGCGAGCCCGCTCATATCCGGCAATCCGATATCCATCAGCACCAGATCAATGGGGACACCGGAAGATTGTGACCTTTTCGCGATCGAGATGGCGTCGCGACCGGTGTGCGCCACCGCGACCACCGTGAAACCCGGCACCCGCTCCACGTAAGAGCGATGTGCCGCAGCGATTTTCGGCTCGTCCTCGACGATCAGCACGCGGATCGCCGATGCCGGCGCGGCATTCATCGCGGAAACCTCACGATCACCGCGGATTCCGGTTCCCGCTGGGCCCGCAACTCGCCGGCATGCCTGGCGACCAATCGGCGTACCAGCGCCAGGCCCAGCCCGTGGTGGTCGGTCTTGGTGGAATAGCCGCGTTCGGTGGCACGGGTGAACAACTCCTCCGACATGCCCGGGCCGCTGTCGGCCACCCGGACGTACAGCTCCGGCTCGTCCCGCCGCACCGTCACCTCCACCCACGCGTCCTCGTCGTGCCCGACCGCGTCCAGGGCGTTGTCGATGAGATTGCCCAGCAGCGTGACCATCTCGTGCGGCGTCAGCGGGTCGGTGGTGTCGAGCAGCGTGTCGCCGGTGACGGTCAGCTCCACCCCGTTCTCCGCGGCCTGCTCCACCTTGCCCAGCAGCAGCGCCACCACCGCGGGTTCGGCCACCGCACCGGTGAGCCGGTCGATGAGGGCCTGGGACAGTTCGAGTTCCGCGGTCGCGAAGTTCACCGCTTCGCGCGGGCGGCCCAGCTCCACCATGGTGACCACGGTGTGCAGCCGGTTGGCGGATTCGTGCGCCTGGGCGCGCAGCGATTCGGCGAAGCCGCGCACCGAATCCAATTCGCCCAGCACATCCCGCAATTCGGTGTGATCGCGCAGGGTGAGCACGGTGCCGATGCGGCGCCCGGCGTGCTCCACCACGTCCTGGTTGACGACCAGCACCCGGTCCGGGGTCACGTGCATCTCGTCACGGACCACACCGGTTCCCAAGCGCTGCAACGACACCGGCAGATCCGCGCGCGTGATCGGCCCGTCCGGCAGATCGAGCAGCAGCCGCGCCTGATCGTTGACCACCTCGGCGCGCTCATCGGATCTGTCGAACACCAGCAGGCCCTCGTGGATGGAGTGCAGCACCGCGTCGTGATGCTCGTACATGGCCCGCAGCTCGGCGGGCCCGAGGCCGTGCGTCTGCCGTAACAGCCTGCGCCGCAACAACAGCGAACTCATCATGGCCAGCGCCAGGCCGCCGGCCGCGGCGGCCAGGATGAGCGGTAGCTGGGCGCGCACCTGTTCACCGATGTGGGTGCGGGTGACGCCCGCCGACACCAGCGCGACGATGCGGCCGTCGGCATCGCGCACCGGGGTGACCGCGCGAATCGACGGGCCCAGCGTGCCGGTGAAGGTCTCGGTGAAGGTCTCCCCCGCGAGGGCGCGATCGATGTTGCCGCTGAAGGGTTTTCCGATCCGGTCGGTCTCGGTGTGGGTGTAGCGGGTCCGATCGGGGGCCATCACCACGATGAAGTCCATACCCGTCGCCTTGCGGATGGCCTCGGTCACCGGCTGCAGTGCGGCGGTCGGATTCGGGCTCCGCACCCCGGCCAGCGTCGAGGGCGACTGCGCCACCGCGATCGAGGTATCGATGACCTCCGCACGGGTGGCGTCATCCTGCACCCGGCGGGTCTGCAGGAACGCCAGCATCGACGCGGCGGTGATCACCACCGCCAGTACCAGCACCTGCACCACGAACACCTGCCCGGCCAGCGTACGGCGGGCCCGGGTTCTTCGACCTCTCACGATTCCTCCGGGTACTTCATGAACATAATTTACGAAACAGTGACCCAGGTCACTACCCGGATCATGATTCTCTCCGAACACCCGCGTGGAGCAAACGTCATGCGGGCACTGACCCGGAGGCACCAGCGAGATGAGCGACACGACAACCCGGCAGCGCCGAGACCGTACCCACTGGCTCTATCTGGCCGTCATCGTGGCCGTCGTCGCGGGCGTCCTGGTCGGCTGGCTGGCCCCGGGCGTCGGCAAGAGCGTCGGCGAGCTCGGCACGATCTTCGTGAACCTCATCAAGATGATGATCGCCCCGGTCATCTTCTGCACCATCGTGCTCGGCATCGGCTCGGTGCGGGCGGCCGCCAAGGTCGGCAAGGTCGGCGGCCTGGCCATCGGCTACTTCCTGATCATGTCCACGGTGGCGCTGGCCATCGGCCTGCTGGTCGGCAATCTGCTGCACCCGGGTTCGGGGCTGAACGTGGCCGCCCACGCGAAGGAGATCAGCAAGTACGCCACCGACGCCAAGGCGGCGGGCGGCACCTGGCAGTTCCTCGAGGACATCGTGCCGACCACCCTGCTGTCGTCGCTGACCTCGGGCAAGGTGCTGCAGGCGCTGTTCGTGGCGCTGTTGGTGGGCTTCGGCATCCAGGCCATGGGCACCGCGGGCGAGCCGATCCTGCGCGGGGTCGCGTCGGTGCAGAAGCTGGTGTTCCGGATTCTGACCATGATCCTGTGGCTGGCCCCCATCGGCGCGTTCGGCGCCATGGCGAATGTGGTGGCGCGCACCGGACTCGACGCGGTCAAGCAGCTGGCGCTGCTGATGGTGGCCTTCTATCTCACCTGCGTCGTGTTCATCTTCGGCGTGCTGGGCCTGCTGCTGCGGCTGGTGGCCGGGAACTCCATCTTCAAGCTGGTGCGCTACCTGGCGCGGGAGTACCTGCTGATCTTCGCCACCTCGTCCTCGGAGTCGGCGCTGCCGCGGCTCATCGCCAAGATGGAGCACGTCGGCGTGGACCGCACCACCGTGGGTGTGGTTGTCCCGACCGGGTATTCGTTCAACCTGGACGGCACCGCCATCTACCTGACCATGGCCACCCTGTTCGTGGCCGACGCCATGGGCAAGCCGCTGGCCTGGCACGAGCAGATCGGCCTGCTGCTGTTCATGATCGTGGCCTCCAAGGGCGCGGCGGGTGTCACCGGCGCGGGCCTGGCCACGCTGGCCGGCGGCCTGCAGAGCCATCGCCCGGAACTACTGGACGGCGTCGGCCTGATCGTCGGCATCGACCGGTTCATGTCGGAAGCCCGTGCGCTGACCAACTTCTCGGGCAATGCCGTCGCCACGCTGCTGATCGGCACCTGGACCAAGACCATCGACCCGGCCCGCGTCCGCGCGGTGCTGGATCGCGAGATCCCCTTCGACGAGCAGGCCATGGTGGAGGACCACCCGGCCCCCGCCGCCCCGGAAGCACCGGGCCCGCAAGAGAAAGACCTGGTTCCGGCCTGAACCCAACCCCCAGGCCGAACCCGGACCGTCGGCGCGTTCTCCCCCCGTACGCGCCGGCGGAACCCGCACCCTGCCCGCACGACCAGCCGCCTCCGGCTCGTGCGGGCAGGGTTTCCCTTTTGTGTCCAGGCGGCGACCGCGTTGTCTACGCCCCGACCGCGTCCAGGGCCAGGGTCGCGGCGATGGCATTGGCCAGCTCCGCGCCCTTCACCTCGAAATGCCGCGCGAAATAGGTCAGGTGCTCGCCGTGCTCGTGGAAGTGGTGCGGGGTCAGCACGGCCGAGAAGACCGGCACATCGGTCTCGAGCTGCACCCGCATGAGCGCGTCGACGACCGTCGAGGCCACGAAGTCGTGCCGGTAGATGCCGCCGTCCACGACGAGCGCGCAGCCCGCGACCGCGGCGTAGGAGCCGCGGGTGGCCAAACGCTTGACCTGCAACGGGATTTCGAACGCACCGGGCACCTCGATCACGTCGACCTCGGTGTAGCCGCGCTCGAGCAGCCCGGCCCGGCAGGATGCGACGGCCTTGTCGACGATGTCACTGTGCCAGCGCGCGGCGACGAGGGCGATGCGAGTGGAAGTGGGTGACATGGGGATTCCTCCTGTTCGCGATGTCACCCAGGGCAAGACGCGAACAGGCCCGTCCAGCGGTGCGGACGTGCCGGTGCCGCGTTCTCTTTCATCCGGACTGTGACCGTC
This sequence comes from Nocardia sp. NPDC004860, assembly GCF_040609015.1. NCBI lineage: Bacteria > Bacillati > Actinomycetota > Actinomycetes > Mycobacteriales > Nocardiaceae > Nocardia > Nocardia sp. NPDC004860. The sequence continues at coordinate 491,646 of NZ_JBEXJI010000003.1, read as the reverse complement.
GGCTCCGGGATCACACCGGAATCTGCTCGACCCACACTGCCGATGAGAGACACTGTGGCGCTCGCGGGCTCGTGCACTCCGGATCGGTCCGGATGCCATTACCGCCGGTGGGGAATTCCACCCCGCCCTGAGAACGTGTACGTAGCGGACAGTAACACGGGGATTCCGGCATCCGGAACCCCGTGTACCGCACAACACGACAGCACGGCCGGGTCTCAGCGCACCAGCACGTCGGAATCGGCGGGCAGCCCGTCCACCGGCCACCAGCGCAGGTCGGTCGACTCCGAACTGCGCACCGGCACAGCGCCTTCCGGCGCCTTGATCTTGAACAGCAGGTCCAGGTGCCGGGTCGGCACGCCCAGCGAGCAGGTGATGGGGTGCGCCTGAGCGCCGTAGAGGCCGGGCTCGAGCACCAGCCCGTCGATACCGGACTCCTCGGTCGCCTCACGGAAGGCGGCCGCCGCGACCGAATCGTCGGATTCCTCACAGTGCCCGCCCAATTGGATCCAGCGGCCCACCCGCGGGTGCAGGGTCAGCAGCACCTCGCGCTCGTCGTGGGAGAACACGATGGCCGAGGCGGTGATGTGCCCGGCCGCATGCTCGCGCAGGCAGCCGCGCGGCGCGGAACCCAGGAAGGCCAGCATGGCCTCCCGGATGGAGCACTCCGGACCCGTTGCCGGGGACCAGGTCTCCAGCAGCTCGGTCGCCGATTTGTGCAGCGACTCCGCGCTCACAGCTCGACCAGCCCGAGGCCGGGCTCGCGCGCCTCGCGCGGTGCGATCCCGTCGAGCGGGTACCCGATGGCGATGGCGCCCAGCGGATTCCAGTCCGCCTCCAGGCCCAGCACATCGCGGGTGACCTCGGGCGCGAAGATGGTCGACCCGATCCAGCAGCTGCCCACACCCCGCACGGCCAGCGAGACCAGCAGGCCCTGCACGGCCGCGCCCACCGCGACGGTGAACATGGTCTGCTCGGCGGCGCGGCGGCGCTCGTCCGGATAATCGTGCGCGCCGTCGGGCACGCAGAACGGGATGATCATCTCGGGGGCTTCGAAGAGGATGCGCCCGCGCGCGACCCGCTTCGCCACGCTCTCCGGGGTGCGGCCGTCACCGGTCAGGTCGGTGCGCCACTTCTCGGCCATGGCCTCGAGCAGCTGCTCGCGCAGGCCACGCTTGCGGACCCAGACGAAGCGGACCGGACGGGTGTGGTGCGGCGCGGGCGCGGTGAGCCCGGCGGCGACCGCCTCGCGAATGAGCCCCGGCGGCACCGGCGTCTCGGCGAACCGGCGCACCGAACGCCGCAGCGGCACCGCCTGTCTGCGGCCGAGCTCGACGGATTCGTCGGTGCCCAGCCAGAACAGATCGTCCTCGCCGCGCCGCAGCAGATCCCCGGCGGTGGATCCGTCGTCGGTGTAGTCGAGCCCGCGCACCACCGCGACCGGGACCCCGCCCAGCTTGCCCTTCACCAGGTCCGCGGCCGCGGCCAGCTCGTCGGCCACCGCGACCAGGGTGACGTGCAGTTCATTGCCCTGCCCGTCCACCGCGCCGTCGTAGTCGTGCAGCACCCGGATGCCCGCCGACCCTATGGCGGCGTCGACCTGGCCGTTGCGCCAGGCCCGGCCCATGGTGTCGGTGATGACCACGGCCACCTGCACGCCCAGGCGGTCGGCCAGCGCGGTGCGCAGCGCCTTGGCGCTGGCGTCCGGATCCTCCGGCAGCAGGACCAGTTCGCCCTGTTCCACATTGGAGCCGTCGACTCCGGAGGCGGCCTGCACGATGCCGAGCCGGTTCTCGGTGATGAGGGTGCGGTTCTTGCGCGCCAGCACTCGCACCGACTCGTCGAGCACCAGTTGCCGGCGTGCCGCGTCGCGTTCCTCGGGATCGCTGGGCACGGTCACGATGCGGCCCTCGGCCTTGGCGACGATCTTGCTGGTCACCACCAGCACGTCACCGTCCTGGAGCCAGGGCGCCCGCACCGCGATGGCGTCGGCGACATCGTCGCCCGGGCGGAATTCCGGCAGGCCCGGAACGGGCAGGATGCGCAGTTCGCCGCCGGACGCGTGATCGCCCAGCGCTTCGATGGAATCCGTTGTCACGGTTTGACTCCCGCGATGTCGAGGGCTTCGCGAACCATCTCGGCGGTCGCGGCCGGGTCGGTCATGAGCAGTGGCACGCTCCGGACTTCGACGCCCGGAATGTCGGCGGTGTCGCCGGTGTGCACGAGCCAGCCGTCGAGAATGCCGGTACTCGAGCGCGCGCCGTAGTAGTTGCCGACGGCCTCGGCGGAGGTTTCGACGCCGATCACCGACAGGCACTCATCGGCCATGCCGCGCAACGGTTTTCCGCCGATCACCGGGGACAGTCCGATCACCTTGGCATCGGTGGTGCGCAGTGCGCCGCGAATGCCGGGAACCGAGAGGATGGCGCCCACGCTCACGACGGGGTTCGACGGAGCGAGCAGGATCACATCCGCTGAATCTATGATTTCGATCACACCCGGGGCTGGTTTCGCAGCATCTGCCCCAATAGTCACGAATCCATGGGTCTCTACGTTCGCCCGGTATCGAACCCACCACTCCTGGAAATGGATCGCGCGGCGTTCGCCAGGGTTCTCCGGGTCACCGATTACGACATGTGTTTCGCATCGGTCGTCGGTTGCCGGAAGCAGTTTCACACCCGGTTGCCACCGATTGCAGAGCGCCTCGGTGACCGCCGAGAGCGGGTATCCCTGACGCAGCATTTCGGTGCGAATGAGATGCGTGGCGATATCCCGGTCGCCCAGCCCGAACCAATCGGGCTGAGCCTTGTATTTCGCCAGCTCCTCCTTGGCGCTCCAGGTCTCGTTCGCGTGCCCCCAGCCCCGTTCGGGGTCGATGCCGCCACCCAGGGTGTACATGCAGGTGTCCAGGTCAGGACAGATGCGCAGCCCGTGCATCCACACGTCGTCGCCGACATTGACGATGGCCGTGGTGTCGGCTCCGGGCAGCAGTTCGCGCACCCCCGTCAGGAACCGCGCGCCGCCGACTCCGCCGACCAGGACGGCGATCCGCAGGCCGGTGCCGGGCGCGGTGTCCGCTTGTTCTCGAGTCACATCCGCACAGCCTATGCGTTCGAAGCGGAAAGTCGTTCCGCAGCTCATTTGCTGCGAATTTGCTATTTGAACTGCGGGAACGCGTCCCGACGGGGTCGCAGATGGTAACGGAATCGCTTCGGCAGCTTGACCATCGCCGCTCCCGGCGTGTCTAATCACAGGCATGTCATTCCGGGTCCGCGTGAGAGTGCAAGGCGCGGACGGGTTTTCGAACAAGCGTTCGCACCGGAGTGACGCCAAGCTCGGGGATGGCCGCGGGACTACGCCGCGGTGTTGGGCCGTCGGTGGGATCGGCTCCGACGGATTAATCATTCTGCGCTAACACACAGTGAGGAGGCGGAGCGATGGCCGAAGAGCTGGCCCCGTCGGGCATTCCGGGCGGTGTATCGCAAACCGATTCCACGACTGGCGCAGCACCTGACTTCTGCGCCGACGATCGGAACGGATACGAGGGGGGTGAACCGATGACGACTGCGCGACCGGGGGGCGGACAGTGGGCGCGAGCCGCCTACCAGCCCGAACCGCCGCGGCTGAGCCTGATCGTCACCGGTGCCGAGGATATGTACGACACTTTCTCGCGCGGCGGTCGCATGATGACCGAGGCCGAACAGTGGCAGGAACGGGCGCTGTGCGCCCAGACCGACCCGGAGGCGTTCTTCCCGGAGAAGGGCGGCTCCACCCGCGAGGCCAAGCGCATCTGCATGGGCTGCGAGGTCCGCGACGAGTGCCTCGAATACGCCCTGGCCAACGACGAGCGCTTCGGCATCTGGGGCGGACTCTCCGAGCGGGAGCGCCGCCGCTTGAAGCGGGGCATCAGCTGACGCTCCCGCTCCCCCGCCTCTCCGAGCCTTCAGCGGGGGGCTTGGGAGCCGTTGAGCGCTGGCAGCCCGTGCCGGCGGTTGGGTGCCGAGACCACCGTGGAGGTACCCGGCGAGTTACCCCGAACTTACGAAATCAGTTGTTGCGAAACGTAGTTCGGGGTATGCGGTTGCATCCGGCTACTCCGGGTCGGGATCGATGATGTCGGGTTCCACACCCAAGTAGGTGGCGATCTGTTGTACGAGGACCTCGCGCAACAGGTCGACCAGGTCGTCGGGGTCGCCGGCACGGAGCTCCAACGGCTTGCGGAACAAGACGACGCGGGCGCGGGTGGCCATGCCGTAGCGGTCCACACCGGCCGGGATCAGGCGGGACAGCGGCACCGGGCCGTCGGCCACCACCTCTTCCGGCCAGGTGACCGAATCCGGGTGCAGCGGACGGATTTTCGGCACGTCGTCGACGGCGATGTCGAGCTTGGTGAGCTGCTCGTGCCAGCGGGTCTCCAGCGGCGCGAAGGCCTCCAGCACCAGACGGTCGAACTCCTGGCCCCGGGTGCGCCGGGCGGGCACGGTCGGTGGCAACATCGGCCCGCGCACACCCCGCCCGCGGCGGATGACCGACCGCGCGGTGGGCGGTCGCCTCTTACGTGAACGGGTCATACCTTGAATCTAACCCCTACCCCGGGCGGGTGTGAGCACCCGCCTCGCCGGGCCGCCCGGCCGGTGCGGCGGCCCGCCGCGACGGCATTCCGGAGACCCGGCGACCGCGTTCCGGGGGCCGTCGCGACGCGCCCGCGGCACGAAAGCGCACAGCTACCCGAGGCCCTCGTGGCGCGAGTGAGACGGGCTTCATTGAGCGTGTCTGTGTCCACGAGGGCGTGAGGGGGGTTACCCTGCATGGCGTGATCCCCATGCGTCGTTGCTGCCGTCCAGGCTGCAAGAACCCGGCCGTCGCGACGCTGACCTATGTGTACTCCGACTCGATGGCAGTCGTGGGTCCGCTGGTCACGGTGGCGGAGCCACATTCCTGGGACCTGTGTGAAACGCATGCTTCCCGGATCACCGCGCCCAAGGGATGGGAGTTGGTCCGCCACGAGGGCGGGTTTTCCTCCTCGACCCCGGACGACGACGATCTCACCGCGCTCGCCGAAGCCGTCCGCGAGGCCGGATTGCGCCGCCGCACACCGGAACCCGATCCGCGCGGCTACAGCGACTACGCTCCCGCCCCGCAGCGCCCGACCCGCACGGGTCGTACCGGCAGACGCGGCCATCTACGCGTCCTGCCGGACCCGCCGGACCGCCTCTCCGAGACTTAAGCGGGCGGCTATGAGCCGTGATCCATTGACATTCCGTGCCGGCGGTAGGGTGCCGCCTCCAGCAATTCTGGACGTACCCGGCGAGTTACCCGCGCCTCGCGAAATCATTTGTCCGGTTGGCAAGGGTCGGGGGAAGTCTCTCATTGTCGCGGTCAGCTACTAGGGTGGTGCGCATGACAGTCGCCCGGTCCGCCGAGTCCGTTCAAGCAGTCATCAAGGCATACGACGTTCGCGGAGTTGTCGGCGAACAGATCGACGCGGACTTCGTCCGGGATGTTGCCGGTTCCTTCGCCCGGCTGATGCGCGGCGAGGGCGCCCGGCGCATCGTCATCGGTCACGATATGCGCGACTCCTCACCGGAATTGGCCGCCGCCTTCGCCGACGGCGTACTCGCCCAGGGACTCGATGTGGTGCACATCGGCCTGGCCTCCACCGACGAGCTCTACTTCGCCTCCGGCCACCTGGACTGCCCCGGGGCCATGTTCACCGCCAGCCACAATCCCGCCAAATACAACGGCATCAAGCTGTGCCGCGCCAAGGCGCTGCCGGTCGGTCAGGACACCGGGCTGGCCATCATCACCGAGGAGGTCGTCGCGGGCGTCCCGGCCTTCGACGGGCCGCGCGGCACCGAGACCCGGGAGGACCTGCTCTCGGCATACGCCGACTTCCTGCACAAGCTGGTCGACCTGAGCGGTTCGCGTCCGCTGCGCATCGCGGTGGACGCCGGCAACGGCATGGGCGGCTACACGGTGCCCGCCGTGCTGGGCACGCTGCCGCAGTACACGGTCGAGCCGCTGTTCTTCGAACTCGACGGCAGCTTCCCCAATCACGAAGCCAATCCGCTGGATCCGAAGAACCTGGTGGATCTGCAGGACCACGTCCGCAAGACCGGCGCCGACCTCGGCCTGGCCTTCGACGGCGACGCCGACCGCTGCTTCGTGGTGGACGAGAAGGGCGACCCGGTCTCGCCGTCGGCCATCACCGGCCTGGTGGCCGAGCGCGAGCTGACCAAGGAACCGGGCGCGACCGTCATCCACAACCTGATCACCTCCCGGGCGGTGCCGGAGCTGGTGACCGAACTCGGCGGCACCCCGGTGCGCACCCGGGTCGGCCACTCGTTCATCAAGCAGCAGATGGCGGCCACCGGCGCGATCTTCGGCGGCGAGCACTCGGCGCACTACTACTTCCGCGACTTCTGGGGCGCCGACTCCGGCATGCTCGCGGCCCTGCACGTGCTGGCCGCGCTGGGCGAGAAGGACCGGCCCATGTCGGAACTGGCCTCCGCCTACGCGACGTACGCGGCCTCCGGGGAGATCAACTCGACGGTGGCGGATGCGCAGGAGCGGACCCTGGCCGTACTCGAGGCGTTCGGCAAGCGGGCGAAATCGGTCGATCGGCTGGACGGCGTGACCGTGCAGCTGGCCGACGGCGCGTGGTTCAACCTGCGCGCCTCCAATACCGAACCGCTGCTGCGACTCAACGTCGAGGCGCGATCGCAGGATGAAGTAGACGCACTCGTAACCGAGATCCTGAGCATCGTCCGCGCCTGACTGGAATAGTGGAATCACAGAGCTTGGATTCACCGTCTGGTGACCCGATGAGGGGAGGTGGCAACGCCCGATGATCGCTGGGACACCGGTAATCGACCTCGATGACGTCGCCTCGCTGGAGGCGGCGGACGCCGGGGGTGTACTCCGCTCCGCCGCGTCGGGGGGAGCCCAGGTAAGGGCAACCGCCGCGGCACTTTCCGAAGATGCGCTGACCCGGCTGACCGATCTGCGGCCCCGCAGTCTGGTCCTGGTGTCGGGCAGCGGGCGCGCCGCACGCGCGGCGGCGCTGTTGATCGCAGCCCTCGGTGACCGCACGAGTATGCCTCTGGTACCGGCGACTTCGATCCCGCCGTGGGTCGGGCCGCTGGACGTGGTGCTGGTGGCGGGCGACGACGCGGGTGATCCGCGGCTGTCCGAAGCGGTGGACCGAGCACTTCGACGGGGTGCCGAAGTGGTCGTGGCCGCGCCGGACGAGGGACCCATCCGGGCGGCCGCCGCCGGGCGCGCCACCATTCTCGCGCCGCGGGTGCGGGTCCTCGACCACAACCGCATGCTGCGCTATCTGGCCGCGGGCCTGGCCGTGCTGACCACCATCGACCCGCACCGCATCGGGCCGCTGGTGCCCGAATTGAACGCTCTCGCAGACCTGCTCGACGAGGAGGCGCTGCGCGACGGACCGCAGCACGAGGCCTTCCACAATCCCGCCAAGACCCTGGCCACCCGCATGCAGCAGCGCAAGCGCCTGGTGCTGGCCGGTGATTCCGGCGCCGCCACCGTGCTCGCCGAGCACGGCGCCGAGGTGCTGCTGGTCACGGCCGGGCAGACCGCTGCCGCGGTCACGCTCTCGGAAGCCGTTGCGGCGCACGGCCGGTTGGTCGACACCGCCGGGGTGGCCGCCCCCGGATTCGATCCGCTGTTCCACGACGAGCAGCTGGACGGACCGGCGCCGGTGGAGCAGGTGCGGGTGTTCGTGGTGAGCGCCGATCCGGACGAGGTGACGGTGCGCCGGCGACTGGCCGTGTTCGGTTCCGCCGCCGGGCTGGTCGACACCGACCTGATCACCGTGGACACCGAGGTGGCCGCCGCAGCCGCCGTTGCCGCCGAGGCGGCGGGGCAGTCCGCACCCGCCGTCCAGGGTGGTGAGCTGGAAAAGCTTGCGGTACTCGCACTTCGGCTGGAGATGGCGGCCGCCTATCTCCGACTACTCGGTTCCCGCCCGGCCACCGGACCGGGACGCTACGACGGGGGCAACTACTAGTGCACGAACTCGTTGGTGCGCTGCGTTCCTACGCTTGGGGTTCGCGCACCGCGCTCGCTCAGCTGTGCGGACGACCGGTCCCCTCCGCGCACCCGGAGGCCGAACTCTGGTTCGGCGCGCATCCCGCCGATCCGGCGCGGGTGCAGATCAACGGGCACAGCGAATCTCTGCTGGAGCTGGTCAGCGCCGACCCGCAGCGCGAACTCGGGCCGGTGTCGGGCGAATTCGGCGGAAAGCTGCCGTTCCTGCTGAAGGTCCTGGCCGCCGAGGAGCCGCTCTCGCTGCAGGCGCACCCCAGCGTCGAACAGGCCCGGGCCGGGTTCGCGCGGGAGAACCACAACGGGGTCGCCATCGACTCCCCCATGCGCAACTACCGCGACGAGAACCACAAGCCCGAACTCGTGGTGGCGCTGCACCGTTTCGAGGCGCTGGCCGGATTCCGCGATCCGCGCCAGACCGTGCGGCTGCTCAATGCCCTGGACGTGCCCGAACTGAGCCAGTACGCCGAACTGCTTGCCGCCCAGCCCGACTCGGCGGGGCTGCGCACGCTGTTCACCACCTGGATCGCGCTGCCGCAGGGCAGTCTGAGCATGCTGCTGCCCAAGGTCCTCGACGGCTGCGTGCGGTATCTGTCGGAGGCCCGAAGCGGCGGCGCCGGCAAGGAATTCGTGGCCGAGGTGCGCACGGCGCTCGAGCTCGCCGAGGCGTATCCCGGCGACGCCGGGGTGCTGGCGGCGCTGCTGCTCAACCGCATCACCCTGGAGCCGGGCGAGGGCCTGTTCCTGGACGCCGGGAACCTGCACGCGTACCTGCGCGGGGTCGGCGTGGAGATCATGGCCAACTCCGACAATGTGCTGCGCGGCGGGCTCACGCCCAAGCACGTGGATGTGCCGGAGCTGCTGCGGGTGCTGGACTTCGAGCCGCTGGACCTGCCGGTCGTGACGGCGGAGCGGGTGTCGGACAGCGTGTTCCGCTATCACACGCCCGCGCCCGAATTCGCGCTCAGCCGTTTCGAACTGCCCGCGGGGGCCGAGCCGGTGCCGGTGCTGCGGTCGGGGCCGGGGATCGCGCTGGTCACGCACGGGCGGGTGAAGCTGTCCCAGGGCAATCACGAGCTGATCGTGGAACGCGGGCGCGCGGCGTGGATCTCGGCTGCCGACGGCGGGATTCGCGCGCAGGCGATCGCGGTGGACGAGGATGGCGACGGGGACGCGGACGGCTCGGCGCAGCTGTTCTGCGCGGCCGTCGGCGAGGAGTGACGCCCGGGCTCTAGTAGGCTCTCCCGGTCACAGGCGTTTAGGACAAAACGGACATAGATTCGGGAAGGGGCGGTTCATTGTCTGCGGGCGGCGGTAAGAAGGCCATCCTGGCGGCGCTGAGCGCGAACGCCGGTATCGCGGCGGCCAAATTCGTGGGCGCGGCGATCACCGGATCGGCGTCCATGCTGGCCGAGGCCGTGCACTCGGTGGCCGACACCTCCAACCAGGGGCTGCTGCTGCTCGGCCAGCGCCGCGCGGAACAGGAGGCCGACCAGCTGCACCCGTTCGGCTACGGGCGCAACCGGTACTTCTATTCGTTCGTGGTCGCGCTGGTCATCTTCGCGCTCGGCTCGCTGTACGCGATCTGGGAGGGCATCCACAAGATCCAGCATCCCGAGGAACTGTCCAATCCGATCGTCGCGATCGTCATCCTCGGCCTCGCCATCTGCCTGGAGGGCTTCAGCTTCATCACGGCCATGCGGGAATCCAAGCCGCTCAAGGGCAATTCGAGCTGGTGGCGGTTCATCCGCAACTCGCGCAATCCGGAGCTGCCGGTGGTGCTGCTGGAGGACTCGGGCGCGCTGATCGGCCTGATCTTCGCCTTCGCGGCCATCAGCCTGACCATGATCACCGGCGATCCGGTGTGGGACGGCGTGGGCACCCTGGCCATCGGGCTGCTGCTCGGCGCCATCGCCGTCATCCTCATCATCGAGATGCAGAGCCTGCTCATCGGCGAGGGCGCGACGCCCGAGGAGGACGCCGCGATCCGCACCGCGCTGGTCGACGACCGGCACATCGACCGGGTCATCCACCTGCGCACCCAGTACCTGGGTCCGGAGGAAATGCTGGTGGCCGCAAAGGTTTCCATCGTGCCCGGCCTGACGATCGCCGATATCGCGACCGCGATCGACGACGCCGAGGCGCGGGTGCGCGCCGAGGTCCCGGCCGCCCGGGTCATCTACCTGGAGCCGGATCTATACCGGACACACTCCCCCGCCTCCCCGAGCCTTTAGCGGACGGCTCAGGTGCCGTTGACAGTTGGGAACCCGAGCCGGAGGATGGCAGCCCAACCGATTTCGGAGGTACCCGACGAGTTACCCCAACCGGCACGAAATCAGTTGTCACTTACCGGTCGGCGAGGCGGATGACGAACCGCAATCCCGACCAGGTGTCGTCGATGGCGGCGACCTTGTTGTCGACCAGCCCCTGAGCCAAACCGTATTCCCGAGCGGCGTTCTCACCGAGATCGGTGGGCACGCCGCTCGCCTTCTTGGGCCAGGCCAGCCACAGGCCGCCGTCGACCGCCAGCCGCTGCCGCCAGCCGGGGAACCGGCGCGTCAGGGTGGCGCGGTCCGGACAGAACCCGAGGATCACGTCGTAGGGCCCGGCGGCCGCACGGCGATGCACCTCGACCCCGCCGGGCAGCTCACCCAGCTCGAAACCCGCCGGCGCACCGGCCAGCAGCACCCGGCTCTCGGCCTTGATGCCGAGCTTGCGTGGCAGGGGTGTGCCCGAATATCCGGCCATGCCCCGGAGCGTAGCAATCAGATGCGCCAGTGGTCGGTGAGTAGTTCGAGGGGGTCGGTGCGGACGTCGAATTCGGTGCGCAGGGCGTGGCGGGCGGCGAAGTAGCCGTTCATGCCGTGCACGCCCGGGCCGGGCGGGGTGGCCGACGAACACAGGTAGACCCCGGGTAGCGGGGTCGAGTACGGATTCCAGCGGGGCGCGGGGCGGAAGACGGTCTGGCGCAAGGTCATCGCGCCCGCCGAGATGTCGCCGCCGATGTAGTTCGGGTTGTGGGCGGGCATGGTGGCGGCCGTGCGGACATGGGTGGCGAGAACGAGGTCGCGGAAGCCGGGGGCGAAGCGTTCGACCTGGGCGGTGACGGCCTCGGTGAGATCCTCGGCGGAACCGTGGGGGACGTGGGCGTAGGTGTAGAGGGTGTGCTTGCCCTCCGGGGCCCGGGTCGGATCGACGACGCCGGGCTGGATGGCCAGCACGTAGGGGCGATCGGCGTGCCGCCCTGCGGCCACGGCCTTTTCGGCGGCGACGGCCTCGGCGCGGGTGCCGACCAGGTGCAGGGTGCCGGCGCGATCACAGCCGGTGGCCTGCCACGGGACGGGTCCGGCGAGCGCGAAGTCCACCTTGCAGGCCGCGCCGCCGTAGCGGAACCTGTTGAGCGCGAAGTTGTATCGGGCGGGCAGGGTCGCGATGCGCTGGAGTTCGGCGGGCGCGACATCCAGCAACACGGCCCGGACCTCGTCGAATTCGTCGAGGGAATCCACGCGGTGGCCGGTGAAGATGCGGCCGCTATGGGTTTTCAGATCATCGGCGAGCGCGTCCACGATGGCCTGGCTGCCGCCGCGCGGGACCGGCCAGCCACTCACATGGGCGAGGGTGCCGAGCAGCATCGCGACGCCCGCGCCCGGCACACCGCGCGGGGGCCGGATGGCATGCGCGGCCACGCCGGTCAGCAGGGCGGGTGCGATGTCCTCGCGAAAACGCATGTTCCACAACGGCGTCGACTGTTCGAGCAGCCGCCTGACGAAGCGCAGTTCGATGCCCGGATCCAGGTGCAGCAGGCCGGCCGGGTCGATCGGCGGATGCCGCAGGTCCGACATGGCCAGCCCGACCAGGTCTTCCCACTTGCGCACCAGCGGGCCGAACAGCCGCCGCCAGGAACCACCGTCGCGCCCCAGGCCGTCGGCCGTGCGGTCGAGATCGAGCCAGGCCAGACCGGCATGCCCGCCGTCGAGCGGATGCGCGTAGGAAACCTGCGGGGTGAGCAGTTCGACACCCTGCGTCTTCAGATCGAAAGCCCGGAAGACCGGGGACGCCACCGCCATGGGATGCGCGCCCGCGCACAGGTCGTGGTGGAAGCCCGGCAGGGTCACCTCGCCGGTGCGGCAGCCCCCGCCGATGTGGTCGGAGGCCTCGTACACCTCCACCTCGAGCCCGGCCCGGGCCAGGATCACCGCCGCCACCAGCCCGTTGGGCCCGGATCCGACCACCACCGCGTCAGCCATGGATTCAGCGTAGGCCGGGCACGGCCGGTAGTGGCGCAACCATGGGGTCAGTCACCGCGAACCCATTGCGCGACCAGGATTTCCAGCCGCTGGTCCCGGAAGCCGGGCCGCAGGCGGCCACTGCGATCCAGGGTGGCCAGCCCGTGCAGGCTGCTCCAGCCGACCTCGGTGAAGGTCTCGGGGTCGTGGGGCGGGGCGAAGGGGGCGAAGGTCTCCAGCAGCTCGCCGAAGGCGTCCTTCAACGCCTGCGGCGCCTCGGGACCGAATTTCAGGTCGGTGTGCAGCAGGAACATGGCGTCGTAGAGGGCGGCGCTGTCGCGGGCGAAGTCGAGGAAGCCCTGGGCGACCGCGCGCAACGCCTCTTCCGGGGTGGCGGCGGAGGCGCGCAGTTGCTTGACGACCGCGGCGAATTCGGTACAGCCCGCCTCGGCGACGGCCGACACGATGGCGTCCTTCCCCGCGAAATGGCTGTACAGCACGGGCTGGCTGTATTCGATGCGCTCGGCGAGCTTGCGCACGGTGACCGCGTCCCAGCCGTCGGTCTCGGCGATCTCACGTGCGGTGTCGACGATGCGCTGCCGGCGCTCGGCGCGCTCACGTTCCTTACGGGTCTGGATGACGCTCATAGGAAAACTCTAGCATCGCTAGACAAACTACCGACGAATGATTTAGCGTTGCTTCATCAGTTAGCATCGCTAGAACTTGGAGCACCGGACATGATCACCTCGCGCCTCACCTCCCGCATCGCCACCACCCTCGCCGTCGCCGGAGCAGGGTTCATCGCCTACATCGGGTTCCGCTATCTGACCGATCCGCAGGCCATGGCGCCCACCTTCGGCATGCGGGTCTCCCCCACCGGCGAAGCCGCCGACTTCCTGAACGTGAAGGGCGTCCGCGACGCGGCCTGCGCGCTGCTCATCGTGGCCCTGCTCGCCGCCCGCCAGCGGTACGCACTCGGCATCGTCATGCTGGTCATGGCCACCATCCCCACCGGCGACATGCTCACCATCCTGCGCCACGACGGCTCGACGGCCACGGCCTTCGGCGTCCACGGCGTGACCGCCGCCCTGGTCGCCGCCACCGGCCTGCTCCTGGTCAACGAGCGCACCGCCACCGAAGGCCGCGCCATCACAGCATGACCCGCGTCACACCGCGATGAATTCGCCCGCGCCGCACCGTCGATCCCTTCGACACCACAGCGCAAGGAGATGATCATGGCGACCACCAAACCCCACGGCCCGGCCTCGTACTTCCCCTCCATCGAGGCCAAATACGGCCGCCCCGTGGACGAATGGTTCGCCGCACTGACCACCTCGGGCCGCACCGGCCACAAGGACCTGGTCAGCTGGCTGAAGACCGAACACGAGCTGGGTCACGGCCACGCCACCGCCCTGGTCCAGTTCCACCTCAACCCCGGCAAGTGGGAGCGCTGACCCGCCCTACCCGGGAAGGTCACGCACCTCGGCCACCAGCAGCGGCCCGAGCGACACCGCGGCGAAGGCGAATCCCCCCACCAGCGTCACCGGCGACGCACCGAACCGGGCGGCCAGCGGCCCCACCATCAGCTGCCCGACCGGGATCGCCGCATAGGACAGCAGATCGCCGTAGGCGGTGACCCGCGAGAGCATGTCACGCGGAACATGCTGCTGCAGTGAGACTTCCGAAGCGATATCGAGGGCGGTGAACCCCACCCCCGCCAGGAGGGCACACCCCAGCAGCATCGGCAGACCGGCCCCGAAACCCAGTGCCAGCAGCCCGAATCCGCCGAATACCCCGAGCAACTGCCCGGCGCGCAACAGATATCGGAACGTGAGCCGATACATGAGCGCACTCATGGCGAGCAGTCCGAGCGCCCGTACGCCGAGCACCAGTCCCCAGGCCGCGTCCCCGGCCCGCTGCTGGGTCAGCGCCGGGCCGAGTATCTGCCAGACACCGGCATACAGCAGGTTGATCAGGCAGAACGACACCGTGATCACCCACACCCAGCGGATGCCCCGGAAGGTCCGCCACCCGGCCCGCAGCTCCCGCCACAGCCCGGCACCCGGCGGGGTGGTGGCCGGGGCGAGCCGCAGCCGGGTCAGCAGCGTGGTGGCGACGAGGAAGCTCGCCGCGTCGACCGCGATCGCCCAGCCCCCGCCGACCGTGGCCACCAGCACCCCCGCCACCGTCGGCCCGAGGATCTTGGTGGCATTGCGGGTCCCCGCCAACAGCGAATTCGCCCGTTGCAGAGCACCATCCGCCACCAGTTCTGGCACGATCCCGCGCAACGCGGGCGCGGCGAACGCACTGGCGGCCCCATTGAGCAACTCCAATCCCGCGATCACCGGCAGGCTGTAGTGCCCGCCGATCAGCACCGCCGCCACCCCGGCCTGCGTCACTCCCGCACACAGATTGGCCCCCACCAACACCGCCCGCCTGGACCACCGATCGGCGACCACCCCGCCGACCAACAGCAACCCGATCTGCGGAATCACCTGCGCCGCAAGCACAATCCCCAGATCCCCTGCCCGCCCCGACACCCCCAGCACCGCGAGCGCCAACGCCACCGGCGTCATCGCACTCCCCGCCAGCGAGATCGCACGGATCAGCAGGAACCGCCGGAACGGCGGCGACAGACGGGGCTGAACGGAAAGCGAGACCACGCTCCGATATTCATCAGGCGGGGGCTCGCTAGGCTAACGCTTCGGAGAAAGGCGAAACATGACCTTGCTCAGATTGAATGCGGTCGCGCTGACCCGGTGCCGCTTCGCCCTGTCACCCCTGGCCGAAACGCTCGGCACGCTCATCGCCCTGCACCGGCCGAACACCGATCCGGCCTACTCGGACCGGCATGCCCGCCTCCGGCCCACTCTTTCGGAATGGCTGGATCGCGATCCGGTGGCCGCCGGGCTGGTGCCGCTGGTCGCCGCCACCAAATGGTTCCCGTCCTTCGTCGCCATCCCGCCCACCGGTGGGATGAACACCCGCCTGGCCGACGAATTGGCCTCGGTCGCAGCCTATTCCGATGATCTGGTGCGGGCCGAGATCCGCGATTCACTGACGGCGTGCTGGGCAGAACCGGACACCGGCTGGCTGACGCTGGACAATCTGGGACCGCGCATCGCCGCCGTTTTCGAGCACGCGTGGACCGCACTGGTCGCCCCGGACTGGGCGCGCCGGCGCGCGATCCTGGACCGCGACATCACCTTTCGCGCCGGACTGGTCGCCGACCACGGCTGGCACGAGGCCATCGCCTCACTGCGCGCCAAACCCATCTGGTCCGCCGCCGAAACCGCCATCCGCTTCAGCAACCAGGACTATCCCGACCTCGACATCACCGGAGAAGGCCTGATCTTCGTCCCCCGCACTACTCCGGGCGGCTGGTGGACCTGCGACAACCCACCCGCCTACGCCCTGGTCTACCAGGCCCGCGGCACCGCCGCCCCCATGCCTGCCCCCGATTCCGACCCGCTCGCCACCCTGCTCGGCCCAGGCCGCGCCCGCGTCACCCGCGAACTGACGGCCCCCGCCACCAGCACCCAGCTGGCCGCCCTGCTCGACATCTCCCTCGGCACTGTCGGCGCCCACCTCGCCGTACTGCGCGACGCGGGCATCATCGCCGGCGCCCGCACGGGCCGAAACGTCGTCTACCACCTCACGCCGCGCGGCGAATCCCTGCTGGCCGCACTCGCTTCGGAGTGATTGCCGTCCGCGATCGGACGTTGTCGTCGCCCGCGATGGACAGTGTGTGGCGACCGCTACGTGGCGAATGTCGAACTGCCGGAACGTGATCGGCCGTCCACCTCGGGAGGTGAACGGCCGGTCGAGGGTTCGCGGGGTCAGACGTCGGTGGAGAAGCGGATGCCGCCGTCGGGGATGTCGACGCCGGGCCAGATGCGGGCGCCGCGGAGGAGTTCGCAGCGGGCGCCGACGTTGGCGCCGTCGCCGATGACGGCGTCGCGGACCAGGGCGCGCGGGCCGATGCGGGCGCCGAAGCCGATGATCGAACGCTCCACGGTGGCACCGGCTTCCACGCGCGCGCCGTCGAAGAGGATCGCGCCGTCGAGGCGGGCGCCCGCGCCGACCTCGGCGCCGCGGCCGACGACGGTGCCGCCGATGAGGAGGGCGCCGGGGGCGATACCCGCGCCAGGGTGGACCAGGGATTCGCCGCGCTGGCCCGGCAGGGCCGGGGACGGGGCGATGCCGCGGACCAGGTCGGCCGAGCCGCGGACGAAGTCCTCGGGGGTGCCCATGTCACGCCAGTAGGAGATGTCCACGTGACCCTGGATGTGCGCGCCCTCGGCGAGCAGGGACGGGAAGGTCTCCCGCTCGACCGAGACCGGACGGCCGGCGGGGATCTTCTCGATGTACTCGCGGCGGAAGACGTAGCAGCCCGCGTTGATCTGATCGGTCGGCGGATCCTGGGTCTTCTCCAGGAACGCGGTGACCCGGCCGTTCTCGTCGGTGGGGACGCAGCCGAAGGCGCGGGGGTCGCTCACCCGCACCAGGTGCAAGGTGACATCCGCGCCGGAGGTGTGGTGGGTCTCGAGAACGCTGCCGAGGTCGGTGCCGCCGAGCACGTCGCCGTTGAACACCAGGACGGTGTCGGCGCGCAGCTTGGGCAGCACATTGCGGATGCCGCCGCCGGTGCCCAGCGGTTCGGTCTCGGTGACGTATTCGAGCTCGAGGCCGAGGTCGGAGCCGTCACCGAAGTGCTCCTCGAACACCTCCGCCTTGTAGGAGGTGCCGAGCACCACGTGGGTGATGCCGGCATCGGCGATGCGGGCCAGCAGATGCTGCAGGAACGGCAGTCCGGCCGTGGGCAGCATCGGCTTGGGGGCGGACAAGGTCAGCGGACGCAGGCGGGTGCCCTGGCCTCCGACCAGGATCACCGCGTCCGTCGACCCGGCGGTACTACCGCTGTTCGCCATCTTCTCCCCTGTTGTCAGGTTGTCAGGAATGCGCGCCCGCGATGTTAAACACTCTCGTTTCGATCACGTTCGCGCAGTGCGGATCGAACCGCAAGCCGGCATCGGATCGCAAGTCCAGCCTTCAGCGCGATGCGCAGCGGAGCCTGCCACCAGTGCGGATGCCGGTCGGCCTGGAAACGATAGGCGCTGGCGTGGTGCGCGGGCAGCATGGTCTCCGGATGACGACCCGCGGCATGCCCCTTGGCGTGCGTGACCTCCGCGGACGGCACGAAGACATTGTGCCAGCCGGCCTTGCCCATCCGATCACCGAAGTCGACGTCCTCCATGTACATGAAGTAGCGGGAGTCGAAACCGTCGATGGAGTCGAAGGCGGCCCGGCGCACCAGCAGGCACGAGCCCGACAGCCAGCCGACCGAACGCTCGGAGATCTCCTCGTTGTCCTGGCGATAGCGCAGGGTCCACGGGTTCTTGGGCCAGATGCTGCCCAGGATGGCGTGGCCGGCGCCGTCGGCGATGCCGGGCACCGAGCGCGCGGACGGGTAGGTGCTGCCGTCCGGCTCGAGCACCATCGGGCCCAGGGCCCCGGCGCGCGGCCAGCGGCGGGCCGCGGCCAGCAGCTCGTCGATGGAGTCGGTGCCCCAGCGTACGTCCGGGTTGGCGATGACGATGAATTCGATGTCCGGGTCGATCTCGGCGACCGCGCGGTTGATGGCGCCGCCGTAGCCGATATTGCCGCCGGTGCGCAGCAGGCGCACGTGGGCGTTGGCCTCGGCGGCCATTTCCGGGGTGCCGTCCACCGAGCCGTTGTCGGCCAGGATGACGTGCGGCTTCTCACCGGTGGCGGTGGCCAGCGTGCTGATGAAGTGTTCCAGGTGCTCGCCGGGCGAGTAGGTCACCGTGACGACGGCCAGC
Organism: Nocardia sp. NPDC004860; assembly: GCF_040609015.1. Taxonomy (NCBI): domain Bacteria; kingdom Bacillati; phylum Actinomycetota; class Actinomycetes; order Mycobacteriales; family Nocardiaceae; genus Nocardia; species Nocardia sp. NPDC004860. The sequence goes on along the minus strand of NZ_JBEXJI010000003.1, from coordinate 473,507 downwards.
TGCGGTTTTTTCTCCGCGGCGGGGGGTTGTCCGACAGAATCCGAGGGGCTCACGGGGGCCCAGGATAGTCGGAGATGGCGGTCAGTGCGTCGTTCAGTGCCTGCTTCCAGTGACGCAGCGGCGCCAGGCCCGCGGCGGCCCACGAATTGCCCGAAAGGACCGAATATGCCGGGCGCGGAGCGGGTCTCGGGAAATCCTCGGTGCCGCAGGGCAGTACACGTTCCGGGTCCGCGCCGAGGCCGGCGAAGACGGCCCGGGCGAGCTCGAACCAACTGGCCTGTCCGGCATTGGTGGCGTGCAGGATTCGGGGTGTAGTGGGATTGCCGGGCCGGCTCGCCAGTTCCAGCAGGCCGGCCGCGAGATCACGCGCGTAGGTGGGCGACCCGATCTGGTCGCGCACCACGGTGATGGTGTCGCGCTCACTTTCCAGCCGTCGCATGGTGGCCACGAAGTCGGCACCCGCGCCGGTGTAGACCCACGCGGTGCGCACGATGTCCGCCTCGGGCGCGAACTCCAGAACCGCTTGCTCCCCAGCCAGTTTCGACCGTCCGTAGACGGTGGCCGGCCCGGTGGGATCGTCCGGTTCGTACGGGTGCGTGCCGGTGCCGGGGAAGACGTAGTCGGTGGAGACGTGGATCAGCCGCGCGCCGTTCTCGGCGCACACCCGGGCCAGCACGCCCGGCCCGGTGGCATTCACCGCGAAGGCGGCGTCCACGTCGGTCTCGGCCCGGTCGACGGCGGTGTAGGCGGCGCAGTTGATCAGCACGTCACCGGGACTCACCAGCTTGCGCGCGGCATCGGCGTCGGTGATGTCGAGATCGGTGTGGGCCACGCCACGCGCGCCGGGTGCGAGCCTCATCACTGCGCGCCCGAGCTGACCGCGCGCCCCCGTCACCAGCAGTCGCGCGAAATCCGGGCGCGGTCGGCCGGTGGTCGGGCTCACGTCATGGGCGGTCACGGCTGTCAGTCTGGCACGGACCCCGCACGACTCACGGAGCCGGCGATACGGCAACATCGCCGCTACCGCCACTAGCCTGACTGACGGGGGCTTCCCATCGACGCGACCTCGCTCATCGGGGTCCGCTCGGCCGAAGACGCGAAAGGGAGATCGGGTTGCCGGACCGCACCTGGGCATCCGCGCCGTTATCGCCGCGCTCCGGTACGGGATCGCGCGAGCTATGGGGCGGCGGTCCGGGCCGCGTGCTGGCCGCCGTGCTCTCGGCGCTGGTGCTGACGGTGACCGGATTGGGCTGGCACAGCGTGGATCAGCTGGTGGCGAGCATCGAGCGGATCGGCAATCTGGGGCTCGGCGGCGACAAGGCCGACGGCGCGACCGACATCCTGATGGTCGGCATCGACTCCCGCACCGACGCCCACGGAAACTCGCTCACCGCCGCTGAATTGGCCATGCTGCACGCCGGCGACGACGGCGAGGGCGGGCTCAACACCGACACCATCGTGCTCATCCGGGTGCCCAACGACGGCAGCTCCGCGACCGCCATCTCCATCCCCCGCGACTCCTACGTCGACATCCCCGGGGTGGGCATGGGAAAGATCAACTCCGCCTACGGCATCACCAAGGCGACCACGGAGCAGAAGCTGATCGACAAGGGCACCGATCCGGCCGAGGCCGATCGGCAGTCGACGGAGGCCGGGCGGCAGGCGCTGGTCAAGACGGTGGCCAACCTCACCGGCATCACCGTCGACCACTACGCCGAGGTCGGGCTGCTGGGGTTCGTGCTGCTCACCGATGCCGTCGGCGGCGTCGAGGTGTGCCTGAACAATCCGGTGGACGAACCGCTTTCGGGCGCGGACTTCCCCGCCGGGGAGCAGAAGCTCGATGGCGCACACGCTTTGAGCTTCGTGCGCCAGCGCCACCAGCTGCCACGTGGCGACGTGGACCGGATCGTGCGCCAGCAGGTGTACATGGCGCAGCTCGTGCACCAGGTGCTCAGCGCCAAGACGCTCACCAGTCCCAGCCGGCTCGAGGATCTCAGCGATGCCGTCGGCCGCACCGTCGTGCTCGACGACGGCTGGGATGTGCTCGGCTTCCTGCACGAGCTGCAGGACCTGTCCGGCGGCCAGGTGAAGTTCGAGACCATCCCGGTCAAGGACCTCAACGGCTGGACCGAGAACGGCGAATCCGTGGTCCGGGTGGATCCGGCGGCGGTGCGCAAGTACGTGGCCAGGGCTGTCGGCGACGACGCCCCGAACGAGGGCGGGGTGGACCCGTTCACGGTGACCGTTGACGTCTACAACGCCTCGGGCACCGCCGGCCTGGCCGCGCAGGCGGCGCAGGCATTGGCGGCCAAGGGTTTCCGCACCGGGACGGTGGACAACTGGATCGGCGGCCCGATCCAGAGCAGCCGGGTACTCGCGGCCTCGGGCGGCGACGCCAAGGCGCGGGCGGTGGCGCAGGCGCTGGGCGGGCTGCCGGTGATGGCGGAGTCGGGATTGCCCGAGGGGGCGGTTCGCGTGGTGCTGGCGACTGACTACGCTGGTCCGGGTTCGGCGACCGGCAGCGCCTCCTTCGACTTCTCCGGAAGCAGTACGACCGCGACGCCGGTGCCGCCCGCCCCACCCATCGACGCCGGTACGAACGGACCGAAATGCGTGAACTGAACGAGACCCTCACCGAAGCGGTACTCGACCCCATCCTGGCCCGCGACCCCGCGGGCCCGCGCATCACCTACTACGACGACGCCACCGGCGCGCGGATCGAGCTGTCCGCGCTGACGCTGGCCAACTGGGCGGCCAAGACCGCCAATATGATTCGCGACGAATTCGGGCTGTCCTCCGGCGCCCGGGTCGCGGTGCTGCTCCCGGCGCACTGGCAGACCGCGGCCGTGCTGCTGGGCTGCTGGTGGGCGGGTGTGGAGGTGGTGCTGCACGCCGATCCCGACGCCGAGCTGGCGCTGGTCACCGCCGACCGCATCGACGAGGCCGACGGGATCGCGGAGGTCGCCGCCCTCTCCCTGGATCCGATGGGCATGCCGGTGCGCGATCTGCCGATCGGCGTCACCGACTACGCCACCGCGGTGCGCGTGCACGGCGACCAGTTCCATCCGCGCGGCATCGGCTGCGCGCTCGACGGCACCTCGGTCTCCGCCGTCCTCGACGAGGCCCGCAAATCCGCTGCCCGCCAGGGCTTCACCGCCGAGGACCGGGTGCTGTCGACCGCGTCCTGGGACACCCCGGCCGAACTCGTCGACGGGTTCGTGGCGGTGCTGGCCGCGGGCGCCTCGCTGGTCCAGGTCGCCAATCCCGACCCGGCCGCGCAGGAACGCCGCCTGACGTCGGAGCGGGTGACCGCCCAGCGCCGCTGAGCACGCCTTTCCGAGAAAAGGCCCTCCTACCGCAGTAGGAGGGCCTTTTCCCTCCTCGGGATGTTTCTCGTCCGCGGCGGTTTCCGTACGGTGGAATCATCCGACGACGAGGGAGTCCCGCGATGATGAGTCCGCGATATTGGACCCGGTGGCTGGTCGAGCACGGCGCCCCGCGGTGGGCACTGCGACTGCAGGCGCGGCAGGACAACCCGTTCGCGAAACTGATCACCACCTCGGACGCGCTGCACGACCCGTATCCGCAGATCGAGGAGATTCGCCGCCGCGGCCGCCTGGTGCACAACCCGTACACCTGGGCCAGCGCCGACTACGAGCTGACCCGGGCCATCCTGCGTGACAATCGCTTCGGCGCATTCGGGCCCGATGGCGTGGATATGCCGGCGTGGCTGCGCGATCGGCTGAAGCGGGCGCAGACCCCGCCCAATCCGGTCGAACCGCCGTCGATGCTGATGATCGATCCGCCGGATCACACCCGCATCCGCAAGTCGGTGTCGGCGGCCTTCACCCCGCGCGCCGTCGGCCGGCTGCGCGACCGGGTGGAGTCGGTGACCGCCGAGCTGCTGGACGCGCTGCCGCCGAACGGCTCCGCCGACCTCATCGCGGATTTCGCCCAGCAGGTACCGATCGCCATCATCACCGAGATGCTGGGCTTCCCGCAGGCCTCCCGCGACGAGTTCCTCAGCTGGGGTGACGCGGCCAGCCCGCTACTGGACATCGGCATCTCCTGGCGGTCGTGGCGCGATGCCTACACGGCCATGGGTGTCATGGACAGCTATCTGAACGAACACCTGGCCGAGCTGCGACGCGCGCCCGGCGAGGACATCCTCTCCAGCCTGGTGACGGCCGGGGAACTGAATGAGCGCGAGCTCAAGGCGACGGCGAGCCTGCTGATGGGCGCGGGGTTCGAGACCACCGTCAACCTGATCGGCAACGGCATCGTCCAATTGCTCTCGCATCCCGAGCAATTGGCCATGCTGCGCGCGGACCCGGACCTGTGGCCGCAGGCCGTGGACGAGATCCTGCGCTTCGACCCGCCGGTCACCATGACCGCGCGAATCGCCCTGTGCGACGCCGAGGTCGGTGATTTCCGGCTCGCGGCGGGCACGGTGCTCGTGATGTCGCTGGCGGGCGCGAACCGGGATCCGGAGAAGTTCGAGGACCCCAACCGCTTCGACATCACCCGCGCCGATGCCCGCGAACACCTGACGTTCTCCAGCGGCATCCACACCTGTCTGGGCGCGAGCCTGGCCCGGATGGAGGGCGCGTACGCGCTACGCGCGCTGTTCGACAACTTCCCCGATCTCACCCTGGCGAGCACGCCCGAACGCCGCCGGCTCTACACCCTGCACGGCTACGCGCACATGCCCGCCCGGCTGGGCCGGCGCGCCACCGCCACCGTGTGATCGATTGTGCCCACCGTGTGATCCGTTGTGGCTCAGTAGAACCCGACCACGTCGTCGCCCCACACGGTATTGCGATCGCGGTCGGGGTCGTCGATGACCCGGTCCATATTGTCGATGACCAGGGTGGTGCGGGTCGCGGCGCTGTAGGGCGGCCAGTGCTTGGAGCCGTCGATGGCGGCGGGCACGCCGTATTCGGCGAAGGCCAGCCAGCGGCGCATCATGCGGCCCGAAACCTCCTGTGCCGCTTTGCGTCCGCCCAGCCAGAAGGTGGGGTCGTAGTCGAAGGAGCCGAAATTGCCGAAGACATAGGGCAATTCGGTGGCGTGGCCGGCGCCGACCCGGGCGGCCTTGAGCATCGGGGTGGCGTGGTCGAAGCGGTACATCCAGGTCGGCGAGTGCGCCGAATGCGCGTCGGCCACCCAGTGCGAGGGCATGCGGAAGGCGGCGTCGGTGGACATGGTGAGCGCGCCGCGCGGGGTGCTGGATTCATAGGCGGAGGCGATCTCGGCCAGCCGCTCCGGTGACAGGCCGGGGTGTTCGGCGGCCACCCCGCGCAGCATGGCGTTCACCGCGTCCGGGGTGACCGGCATGATGGGCGAGCGGAACAGCCGGAACAGCGAGGCCTCGTCCTTGTTGGTGCCGATGATCAGCGGCACCCGGTGCGAACGGCCCTGCTGGAAGCGCTCGCTCGGGTACGCGGGCAGCAGGTTGCCGTCCACCACGGGCGCGGCGGCCAGCCGGCCGGGTTCGCGCAGCGGCACCTCGTCTAGCAGGGCGCCGGCCGCGGTCACGATGCGTTCGATGGGCATGGTGAGCAGCTCGGCCGAATGGTCGGGGGTCAGCTCCAGCAGTTCCAGATAGCGCTTGGCCACCACGGCGGCGCGTTCGGGCCCGAAAACCGTGGTGGCGGGCGGGGATTGGGCGATGGCGCGATGGAACAGGCCCGCCGACAGCGGTGAGGTGAGCAGCGCGGTGACACAGCCCGCGCCGGAGGATTCGCCGAAGATGGTGACATTGCCCGGATCGCCGCCGAAGGCCGCGGCATTGTCGCGCACCCACTGCAGGGCGGCGATCTGGTCGTGCAGGCCCAGATTCGGGACGAATTCCTCGCCGAGCGAGGACAGGTCGAGGAAACCCAGTGCGCCGAGCCGGTAGTTGACCGCGACCACGATCACGTCACCGGTCTCGGCCAGCCGCCGCCCGTCGTAGATGGCCTGGGCGGCGGTGCCCAAGCAGAAGGCCCCGCCGTGCAGCCACACCAGGACCGGGCGGAGTTCGTCCGCGTCGGCGACCGGGGCCCAGAGATTGAGCCAGAGACAGTTCTCGCCCATGCGCAGGTTGGCGTCGACGGGCACGAAGCCCGGGGTCTGCGGTGCGACGTCACCGACACGCACGCATTCGCGGACGCCGGTCCAGGATTGCGGGGGCTGGGGCAATCGGAAGCGATTGGGCCCGGCCGTGCTGGCGCCGTAGGGAATGCCGCGCCACAGCGCCACCGCACCGTCCAGCACACCGGACACCTCGCCGTTCGCGGTCCGCGCAACCGGCGCGCCATCACGTTCCGACAGCCTGTCGAAGAATCGAGTGCTCACACCACACCTCCTCGTACTCCGTAAATCGAGGGTACTGGGTGGTCCCGGGTGCACCGCGGGATCGACGTCAGCGCGCCGCCGGTACGCCCGGGCGTCGTTTACGCTGGGCGGGTGCCGAGCTATGCGTATCGATGCCGCAGCTGCGGCGACACCTTCGAGCTGACCCGTCCCATGGCCGAGGCGTCCGCCCCTGCGACCTGCCCGGAGGGCCATGACGACACCGTCAAACTCCTGACCACCTTCGGGACCGTGACTCGCGGCGGCACCGCACCCGCACCCGCGCCGGCCCCGTCGAGCGGTGGCGGCTGCTGTGGGGGCGGCTGCTGTAGCTGAGCCGGCGGCTGGCGGGACGCGGCGGGCATTATATATGGGCCAATGCTATGTCTTCTGGAGTTCGGCGAAACCGCGTAGACTTCCAGCAGGTCGGGACAGCATTTCTGGAGCCCTATCATGACCGAGAGAAAGAGTTCACGCACAAGGTTCACCCGGCTGGCGGCTGCCGCCGGTATAGCCGCACTCGCCGCGATTCCGGTCGCCGCAGCCGCGGCAAAAGCGCCTACCGCGCAAGCAACCACGCCAACGTCTGTAACCCAGCAAGTCGACAGCCCTGGTTGGGGCGGCGGCCATGGCTGGGGCGGCGGCCACGGCTGGGGAAACGGCCCCGGCTGGGGTGGCGGCCACGGCTGGGGCGGCGGCCACGGCTGGGGCGGTGGCGGCTGGGGTTGGGGTGGCGGCGGCTGGGGTTGGGGTGGCGGTGGCTGGGGTTGGGGTGGCGGCAACGGCTGGGGATGGAATCCCGGCTGGTGGCTACCCGGTGGCTGGGGCAGCTTCTAGCGCTGGTGATCGAGCCCGGACACGCACAGCGTGCCGGGCTCGGTCGCATCGAGTACCACCCATGTGAAGCCAGGTTCGACCAACTCGGCTGGAGCCGGTGACGAGATGAAGATCGTGTGTGTCGGTGGCGGGCCGGCCGGGTTGTACTTCGCTATTTCGATGAAGCGCCGCGACCCGGCCCATGACATCACGGTGATCGACCGCGATCCTCCCGGGTCCACCTATGGCTGGGGCGTCGTGTATTGGGACGACCTGCTCGACATTCTGTATCGGAATGACCCCGACAGCGCCCAGGCGGTGCGTGCCGGGTCGGTCGTATGGCGTGAACAGGCAATCCATGTGTGCGACAACGAGACCGCGCATTTCGGGGGCTACGGGTTCAGCATGGGGCGCGCGGCCTTGCTCGACGTGCTTTCGCGACGGGCGAGGGACCTGGGCGTCGATGTCCAGCACGGGCGAAACGTGGATGATCTGTCCGGCTTCGACGATTTCGATCTCATCGTCGCCTCCGACGGCGCGAACAGCCGGATACGACAGCTGGGTGATCATCGTTTCGGCACGTCGGTCACACTCGGCGAGAATCGATATATCTGGCTCGGCACGGACAAGGTCTTCACCCGATTCACCTTCGCCTTCGAACACACCTCGGCCGGTTGGATCTGGTTTCACGCCTACCCGTCGATTGCGGGGAGAATCAGCACCTGCATCGTCGAATGCCAACCGCGGACTTGGCATGGACTGGGATTCGATTCCCTGGACAATCTGGAGAACGTGCGGGTTCTGGAGAACATATTCGGCCGCCCTCTCGACGGTCACTCGTTGATCAGCAAGACACGAGGCGAATTCGCAAGGTGGAGCCGATTTCCCGAGGTGACCAACAAGACCTGGTATCACGACAACGTGGTGCTGCTCGGCGATGCGGCGCACACGACGCACTTCACCATCGGCTCGGGCACCCGGTTGGCAATCGTCGACGCTGTCGTGCTCGCACAGAACCTGTACGAGCATGCCGAGGTCGCCGACGCACTGAAGAATTACGATGCGCAGCGGCGCGCTGCACTGCGCCCGATACAGGCCGCCGCCCGTACCAGCATGGTCTGGTTCGAACACGCCGACCGGTATCTCGATCGCGGCGCCGTGCAGTTCGCCTATGCGATGTCGGTCCGGCACGGGCGGCAAATGCCGTGGCGGTATCAGCTGCACTTGCTCACGCAGGTACCCAGTGTGCGCAAGATCAGGCGTGCCATCGACTCCGGACAGCGGTGGCGGCGGGCTGCCCGCCGTGGGGAGCTCGCGATGGCGCCCCGCTCGAGCCGCTAGCTCGCCGGTTCGGTGTCCTTCTTGTCCGCGTGGCCGAGCGAGCGGCCGGGCGCCACCCGGTCGCGGACACGCTGCTTGAGGATGGCGATATCGGGAAAACCGCCGTCGGCCTTGCGTTCCCAGATCTGGTCACCGTCGACGGTGATGCGGAAGACGCCGCCCTCGCCGGGAATGAGGGCAACCTCGGACAGGTCGGTGGCGAAGGTGGTGAGCAACTCCTGAGCCATCCAGCTCGCGCGGAGCAGCCAGCGGCACTGCGTGCAGTATTCGATCGCGACGCGGGGCATGTCCGCGACCTTACCGGGCCGGCCCCGCGCGGCCGTTGGAGCGGGCCCGCTCGTGGTTGTTGGAGCGGGCCCGATCATGGCCCGGATCTGTCGGTGCCCTCGGATACAACTTTGCTCAACCGAGGAAGGGGGGATGGATGACCACCGCTTGGACCGCCGATTACGTCGGATCGCTCGCACCGGACGCCGCAGCGCTGACCGCCGCGCGCACGTTGCGTGGCAAATGGAGCGGCACCGGCATTCACGACACCGCGCTGTGGGGACTGTGCCAGGGCAGCGGCAGCCGACCGTATCAGACCATCGTGGATTTGTCGGGGCCCGCGTACAAATGCACCTGCCCGAGTCGCAAGTTTCCGTGCAAACACGCACTGTCCCTTTTGTTGTCGTGGAGTGCGGGTGACGTGCCCGCCGCGGACACCGCGGCCGATTTCGCCGCCGACTGGCTGGCCGGCCGGGCCGCCCGCGCTGAGAAGCAGGCCGCGCCCGAGGCCAAGCCCGCCCGCGGCGCCGGGGCTGCCGCCGATCAGCGCCGCGTCCGGGTTACCGCGGGTCTGGCCGATCTGGACATCTGGCTCACCGACCAGGTGCGCACCGGCCTCGCGCAGTCGGATCGGTCGATCCGGGCCTTCGAGACGGTGGCGGCCCGCATGGTCGACGCGCAGGCTCCCGGCATCGCCGCGACCCTGCGCCAGTTGCCGCTCGCCACCACCCATTCCGAATGGCCTCGGCTGCTGCTGCGCGAATACGCCCGCCTGCACTTGCTGACCGCCGCGCACGCCCGTCTCGACGCCCTTTCCCCCGGCCTGCGCGCCAGCGTGCGCACCCACATCGGGTATCCCACGCCGGCCGACACGGTCCGCGCCGAACCGGCGGTTCGTGACCGCTGGCTGGTCCTGGGCATCCGGATCACCACCGAAGACGGCCTCTACACCCGCCGAGTCTGGTTGCGCGGCCGCGCATCCGGTCGCTGGGCCCTGCTCGTCGACCACCACTACGGCAGCCCCGCCTTCCCGAACGACACCCCGGCCCCCGGCTTCCAGGTGGACGCGAACCTCTACTTCTACCCGAGCGCCGCACCCCTGCGCGCCCTCTGGGGCGACCGCCACGAAGACATCCCCGAACCCTTCACCACCATCCCGCTGCACATGGCCGGTTCCCCGGACCGGAACGGCACCATTGCCGCCGCTCTCGCCGAGCAGGCGCGGGCGTTGGGGGCCGATCCGTTTCTGCGGTCGTGGCCGGTGCTGCTGGCCGAGGTCGTGCCCGTTCGTGGTGAAAAGGGCTGGTACATAGCGGAATCCGGTGGCGACGCACTGCCGGTGTCGACCGCCGAAGGTGAGCCGTGGCGACTGCTCGGGCTCTCCGGTGGGCATCCGGTCACGGTGATCGGCGAGTGGACGGTGGACGGGTTGGTGCCGGTTGCGGCACTCGCCGCCGGGACCATGGTGGATGTCGGTGTGGCACAGGGAAATCCGATGCCGATCCGAGGTGGCGTCGAGGATACCGCGAGTGCCGAGCTGGTTTCGGCGGCGCTCGTCGGCACGGCGCGACGTCAGGCCGACCTGTCGGGATTGGCGTCGCCGGTTGCCGCCGCGACGACCGCGTTGACCGGGGATCGGGCCGCGGTCCTGCTGGAATCGATTGCGCTGCAGGACTGTTTCGCACGCGGCGGTGTCTCGGCCACCTCGGCGGAGCGCAGCGCGGCCGCGGCCGATGACGAACGGCGGTTGCTGCCGGTCGCGGCGGGTGCGCGGCTGACCCACCTGCTGGCCGACAATTCGCCGTTCCTCGACGAGTGGTTCGCGCTGGCCGGGCCGCGAGACTTCCGCGCTCCGGACGGAATGGTCAGCGGCCTGCTGGATCGGGCCAAGGCGCTGGCGTCGCATCGGGAACCGCTGCTGCGGCTGGCGGGTGCGCGGGGTCGCTGGCTGGCCGCGCAGCATCCCGGCTGGAAGTCGCTGGTGCGGGCCGCCGCCGAGGACGAGAGCGTGTGGTCGCACGGCCGGGCCGCGGAGCGGCGCAGCTGGCTGTCGCAGCTGCGACAGCGGGATGCGGCGGCCGCTCGGGCGGCGCTGGCGGCGTCCTGGGGCACCGAGTCCGGGCCGGGCAAGGCCGAACTGCTGGCGGTGCTGGCGGACGGCCTCTCACTCGATGACGAGGCGCTGCTGGAGACCGCCCTCGACGACCGGCGCGCTGAGGTGCGCCGGCTGGCCGCGGATCTGCTGGGGCGGCTGCCGGATTCGGCCTTCGCGCGGCGGATGGCCGGCCGGGCCGCGGCCTGGCTGAGTTTCGGTTCCCGTCCGGTGCGGCCGCAGCTGGTCACCACCGGTCCGGGCGTCCTCGACGAGGCGGCCCGGCGCGACGGTGTCGGAGACTCCTTCGGCTACACCGCCTATCGCGCCGACGGCGCCCCCGATCTGTCCACCGAATGGCTGCACCGGGTGGTGGCCGCCACGCCGCTGCGGCACTGGGAGCGGCTGCTCGGCCCGGCCGCGGAGGCGGTGCGGGTGCCCATGGCCGAGGGCATGCGCGGCCCCATGATCGCGGGCTGGTCGGATGCCGCGCTGGCACAACGGAATCCGGAGTGGGCCCGGGCGCTGTTCGGGGCAGTCTCCGGCGCGGACGCCCGCGACGCCGACACCGACAAGCTGCGCGAGCTGTTCGCGCTCCAGCCGGAGGCCGATCAGGTGCGCTACCTGCGTGGCCTGGATTCCAGCTGGCTGGCCGAGATCGAATCCATGTTGCGCGCCATGCCGCATCCGTGGCCCGGCCCGATGGCCGAGCACGTGCTGCGGCTGCTCACCGAGCGCGCCCAGCTGTGTGCCGACCGGCCGGGTGCGCCCAGCCTGGTGCCAGGCTCCTATCGGACGCTGTTCCGCGCGGCGTCCGCTCACTTCCCGGTGGCGGTGGCGGGCATGGTGTCCGGTATCGCCCGCCGGTGCGCGGATCCGTACTGGGAGCAGGCCTTCGACCAGCTCGCCCATGACCTCATCGACCGCAAGACGATGCTCGAGGAGCTGCAGTGACCATGACTCAGGAACAGGACGCCCTGCTGCGCCCGCACGCCGAACAGGCCTTCGCGGACGAACTGAAGGCCCTGGCCGCCATCGACGATCGCCCGCGTCCGCCCTCCTGGAAGCTGTCGCCGTGGGCGGTGGTCACCTACCTGCTGGGCGGCACGCTGGCCGACGGCACCGTGATCACCCCCAAGTACGTGGGCCCGCGCCGGCTCATGGAGGTCGCGGTCGCCACCCTCGCCACCGATCGCGCCCTGCTGTTGATCGGCGTGCCCGGCACTGCGAAAACGTGGGTGTCGGAACACCTTTCGGCCGCCATCGCCGGGCATTCCACACTGCTGGTGCAGGGCACCTCCGGCACCGCCGAGGAGGCCATCCGCTACGGCTGGAACTACGCCCGGCTGCTGGCCGAGGGTCCGAGCGAGGCCGCACTGGTGCCCTCGCCCATCATGACCGCCATGCGCGCCGGCTCCATCGCTCGGCTCGAGGAGCTCACCCGCATCCCCTCGGATGTACAGGACGCGCTGATCACGGTGCTGTCGGAGAAGACGCTGCCGGTGCCGGAACTGGGCTTGGAGGTGCAGGCGGCCAAAGGCTTCAATGTGATCGCCACCGCCAATGACCGCGACCGCGGCGTCAACGAGCTCTCCTCCGCGCTGCGCCGCCGGTTCAATACCGTGGTGCTGCCGCTGCCGGCCGGCGAGGACAAGGAGGTCTCCATCGTCACCCGCCGCGTCGAACAGCTCGGCGCCGCACTGGAATTGCCCGCCGTCCCGGCGGCGGCCGAGGAGATCCGGCGCGTGGTGCGGGTCTTCCGCGAACTGCGCTCGGGCATGACCGAGGACGGGCGCACCAAACTCAAGTCGCCGACGGGCACGCTGTCGACGGCCGAGGCGATCTCGGTGATCACCAATGGCATGGCGCTGGCCGCGCACTTCGGCGACGGCGTGCTGCGGCCCGCCGACATCGCGGGCGCGGTGCTGGGCGCGGTGGTCAAGGATCCGGTCGCCGACCAGGTGGTGTGGACGGAATACCTGGAGGCCGTGGTGCGACAGCGCCCCGACTGGGCCGACTTCTACCGGGCCTGCCGCGAGGTCCACGAATGACCACTGCCGTCGCGGTGTCGACCGAGGCCGGAGTGTCGACCGAGACGCGGGTGTTCGGCATCCGCCACCACGGGCCGGGTTCGGCGCGCTCGCTCGCGTTGGCGCTGGCTCGGTTCCGGCCGGACGCCATTCTTATCGAGGGGCCTTCCGACGCCGATCCGCTCATCGGTTACCTTGCGGCCGAGGGGATGTCGCCGCCGGTGGCGCTGCTCGCCTATCAGCCCGACAGCCCGGCCAAGGCCGCGTTCTGGCCCTTCGCGACCTTCTCGCCCGAGTGGGTGGCACTGCGGTACGCGGTGGACAACGGTGTGGCCGTGGGCTTCTGCGATCTGCCCGCGAGTGTCGCGCTCGCGGTGGCGGACGAGCCCGGCGACCGGACCGATCCGCTGGCCATCCTGGCGGCCGCCGCCGGGTACGACGACGCCGAACGCTGGTGGGACGCCATCGTCGAATCCGCCTCGGATGCCGATATCTTCGCTGCCGTCAACGAGGCCATGGGCGCCTTGCGGGAGCACGCCGAGCATCTGGACGGTGCGACCGCCGGCCGGGAATCCAATTCCGTTGTCCCGTTCGAGGAGTCCGGGACAGCAGAGGAGGGCGAACCGTTCCCGGAGGATGGACCGGTCTCCATCGAATCGGTGCGGATCACGGTGGACGCGCACACGTTGCGGCGTGAGGCGCACATGCGGCAGATCATGCGAAAGGCCTTGAAGGACGGCGCACGGCGGCTCGCCGTGGTGTGCGGCGCGTGGCACGCACCGGCACTGGAGGGCAAGCTGGGACCGGCCGCGGCCGATGCCCGGATCCTCAAGGGCATACCGAAGAGCAAGGCCACGCTGACCTGGGTGCCGTGGACGCATTCGCGGCTGGCGAGCTCGTCCGGCTACGGCGCGGGCATCACCTCGCCGGGCTGGTACCACCACCTTTTCACCGAGACCGAGCAGCCCATCGCGCGGTGGCTGACCAAGGTGGCGGGCACGCTGCGGGCCCACGATCTGCCGGTGTCCAGCGCGCACATCATCGAATCCGTCCGGCTGGCCGACACTCTCGCGACCCTGCGGGGGCGGCCGCTGGCCGGACTGTCGGAGGTCACCGAGGCCACCCGGTCGGTGCTGTGCGACGGCGACGAGACGCTGTTGCGGCTGGTCAGCACCGAACTGGTGGTGGGCGAGGCGCTGGGGACAGTCCCGGACGGGACGCCGACGGTGCCGCTGGAGGCGGATCTGCGGGCCCAGATCAGGACGCTGCGGCTGAAGCAGCAGGCCCTGGAACGGACGGTGGATCTGGATCTGCGCACCGATGGCGGGCTGGCGAGATCGCGACTGCTGCACCGGCTCCGGCTGCTGGGCATCGGGTGGGGCAGGCTGACCGACAGCCAGGTGCGCAATACCGGCACCTTCCGGGAAACCTGGACGCTGCGATGGCGGCCGGAGCTGGCGATCTCGATCGTCGAGGCGTCGCGCTGGGGCACCACGCTGCGGTCGGCGGCCGAGGCGAAAATCCTCGATACGGCGCAGGATCCGGACGCGACGGTCGGGAAGGTGGCGTCCGCGCTGGAGGAGGCGCTGCTGGCCGATCTCGGCGGGGCCACCGACGGGCTCATCGTGCGGCTGGAATCGGTTGCGGCACTGGATCACGACGTCACCCATCTGATGTCCGCGCTGCCCGGATTGCTGCGGATCGTGCGCTACGGCGATGTGCGCGGCACGGACAGCGCGGCGCTGACCCGGGTGGCGGACAGTCTGCTGGTTCGCAGTTGCGCGGGTCTGCCGGGCGCGGTGACCGGGCTGGATGCCGACGCGTCCGCCGCGCTGCGGGCTCAGATCGATGCGGTCCATCTGGCGCTGTCGGCGCGTGACGACGAATGGGCCACCGGGACTTGGCTGTCCACGCTGGAGACGCTCGCCGATCGTGGTGACGTCAACGGCGGGATCGTCGGGCGCGCGGTCCGCCTGCTCTGCGATGCCGAGCGCATCGACGGCGCGGAATCCGCACGCCGACTATCCGCGGCACTGTCGGTCGGGCGCACCGCTCCCGACAAAGCTGCCTGGATCGACGGCTTCCTGGGCGGGCGCGGACTGCTCCTGGTCCACGACCGAAACCTGTTGTCGCTCATCGACGATTGGCTGTGCGGACTCGACGAGGCGCAATTCGTCGCCACCCTGCCGCTGCTGCGCCGGACCTTCGGAGCGTTCGAATCCGGCGAGCGGCAGGCCATCGGCCAGGCCGTACGGCACGGCGCGCCAACGGCTTCGGGCGCCCGCCGCACCGACTACGACACCGGCCGCGGCGAGCTCGCCATGCGCGGGGCGGCCGAGATCCTCGGAGTGGCGGGATGACTGCACATCGAAACCGGGGCGTTGCCGAACTTTCGAGGGGATTGTCATGAACGAGATCGACGAGACACAGGGGCGGCGGTGGCGGCTGGTGCTCGGCAGCGCCGGTGAGGCCGGGCTCGGGGGCGGGCTGGGCAATGCCGACGATCAGGCGATGGATCGGGCACTGGGGGCGCTCTACGATTCCGGCGGGCAGGGCGGGAGCGGGCGGCGCTCGGGCGGGCTCGGGGGTTCCGCGCCGCAGGTGTCGCGGTGGCTCGGCGATATCCGCCGGTACTTCCCGTCGACGGTGGTGGATGTGATGCAGCGGGACGCGGTGGATCGGCTCGACCTCACCGAATTGCTGCTCGAGCCCGAGCTTTTGGAGGCGGTCGAGCCGGATGTGCATCTGGTGGGGACGCTGCTGAGCCTGAACCGGGTGATGCCGGAGACCACCAAGGCCACCGCCCGCACGGTGGTGGAGAAGGTGGTACGGGAGATCGAGCGGCGGATCGCGGCAGCGACCGTGGCCGCCGTGGGCGGGGCGCTGAACCGGGCGGCGCGGGTGTCGCGGCCGAAGCTGCGAGACATCGACTGGGACCGGACCATTCGCAAGAACCTGGCGAACTATCTGCCCGAGCATCGGACCGTGGTACCCGAGCGGCTGGTCGGGTACGGGCGCAAGGCGCAGGCGGTCAAACGGGATGTGGTGCTGGCCATCGATCAGTCGGGATCGATGGCGTCGAGCGTGGTGTACGCCTCGGTGTTCGGCGCGGTGCTGGCGTCCATGCGGTCGCTGCGCACCTCGCTGGTGGTCTTCGACACGGCCGTCGTGGATCTCACCGAGAAGCTGGCGGATCCGGTGGAGGTGCTGTTCGGCACGCAGCTGGGCGGCGGCACCGATATCAATCGCGCCATCGCCTACTCGCAGTCGCTCATCACCCGGCCGGCGGACACGCTGTTCGTGCTGATCTCCGACCTGTACGAGGGCGGCGTCCGCGCGGAGATGCTGCGGCGCATTCGCGCCATGAAGGAGGCCGGGGTGCAGGTGGTGGTGCTGCTGGCGCTCTCGGACGAGGGCGCGCCGGCCTACGACCGCGACAATGCGGCGGCGCTGACCGCGCTGGGTGTGCCCGCTTTCGCCTGCACTCCGGACCGCTTCCCCGACCTGCTCGCGGTGGCCCTCGATCGCGGTGACGTGCAGGCTTGGGCGCATCTCAACGCGGGCTGACGCCGAATTCGTGAATGAGGAAGCGACGCACGGACGGTGACCCTCGCCCCGGACCTGGCGAGCCTGCGCCCGGCCACCGCCACACGATGTGGTAGTGCATTTTCCGATGTGCCCGATACCGTTTGTCTCGACTTTCCGGTGGTCTACCAGAAAGTCGAGACAGGCCGTGCTGTGCCGTGGCGGCAGCGGCCCCTGAGCCGCAGCGCCGAGCCGGGCGGAAGAAGCTGATGCCCGCTGACGTCCGCTACTTACTGCTGCCTGAAGAGGAACCGCTGGGCAGCCGCGGGAATCGCAATGGGGAGTCGGGGATTCCGGCGCCGTCGGTGCCCGCGCCGTCCTTGGCGTAACTGCGCTGTCCCGGTGCGGCGGTCAGGGTATTGAGGTAATTCCATCCGCTGTACCCGCCTCCGACCAGTCCGGCCAGGATCGTGCCCGCGAGTCCACCAGCACCCGCGAATACCCCGATAATCGGCAATCCGGTCACCAGGCAGCCCACCGCAAGAACCGCGCACGTCGCCACCGCAAGTACCGCACCGACGATGGCTCCGGCGGCCGCGCCTGCGAGCGGCCCCAGCGCCAGCGCCATGCCGAACTGACCCAGACTGTCGTTGGCAGCGAGCTGATTCTCCAGCGGAGATGCGATCGGCTGCGCGCTCGCCAGATCAGGGGCGAGGTCCAGAGTTCGACCGCCCGCGGAGATGTTGTGCCGGATGTCGTATCGGATTCCGTTGAGGGCAAAGGCAAGTGGCACCTGGCCGACGACCTGCCCGGCATCGTCGGAAACGACGATGGATCCGCCATCGGCAGCCGACGTGAAGGTGCCTGCGTCGATCGTGGTGATGACCTGCTCGTCGGTCACCTCGATTCGCTACCCGACGACGGCTGGCTTCGCGCTGGGCACCTCGTTTCCGAGCGCTCGATAGGCAGGCGGCTCGATGCCCCGCAGTGGGTCGCCCGGCGCACAGATCTGGGCGGCGACCCTCGAACTGCTCGGCGTCGCGGCGCTTTCGATTTCAGGCATGCGGGAGAGGTACCCAGCCGACCACTCGGCAGAATGAATTTCAGTTTTTTCCTTCCTGTGAGGTCAGGGCGCTGCTAACGTGGACCCGTCACTAGAATTCATTTCAGTTCCGTTTCCGGAGGTCCCGTGACTGCCTCAGTCGTCGCAGCTTCACACCCCCAGAGTCCACAGCTCCCGCCCTCGATGATCGAGCGGATGAGCCTGATCCTCGACACGTTTCCCTACCGCACCAGCCGCCTGACACTCGACGATGTCGCCCGAGCTACCCGGCTGCCCCGCTCCACCGCCCACCGGATCATCGAACAGATGATCAGAGTCCGGTGGCTCGATCGCACCAGCTTGGGCTACAGCCTGGGACCGCGGGCGCTGCAGGTCGGCAGCAACGACGACGCCAACGCCCTCAGATCGGCAGCGGCACCGTTGCTGCACGCATTGATGCTGCGCACGGGTATGACAGTGCACCTGGCAACCCTCGACAAAGGGCAGGTGTGTTTCCTCGACAAGATGGGTGGCCACTTCGCCGCAAGCGTGCCGTCACGTGTCGGTGCATCAGCACCCGCGCACGCGACGGCGCTGGGGAAAGCAATGCTGGCTCGGCTCACACCCGAAGAGGTGGACCGACGCGTCGCCGGCGCGATGACCCGGTCGACTGCGACCACCATCACCGATATCAACCTGCTTCACAAGCAACTCGGCGCCATACGCGACCGAAACGGCATCGCGTTCGCCCGCGGAGAATGCTTCGATGACATCGCTTGCACCGCTGTCGCTATCCGCACCCCCCTCGACAGCACGATCGGTGCAATCTCGTTGACCGGTAAAAGCGACGCACAGCTGAAGCGAGTCGCGCCGCTGGTGCTCGACGCTGCCCGACAGGTGACCGCCGCGATTTTTCCCCAGCCTTGATTCGCCCACCTTCCGAACTGCAGGAGTAGTTCGAACTCGACACCACCGCCCGTTGCTGCGCCACGCGGGACTTCGAGCGTTTGGTGTGCCCCGGCAGTTGGGTCATCCGGTACCCGCCTGCGTGCCGGGCGGTCGAATCAACGACGTCTGCGCCACCGCCGAATACTGCGACGCAACCCGCTGCCGAGTCGAGTGCGTCGACGTCCCCTTCCAGCGCCAGGCGTGTTTCGCGCCTTTCGAGCTGACAGCCGCTCAGATCTTTCAGCGACCGATCATCGATTGGTTGCCGAGCTCGGTCGTGGCTTCTCGGTATCCGAACCGTCTCTGTCCCAACTCCGTCGCGGTCATCGCTCTCATCCTCAGCTATTGAGCACGGCCACCGAGCTGCCGGCTGACTCCCTCGACTACTTGATCATGCTCACTGTCCAGTTGCGCCGCGTCGAGAACCTCCCCATCGAGGCCTGGGCTATCTCCTGATAGTGGCTGCATTGGGCCGCGCACGCTGAATGCCGTGGCTGGCAGTGAGGAGAAGCCGGGTCTGCACGAGCTGCGTTACGCAGTATTGTAAATCCTTCCGCAGCAAGAGATTTCACTCTTCATGGATCCGGCTCGCAGTGCGCATCATGTCTGTTGCGGCCGAGGTAGCGGCGCGCGGAGATCTGAATGGAGAACTCGCGTGGTCGATGAAAATTGCGCTGGCTCGTCCCCAAAGCATCAAGGCCCTTGCTGGCGTTCCGGCTCCCGATGATGATGTCGGCCGCTCATCCCTGAGGCGCCGCCCGCGGGCGATGCGGAACCGGTGTCGCCGTTCCCGCTGCGCTCGACCCTGTGCAGGGGTCAGTCGAATGATGTCGGCCGGCGCTGTATCTCCGGTTGGCAGCAGGTGTTGGTGCCGGGGTCATCGGGTTTCGACTGGGACGATAGCGAGAGCGCCGAGGCCGGCGACCAATGCCACAACCGGGTACAGCGTGCCGTATCCGTGGGACGCTGTGACGATCGCCGCGGCCGCCATTGGCGCGAAGGTACTCGGCAGGGTGGATGCGATATTGATGATGCCGAGATCCTTTGCGGCACTGTCGGCGTCGGGGAGTACTCGGGTGACCAATGCTTGATCGACGGCGAGGAAGGTGCCGAATCCGATCGTCAGCACCACAGTGGATCCGATCAACCCGCCCACGGTCGGAGCCCATATCGGGGTCGGCGATCGGGCGCCCCGCAGCCGAGGGAACCTGGGACGGCGGAGGGCCGGCGTCGATCGAGGTGGCTGGGGCCATCGGGTGTCCTTGGGGCGCTTGGCAATAGCGGGTGCGAGGTCGAGGCGATGCGACCGCTACGCCATGAAGGCGGCGCCGCCGTCCACGCTGATGGTGGTTCCGGTGACGTAGCTCGCATCCGGTCCGGCCAGGTAGACCACGGCTCGCCCGATGTCGTTCTCGGCATGGCCGAGGCGAGGGATCGACAGGTTGGCGAGGATGTTGTCGAGCTGTCCCGGGTGCTTTTCGAATTCGACTGCAGCGGCGTCGGACAGGACGAACGGGCAGATGGCGTTCACGGTGATGCCGGATCGGCCCCACTCGCGCGCGGCGGCGCGAGTGATCCCCGCGATCGCGGATTTGGCCGCGATGTAGGTGACGAAGTTGGGAATCGCGGTCACTTCCGAGCCGGATCGGAGGTTGATGATTCTGCCTCCGTCGACAAGGTGCGGATAGCAGGCGCGCATGAAATACAGGGCGGCCATCGGGCCGGTACTCATCGCCAGTTCGATATCCCTGTCGCTGGTTTCGGTCAGCGGCAACAGTGCGGATGCCATGGCATTGTTGACGAGAATGTCGACGGTCCCGAACCTGGTTACAACCTCGTCGACGAACGCGTTGACCTGGGAACTGTCGCGGATGTCGCAGATCTTGGCGAGTGCGGTGTCGTCGCCGAGCTCGGCGACGAGATCGTCGGCCGGTTTGATATCGGGTATTGCCACCCGGGCTCCCGCATGTGCGAGGGCGAGGGCGATACCGCGACCCACTCCCCCGGCTGCACCGGTGACGATTGCGACTTTGTCTTTCAGTGTTTGCATACTTGTTTTCTCATTTCTCGATGACGCCGTGTATTTCCGGAGTTATGCGATGGGTCATGGGCAGATATTGCCGAGGACGAGACCGCTGGTCGGCACGCCCGTGCCCGCGGTGACCAGGACGTTGGCGAGGTCGGGCGGCTGGTTCACCGCCGTTCCCCGGACCAGGCGTACCGCCTCTGCGATGCCGTTCATTCCATGCAGATATGCCTCGCCCAGCTGGCCGCCGTGGGTGTTCAAAGGCTGTGGGCCGCCGGGGTCGAAGTGGCCGTCGAGGAGGAGATGGCGTGCTTCGCCGCGGGCGCAGAAGCCGAGTTCCTCGAGTTGCGGTAGCACCAGGGGAGTGAAGTGGTCGTAGAGAATGACCGCTCCCATGTCGCGCGGCCTGAGCCCGCTTTGTTTCCACAGCTGCCGCCCGACCACTCCCATCTCGGGAATGCCGGAGATCGAGGGCCGATAGTAGGAGGTCATCATGAGCTGGTCCTCGCCGGCACCTTGGGCTGCACCGAGCACGTAGGCCGGCGGATGCCGCAGGTCACGTGCTCGTTCTGCTGACACCACAACCACGGCCTGTGCGCCGTCGGTTTCCTGACAGCAGTCCAGCAAGTGCAGAGGTTCGGCGATCCACCGGGAGTTCTGGTGTTCCTCGAGCGTGATCGGGCGACCGTGAAACCATGCCTGTGGGTTCGTTGCCGCGTGTGCGCGATCGATGACCGCGACGCGACCGAAGTCCTCGCTCGTTGCGCCGTACTGGTGCATGTATCGGCGAACGAACATCGCCACCCACTGCGCTGGGGTGGACAGACCGTAGGGAGTCATCCACGAATAACTTGCGCGGTCGGCGCTGGTGTCCGTGGGTCTGTCGGCCTGACCCAGGCCGTAACGCTCGCCGGAGCGTTCGTTGAATGCACGCCAGCACACGACGACCTCCGCCAGCCCGGCGACGATCGCCGCGACCGCATGGGCGACGGTGCCGCAGGCCGCGCCACCGCCGTGCCCGACTCGGGAGA
Organism: Nocardia sp. NPDC004860; assembly: GCF_040609015.1. NCBI lineage: Bacteria > Bacillati > Actinomycetota > Actinomycetes > Mycobacteriales > Nocardiaceae > Nocardia > Nocardia sp. NPDC004860. Next base: position 452,053 of record NZ_JBEXJI010000003.1, on the reverse strand, counting down.
AGAACGACAGTTCGCCGATACCGACATTGCGTGCGACGTGATTCTCGGACGAGGATTCGGCGGTAAATGTCACCATGCCGTCGACATCGCCCGGGGTCAGTCCCGCGTCGGCGATGGCGGCCGTGACCGCCTCGCAGGCCAGCTGCAGCTCACTTCGCCCGGATGCCTTGGAGAATTCGGTGGCCCCGATGCCGGCGATCGCCGCCGCACCGGTGATGGATGGGCTCATCGTTCGTTCCCTGCGAGGAGTTCGCCGAGTTCCTGCAGAACGGCTTCGGGTCCGCCGAAGGTGGCGGCGAGTTGTTTGCCCCAGAGGAAGTGGCGATGGACGGGGTAATCGGTGTCGACTCCGATGCCGCCGTGGACATGCTGGACGCGGTGCACGACATCGAGTCCGGCCTGCCCGCACCACCATGCGGCGACCAATGCCGCTCTGTCCGCGTGGTTTTCGTCGGTATCACAGGTGAGGGCCTGCCACAGGGTCAGGCGCATGGCGTCGACGTCGGTCCAGCAGTCGGCCAGCTGGTGCTGGACGGATTGAAACGAGCCGATGGAGCGGCCGAACTGGCGGCGGTCGCGGACATAGTCGGCGGCCAGGCGCAGCGCCCCGTCGGCAACGCCCACCTGCAGTGCGGCCACCGCCAGCCGCGAACAGCGCACTACCTCGGTCAACGTCTGCCTACCACCCACCCGCAGAGCCGGTGTCGACTCGAGCACCAGATCCTGCGCGCGGTCGAGATCGGTCGTCGGCGCGGGTTCCCAGGCCAGATCGTGGTTCGTCACCAGATACAGGCCCGGCCCGTCATCGGCGGCGGCGGAGACGAGCACGAAATCAGCGCCCTCGGGTGTCGGGACCGCAGCCTTGACACCCGACAGTCGCCATGTGCCCGAGCCACTTCCGCACTCGGTGGGGGTGGCTCGGCACGTCGGTGCGGCCGCGGTGGCACTCCCGTATTCCTCGAGCGCCACCGTCAGTCGGACGGCGCCGCCGGCTACGCCGGTGAGCACGTCGCCGCAGGCGTGGCGGGCCAGCGCCGTGGCGGCGACGATGTGTGGCCAGACCGGGGCGGCCGAGACGGTCCGGCCCTGTTCTTCGAGCAGCACGCAGGCAGCGTCCATGCCGAGTCCCGCGCCGCCGTGCTCGTCGGGGAGGGCCAGCCCGAGCAGTCCGGTACGGCCGAGTTCGGTCCACAGGGTGTCGGAATCGCCGAGCGCCGAGAACAGGCGGGCGGCCAGCGCTTGGACCTCGAGCAGTTCATTGGTGAGTCGGAAGTCCATCAGCGTTCCTCGATAGTGGCCGGTGCGAAGACCGGCAGGCTCAGCTCGGAGTCGGCGTCGAACCAGCCGAGGATCAGTGGCATGCCGATTTCGAGGTCGGCGATGGCGACGTCGGTGAGATTGGTGATCAGCCGGGTTCCTTCTTCGAGCTCGACGAGCCCCACGATCAGCGGGTAGTCGAAGGCGGGGTGGCGGGGATGGTGGGCCACGACCCAGGAGTAGAGGGTGGCCCGACCGGTTGCCTGCACGGCGTCCCAGTCGAAGGACTGACACCGCGGGCATTGGGGACCGGGTGGGTGCCGAAGTGTTCGACACGTTGCACAGCGTTGCACCAGGAGCTGATGCCGGCGTGCGGCTTCGAACCAGAACCGGTTGTCGAGGTTGATCGCCGGCCGCGGGCGGAGCTCGCGGGTTTCTGCTCCGGTGCCGTCGGAGGATTCGTGGTTCATCGCGCACCTCGGGGCAGCCCCAGGGCGCTGGTGGCGACCATGTCGCGCAGTACATCGTTGACTCCGCCGCCGAAGGTGTTGACGATGCCCTGCCGGGACAGCTGCTCGACCTGTCCGTGCAACGCGGCCCGGGCCGCCTCGGGGCGGAGCCGTCCACCGGCGCCGAGCACGAAGCTCATCGACCGCTGCAGGTCGATATGGGTTTCGGTGCCGTAAACCTTTGCGGCGGCGGCCTTCTCGGGGCTCAGGGTTCCGTTACCGACCTCGGCTGCGAGCCGGTGGTTCATCAGCCGCATCGCTTCCAGCCGCGCGTGTGTGCGCGCGAATTCGCGCCGCACCCAGGGTTGTTCGGCGGCTCCGGTGTCCTGGGCCCAGGCGAGCGTCTCCTCCCACAGCTGGATCATCCGGCCGCCGAGGGCGGCCAGCGCCACCCGTTCGTGGTTGAGCTGGGTGGTGATCAGCCGCCAGCCGCCATTGACCTCACCGACGACGTCGGTCGCGGGGATACGGATGCCGGAGTAATAGGTGGCGGTCACGGTCATGCCGCCGACGGTGGAGATCGGGGTCCAGGAGTAGCCGGGGTCATCGCAGGGCACGATCAGGATCGAGATGCCCTGATGCTTGGGGGCCTCGGGGTCGGTGCGGCAGGCCAGCCACACGTAGTCGGCGGTGTTGCCGCCGGTGGTGAAGATCTTGGTTCCGTCGACGATGAACCCGTCACCGTCAGCGACAGCGCGAGTCCGCAGGGACGCGAGGTCTGTTCCCGCCTCGGGTTCGGTGTAGCCGATCGCGAACACGATCTCGCCGCTGAGCATGCCCGGAAGAAACCTGGCCTTTTGTTCCTCGGTGCCGTACTGCATGAGTGCCGGGCCGACGGTATTGATGGTGACCAGGGGGAACGGCACTCCCGCGCGCTGAATTTCGTCGTAGAAGATGAACTGCTCCTCGGCGGTCAACCCGCGGCCTCCGTACTCCGGCGGCCACCCGACGCCGAGCCATCCGCCCCGGCCGAGCATGCGGGTCACCTCGCGGAATCGCGGCCCGCCGGCGCCGGCCTCGGCCACCTCTCGACGTTGCGCCGGGGGCAGGAGTCGGGCGAAGTACTCGCGCAGCTCTCTGCGCAGGGCCCGTTGCTGGGTTGTCTCTCGCAGATCCATGGGTCGTCATTCTGCTGTCGAGGCGAGAACCTGCAACCGGCCCTTCTGCTCACCGGGACAAGGCATTTGGGGGCGGCATTTGCGCGAACAGAGCCGTCGATGGGCGGTCGTGGACCATCAGCGAATGCCAGACGGGGCGGCGTCGTCGATGGTCGATCGACGGCGCCACCCAAGGCGGTTTGTTGCGAGAATTTGTCGGCGGGGAACCTACCGTTGCGTGTACGTGGCCAGGGATCTGGCGACGCGGGGAGCGTTGATCAGAACTCCCAGGAGTGGGTCGGTTTCGGTATGCGGTGCCGAGGCCAGCCATGCGATCACTCGGCCCGACGCGTCCGGGGGTGCCCCGGTGAAGCCGCTGGCCTTGATGTCGGCGGTGCCTCCTCGGGCGGCGCCCGACTCGGTGATGACGAATCCCGGCTCGATATTGAATGCGCGGATCCCGTCACCGCGGTGTTCGGCATTGATGGCGCCGGCCAGGCGCCCGAAAGCTGCCTTCGCCGCCGAATAGCCCAGCCCCCAGCCTCCTTCGCCGGGCGGGGCCGGGGGATCGACGACGGCTGAGCCCGAACACAGGTTGACGATCGTGCCGCCGCCGGAATCGATCATCGCCGGCAGAAGTGCCTGGGTCAGGCGGATCTGCTCGATGAGATTGGCTTCCAGCGATTCTCGCAGGTCATCGAGATCCAATTCGAGGAACCGTGCGTGCGGCTTGTGCAGGATGGCGTTGTTGACCAACAGGTTCGGGGCTCCCCAGCGGTCAAGCAACTCCGCTGCTGCCGTGGTCACCGAGGCCGGATCTGCCAGGTCCATCCGCAGCGGTAACGCATGCGCTTCGAGTCTTTCGATCTCAGCGCGGGTCGTGGCCAGACTGCCCGGCACTCCGAAGCTGATTTCCCCTTCCCGCGTAGTGCGCGCCGGCACGGTCCCTTCGCCTTCCACCACGGTGCGCGCGGTGAATGCGACGTCGAATCCGGAGCCTGCCAGCACCAGCGCTGTGGCGCGGCCGATACCTCGGCTGGCGCCGGTCACGAGTGCTGTGGGACGAGACGAAGACATTGTGTGAAGCTCCTCGAGACAGATGGTCCCTGGGCGCGGTGGACGGGCCTGCGGACCGCGGAGATGAACAGGGAATCGGGGTGGAGACGACGTCTACCCTGTCGGGCCTGGTGCTCGCATCGCCGCCACCGGCCGGGACTCGATGAACGCCACATGCAGGCTGCGGCGTGCGAGCAACCAGCCCGTATGGGTGCTGCGGTAGTGGTCGCGGTAGATGATGTGCCAGACCAGGTCGGCGTCGCGGTCGTGGCGTCGGGTGAGGTGATGTGCGATGCACGTGACCCTCCCGGTGGCCGTTGCCGCGGTGGGCCCGGGATCGAAGACAGCGCCCACGATCGCGTGGAATGTCACCGGCACGGCGGCCACGGCGCCCAGTGCCGCGGTCACCGCATCGATCCCGGTGTGGGAGACGACCGGGTCGAGAGTGGCCGGCGGATTCGGCAGCTCCAGCACCCCGTCACCGGTGAAAAGTGCGGCGGCTCTGGGAAAATCGCGCTCGTCGACCGCTTCCGCGTAGCGGTGGACGAGGTCCTGTAGGGCGATTCGGTCGTGAATGGTCAGCCCGGTCATGACAGGCCCAGCCGTTGCGCGCAGGCCGACAGCTCGTCCATCGCCTGTTGCAGATCCGCTGTCGCGGTCGGGGCCAGCAAGAGCCGATCGGCGCCCTGTTCGGCCAGGCGGCCGGCGCGGTCGAGGTCGATACGGGAGACCAGGTGGCCCAGCGACAGCTCCAGCTCCGCAGGGTCGCGGCCTGCTCGGGTCGCTTCTTCGTGCATCAGCGCGACCAACGCGGCCAACTGGTCACCGGTGACTCCCAGTGGTTGCAGCCCGGCACCGTATCGTCCCGCGCGGCGCGCCGCGGCCTTGGTGTGGCCGCCTACGTGAATCGGCACACCGCCGGCCCGGACCGGCTTCGGGTAGCACATCGCTGATTGGAAGCTGAAGAACTCGCCCTTGTGGTCGACGCCGGTCTCGCCTGTATCGGCCCACAATGTGGCGAGCACTTCCAGTTGCTCGTCGGCCCTTCGCCCGCGGGCCTCGAAGGGGGCTCCGCATGCCTCGATCTCTTCCTTCATCCACCCCATACCGATGCCGACCCGCAGCCGCCCGTTCGACAACCGATCGAGGGTGGCCAGCCGCTTGGCCAGCACCACGGGATGGTGATTGGGCAGCACGAGTACGCCGGTCGCCAAGCCGAGCCGCGTGGTCTGGCCGGCCAGAAACGACAGAAGTTCGAGGGGATCGGGAATATCGCAGTCGTCGGGGAGCTCCATCTTTCCCGACGATGCATAGGGGTAGACGCTGGCGTAGCGGCTCATCACGACGGCGTGCTCGATGGCGACCAGAGATTCGAAGCCACACGCTTCCACATGCTTGGCGAAGCCGGATATCCAAGCCGGATCGGCGCTGGTGCCCGCGGCCACAGGGGCGATGATCGCGTATTTCATGGACGGCGATGCTACGGAGCTGCGCGGCACCGCAGCTGGGAGGTTTTCGGTGAGCGAGACATCGCCGCCAGGGCGACAGCCGGCACCGGGCCGCCCGTGGCGCGATCATTACGCCAGTTCGATCATCACGCCAGTTCCTCGATACCGCTGAGCAGCTTCCGGCACGCTACCCGGGTGTCCTCCTCGGCCTGCTCGGCGGTGATGTGGTGGTTGAGCGCCGCATTGAGCACCCCGTACCAGGCCGCCTCGGTGATGCGCACCAGGCGGACTTGGGCGTCGCTGGCGTTTTCGACCCCCAGCAGCTGGGTGATCAAGTCGCTGAAGCGGTTGGTCACCACACCGCCGGCCTGGGCGACGGCAGCGAGATTCGACTGCAGCATCGCATGCGCGAGCAACGGTCGCGACAGCAGCTCGCGGCCGCCCTCGACGAGCAGATCGCTGACCGCTTGCACCCGGTCGACGCCGGGGCGAGTCAGTGGGGTTGTCTCGGCGAGATGCTTCACGCGGTCGGACAACAGTGCGTTGAACAGGTGTGTCTTAGACGGGAAATAGCGGTACAGCGTGGCAATTGCCACCCCGGCATCCTTGGCGACATCGTGCATCTGAACCCGTTCCAAGCCCTTTTCGGCCCCGTGGTGCGCCGCGGCACGCAGGATCCGCTGACGACGCGACTCCTGTTCGGGTGAACTCGGCTGGGCCGGAAGCCGATCCTCCGCGATGCGTGGCACAGCGTCCCTCCGTGTGTGATGTCTGGCTGTCGTTGTCGTCTCCGCCAAAATTACCCGCCGCTGAACCCGACCGACTGTGCCATCGTGACTCCTACCTCTCACCTGCCCAGGTGGCGATTCCGGTCAGCGGAAGCGCAGAGAAAACCGCGGCGCCTTCCCCTTCGCAGGCCCCGCATCAGCGCCCGGGAAACCCGCCGAGTATTTCCTGCGGGCGCGTGTCGAACCGGAAGCCACACTGTGCCAAGGCAACCCGTTGCCGCTCTCCGCACCTGAGCGCTCGTCGTCCCCGGTCACGCTGTCTCGGGTGTTACGTCGGCGACAATGGGGCAGCATCGGACACTGATAGGCTGCCCTGCGGATTTGACTCGTGGAAACGGGGGCTGAATTGCGCTCTGGTGATGTGTTCGCCGGTTACGTCATCGAACGCGAGCTCGGTCGCGGCGGTATGGGCTCGGTGTATCTGGCCAAGCATCCGCGGCTGCCACGCATGACGGCGCTGAAGCTGCTGAATCAGGAAATGTTCGCCGACGACGAGATTCGCGCCCGCTTCATCCGCGAGGCGGATCTGGTCGCCCGGCTGGACCACCCGAATATCGTCACCGTGTACGACCGCGGTGACGAGGGCGAGCAGCTGTGGATCTCCATGCAGTACATCGACGGGATCAACGCCTCCTCGATCACCCCCGGCACGCTGCCGCCGCTGCGCGCGGCCCAGATCATCGGCGAGACCGCCAAGGCGCTCGACTACGCGCACGGCCTGGGTGTCCTGCACCGCGATGTGAAGCCGGCCAATATCCTGCTGGCCCGCTCGTCGTCCAAGACCGGCTCCGGCGAACGCGTCTACCTGACCGACTTCGGCATCGCCCGCCTGCGCGACGACACCGGCCACCTCACCCAGACCGGCACGGTCACCGCCACGCTCGCCTACGCCTCGCCCGAACAGTTGACCGGCGCGTCCCTCGACGGCCGCTCCGACCAGTACTCCCTGGCCTGCACGCTCTTCCAACTCCTCACCGGCACAGTCCCGTTCGAGGGCACCAGCCCCGCCGCGGTCATTCGCGGCCATCTCCAGCAGCCCCCGCCGCCGGCGAGCCCGCTCCGCCAGGCGCTGCCGCGCACCATCGACGCGGTCCTCACCAAGGCGCTCTCCAAGCGGCCGGCCGACCGATACCGCTCCTGCGTCGAATTCGCCGCCGCCGCCGAACGCGCCCTCCAGGCGCCCCGCACCGCCGCGCCCCCGCGCCCGCCGACCCCCGCGCGTCCGCAGCCCGTCGTCGCCCCGCGCCCGCCGACTCCTGTCCGGCCACAGCCGGTGATCCAGCAGCCGCCCAATCCGACACCGTCGACGCCGCGCCCGCTCGTGGGCCCGGGCCCGTCCTATCCGAACCAGGCCCCGTCCTACCCCAGCCCGGGCCCCGCGTACCCGGTCCCGCCCACGTCGAACCCGTCCTTCCCCAACCAGCCGATTCCGAATCAGCAGGTATCGACCCCGGCGTACCCGAATCAGCCCGCGCCGCAAACCTTTTCGAATCCGGCGGTGGCCCCGGCCTCGTCGTACAACCAACCGCAGGCCTACGCCCCGCGCACCAATCCACCCCCGACCTACGCTCCCCCGCAACGCAATTCGAACACGACGGCCTGGCTGATCGCCGCCATCGTGACGGTGCTGGTCATCGTCATCATCGTGATCGCGGTGATCATCAAGAGCAGTAAGTCCAAGGCCGACGCCCCGCAACACCCGGACACAGTCGTCACCCTCGCCTTCGCCGACGCCTTGACCCCCGACAACGTCCTGGGCGACAAGCCCTTCCACATCACCCTCTGAACCAGCCCTGGCGGTCAACCGGGTTCCACCACAGCCAGGCACCGCCCGCCCGACGGCGATGTGCCATCGGCCGAGCAACGACCACGCCGGTAGGCGTCGCAGCGGCCGGCTTCGATGACGCACGCCGGAAATTCTGTGGTCAGGTGGGCGATCACGCGGTCAGACTGCAGCGATGGCGACGACGGAAAGGGTTGGGCGGCCTCCGATCCGAGTCCAGGCGACCGGGTGGGCTCTGACCTCATGGGCACTGTTCGCGAGTTCCGGGCCGGTGGCCAAGGCGGTGATGGCGACGGGCTGGTCCCCGGCGGCGGTGACTTCGGTTCGGATCACGTTGGCCGCGATACTCCTCGTCCCGGTCGTTGCCGTATTGCGGCCGCGGGCGCTGCGGTTCCGCCGTGCCGACCTGTGGTTACTGCTCGGCTATGGGGCGATCGGCGTCGCCGGGGTGCAACTGTTGTTCTTCGTTGCGGTGGCCCGGATTCCAGTCGCAGTAGCGATGGTGCTGGTCAATCTCGCGCCCGTGCTGGTCGCGCTGTGGATGCAGACGGCACGGCACACTCGGCTGCCCGCGCCGGTTTGGCTGGGCGTCGGATTGGCGCTGACCGGCTTGGCCCTGGTCGCACAGCTCTGGCAGAGCGCCCACCTGACCATGCTCGGTATCGCCGCCGGTGTGGGCTCGGCGATCTGCTCGGCCGGATACTTCCTGCTCGGCGAGCACGGTGCCGGCAGGCACGACCCGGCCGGGCTGACTGCCCTCGGATTGACCATCGGCGCGGTAGTGGTGGCAATGTTCACTCCGCCGTGGACGCTACCCACCCACTTACTCACAGCCCCTGCTGTATTGGGCGGCCTGCAGGCTCCGGTGTGGCTGCTCGTGCTGACCCTGGCCGTCGCCGGCACCGTGCTGCCCTATCTGGCCGGACTCCGAGCCCTCCGCGACCTGCCCTCGGCTCCGGCCAGCGTGCTGGCCGTGGTGGAACCGCTGGTCGCCGCCGTCCTGGCCTGGCTGCTGCTCGGCCAATCGCTCGGACCGGCACAGATAGTCGGGGCGGTGATCATGCTGATCGGCGCCGTGCTCGCGCAGACGACCATGCCCGAAACCGCTCCCGCATTTCCTGATCGAATGCAGGACAATTGATCTCGCCGCCGCACCTGGCCACCGAGCACGAGCTCCACGCGTTCGCCACCCGCTGGATCTGCCCGATGATCCTGGCCTGACGCAACGGCAACCCACCGAGTGAATGCCGCGGTAAATAACGAATTCTCGTGATGTGGCGGGGTGGGCTTTATCGGAAATATTCATGTCATGAGCAGCACAGAGATTCGCAACTCCCGCCCGACCGTCCTCGTCACCGGAGCGACCGGCGCCGTCGGCCGCCACCTCGTGGCCACCCTCCTCGCTCGCGGCGTCGCGGTCCGCGCGCTGACCCGTAAGCCCGAGGACGCGAACCTGCCCGAGGGGGTCGAGGCCGTCGCCGGTGATCTGGCTGAGGCGTCGACCCTCGGCTCGCAGGTGTTCGAAGGTGTTGATCGCGCCTTCGTGTTCCCGGCGCGGGGTGTCGACGTTTTCATGGACGCGGCTGTCGCCGCCGGCGTGCAACGCTTCACGGTCCTGTCCTCGCTGGCCGCGGCGATGGAATTCCCCCGCGACCACGGCTCGGCGAGCCGGCTGCACCACAGTGCCGTGGAAGCCGCCGTCACCGAGCGCACCGACGGGTGGGCGATCCTGCGCCCCGGCACCTTTGCCAACAACCTGCTCGAATGGCGGTGGCAGATCAGCTCGGGTGCGCCGATCCGGGCACCGTACCTGGCGTCCGCTCAGGCCCCGATCCACGAATTCGACGTCGCCGAGGCCGCGGCCGAGACGCTGCTGTCCGACGAGCACATCGGCCGGATCATCCCGATCACCGGCCCGCAGGCGCTCACCCGCACCGAGCAGGTCGCCACGCTCAGCGCCGTACTCGGCCGGGAGATCCCGCTGATCGAGATCACCGCCGACGAATTCCGCTCCGAGACAGCGCAATTCATCCCCGAGCCGATCATGAAGATGCTGCTCGACTACTGGAGCGACACCCTCACCACCCCCGACCGGGTACGTCCCGCCACCGAGGTGACCGGCAAGCCCGGACGCACCCTCGCCGAGTGGGCCGAAGACCACCGCGCCGACTTCGGCGCCTGACAACTCCACCGACCGTGTAGCCCGGCTGATCATGGAAGTGCCACTGCGAAGTTGGGGTAGTTGCGGGCTGCGGCGCGGGCGGGGGCGAGGAGGTGCGCGGGGGCGTCCAGGGTCCAGATCACGAGACGGGCGGCCGTCGGATAGTTGTCGAACTGCTTCCAGATGTCGCCTTCTGTTGTGGCGGTGAGAGGTTCGCGGATGACCGGTGAGGTGTCGACGGGGTGGGTGGTGAGGGTGCCGGACAGGCGCAGTTCGAGGAAACCACGCGGGCCCGTCTCGGACTTGCGGGCGGGATGGGGGCTTCCCGCGTACGAGGCCGGGCCGAGATGGGTGCGCTGGTGGACGTGGCCCAGCGCCCAGTGGTCGTAGCCATGCGCGGCCAGGCTGGCGAGAGTGGTCGGGGCGCAGGCGCGGCGGCTGTGTCGACCGGTGAGGCTGGTATGGAGAAGGGCGATGTTGGTCGCGGCGGCGAGGGGCGTGGGGTAGCCGGCGGCGAGGTCGCGGAGGTCGTCGCGGGCGGCGATGGATTGGGCGTGCAGGGCGACGCCGAGGTCGGGCCAGTAGTGGGTGGCAGGGTAGTCGGCGGGGGCGAGCCAGGTCGTGGGTGGTAGCCGGAGCCGTTGCGGGAGCGGAGATTCGGCGTCGTGGTTGCCCCAGATGAGGGCCACGGGGATGCCCGCATCGTGCAGGTCGGCCAGCGCCTGTTCGGCGGTGGCGAGGGCGCGAGGGGTGGCCTCGTGCCGGTCGAAGAGGTCGCCGGCGAGGAGGACGCCGTCGTAGTGCTCGTCGCGAATCCGTTGCAGGAGAGCGTCGAACGCGGCGTAGGCGTCCTCGACCGGATCGATGGCGGGGCATCCGGGATAGTCCGGGACCGCCCGCAGGCGGGCGCCCAGGTGGACGTCGGAGACGTGTGCCAGCCGGATCATCGGGTGGACCGGTCGGTGAGGCGGCGCCGCCACCACTCCAGGACCACCAGGACAACGGTCGAGCTGAGCACGCCGATCACCGTCATGGCCATGGCCTCGGCACGGTGGCCCTGATCGAATTGGCCGAGAATCCACGGCGACAGCAGCGGCAGCGAGGACGGCCGCACCATCGAGGACGCGACAACCTCGCGCACACCGAGCAGGAACGCCAACAGCCAGCCCGCGACGATGCCGGGGACGAGCAGCGGAATCGTGATGCGGCGCAGGATCTGCCAGGTGTCCGCGCCCGCGGCGGCCGCGGCCTCCAGCAGGGTGTCGTCGATGGCGGCATAGGCGGTCTTCACCTGCTGCAACGCCATGGGCAGGGTGATGACCACATAGGCGAGCACCACCATCGCGCGCGTGTTGTACGGCGTGACCGGCAGCCAGGGTGCGTTCCAGAAGAAGATGAAGCCGATGACCAGCACGATGGTGGGCACGGTGTCGGGCGCGATACCGAGCAGGTCGACGCCCCGGCGGGCCGCGGATCGCGCCCGCGGCACGGCATCCCGGCCGCGCCGGACGATCACCAGGGCGCAGGCGACGGCCAGCACGGTCGTCACGGTGGCCGCGATGAAGGCCAGCACCACGCTGTTCTGCAGCGCCTCCAGCCCCCGGCCCGGACGCAGTACCCGCGCGAAGTAATCGAAGGTGAGATTGTCCGGCGTCGGCGGCTTGGACCGCAGAATGGTCATGGCGCCCAGCAGGATCGCGATATACGGCACCACCACCGACACCAGCAGCACCAGGCCCGGCCACAGCAGCGCGGCCGCGGTCCAGCGACCGGTCCCGACGGTGGCGCGGCGCGCGGCGCGGCCGCCGAACCCGATATCGCGGCGGCTCACCCACTGCTGCAACCCCCACACGGTCATGCCCATCGCCAGCAGCAGGCTCGACAATGCGGCGGCCCGTGGGAAATTCAGCGGGTCGATGGTGACGTTCCCGTAGATCTCCGACACCAGCACCGGGAAGCCGATCTGATTGCCGAGCGTGACCGGCGTGCCGAATTCGCCCGCGGCGCGGATGAACACGATCAGCGCGCCCAGCGCATAGGCGGGTGTCAGCAGCGGGGCCAGCACCAGCCGCAGCCGCTGTCCGGCGGATGCCCCTGCCACCGCGGCCATTTCATCCGCGCTGGCGGGGATGGTGTCGAGCCGGTTGCGCAGCAGCAGGTACAGGAAGGTGAAGATTTCGCACGCCATGATGGCCGCCATGCCGACCGGGGTTTCCACCACCGCGCGCAACCCCGCGCCGAACGGCCCGAACCACCGTTCGGCGAGACCGTTGACGCGGGCGAAGTCCAGCCACGCCATGGCCGCCACGTACGGCGGGGTGAGGAACGGGACCATGACGGCGATGTCGATCCACCGGTGCCGCCGCAGCGGCGTCCACGACATGAGGAAGGCGAGCGGCGCGGCCATCACGGTGGCGATGACCACGACCAGCACACCCAGCAGCACCGTATTGCCGACGATCCGCAGATTCGCCGATTCGGTGAGCTGCCCGAGCGCGGACGGCCGCCCGTCGTAGCCGGTCACCGCCTGGATGAGCACCGCCACCAGCGGCGCGGCCACACCGACCAGCAGCAGCGCCAGCAGGGCGTAGACCCCACCGCCGCTGCGCGGGCGGGTGGCCGCGCGACCGGGTGGGGCCTCGTCGAGGCGTGCGGTCACGCCGCGCCCAGATAGCGCTTGGTGAATTCGGCGAGTACGTCGCTGCCACTGCTCTTCACCTGGTCCCAGGTGAACGAAAGCTGCTTGACGTCCTCGTATTTGCGGGTGCCGTCGGCGACGGACACCTCGGGCCGCGCCGGAATCATCTTGTGCGCGGCCGAGATCTGCTGACCCTGCTGGGCGAACATGAAGTCCAGGAACGCCTTCGCCGCGGCCGGGTTCTTGGCGGTCTTCAGCACGAGCACCGGGCGCGGGGTGATGGTGGTGCCCGAGGAGGGCGAGATCACCTGCAGCGGTTCGCCCTTGGCGATGGCGTCGTAGGCGGAGTAGTCGACACCGCCCAGGATCACGGCGTGCGATCCGGCGGTGACATCGTCGAGGGCCGGGCCGTTCGCCCCGTACACCACCATGCCGTTGGCGAAGAGCTTGTCGAACAGCTCCCAGGTCTTGTCCTTGCCCCAGGCCGCGACCATGGCGGCGATCAGGTCACGGGCGGTGCCGGATTCGCGTGGGTCGGGCATGATCACCTTGCCCTTGTAGTCCGGCCCGGCCAGATCGGCCCAGTCCTGCGGGCGGGCGGTGGTGGCCTTGGTATTGACCACCAGCGTCAGCGCCGAACCGTCGCGGCCGACGAAGGCGTCGTCCTTGCCGGCCCAGCCGGCGCGGATCTGGTCGGATCCGGCCGGACGGTAGGGCAGGGTGCGGCCGTCGGCGGCGTACTTCGCGGCCGGGGTCCAGGAGGCCAGGTAGGCGATATCGGCCTGCGGATTCGCCCATTCGGCATCGAGTTTCGCGGTGATCTTGCCGGTCTCACCGGCGAAGACGTTCACCTTCACGCCGGACGCCTTGGTGAACGCTGCGACCAGGTCGTCGGTGAGTTCCTGCGGGTTGGCCGAGTACAGGGTGAGTTCGCCCGACAGGCCCGCCGGGGCGGTCCAGGTGCTGGTGACCGCGGTCTTCGCGGTGTCGTCGGCGGCCGAACCGCAACCGGCGAGCACGAGCGCCGACGCGAGCGTGGCCGCGGCGAAAGCGCGACGGGACATCGACATTTCGAGGATTCCTTTCGAAAAAGCCTGGTGGAGAACGGTTTCAGGCGGCGGGGGTGACGACGTCGTCCGCCCGCACCGCCAGCCGCAGTTCGGTCCCGGCCGCGTGCGCGCGCCGGTCCGGAACCGTCCAGAGCCGATCGACGCCGTCGACCGCGCAGCGCAACTGGTATGCGCCACCGGTGAAGACGGACGACCGGACCGTCCCCGACACGGTCACTTCGTCGGGCGCGGCGAGCATGTCGCCGAGGACCCGCACGGCCTCGGCACGCACACCGCCACCGGACGGCAGCGGATTGAAGGTGCCGACGAACTCGGCCACGAACAGATCGGCGGGCCGGTGATACAGCTCCTCCGGACTACCGTGCTGCAGCACGCGCCCGGCCCGCATCACCACGATGCGGTCGGACATGCTCAACGCCTCCGCCTGATCGTGGGTGACGAATACCGTGGTGAGACCCAATTCCGTGGTCAGCGAGCGAATCTCGGTGCGCAGCTGCTCCCGCAGCGCCGCGTCCAGCGCCGACAGCGGCTCGTCCATCAGCAGCAGGCTCGGCCGCGCCACCAGCGCCCGGGCGATGGCGACCCGCTGCTGCTGCCCGCCGGACAACTGATGCGGCATCTTCTCCGCCGCCGCGGCCAGCTCGACCCGCGCCAGCGCCTCGGCCACCCGCTGCCCCGCCTCGGCGCGCGCGACGCCGGTAACCCGCAGCGGGAACGCGACATTCGCCGCGACAGTCAGATGCGGCCACAGCGCCAGATCCTGGAACACCATCCCCAGACGCCTGCGCCGCGGCGGCACGAAATCCCCCCGCCCGACGTCGCAGACCACCTCGTCGCCGAGCCGAATCCGCCCCTGCTGCGGCCGATCCAACCCCGCCAGCAGCCGCAACAGCGTGGACTTCCCACACCCGGACGGCCCCAGCACCGACACGAACTCCCCGGGTTCGATCACCAGATCGGTGGGCAGCAAACCGGTCCCGTCCGAATAGGTACGGCTCAGTTCCTCCAGGACGACCCGCGTCCCGAGTCCCTCCCCGGCCACAGCAAACATGGCGGCTGACAGTAGGCAGCAAATCTGACTTCTGCGGGCGCGCGGGGTGAACGCCCGATGACAACTCGTCTCAGCCCCGGCTGCGAGGCCGCGGCGGCGGAGACGAAATGGGCCCCTCGGGATCGAAATCCCGAGGGGCCCAGATCGGTCCGGAGTGCTTACAGGTCGGCGATGGCGGCCAGTGGGGGTGTGCGGGCGGCTCGCACGGCGGGCCAGAGGGCGGCGAGGACGCCGACCACGCCGGAGGCGAGGAGCATGAACACGATTTGGGCCCAGGGCACGGCGATGGTGGCAATGCCCAGGTCGGCAAGGGTTTTGAGGAAGCCTACCCCGAGCGCGAGGCCGAGGAAGACGCCTACCACCGCGCCGAAGATGGCGAT
Source organism: Nocardia sp. NPDC004860 (assembly GCF_040609015.1). NCBI lineage: Bacteria > Bacillati > Actinomycetota > Actinomycetes > Mycobacteriales > Nocardiaceae > Nocardia > Nocardia sp. NPDC004860. The sequence goes on along the minus strand of NZ_JBEXJI010000003.1, from coordinate 436,815 downwards.
GAGCATGGATTCGAGGTAGATGCTGCGGCGGACCTGGGCCCGCTGCATGCCCACCGCGCGGAGCATGCCGATTTCGCGGCGGCGCTCCACCACCGACAGGGCCAGCGTGTTGACGATGCCGAGGATGGCGATGACCACCGCCAGCGCCAGCAGGCCGTAGAGGATGGCCAGCAGGGTGTCGATCTGTTTGCCCTGGGCGCCCTTGAAGTCGTTGCGGTCCAGGACCTGGACGATGACGTACTGCTCGGTGGCCTTCTCCAGGTTCTTGCGCATGGCGGGGAGGTCGGCGCCGGGCTGGGCGGCGACCAGGACCAGGAAGCTGGACTGGTAGCTGACCGGGACCGTCTTCTGGTACAGGGCCATGGGGGTGACCATGTTCTGCAGCAGCTGGGTGTCCTTGTAGATGCCCGCGACGGTGACCTTGAACTTCTTGTAGTCCATGCTGGAGATCTCGACGCTCTCGCCGAGCTTCCAATCATGGTCGGAGGCATAGGTTTCCGACACCATGATGTCGTCGTCGCCGAGCTGGTCGGTGCCCTGCTCCACGGTGTAGTTGAGCACCTTGGCCATCGGCCCCTCGGGCGCGGTGCCGATCACCTGCTTGCCGTCGACCCGCAGGGCGACACCGTGGAAGGCCACCACGTCCTTGACCTGCGGCAGCTGCGCGACGGTGGCGGTGGCGGCCAGCGGGACGCCGATGATGCCGCCGGGCGGCCCGGCCAGGATGTAGTCGGCCTTCACGCCCTTGTCGACCAGGTCGCTCACGCTGGCCTTGGCCGAGGAGCCGAGCATGCCGATGGCGGACACCAGCATCAGGCCCAGGGTCAGCGCGAAAGCCGTCGCGGCGGTCCGGCGCGGATTGCGAATCGCGTTGTTGCGCGCCATCCTTCCGACCGGACCGAACGGCCGCACCAGCACACCCAACCCGGTCACCACCGGTCGAGACAACGCGGGGGAGGCGAACAGCACCGCGAAAATCAGTGCGGCAGCGCCGATTCCGACCACCGTCGCCGCGCTGCCGCCGGTGCCGCGCGCACCCAGCACCACCAGCACCGCGCCGGCCACCGCCAGCACCGCGCCGATAATGGTGCGCAGCCGCAACGACTCTCCGGCCGAGTTGGACTCCGAGCGCATCGCCTCCACCGGCGGCACCTTGGCCGCCCGCCGCGCCGGCGCGTACGCACTGAGCACCGTGACCACGGTGCCGACGCCGAGGGCAACGAACACGGTGCGCGACTCCAGCGACATGGTGCCGGTGGGCAGCCCCAGTTTGAAGGCATTCAGCAGCCCGGACAGGCCGAACGCCAGGCCGACGCCCGCCGCCAGACCCAGTGTGCTGCCGATCAATCCGACGATCAGCGACTCCCCCACCACCGACCGCGAGATCTGCCCGCGGCTCGCGCCGACGGCGCGCAGCAGCGCCAGCTCGCGCAGCCGCTGCGCCACCAGCATGGAGAAGGTGTTGTAGATGATGAACGTGCCCACCAGCAATGCGATGGACCCGAACGCCAGCAGGAAGTAGTTGATGAACTTCAGCGCATTGCCGAGCTGCGCCTTGAAGTCGTCACGCACCTGCTGGGCGTCCTGCACCTTGTAGTCGGGCAGCGCCGCCTTGATCCGATCGCGCAGATCATCGGCCTTCAACCCGGGCTGGGCCGCGATGTCCACGTACGCCACGTGCAGGCCGTCGGTGAACAGCTGGCGAGCCTGCGCGTCCTCGAACTGCAGCGCGACGAACCCGCCGGTATTGGAGGCGTCGATGTCGTAGATGCCGGAGATGGTGACGTCGATATTGCCCTTGGACGGCACCAGCACCGTGGTGTGGTCGCCGACCTTCAGCCCGGCCCGCTCCGCACCGCCCCTGTTGATGGCGACCTGACCCGGCTGGGCGGGCGGCACGCCGTCGATGAACTTGTCCGGCTCGGCCACCGACCGGCCCGGCGGCAGATACGACTGCCCGAAACTCGGTGCGCCACCGGTCTGTACGGCGTGCCCGTCCTTCAGCAGCACCACCGGGCCGTTGACGCTGGGCGCGACGGTCTTGACGCCGTCCAGGTGGGAGAGCTTGTCCACCACGTCGTTCGGCACACCGAGCGACTGCTGCTCCTTGGGCTGCACCCGCACGTCCACGCCCTTGGCCTGGGCGGCGAAGATGCTGTCGAAGGTGCTCGACAGCGTGTCGGTGAAGATGAAAGACCCTGAGATGAAGGCGGTTCCGAGCACCACCGACAGCACGGTCAGCACCAGGCGCACCTTGTGCGCGGCGAGATTGCGCAAGGCGACCTTGCGCATCGGGGAGGCAGCCATCAGCGCTCCGCCTCCTCGCGCTTCGTGTCCAGCGACTTCATCTTGTCGAGCACGGAATCGGCGGTGGGCTCCCGCAATTCGTCCACGATCTGGCCGTCGGCGAGGAAGACGACCCGGTCGGCGTACGAGGCCGCGTGTGGTTCGTGGGTCACGATCACCACCGTCTGCCCGAACTCGTTGACCGCCGCCCGCAGGATGTTGAGCACCTCCCCGGAGGAGTGCGAGTCCAGATTGCCGGTCGGCTCGTCACCGAAGATGATGTCCGGCTTGCCCGCCAGCGCGCGAGCACAGGCCACGCGCTGCTGCTGACCGCCCGACAGCTCGGCGGGCCGGTGGGTGAGCCGATCGCCCAGGCCCAGCCGCTTGATCACCGTCGCCAGCCACTCCTCGTCGGTCTTGCGGTTCGCGATGTCCAGCGGCAGCGTGATGTTCTCCAGCGCGGTCAGCGTGGGGACCAGGTTGAACGCCTGGAAGACGAAGCCGATGCGGTCGCGGCGCAGCGTGGTCATCTGCTTGTCCGAGAGCTTGGTCAGATCGGTGTCACCGATGTGGACCGTGCCGGCGGTGGCGGCGTCGAGACCGGCCAGGCAGTGCATGAGGGTCGACTTGCCCGAGCCCGAGGGCCCCATGATGGCGGTGAACTCGCCCTTCGCGAACTCGGCCGTCACCCCGTCCAGTGCACGTACCTGTGTGTCGCCCGATCCGTAGATCTTCACAAGATCGGTCGCTCGGGCGGCGACCGCGGCCGTGCTCTGCGCGAGCGTGGCGGATTCCGAGACGTTCGAAGTCATGCTGTCCAGTGTGTCTAGGTTGTGGGATGGACGCCATCCGGGATGTCCCCGATGCCGATGTCCTCACAGACTCCACACGAACACCCGCGTCGAACAGCCCTCAATTGATGGGGGCGGACCGCCACCAATCCAGCAGCTGGTCGTCGGTGGCGAGGAAACCGGTGCTGTACATCAGGAAAGCGTGCTTGCCGTCCTGGGAGTGGAACTCCGTCACCAGGCGCGGACGCAGCAGGGCGCTGTCGCTGAGCTGGTAGTTCGTGTACAGGTTGCCGCGCACCTTGACGTCGGACCGGGAGAACCCGGACAGCGTGTTCAGGGCGTCCTCGGCGTCGGCGGCCGACCGGTACATGACGAAGCGGTAGCTCGGGTGGCCGACGCCGCCCGCACAGTTCCAGGCCACCGCCCAGCTGCCCAGGTCGGGATCGCCGGATCCGGTGTCGGGCGGGGGCGCGGAATGCTGGTAGGTCGCGCAGGCCGCGCCCTGGTAGCCGGTGCCGGAGTTCGAGTCGGCGTTCGGGTCGGACTGCGGCAGCATCTGCGGGAAGCGCTGGCTGAGCACCTGCGCGTCGGTGCCGGAATGCTCCGGGATACCGGCGGCGGGATCGGTGGTCTCGGTCGGGGCCGGCTCGTCGTCGGTGGTCGGCGTGGGCGCCGCGGAAGTGGTCGCCGGGGTGTGCGAGGTCCCACTCCGATCCAGCGCGGCCAGACACCCGCCGACCGCCACCAGCGGCAGCACCACGACGGCCGCCGCACCCAGCAGGCAGCCCCGCAGTTTCGACCGCTTCTTCCGCGGCGGCGCCGGACGCGGCGCGGGCGGTGCGGGCGCCGGCGCCTGGGCGGTGTAGCGCATGGTCGCGGGCGGCTGCTGTCCGGGAACGGGATTCGGATCGACACCGTACGGGGTCGTCGGCGCGGGACCGAATTGCCCTGGCGCCGCCGGTGATCCGCCGGACTGCGCAGCGAACGGCGAGTGCGCCACCACGGTGGCCCCGGCCGGATTCTCCAGCGCCTGCTGGGCCGCCGCGGCGAACTCGCCGCACGAATCGAACCGTCCCTCAGGGTGTTTGGCGAGCGCGCGGGCCAGCACGGCGTCGAGCGCCTGCGGCAGTCCGGCCCGCAGCGCGCTGACCGGCGGCGGCGCCTGATTGAGGTGACCGTGGATGATGCCCACCGGATGCTCGGCGGCGAACGGCACATCCCCGGTCAGCAACCGGAACAGCGTGCAGGCCAGCGAATACTGATCCGAGCGCGGATCCAGCGGCTGACCCGAGAGCTGCTCCGGGGAGGCATAGGTCAGCGTCGCGGTGAACGAGCCGGTCTGGGTCAGCTTGGTGGCGTCATCGCGCAGGCGGGCAATGCCGAAGTCCGCCAGGAACACTCGCTCCTCGCCGTCCAGCCGTTCGAGCAGGATGTTGGCGGGCTTCACATCCCGGTGCAGCACGCCGCGGCGATGCGCGAAATCCAGGGCACGCGCGGTCTCGGCGATGATCCGGATCGCCTGGCGCGGTGGCAGATTCGCGGCCTCCAGCTGGGACGCGTCGGGACCGTCGATGTAGCGCATGGCGATCCACGGCTGCGCGTCGTCGATGCCGCGGTCGTAGACCGGCACGATATTGGGGTGATCCAGCCGCGCGACGAGATCACCCTCCCGCTCGAACCGCCGCCGGATCTCGATATCGCCGAACACGTCCCGGCTCAGCAGCTTCAACGCGATCAGCCGAGGAAGACGGGGGTGCCGGGCCAGATACACCGACCCCATGCCGCCACGGCCGAGTTCGCGTTCGATCTCGTAACCCGCGAACACTTCCCCAGCGCGCAGCACAAACTTCCCTTTCTGTATCTATTTGCCTCCGCTTCGCTCCGGCGGGTTCGCGGCCCTGGGGGTCTCGTTCGTCCCTCCTCCGCTCCTCCGCTTCGCTCCCCGTCTCGCTCCAAGGCGCTGGCCTATGGAGCCGCAGTCCAGAACGAGACGGGCCGCGAACCAGATACTGCGCCGACCCTAGCCTGATCAGCTTCGGGATTCGAATATGCGAGGTCAGCGAGCGGTCAGTTGATGGGGGCGTTCTTCCACCACTTCAGGACCGGATCGAGGCTGCCGGTGAGGCCGTCGGTGTACATGAGGTACTGGGCGCGGTTGTTGTCGCCGGTGAAGGCGGTCACCAGGCGCGGGTGGCTGTCGTCGGTGAGCTGGTAGTTGGTGTAGGTCTTGCCGCCGTTCGCGTCCTGCGACTTGGTGTCCGGGGTCAGACCGCTCAGAACGGTCTGCACGGTGGCGGCCGAGTCGTAGGCGAAGATGCGGTAGAAGGGGTCGTTGTTGTTGCTGCCGCCGTAGCAGCGCCACTGCACCTTCCAGTCGCCGAAGTCCGGGGTGCCGTCGGTGGCGTCGGAGGAGACCGGCGAGTCGGCCACCCAGCAGGTCGCGCCGTTGTAACCCTTGCCGCCGGTCTTGACGGCGGGCAGCAGCTTCGGGAACTGCTTGGCCGCGACCGACCAGTCGATCTGCTGGGCGCCCCCGGGCGCCGCGCCCGCCGAGGTGTTCACCACACTGCCCGGCCCGCCACCGGCCTTGGTGCCACCGGCCTTGCTGCCCGCCGCCGCGATCACCGCGACCACCACGATGAGCAGCACCACCACCGCCAGCACGATGCCGATGATGAGCCCGGTGTTCGACTTCGCCGGCGCCGCCGGCCGATGCGCCCCCACCGGCGCGACCGGCGGACGCTGCGGCTGCCCCGGGCTCGGATAGGTGTAGGACGGCGGCTGGGTGTACTGATTGGTCCCGCGCCCGGTGTAGTTACCGGCGACCGGCTTGGGCGGAGCCGGATTGACCTGTGTCGGAGCCGGATACGGCACCGCCGCGGACGGCGGCGCGGTCTGCGGGCGCGGGCCCGCGGTCGGCATGGGCGCACCGGTCATCGGCACCCCGGTCGAGTACGAGCCTCCGGTCATCGGATTGCCGGTCGGCATGGCACCACCCGTATACATGGGCATACCGGTCGGCATGGCGCCCCCGGTCGGGGACGGCGCCACCGGGCTCGGCCCGCCGGTGTACGGCATGACCGGCATCGGCGGCGACGTGCGCTGCACCAGCGGAATGGCCGGCGCGCTCGGATTGGCCAGGGCGCGACGGGCGGCCGCCGCGAAGTCGCTGCAGCTGGGGAAACGATCCTCAGGACGCTTGGCCATGGCCTTGGCGATCACCATGTCCAGGCTCGGCGGCAGTCCGGCGCGCGCACTGCCCAGCGGCGGCGGCGGATTCTGCAGATGCCCCTGGATGACGGCCGCCGGATTGGTCGCCGAGAACGGACCGGACCCGGTGAACAGCCAGAACAGCGTGCAGGCCAGCGAGTACTGGTCGGAGCGGCCGTCCAGCGCGGAGCCGGTCAGCTGCTCGGGCGAGGCGTAGGCCAGGGTCGCGGTGAACGTCCCGGTCTGGGTCAGGTGACCGCTGTCGTCGCGCAGCCGCGCGATGCCGAAGTCGGTCAGGTACACCCGCTCGCCCTTACCGCCGGTGGAGCGGGCCAGCAGGATATTGGCGGGCTTCACATCCCGGTGCAGCACCTCGTTGCGGTGCGCGTAATCCAGGGCGTCGGCCATCTCGGCGACGATCTGCACGGCCCGCTCGGGCGGCAGCGTCTGCGGATTCACGCTGGCGGCGTCGATGCCGTCGATGTACTGCATGGAGATCCACAGCTGGCCGTCCTCGAGCCCGCGGTCGTAGACGGTGACAATATTGTGGTGGTCCAGTTGCGCGACCAGGTCGGCCTCACGCTCGAAGCGGGCGCGGACCTCCTTGTCGAAGACCATCTCCCGATTCAGCAGCTTGAGCGCCGTCATTCGCGGCAGCCGCGGATGCTTGGCCAGGTACACCGAACCCATGCCACCCCGGCCGAGCTGCCGTTCGATGACATACCCAGCAAAAACGTCACCGTTGGACAGCATGACGATCTCCCACTTCCCATTCCACGTGCCGGGACCCACCAGCGCGCGAGGTACCACAGACGATCGGCGTGATCGTTCGGGCCGATCCGAAAACACCGAAACTGTAGCCGATTCGCGGCCTACCGAACTATCTACGCGCAGTCCGCTAACGCAACACTCAACGTTTGCTTATCGCCGCTGGTGACCCCGTCTGCGCTGTCGGGGGTCGGGGATACGCTGGCCGCATGCGCATTGGAGCTCACGTCCGAATGGACAGCGACCCGATCGGCTTCGGCGAGAAGCTCGGGGCCGACGTCATCCAGATGTTCGTGGTGGATCCGCAGAGCTGGGACAAGCCCCAACCCCACCCGCGGGCCGAGGAGATCAAGGCCAGCGATATCGACCTGGTGGTGCACTCCTCCTATCAGATCAACGTGGCCAGCCTGAACAACCGGCTGCGCATGCCCTCGCGCAACGCGGTGGCGCAGCAGGCCAAGGCCGCCGCCGAGCTGGGCGCCTTCGGGTTGGTCGTGCACGGCGGCCACGTGCGCTCCGACGAGGAGATGGCCGAGGGATTCGTCAACTGGCGCAAGCTGTTCGAGCGGCAGCAGGACAAGGGCGGATTCGCGGTGCCCATCCTCATCGAGAACACGGCCGGCGGAAATCACGCCATGGCACGGTATTTCGACGATATCGGGCGGCTGTGGGACGCGGTCGGCGACTTCGGGGCCGGGTTCTGTCTCGACACCTGCCACGCTTGGGCGGGCGGTGAGGAACTGGTCGGGATCGTGGAGCGGATCAAGGGGATCACCGGGCGCATCGACCTGGTGCACCTGAACTCCTCGCGGGACGCCTTCGATTCGGGCGCGGACCGGCACGCCAACTTCGCCGACGGGACCATCGACCCGCAGTTGCTGGCCGAGGTGTGCCGCACGGCCGGAGCGCCGGTGATCCTGGAGACCCCGGCCGACGGTGTCGCCGACGATCTGGCCTATCTCCGCGAACACCTCGGGTAGTTCTGCCCGAACACCTCGGGTAGCGCCGGGCGTTCGCTCACGAGCCTTTCGATCCGGCTGATCCTGAACCTGTTTCACCGGACGCCCCGATGGTGTGCTGGTCACGGCTCGAATCCGGGCCGGACTCCATCGGGCGAAAGGCATTGCATGTCCGTCGATTACGCAACATCCAACCTCACTGTCGTGCAGCTGGGCAGCAAGATCGGCGCGCGCATCGACGGCGTGCGACTGGGCGGCGATCTGGATTCGGTGACCGTGCAGGCCATCCAGGACGCGCTGCACAAGCACAAGGTCATCTTCTTCCGCGGGCAGGAGCACCTGACCGAGGACGGGCAGTACGAGTTCGCGCAGCTGCTGGGCGCGCCGACCACCCCGCACCCGACCGTCACCTCCAAGGGCGTCAAGACGCTGCCCATCGACTCCGAGTACGGCCGCGCCAACAGCTGGCACACCGACGTCACCTTCGTGGACCGGATTCCGAAGGCGTCCATCCTGCGCGCGGTGCACCTGCCTCCCTACGGCGGCTCCACCACCTGGGCGTCGACCGTGGCGGCCTACGACTCGCTGCCCGCGCCACTGCGGGCCCTCGTCGAGAACCTGCGCGCCCGTCATACCAATGCCTACGACTACGCCGCCGACCGCACCGAGGTCGCGCGCGGCGAGAACGCGCAGGTGACGGCCAATATCAAGGCCTACCGCGAGGAATTCGAGTCCACCTACTACGAGACCGAGCACCCGGTGGTGCGCGTGCACCCCGTCACCGGCGAAAGCGCGCTGCTGCTCGGGCATTTCGTGAAGAACTTCGTCGGCTTCTCCGCCGCCGAATCGCAGGCCCTGTTCCAGCTGCTGCAGAACCGCGTCACCCGGTTGGAGAACACCACCCGCTGGAACTGGCAGCTCGGCGATGTGGCGATCTGGGACAACCGCGCCACCCAGCACTACGCCATCGACGACTACGACGGCCAGCCCCGCCGCCTCACCCGCATCACCCTGGCGGGCGACGTCCCGATCGGCGTGAACGGAGAAACCAGCACCATCATCACCGGTAATGCCGAGCACTACTCGATCATCGAGGAGGTCGCACCCCGCGCCGCCTGAAGCTGTGTTTGATTTGCCCTCCGCTTCGCTCCGGGCGGGTTCGCGGCCCTGAAGGTCTCGTTCTTCCCTCCTCCGCTTCGCTCCCCCGCTCCGAGGCGGAGGTCTATCAAGCCGCAGTCCAGAACGAGACGGGCCGCGAACCGACAGGGTGGTCCGAACTTTCGTGGAGTCGTTGTAGGTTCCGCGATCGGCACGCCGATGCAACTGTCCTCTCGACCGTCGCACCGGCTTCGCCGTTTTCGGGGACCGCCCATCGTGCAGACTGTGAGCATGGATATTCGGCCGCTCGACGGCGTTCGGGTTCTGGAACTGGGCAACTACGTGGCCGCGCCGACGGCCGGGCGGATCCTCGGGGACTTCGGGGCCGAGGTGATCAAGGTGGAGCGGCCGAAAACCGGTGATGAGCTGCGGAATTGGCGACTCTACGGCGGCGATACCTCGATGCTGTACCGGACGGTCAACCGGAACAAGAAGTCCATCACGCTGGATCTGCGCACCGAGGCCGGACGCAGGATCGTGCTGGATCTGATCGAGCAGTGCGATGTGCTGCTGGAGAACTTCCGGCCCGGGATGCTCAAGAAGTGGGGGCTCGGGCCCGAGGCGCTCAACGAGGCCAATCCGAATCTGGTCATCACCCGCATCTCCGCGTACGGCCAGACCGGTCCGCTCGCGCAGCGGCCGGGCTTCGCGGCGGTGGCCGAGGCAGTCGGCGGGTTGCGCGAACTCGTGGGCGATCCGGACCGGCCGCCGGTGCGGGTCGGCGTGTCCATCGGCGATTCCATTGCCGGGATCTACGCCGCGTTCGGCACCGTGATGGCGCTGTTCCAGCGCGAGCGGGTGCAGCGGGTTCCCTTGGAGCAGCGCGTGATCGACGTGGCGCTCAACGAATCCATTCTGTCGGTCATGGAATCCCTGGTGCCCGACTACCTGGCCTACGGCATCAATCGCGAACGCGTCGGCGGGCGCATGGAGGGCATCGCGCCCAGCAATGCCTATCCGTGCAGCGACGGCACCAGCATCATCATCGGCGGCAATGGCGACGCCATCTTCCAGCGGTACATGCAGGTCATCGACCGTCCGGACCTCGCCGCCGATCCGGAGCTGCAGGACAATGCCGGACGCTGGCGCCACCGCGAGCGGCTCGACGCCTCGATCGCCGAGTGGACGCGGGTGCGCACCCGCGAGGAGGCGCTGCGGGTGCTGGAGGCGGCCGCGATTCCGTGCGGGCCCATCTACACCGCCGCCGACATCGTCTCCGACGAGCAGTACCGGGCGCGCAATATGATCCAGCCCTTCCGGGTGGACGTGGGCGAGCCCGAGCCCAAGGAGGTCGGCTTCCCGGGCATCGTCCCGGTGATCGGCGGCCGATCGCTGCCCATCCGCAATGTCGGCCCGGACCTCGGCGAGCACACCCGTGAGGTGCTCACCGGCCTGCTCGGCCTGACCGACGCCGATATCGATGCCCTGGAGGCGAACTCATGACCCTGCGCGATGTCACGCTGCGCGACGGCCTGCAGCTCACCGGGAAAGTGCTGCCCACCGAGCGCAAGGTCCAGATCGCGCGGCAGCTGCTGGCGCTGGGCGTGCCCGAGCTGGAGATCGGATCCATGGCGCGCCCGGATCTGGTGCCGCCCATGGCCAATACCCTCGAGCTGGTCGCCCAGCTCACGCCCGCGGAACTGGAACGCTGCTGGGTCTGGGTGGCCACACCCCGGCACGTGGCGCGGGCCGCGGAGGCCGGCGTGCGCAATTTCCAGTACTGCTTCTCGGTGTCGGATGCGCACAACAAGGCCAATATCGGCCGCACCACCGAGGACAGCCTGGCCGCCATGCCGGAGGCGGTGCGGCTCGCCGCGGAGGCGGGCGGGCGCATTCAGCTCTGCCTCGCAACGGCTTTCACCTGCCCGTTCGACGGGCCGGTGGATCCCGCGCGGGTCTTGGCCATCGCCACGGATCCGCGCACCGAGGGGTCGGCGGACATCGTGGTGGCCGATACTCTCGGCCAGGCGCATCCGGGTCAGGTCGGCGCGCTCATCGGCGCGGTGGCGGCGACCGGGCACTGGGGAACGCCGCAGCACCGCATCGTTTTTCACGGTCACGACACCTGGGGCATGGGCGTCGCGAATTCCCTGGCGGCCCTGGGCGCCGGCGCGGCCGTGGTGGACGGTTCACTGGGTGGGCTGGGCGGGTGCCCGTTCGCGCCGGGCGCCTCCGGCAACACCTCGAGCGAGGATCTGCTGTTCGCTACCCGTCCGGAATGGTTCACCCCGTCCGTATTGTCGGATCTGGTGGGGATTTCCGAGGAGTTGCTGACGGAACTCGGTGAGCCCAACCGGTCTCGGACGATTGAGGGCGCACGATCCGAAGCCGAAGCATTCGAATGGGTAATTGCCGCAAATGCCTAATTCGCGGAAGATTAGCCAGCGTGCGCGTCGGCCCGAAGTTTGAGCAACACCAAACCCGCGGTGCAGGCGAGAATCAGTCCGGCGACGGTGATTTCGACGCGTAGCCCGGCAATGCCGAGTACCGCGCCGGTAAGCCCACCCAGGAAGATCAGCCAGGCGACGGCGCGGGCCAGGATTGCCGACATCCGCAGCCCGGGGGCCGCAGGTTCTCCTGCACGCGCCGATGCGCGCAGCGGAGATGCCGAGAATGCACCCATCATCCACTCCTCGATGACGCCCGCCGGGTCTCGCGATTCTTCGGCGCGCCCCTCGGCAAATTTCGAGCGTCTCACGTGTAACTTTGGACACACATTACGGCTCTGCAACGGAAAGTCCATACGACACGTGCCCAAAACGCGGCGAGTTTACTAATTCGATATCTGAATCATGGCTGTTTGAGATATTTCCGAGGCCTACGGAATCGCTTGCGCCGTCCGGTTATCGAAGCGACCACCCGCCTGGCCCCGCCCTGCGGCCTCCGTTAGGGTGAGCCCACTCGACACGAATCAGGAGTGCCACCAATGGACGGCAGCAACGCCGGCGCGGACGAGCGCGGCCTCACCCCGCTGCGTCACCTGCCCAAGCCCGTGGCGGGTGCCGCCGCGGCGGTCGGCGCGGTGTCGGCCGGGCTCATTCTCCTGGGCGCCTGCGGCCTCGGGCACAACGACACCTACGTCGCGCCGCCGCCGCTGAACGCCGATCTGCAAGCGGCGCCGGTGACTTCGACGAACAACAGCGCGAGCACCACGCCCGCCGTCGTCATCCCGCCGTCCCCCACCTGGCGGGTGGCCGCCGACCAGCCCTCCCGGCGCGCGCCGATCTCCACCATCACCGGAACCCCCGACGATCCGGCCGCGGACCCGAGTGCGAGCATCCGCTCCACGCCGTCGCGCGCCACCACCACGCGCCCGGCCACCACCGAAAGCCCGCGCGCCACAACCGAACTTCCGGTCACCACGGTGCCGCCGACCGCCCTCCCGACGACGGATCACCCGGCCTCGGACAACTCCGACGGGTAGCGCGGCCGGTCCCCCACCGAGCTCACCGGTCGCCGTCTTCGACCGGAGCGCCCTTCCGGCCACCGAGCTGGTGTACCCGGCCCTCGGCACCACCGAGAGCAGGAGCATGCCGAGATCCACTGTGCACCAGTGAATTCCGCGTCGGCCAACGCACCCGCTCCGGCTGGAGCGGGGCGCGGCGGCCTCGGTGGTGCGGGTCAGAACTCCACGAGGGAGTAGTCGCCCACGCGATCGGCGAGAACGCGCAGGTGTTCCAGGTCGCCGCCCAGGGTGCGGGCGATGGCGGTGAGACGGGCAACGTAGTGACTGACCGGGTATTCGGTCGTGATGCCGATACCGCCGTGCATCTGGATGGACTCCTGCCCGATGTGGCGGGCGGAGCGACCGACCTGCAGCCGGGCGCGCGACACCGCCACCCGGTCGGCGGAACCGTCGGCGACGGCGGCCGTGGCGTACAGGCTCATGCTGCGCGCGAGTTCCAGGGACACATACATATTGGCGGCCCGCTGGGTCAGGGTCTGGAACTTGGACAACGTGACGCCGAACTGCTTACGCGTCCTCAGGTATTCGGCGGTCAGCCGCAGGGCCTCCTCCATCGCGCCGAGGGATTCGGCGCACAGGCTCGCCTGCGCCGCCACCTCCACCGCGTCCACCACCGGCTGCGCGTCACCGCCGTCGCCGAGGAGCTCGGCTGCGGCGGAAGCGAATTCGAGCTGCGCACCGCGGCGCTCGTCGAAGGTGCGGTAGGGGGTGCTGGTGACGCCCTCGGCGTCGGCCGCGATCAGGAACAGGCCGATGCCGCCGCCGGGAAGGGCGGCGCTGACCACCAGCTGATCGGCGCAGTCACCGTGCGGGACGGGGTTCTTGACGCCGGTGATCCGATAGCCGTCACCGTCGCGGACCGCGGTGGTGGCCAGTTCGGTTGCGGGCCACCGGGTGCCGGGCTCCTGGTGCGCGAAGGCCAGCAGGGTCTCGCCGCCGGCGAGCGCGGGCAGCACGCGCTGCCGCTGGTCGGCGGTGCCGGCGCGGGCCACCAGCCCGCCGGGTACGAGCACGGCGTCGAGGAAGGGTTCGGGCGCATTGCGGCGGCCGATCTCCTCCATGACCACCATGGTCTCCACCGGCCCGGCGCCCACGCCGCCGTCCTCCTCGTCGAAAGCCAGTCCGAGGACGCCCAATTCGGCGAGCTGCCGCCAGACGTCACGGTTCCAGCCGAGGTCGGTGTCGGTGACCTTCAGGCGGGTCTCCGGGTCGTAGGCGCGGCCCAGCAGATCCCGGACCGTGTCCCGCAGCATGACCTGTTCATCGGTGAGTTCGAAATCCATGGCGGCGGCTCACAATCCGAGAATGGTGGAGGCGATGATGGTGCGCTGCACCTCGCTGGAGCCTCCATAGATGGTGGTCTTGCGGAAGTTGAGATAGCCGGGACCGCTGCGCTGTGCCCAGCCGGGCGAGGCGATGTCCCCGGCGTTCACCGGCAGCGCGTCCGGCCCGGCGACGTCCAGCAGCAGCTCGGTGGCGGCCTGCTGCAGCTCCGAACCGCGCAGCTTCAGCACCGAGGAGGCCGGATTCGGCTTGCCGTCATTGGAATTGGAGACCACGCGCATGAGCGTGAGCTCCAGCGCCAGCAGCTCGTTCTCGATCTCGGCCACGCGCGCGGCGAACGCCGGGTCCTCGAGCAGCGTGCCGCTGCCCGAACGGATCTGCGCCGCATACTCTTTCGCGACGCCCAGCTTCACCTTGGTGCGGCCCACACCGGTGATGCCGGTGCGCTCGTTGCCGAGCAGGAACTTGGCGTAGGTCCAGCCCATGTTCTCCTCGCCGACCAGCTGATCGGCGGGCACCCGGACGTTCTCGAAGAAGACCTCGTTGACCTCGTGGTGGCCGTCGATGAGCTTGATCGGCCGGATGGTCACGCCGGGGGTCTTGACGTCGAAGAGCAGCATCGAGATGCCGGCCTGCTTCTTGACGGTCGGGTCGGTACGCACCAGGCAGAAGATCCAGTCGGCGTACTGGGCCAGGGTGGTCCAGATCTTCTGGCCGTTGACGATGTAGGAGTCGCCGTCGCGCACCGCGGTAGTGCGCACCGCCGCCAGGTCCGAGCCCGCGTCGGGCTCGGAAAAGCCCTGGCACCACCAGATGTCGAGATTGGCGGTGGCCGGCAGGAAGCGCTGCTTGAGCTCCTCGGACCCGAACTGGGCGATGACCGGGCCGATCATCTGGGCGTTGAAGGTGAGCGGCTCCGGCACCGAGGCCAGCTGCATCTCGTCCTCCCAGATGTGCAGCTGCATGGGCGACCAGTCGCGGCCGCCCCACTGCACCGGCCACTTGGGCACAGCCAGGCCGTTCTCGTTGAGGATGCGGTGGCTGGTGACAATGTCATCGCGAGAGAGCTCGAGACCGTATTTCATGCGGTCACGGATCTCCGCCGGGATCTTGGTCCGGTAGACCTCGCGCAGGTCGTCCCGGAATTTCACCTCATCGGGTGATAGGGCCAGCTTCATTGCTTCTCCCGAGGAGCGTCGCTGTGATGTCGCCATCAAACTTACCCCCCGGTAATGGTCTGATTGTCACCCGGATCACACCGACCGGACGGCCCGGGCGCTCGGCTCGCAGCGACTCGGCATCCCGGCTCTCGAGCCGAGCTGGTAGGTTGCCCAGGAATCCGATACCCGAATTCCGGGACGTCGGGCTGTTGTGGCTCGGCGAGAATATCGACGCAGGAGCAGCACGAGTGAACGGTTGGACTCTGTCCCGGCGCGCCCTGGCGGTCGCCGCCCTCACGGCCGCGGCCACCGTCGGCGCGACCAGCGCGGCCACCGCCGACCAGCCGAAGACGCCCGTCGAAACCGGCATCGACCAGCTCACCCAGGCCGTCGGCGACGATGCCGGCGGCCGGGCGGCGGTCGCCGACATCGCCCGATCGGCCCAGCTGATCGCCGCCGCGAAGCTGGAAAACGTTCAGTTCACGCCGTTCTCGTACCTGGCGCCCACCCTCGGCTGCGGCTTCAACATGCCGTTCAGCCTGACCTCGGCGATGGCCGTCACCGGCGTCACCGGTCCCAACACCTCGGTGTCGCTGCCGCCGGGCAATGTCAGCTTCCAGGTCATGGCGCAGCAGAACGGTTTTCCGACCGCCTCCGGCCTGAGCGTGGCCTGGCTCAATGTGAACAACGGCCGCAGCGGCATCACCGCCCTGGACGACCAGACCGAGTACAACCTGCCCTCGCTGTCGAAGACCGTCGACGCCGGCGCGGGCACCGTCGTCGCCTCACTGTGGGGCACCATCGACTACCCGGGCGCGCGCTGCGTGGTGCTGCCGACCGTCGGCCTGTTCACCGTGTCCGACACCCCGCCCGCCCAGCCTGCCGCCCCCGCCACCCCGGACGCGTCGGCCCCGACCACCTCGGCCGCCCCGGCGACCCCGGCGGCTCCGGCACAGGCTCCCGACGCCGCCCCCGGCGCGGGCGCACCCGGAACGAACTGACCTACGGCAACGCCGCACCCTCGAAAACGCAACGCCCGCATCCCTTCCGGATGCGGGCGTTGATCGTTTCGAGCGGCGGGCTCAGAACCGCGGCTTGCGCCGGGCGTCCGGGCGCTTGCCCTCGCGGCGCGGGGCGCGGCTCATGGAGCGCCCTCCGGGCGGGCCCTGGTCCAGCTGGAGATCGATGAGCTGACCGCTGATCCGGGTACGGCTCAATGCATTCAGAGTTTCCTTGGACAGGTCGGCCGGCAGCTCCACCAGCGAGTGGTCCGGACGGATGCTGATGTGGCCGAAGTCGCTGCGGCGCAGGCCACCCTCATTGGCGATGGCGCCCACGATCGCGCCGGGGGCGACCTTGTGGCGCTTGCCGACCGAGATGCGGTAGGTGACAAGCTCCGCGCCGGTCTGGCGATGCCGGGACGGGCCACTCGGCTCGCGACGCTCGCGGGGACCGCGGTCACGCTCGTCGAAGGAACGCGGGGCGCGTTCGCGGCGCTCGCGCGCCGTCGGCTCCGGATCGGGCTCCATGAAGAAGTTGTCGCCGTCGTGGCCGCCCACCGCCAGCGCCGCGGCGATATCCACCAGCGGGATATTGTGCTCGCGCTCGTAGTCCTCGATCAGCTTGCGGAACAACGGCAGATTGACCGAGGCCAGATTCTCGGTGATGGTGTCGCCGAACTTCTGCACACGCTGGGCGTTGACGTCCTCGACGCTGGGCAGCTGCATCTCGGTGACCTGCTGGCGGGTGGCGCGCTCGATGGCGTCGAGCAGCCGGCGCTCGCGCGGGGCCACGAACAGCAGCGCGTCACCGGAGCGGCCCGCGCGGCCGGTGCGGCCGATGCGGTGCACGTAGGACTCGGTGTCGTGCGGGATGTCGTAGTTGACGACGTGCGAGATGCGTTCCACGTCCAGGCCGCGCGCGGCCACGTCGGTGGCGACCAGGATGTCGAGCACACCCGACTTGAGCTGGCCGATGGTGCGCTCACGCTGTGCCTGCGCGATGTCGCCGTTGATGGCGGCCGCGGAATACCCACGCGCGCGCAGCTTTTCGGCCAGCTCCTCGGTGGCCTGCTTGGTGCGCACGAAGATGATCATGGCCTCGAAGGACTCGACCTCGAGGATGCGGGTCAGCGCGTCCAGCTTGCGCTGATACGACACCAGCACCCAGCGCTGGGTGATGTTGGTGTTCGTCGACGTCTTGGTCTTGACCGTGATCTCGGTCGGGTTCTTCAGGTACTGCTTGGAGATCTTGCGGATGGCCGACGGCATGGTCGCGGAGAACAGCGCGACCTGCTTCTCGTCGGGCGTGTCGGCGAGGATGCGCTCGACATCGTCCTGGAAGCCCATCTTGAGCATCTCGTCGGCCTCGTCGAGCACCAGGTACTGCAGCTGCGACAGGTCCAGGGTGCCGCGCTCGAGGTGATCGATGACGCGGCCCGGCGTGCCGACGACCACCTGCGCACCGCGCTTCAGACCGGACAGCTGCACCGCGTAGTTCTGACCGCCGTAGATGGGCAGCACGTGCAGGCCGGGCATGTGCACCGCGTAGCGGCCGAACGCCTCGGCGACCTGGATGGCCAGCTCCCGGGTCGGGGCCAGCACCAGCGCCTTCGGGGCCTTGCCGGTCATCTCGATGCCCATGAGGATCGGGATGGCGAAGGCCGCGGTCTTGCCGGTACCGGTCTGGGCCAGGCCCACCACGTCCGCGCCGTCGAGCAACGGCGGAATCGTCGCCGCCTGGATGGGCGACGGCGATTCGTAGCCGACATCGGCGATGGCCCGCAGGATGCGGTCATCGATACCCAAATCAGCGAAGGACGGGCCGGAAACGTCCCTCTCGTCGTCAGTGGGAACGCTGTCGGCCGGTGAGGTACTCATTGCCACGGATTTTACTGCCTGCTAGCTGCGGGCTTGACCATCGGGTGAATACCCTGGGAGTCGTGCAACCGGACAACCCGCCCGCGCCCGCCGCCCCGACGCCCTCGAGTTCCGTGTCCGGACTCGGAAATCCCGAACCCGCTCCCGCTCGCAACTACGTCACCGGAACCCTGGCCACCGCCGATGCGGGCAGCTCGGGAGCAGTGGTGACGGCCGTGCACGAAACGGCCGCCGCGGCGGAGCGGCCCGCCGTGACCGAACCGGCCGGGTCGGTGGATGTGGCGGTGGTGCAGTTCGATCCCTACACCGACACCGTGGCCAATCTCACCGCCCTGCGCGCGGAGGTCAAGGCCGCCAGCGAACTCGGAGCGAAGGTGGTGGTGGCGCCCGAGTATTCGATGTTCGCCACCAAGCGCCTCGACGATCGGGTGCTGGCCGCCGCGGAACCGCTCACCGGACCGTTCGTCACCGGATTGCGCGGTATCGCAGCCGAATTCGGGGTGCACGTGGTCGCCGGCGTGGTCGAGTCCGGGGGCCCGGACCAGCCCGCCGGGCACGTCTACAACACCCTGGTCGCCGCCTCGCCCGACGCCGAATTCGCGGCCGTCTACCGGAAGGTGCATCTGTACGACGCTTTCGGATCGCGCGAATCCGATCTGCTCATCCCCGGGCCCTTGGACCAGTCCCCGACCTTCACCGTGGACGGCGTGGTGTTCGGGCTGCAGACCTGCTTCGATCTGCGCTTCCCCGAAGGCATTCGCCGGTTGGCCGCCGCCGGGGCGCACGTGCTGCTGCTGCCCGCCCAGTGGATTCCCGGTCCCGGCAAGGTCGACCAGTGGACCACGCTGCTGCGCGCCCGGGCCATCGAGAACACCATGTACGTCGCCGCCGCCGACCAGGCCGCCCCGCGCGGATCCGGGGCCTCCATGATCGTCTCCCCCACCGGCGCGGTGCTGGCCGAACTCGGCGACCAGCCGGGCATCGCCACCGCCCACATCGACCTGCGCCACCTCACCGAGGTCCGCACCACGAATCCGAGCCTGGCATTACGCCGCTACACGATCCGCGGAGAGTAGAGCCACCCAGAACCCTGCCCCGGAGCGGAGCGGAGGGGCAAAATGGACAGAGCGATGATCTATCCGGATCGGGCGGCCGCCGGACGCGCGCTGGGTGGGGTGCTGGGGCACCTGCGCGCGGCGGATCCGCTGGTGCTGGGGCTGCCCCGGGGTGGGGTGCCGGTGGCCGTGGCGGTGCGCGACGTGATCGGCGGCGACCTCGATGTGCTGCTGGTGCGCAAGCTCGGGGTGCCGTGGCAGCCGGAACTGGCCATGGGGGCCATCGGGGAGGACGACGTCCGGGTGCTGAACTACGACGTGGTGCGGCATACCGGGGTGACGCCCGATCAGCTGGCGGACATCGAGAGCGTCGAGCGGGCCGAGCTGGAGCGCCGCCGCGGGATACTGCGGGCCGGGCCGCCGATCGATCTGAAGGACCGGACCGTGGTGATCGTGGACGACGGCATGGCGACCGGCGCGACCGTTGCCGCCGCCTGTGAGATCGCCGGGCTGCACGAGCCGCGCCGGGTGGTGGTGGCGGTGCCGGTGTCCTCGGTCGAAGCGCTGCACCGGATCCAGGAGATCGCCGACGAGGTGGTGTGCCCGCTGGTGCCGCGGGCCCTCGGCGGGGTGGGCGGGGCCTACCGGGACTTCCATCAGCTCACCGATGCGGAAGTGGTGAAGCTGTTGCGCCCCACCGCTTCCCGGGATGCGGATCAGTGAACCTCGGTGATGCCCGTGCGGTGTCGCTGCGCGAGGTCGGCGTAGAAGCTCGGATTGGTCTTGACCCACAGTTCGGCCGGGGTGCCCGCGAGCGGCTTCTTGACCTGGGCGGGTGAGCCGGCGGCCAGCACGCCGTCGGGAATCTCCTGCCCCGGGCCGACCAGCGAGTGCGCGGCGATCATGACGCCGCTGCCGATCTTGGCCATGTCCAGGACCGTACTGCCGTTGCCCACAATCGATTCCGCGCCCAGCGTCGCGCCGTGGAACACCACCGAGTGCGCGATCGTCGAACCCGCGCCGATCTCCACTGTGACGTCCTGCGGCACGTGGATCACGGCGTTGTCCTGCACATTCGCGCGTTCCCGAATGATGATGGGCGCCAGGTCCGCACGCAGCACCGCGCCGTACCAGACCGAGGCGCCCGCCTCGACGCGCACATCGCCGATCAGGGTCGCGGTGGGCGCGATGAACGCGGTCGGATCGACCGTCGGGCGCTTGCCTTCGAATTCGTAGAGGGGCACGCCCTCACCGTAATCCTTCAGACCAGCGAGCGGGCGTGCACGAATTCGACGATCTCCGCGGTGACCTCGGCGTGCGCGGGCTCGTGCAGCAGGTCGTGACCGGCATCGGGGTAGGTGTGGAAACGCGCGCCGACCTGGGCCGACCACTCCCGCACCGGTTCCACCGGCGCCCGGCGATCGTCCGCGCCGTGCACGATCAGCACCGGCAGGCCCGCGGGCAGCCGCGGTCCCGGCCAGTCCGACTCCTGCTCGGTCGCCAGTGCGGCACGCGAGCGGGAACCGCCCTGGGCGCGAGCATGATTCGCGGATTCGGCACCGCGGGCGGACTTCGGGGACCTGCCCTCCAGCACCGCCTTGGGCGTCCCGCACAGCACCAGTCCGGCGAAGTCGCCCGGCTGCGCGTCGCGCAGCACGGCCAGCGTGGTGGCCGCGCCCAGGGAGTGACCCATCAGGAACGGGGTCGAAGTCGCGTGCGCGTGCACCTGGTCCAGGAACAGCCGGGCGTCGGCGGCCAGCTCGTGGATCGTGCCCGGCCTTTCGGGATCTCCTTCGCTGAGTCCGTGCCCGGAGGTGTCCAGGGCCCAGAGTTCGATGCCGCGGGCGGCCAGCGCCCGCGCGAATCGGTGGTAGTGCGCGCTGTGCTGGCCGATTCCGGGTAAGAACGCCAGGACGGCCTGTGCGTCATCGAGCTGCCATCGGCGGTAGTGAAGGCGGCCGCGAGCGCCCGCTAGGTAGAGCATCGGCAGATTGTGACAGACCCGCACGGGTTGCGGGGCCGCTCGAAACAAGCGACTGGCGAGTAACGAGCGAACCTGCCGGACAGCGACGCGCCGCCCGGCGGTCCGCGGGGCGACACGCCGGAATGGCGATCCGATTTCTGGTGTCCGACCGGGCCTCGAGCCGCTGTCGGCGGCTGCGGGGCGCGCGAGTCGCGTTGTCTCCCAACATCGCCCGCAAACGCGTGCTGACGTGGCCGAGTCATGGCGGGTCCGGACCGGTGCGCGGGCCGCACCTGGCAGCACATCACACCGCCCGTAGTCATTACGCTATGGCCCGACTCGGCCATGTGACGACGAGACCCCGGCCGGGTGCGGGTGTCGGCGGAGGAGAGGCACAGGAGGGCCGCGATTGATGCTGTTCGGTGATCGTGTCGTGTGCAGCACCGGAGACCTGGTGGCGGCGGCGCGTTGTGAGTTCGCGCTGCTGCGCGCGCTCGACGCCGAACTGGGACTGGTGACGCCGGTCGAGTTCCCGTCGCCCGGCACGCTCACGCGCACCCCCGACCCGGCCGTCGAACACCGCCTCGCCGACCTACGCGACCGATACGGGCCGGGCGTCACCCGCATCCGCGTATCCGAGCCCGCGGCCGACGCCCTCGCCACGACCGCGCTCGTCTCCGAGGACCTGCGCGAGCGCGCACTGGCCGGACTGCGGGACGCGCACGACCGGACGCTGACGGCACTGCGGGCGGAGGCCGAGGCGGTCGCGGCCGGTGTGGTCTTCGACGGGGACTTCGTGGCGCGCTGCGAATTCCTGGTGCGCGATCACGCCCCCGAGGGACACGACTACATCGTGGCCGGGGTGGCGGGCCGGCGCGGCGGGATCGCGACCCTGCTGGGCCTGGCCGCCGCCGCGGAGGCCCTGCGGCGCAACGGCTTCCGATCCGCACCGCAGGTAAGGGTGTGGGAGGACGGCGTCCCGGTCACGTACACGCTCGCCGACATGGCGGTCGTCTACGAGGCGCGGCGGGCGCGGCTGAACCTCATCGTCGACACCAAGCTCGGCGAGCTGCTCCCCGTCCAGTGGGGTGACCGGCGCTTCCTGGCCTGCGGCCACTGCCCCACCTGTACGACCGAACTCGAGACCCGCCGGGATCTGCTGCTGGTGGCGGGAATGCGCCCGGCCACCCGCGCCCACCTGCGCGACGCGGGGATCGCCAGCGTGGACCGCCTGGCCGTCGCCGACGCCGCCGTCACCGGCATCCCGTCCGCCACCCTCACCACCCTGCGCCGCCAGGCCGAGGTCCAGATCCTGCGCGAGCGCACCGGCCGCCCGGTGCACGCCCTCATCGATCCGGCCGCGCTGGCCGCCCTGCCCGCGCCGACCCGTGGCGACCTGTTCGTCAGCGTCACCCCGGTCAATCCCCCCGACACCGCCGACCTCCCGCGCGCGGGCTCCGGAATCGCCCGCGCCGCAGGCGATGTGATCGTGCAGATCAGCGCGCTCGAGCCGGCCGACCGGACGCCGGCGGACTACCCGGCCGCGCCGGCCCTCCGCGTAGCCGAAACCTCCTCCGCGCCGGCGATATTCGTCCAGGACCCGGTGGAATCGGCCGACGGCGAGCAGTTCGCCGAACAGCGCGGCAGCGCCGCGGTCGCGACCTTCGAGCAGGGTCCCGGGGTGAGCACGGTCGCGCTGGGATTCGTGCCCGCGCCCGCCGTGCCGAAACCGGAGCGCACCTTCGTCATTCGAGCCGACGGCCCGGACGGCCTCGGTCACGGGAGCCGTTCCCGCCGCCGCGACGACGCGGACGCGCTGCTGGAGTTCCTGATCGAGCGCCAGCGCGAATGCCCGGATCTGCGGATCCACCACTATCGCGGCGATCTGCGCGGTCTGCTGCACACCATCGGCGAACGCGATTCCGAGGGTGAGGATGTGGTGGCGGAGCTGCTACCCGCGCTGGCCGACCTCTACCCGGTGGTGCGGGCGGCGCTGGTGGTCGGCGAGCGCTCCTACGACCTCCACCAGCTGCCGCCCAATCAGGAGGAGAGCGGCGGTGGCGCGGAAGCCGTACTGCGGCTGCGGGATTGGCTGCTCGACCTGGCCGCCGGGCACGAGGTCCGGCCCAGCCGGCGGTGGTCCTACGACTACGCCGAGACCGGGCCCGACGAAATCGAGGCGGCCCTGCGGGAATTCGCGGAGACCGACGGCGAGGAGCGCGGCCCGGCGCAGGAGGCGGCCGGGCTCGCGGCGGCGGCGCTGGGCTATCACCGGCGCGAGCGGCGGCCGCTGCGCTGGGCGCACGACGACCGGCTCGACCATCCGGTAGCCGAATGGGCCGACACCGCAGGGGTTCTCGTCGCCGACTCCGGTTCGGTCGACACCGACTGGCACGGCACCGGACAGCAGCCCATGCGGCGCTATCTGACCCTCACCGGCCGGTTGGGCACCGGCAACGCACCGCCGCCGGGCACGGCGGTGCTCACCCTCTACGATCGCCCCGCGCCCGGCATGACGGTCACCCCGGGCCAGCGCGCGACGGCACACGCCACCGTCCTCGGCTGCGCACTGGACACCAATTTCGAGGACGTGGTGCGGGTGGTGGAGATACTCCCCGTGGGCTGCGAACCCTACGACGAGCTGCCCTCGGCCATCGCGCCCTGCCCGCCGGGCCACGACATCCATCTCGCGGAAGCCTTGGAGGACACCGCACATCAGCTGCTGGTGACCCTCCCCCAGGTGCCCGAGACCGCCGTCTTCGACATTCTGTGCCGCCGCCCGCCGCGCCTGCGCGCGGGCGCGGCTCTGCCCGAGGTGTTCGGCGATCACGCCGCCGCCGTCACCGCCGCGGTCCTGGATCTCGACAATTCGTATGTGGCCGTGCAGGGCCCGCCCGGCACCGGCAAGACCGACACCACCGCGCGCGCCGTGGAACGGCTCGTCACCCGCTACCGGTGGCGGGTCGGCGTGGTGGCGCGCTCGCACCAGGTGGTCGAGCACGTGCTCGACGCCGTGGTGCAGATGGGCGTGCTGCCGGAGCTGGTCGCCAAGGCCGACACCCAGGCGGTGGCGCCGGAATGGCTGCCCATCGAGGCCTCGCGCTATCCGCGCTTCCTCGACAATGCCGTGAACGGCTGTGTGGTGGGCGGACTTTCGAGCGACTTCACCGACCTCGAGCGCATCGCGCGCGACAGCCTGGACCTGCTGGTCATCGTGGACGCCGGGAAGTTCCCGCTGGCCGAGGCGGTGGCCGTGGCCGTGTGCGCCCGGAACCTGCTGCTGGTCGGCGACCCCGCGCCGCCGACCGGACACGGCGCGCATCCCGAGCCGATCGCCGAATCCGTGCTGGGCCGGCTGCTCGGCGCGCACCGCACCCTGCCCGCCGCCTACGGCTACTTCCTGGACCGCACCTGGCGCATGCACCCGCGCATGTGTGGCCCGGTGTCGCGGCTGCGCTACGACAATCGGCTGCGCTCCAATGAAACCGTCACCCTCGCACGGGAACTCGACGGCATCCCGCCCGGCGTGCGCACCGTGCCGGTGGAGCATCACGGCAACAGCACCGAATCCGCCGAGGAGGCACGGGAAATCGTGCGCCAGGTGCGCACGCTGCTCGGATTGCCCTGGCACACCGGCGCACTCACCCGCCGCCTGCATCCGCACGACATCCTGGTGGTGGCCCCCTACCACGCCCAGGTGGCGCGCATCCGGACCCTGCTGTCGCGCGCCCGCATCGAGGACGTCCTGGTCGGCACGCCCGACCACTTCCAGGGCCGCGAGGCCGCGGTGGTGCTGGTCTCCATGACCACCTCCGCGCCCGAGGACGCCCCGCACGGGATCGGCGCGCTGCTGTCGCGGCACTGGCTGACCAGCGCGATCTCGCGGGCCATGTGGTCGGCGATCATCGTGCGCTCGCCGCTGCTGACCGAATACCTCCCGGCCACCACCGCCGAGCTGTCCGACCTGGCCGCGGTACTGCAGCTCGACCGGGTCTAGCCCGGGCCCCGTCCCTCGGCTCAGCCGAAGCAGTGCCCTTCACCGCGATAGGTGGGCACCGTGGTGCGGCTGCCGTCCCCGTCGATCAGATGCACCTCGTTGAAGCGCTCGCACAGCTCGCCCGCCTTGGCGTGCCGGAACCAGACCCGGTCGCCGATCTCCAGGCCGTCGGCGCCCGTCAGCGGGGTCTGCACCTCGCCCGCGCCCTCGGTCCCGATCAGTTTCAAGCCCAAGGGCCACACCGGTTTCGGCACCCGCGAGGCCCCGGTGGGCCCGGAGGCGATGTAGCCGCCGGAGAAGACGGTGGCGATGCCCGGCGCCGGCCGGCGCAGCACCGGCGTGGCGAAGTACATCGACGGCCGTGGCGCCAGATTGCGGTAGCCGTCGAACAGGGTCGGCAGGTACAGGCCCGAACCCGCGGTCACCTCGGTGACGCCCGGGTCGGTAATGCTGACCTCGATGGACCCGGTGCCGCCGGAGTTGACCAGCTCGAGTTCACCGGCTGTCGACCGCACCGCCTCCAGCACCTGGCGGCGGCGCTTCCCGATCTCGGCCGCGGACGCCCACTTCACCAGGCGCACAGCGGGATTGGTGTCCGGCAGACCAGCGATCTGAGCCTCGTAGGTCATCACGCCGACGACCCGGAAACCGCGGGAACGGGTTTCGGTGGCCAGCCGGGCGGCCTGCTCGGGGGTGCGGATGGGCGAACGGCGCACCCCGAGGTGCAGCGGGCCGAGGCGCAGGGAGGCGTCGACATCCAGGCACACACGGGGAGCGACCTTTTCGCTGCCGACGGCCTCGCGAATCAGGTCCAGCTGGGCGGTGTCGTCGACCATGAGGGTGATGGAGTCGAGCAGCAACTGGTCGGAGGCGAGTTCCGCCAGGGCGTGCCGGTCGGCGGTGGGATAGCCGAGCAGTACATCGCGCGCGCCCTCCCGGACCAGCCAGATGGCTTCGCGCAGTGAGTAACCCATGATGCCCGCGAAGCCGCCGGAGGCGGTGAGCTTGGGCCCGAGGACTTCCTCGAGAACGGCGCGGCAGCGCACGGATTTACTGGCCACCCGGATCGGGACGCCGCGGGCGCGGCGCACCAGATCGTCGGCATTGGCGCGCAGGGCGGTCATATCGACCGCGGCGAGCGGAGGTTCGAGGTCGGCGGTGGCCGCGTGCAGCCCGCTGATCGGCGACGAATCGGTCACCAGATCATTCGACCATGAACCTGGTCATGCGTCCAGCATTAAGTTTCGGGGCAGGCCGGGTGTGTCAGGGCAGGTCGACGGCCTTGGTCGACAGGTACGAGACCAGGTCGTCCAGCACCACCAGCGAGATCTCGTCATCACAGTCGGCCAGCCAGCGCAGCACCATGCCCTGGATGACGGCCAGCAGATAGGCGGCGATGGCATCCACCGGCTCCAGCCACTGGGTGCCCGAGCGGCTGGCGCAGTGGTCCAGGAAGGACGTCACGTCGGCGTCCAGCTCCCGGAACATGGCCGTGGCGACCGGGTCCGGGACACAGGTGGCCTGGTTCTCCCAACGCCGCCGCAGCACCGCCAGGGTGGACTCGTAGGCACGGATCTGCCGGTCCGGGGAGGATTTCAGGATCGGCCACAGCGTGCTGAGTCCCGCGTGCAGCAGGATGCGCAGGGCACGATTACCCCTGAAATCAAGCGACACAGCCGCGGTCTCGATGGCCTCGGTCATGGCCGGACGAAGTCCGACCTGGGTGATTTCTCCACTTGCGCTCAACGACGACTCCCTTTGGCGAAAGAACTCGCGCACCTCGCCTGCGCGGCTCGCTCAACGGGTGTTGCAGATCGGCAGTGATCTCCGGCTTGTACGCCTACGTACCCGTTCAACGGGTATTGATGTTACGTCTTTTTCTGGCCCGGCAACCAGCTTTGATAGCCGATTCCATACCTCAAGAATGTTTTGTTACCTAATTGGAACAGGCCCGCGACCGGATGGGAATGATCAAATTGAACGATCGCCCGGTAAAGCAGTTGTTTGGACCGCACGGTATTTTATCGGCGGGTGTGCGATGAAACATAGCGGGTGTGCGCGAACCCACAACGCTCCACTGTTCGACACTCTGGCGTTACCCGCCCACCGTTAGCCTGAGCGGGTGACTTCTGC
Organism: Nocardia sp. NPDC004860; assembly: GCF_040609015.1. NCBI lineage: Bacteria > Bacillati > Actinomycetota > Actinomycetes > Mycobacteriales > Nocardiaceae > Nocardia > Nocardia sp. NPDC004860. The sequence goes on along the minus strand of NZ_JBEXJI010000003.1, from coordinate 409,706 downwards.
GCGCCACGACCAATTCCTGATCTCCGGCACCTTCAATTTCCGCGATCTCGGCGGCGCCCGCACCGCGGGCGGTTCCACCGTGCGGGACGGAGTGCTGCTGCGGTCCGCCCAGCTCAGCCGGCTCGACGAGACGGGCCTCACCACCCTCGGGAAGCTGGGCGTCACCGACGTCCACGACCTGCGCGGGTTCGCCGAGATCGACCACATCGGCCACGACGTCGTCCCGGACGGCGTGCGCTTGAAGGTCACCCCCTTCGACCCCCGCATGGGCGAGACCCCGCCGCACGAGGCGCGCCGCCACAGCAGCGCCTCCGGCCACATGCTCGAGGTCTACCGGCTCTTCCCCGCCCTGCCCGAGGCGCACGTCGCCATCCGGTCGCTCGCCGACTCCGTACTGAGCGGCACCGCGCTGGTGCACTGCGCCGCGGGCAAGGACCGCACCGGGTGGGCCGTGGCCACACTGCTGCGGGCGGTCGATGTCACCGAAGAGGACATCTACGCCGACTACCTGCTCAGCAATGACGCTGTCCCCCACCTGCGCGCGTTGATGACCGCGGGCACCGACGAGGAACTCTCCGACGATCTGCTCGGTGTCCGCCCCGAATACCTGGAGTCGGGCACCAACTCCATGAACGCCATGTACGGCGGCCTGGACGGCTATCTCGCCGAGATCGGCATCACCCAGGAGCTGCGCGACGCGCTGCGCGCCCGGCTGCTCGTCTGACCGCTGCGGTTGTTCTCCGTGGCAGCGGGCGATCAGTCCGCGTTCGACCGGCGGACCAGGCCGTTGCGGTCGATGCTGACCTGGTTTCCGGTGTGGAACCAGGAACCGGTGAAGCGGGACCGGGTGGTCTGCGGGTCGTTCCAGTAGCGGGGGCTGACATTCGGCCCGCGGCACAGCAGCTCGCCGTGGCCGACCGCCGCGAGCGGGCCCCACAGCGCGAGTTCGGTTCCGCCGAAGGCGAATCCGAGCGCGTCCCGGCCCGGGGCGGTGTCGTCACGGGCCAGCCCGATGCCGGAGGTCTCGGTCGCGCCCCACACCGACCACTGCCGGGCCTCCGGGAAGACCGCACGCAGGGAGTTGGCGACGGATTCGGAGGTGGCCGGGTCCGCCGCGGCCAGTTCGGCGCGGTGCCCGGCACTGCAGATCTGCCGCACCCGCTCCACCCGCAGCCCGGCCAGGCCGGGCAGCAGGCCGGCGAAGATGCGCGGGGTCGCGGCGACCATGTCGATGCGTTCGGCGACAAGGGCTTCCGGCACCGCGGACCGGTCGGGGGTGAGCACCACGGTGCCGCCGACCGCGAAGGTGGGCAGCAACTGGTCGACGCAGCCGCTGGCGTGCGCGAGCGGCAACAGCACCAGATTGCGCAGGCCGTCGGTCGGCAGATCCAGCGCGCCGACCACGGAACGGACCGCGGAGAGCAGGTTCTCGTTGGTCAGCTCCACCCCGCGCGGGCCCGCCCCGGAGCAGGGGCTGGTGTAGCTGAGCAGTGCCAGTTCGCCGAGGGACGCGCCGTCGTCGATGAAGGCCGCACCGTCGGGGAGCGCGTCGCGGAAGCCCGCCGCGCGGCCGCCACCGTCGAGCACGAAGTCGGCGCAGGCGTCGTGGATCACACGGTCCGCCACGGCATCCGGCAGCCCGTCGTGGACCAGCACCGGCACCGCCCCGGAGAGCAGCGCGCCCAGGAACGCCTGCACCCAGCGGGCGCCGACCGGCATGCGGACCGCCACCCGGTCGCCGTAGCCGATGCCGTGTTCCTGCAGGCCGCCGGCGATGCGGGAGGCCGAGTACCAGAGTTCGCGGTAGGTGAGCCGGGGGCCGCCGATCTCGACCACGGCCTCGCGGGCGGCGAAGGTGTGGACCTGGACGTCGAGGAGTTCGGTGAGCGCGGGCGTGAGGTTGCCATAGCGCAGGATGCCGTCTGCGGCGCGGGCAAGCGGGTTGTCGCACCAGCCGTTTCGCGTCTGCGGATATTCCACGAGTAACTGCGACATCGTCGTCCCTCCGGGTACCTCGAAGCCCTGCAGGCAAGAGTGACTATATGATGCAGATCACATCGATGGGCGGATTGTCGGCAAACGGATGTCAGGCTTTCACACCACGGAAACAGATCGCCGCCCGGTCGACCCCCCATTCCCCCGATCGAGCCTGCGGAAACATCGATTTTGCGGTGGCTTCGCAACAGTCGCACCGGGATTCCCCGCCGGCCGGTCTCGTGCCACCCCCGATCCCATACCAGTGCAGGTAGCGGGCTTGACACGCCCGGGCGGCAGCCGACACGCCCGGACGTGCGCAGCTGATCGGCCGCGGCACGGCCGATCAGCGCCTACTGGCCTGTGTAGGTGGCCTTTCCGGGGCCGACTTCGAGGAAGCTGCGCACCGCGCCCCGCAGATCCGCGGTGCCGAAAAGTTGCCCGGACACCTCCGGAGTCACCGAATCCGCGTGCGCCACACCACCCGAGCGCCAGGCCTCGATGATCGCCTTGGTGGCGGCGTGCGCGCGGGTCGGGCCCTCGGCGAGCCGGGCCAGCAGCGCCCGGGCCGCGGTGTCGACATCCTCGTGCACCGCATTGACCACGCCCCACTCGGCCATGGTGGCGGCGGAGTAGGTGTCACCGGTCATGACGAACTCGCGGGCGCGGCCGGAACCGGCGCGCTCGGCCAGCCGCTGCGGGCCGCCCATCGACGGGGTCAGGCCGACCACGGTCTCCACCAGGCCGAACTTGGCCTTGGGCGCGGCCAGGATGATGTCGCAGGCCAGCGACATCTCGAAGGCCGCGGTCAGGGTCAGCGAGTGCGCGGCGAAGATGACCGGACAGGGCAGCGCCTCGAGCGGGTGGATGATGCGCGCGAACAGGGTCCGCCACAGCTGCGCGCCCTCCTCCTCCGACAGGCCGTCGAAGACGTGCACGTCGACGCCACCGGAGACCAGCTTGCCGTCGGCGCGGATCAGCAGCGCGCGGGGCGGATTGGCCGACAGCTCGTCGAGATCCGCGGCCAGCGTGTCCATCAGGGCCTTGTCGAAGAGGTTCAGCGGCGGATTGTCGATGGTGAGGATCGCCGCGTCCGCGCCGCCGTCGGTGACGATGCGCTCCAGGCGGGTGGGCTTCGAGTCAGTCATGACCCTGAATGTATGCGGACGCTTACTTCTGCAAAAGGGTCGAGCACGAAATCGGCGATGCCGACCGAGTAGTAGATCAGCCAATGGTTCGCGGCCGTCTCGATTCTGGACTGACGGAGCGGGGGAGCGAAGCGGAGGAGCGGAGGAGGGAAGAATCGAGACCTCGGGGCCGCGAACCCGCCCCGGAGCGAAGCGGAGGGGCAAAATGAACACAGTGACCTCGAAATCCGAGCCGGGGACCTACGTCGAACCGGGCGAATTCAAGCGCGATACGAACTACATCGACACGCGGATCACCGCCGACGGCCGAGACGGGTATCCGGTCGAGCCCGGCCGGTATCGGCTGGTGGCGGCGCGGGCTTGTCCATGGGCCAATCGCACGCTCATCGTGCGGCGGCTGCTCGGACTGGAATCGGTGCTGTCGCTGGGACTGTGCGGGCCCACCCACGACAAGCGCAGCTGGACCTTCGACCTGGATCCGGGTGGGGTGGATCCGGTGCTGGGCGTCCACTTCCTGCAGGACGCCTACTTCAAGCGGTTCCCCGACTATCCGCGCGGCATCACCGTGCCCGCCATCGTGGACGAGCGCACCGGCGCGGTCGTCACCAACGACTACGCGCAGATGACCCTCGACTTCTCCACCGAGTGGGCGCGGTACCATCGGCCCGGCGCGCCGCGGCTGTATCCGGAAGACCTTCGCGCGGAGATAGATTCGGTGAACCGCCGCGTCTACACCGAGGTCAACAACGGCGTGTACCGGTGCGGGTTCGCGGGCGGGCAGGACGCCTACGACGCCGCCTACGACCGGCTCTTCACCGCACTGGACTGGCTGTCCGAGCGACTGGCGACGCAGCGGTACCTGGTGGGCGACACCATCACCGAGGCCGACGTGCGGCTGTTCACGACACTGGCCCGGTTCGATCCGGTCTATCACGGCCACTTCAAGTGCAATCGGCAGAAACTCACCGAGATGCCGGTGCTGTGGGCCTACGCCCGCGACCTCTACCAGACCCCCGGGTTCGGCGACACGATCGACTTCGTGCAGATCAAGCAGCACTACTACATCGTGCACACCGACATCAACCCGACCCGGGTGGTGCCCAAGGGGCCCGAGCTCGGCAACTGGCTGACCCCGCACGGCCGGGAAGCTTTGGGCGGCAGGCCCTTCGGCGACGGTACCCCGCCGCCCCCGCCGGTCGAGGCCGAGCGCGTGCCCGCGGGACACGCCCCGGCCTGACCCGGCTACTCGCCGGCCGCGCCCCGGTAGGTGCCGAAGCTCCAGTAGACGCCTTCGGGGTCGCGGCAGGTGAAACCCCGTGACTCGTAATCGGTTTCATCGCGCAGCTCGCGGGTGACGGTGGCGCCCGCGGCCCGCGCCCGGGCGTACAGGGCGTCCGCGTCGTCGACGGCGATGTACACCGAGCCGACGCCGGGCGGCTGGCAGTCCAGCGCCATGCCCTCGCGGACGCCGCCGAGCATGATGGCGCCGCCGCCGGGCCAGGCGAGTTCGGCGTGCGCGACGGTGTCGCCCTCGTCGTAGCGGGCGGTGGTCTCGAAGCCGAAGGCCCGCTCCAGGAATGCGATGGCGGCCGGGGCGTCGCGGTAGACCAGGGTCGGCCAGACGACGGTGCCGGTCTCGATGGGGGTTGTCGTTTCGCTCATGGGACTAGCCTCCGATCTCGGCGGCCTGCTGGTCTTGGACGAATGGGAACTCCTCCCGTTCCCGCCACACGGACGGCGGCATGCCCGCGAGTTCCCGCCATTCGCGGGCCATGTGCGCCTGGTCGTAGTACCCGGCGGCGGCCGCCACCTCGGCGAGCGGGGGCAGGATCGGGTCCCGCAGCAGGCGGTGCGAGCGCTCGAAGCGCGCCACCCGGACGGCGTCCTTGGGGGTGATGCCGAATTCGGCGCTGAAGCGACTGCCGAGATGTCTTCGGCTCCAGCCGATCTCGTCGGCCACGGCGGCCACCCGCACCGCCGGGTCGGGGCCCGACAGCAGCGTCCAGGCGTGGGTCAGCTCGGCAGCCCAGCGCACCGGATCCACCTGGCGCAGCAGGATTTCATCGATGACGGCGAAGCGCCGCGGCCATGAGCGCACCGACGACAGCCGCTCCCGCAACTCCGTCGCGCGCGGCCCGAGCACGTCGGCCAGATCCACGATCCACGATCCGAGCGCCGCCGCGGGCATCCCGAACAGTGCCCGGCAGCCCAGCGGCGTCAGGTTCAGCTGTACCCCGTGCTGGAACCCGTTGTGCGCGATCACCGCCGGCCGCACCGTGAGCCCGCTGGCCAGCATGTCCCAGTGACCGCCCGCCTGCTCCGGATGCGAGGACACCGGCACGTGAATGGGCTCGTCGATGGTGATGATCACGGTCAGCGCCGCCCCGGGCATCCCGACATGCGTACCCGGCGCGAAGCCGTGCAGCAGATAGCCCTCGTACCCGAGGACGTACGCGCGTAATCGCGGGTCGGGCACTCCCGACGCGCCTTCGGACACGCCTGCCACGCCGTCCACCCTAGGCCGATGGTCTCCGGCTCGGGACTCCCGCCCGGAACCGGACTATCTCGCGAATCGTTGTCGAGGTGCCATAGAGTTTCGGTCTGGAGGACCGCACGAAGAAGGGGTTGTCGTCGATGTTCAAGACCGGGCTCGAAAAAGCGGTCGTCTCGCTGCTCGACAACGGGTCCCAGGTACAGGCCCCGGCTGTCACGAAATACGTGGGCAAGCTGCGGGATGCGCATCCGGGTGAGACGCCCGGGCAGATCATCGCCCGCATCGAGAAGCTCTACCTCAATACCGTGACCACCTCCGGCACGGCGGTCGGCGCGACCGCGGCGGTGCCGGGCGTCGGGACGGTGGCGTCGCTGGCGGCCATGAGCGCGGAGACCGCCTTCTTCCTGGAGGCGTCCGCGGTGTTCACCCTGGCGGTGGCGGCCGTGCACGGAGTCGCGCCCGAGGACAAGGAGCGCCGCCGCGCCCTGGTGCTGGCCGTGGTGCTCGGCGAGAGCGGCATGGAGATCGTGCAGAAGAGCGTCGGGCACTCCGCCGCGAACTGGGGCGGGCTGCTGGCGGGCAAGATCCCGGGCCTGAGCGCCATGAACGATTCGCTGCTCAAACGGTTCGTGATCCAGTTCATCGCCAAACGCGGCGCGCTCATGGTCGGCAAGGTGATTCCGGCCGGAATCGGCGCGGCCATCGGCGGATTCGGCAACCGGGCGATCGGGCGCGGCGTGGTCGACAATGCCCGCAGGGCGTTCGGCGCGCCGCCGCTGACCTGGCCCCAGCCCCTGGTCATCGACGCCGATCCGCTGCCCGCGGTGGAGGCGCCGACCCGGACCTGGCAGCCGTGAGCGCCCGGCCGCTCGCCTTCGCCGCCGGGGGCCTGACCAAGACCTTCGAGAGCGTCACCGCGGTCGAGGACGTGAGCTTCGTGGTGCCCGCCGGCAAGGTGGCCGCCCTGGTGGGCCCGCACGGCGCGGGCAAGTCCACGGTGCTGCGGATGCTGCTCGGACTGCTCACCCCCACCTCCGGCACCGCGAGCGTGGGCGGACCCGGCTCCGGCGTGCGGGCCGGACGACAGGTGGTGGGCGCCATGCTGAATCCGCGCGGCCTGCACCCGGCCCGCCGGGTGTTCGCCCAGCTGCGCGTCTACGCCTCCGCCGCAGGCGTTTCCGATGCCCGGGCGGAGGAACTGCTGGCGCTGGTGCGGCTCACCGAGGCCGCCGACCAGCGCATCGGCGGCCTGCCGGAGGGCATGCGGACCCGGCTGGCGCTGGCCGTCGCGCTGCTCGGCGATCCGCCGCTGCTGGTGCTCGACGATCCGGCCGCCGGGCTCGATATCGGGGAGACCGCTTGGCTCAACGACTATCTGCGCGGCCACGCCCGCCGCGGCGGCACCGTGCTGCTCACCTCCCGCATGCTCAGCACCGTGCTGCCCATCGCCGACGAGCTCCTCGTGCTGGACCGCGGCCGCATCGCCTACCAGGGCAGCCCGGCCCGGCTGCGCCGCAGCCACCCGGACCGGCTGCTGGTGAAGGCCTCCAGCCCGATCGCGCTGGCCACCACCCTGGCCGCGCAGGGCTTCACCGACGCGGTCATGCGGCCCGACGGCCGCCTCGCCATCGCGGAAGCCTCGCTCTCGCAACTGGAATCGGCCGCCTCCACGGCCCGCGTCCAGCTCACCGAGATCACCCCCGAACACATTCATCCTGACCAGGTCCTGGCCGCCCTCACCCACAGCGGACCCCCGTCCCCCGTGTACCCGAGCCCGGCCGCCCACCGGACCTACCGGTGAAGTCATTGCGCCACAACGAAATCCGCCGCCGGTCGGCACACCGGACGGGCGAGCATCACGGGCGTCGACCCAACGGCGGACGCCATGCCCGCCGGCCCGGTACAGCCCCGGCCGGGTTTCCCGCCACCGCTGTGGATTCCGGCCATCGGCGACCAGGCCGCGCCCGCCTCATCGCGGCCACCCACCTGCGCGGGGTCGACGACCTCCCACGAAAGGACATTCGATGATCCTCACTGTGCCGCCGGTGGTGGTCAGGGCCGCGAATTCCGAAGTGCGGAAGGTGACTTCGGTGCGGTCGAACTGGCTGATCGGCGGCGGGGTCGTCGTGGCGGGCGTGATCGCGTTCGTGGGGCTGGGCACCGGATTCCAGCCCGGCGACCAGCATGCGCAGGGCTTCAGTTCCGGATCCGGCTGGGCGGCGCTGCTGACCACCTGGGTGCTGGTCCTCACGGTCGCGGCGGCGGCCACCTTCGGGGCGCTGGGCGCCGGCACGGATTTCCAGTCCGGATCGCTGGCGATGAGCTCGCTGTACACCCCCGACCGCACCCTGCTGCTCGGCGCGAAACTCGCGGTGGCGGGGGCGTTCTCGCTCGGCACCGTGCTGCTGATGGAGGTGCTCGGCGGGGCCGCCATGCGGCTGGCCGGCGGCTCCCGGGTGCCCATGGACGGCGGCTTCTTCGGCGTGCTGATCGGGGTGGCGCTGGCCGCGGTGTGCTGGGCGGTGATCGGCACCGCGATCGGCGCCCTGCTGCGCTCGCCCACCCGGGCGCTGGCCGCCGTGCTGGGCTGGGCCGTGCTGGAGCCGCTGATCTGGATCACCGCGCGCGCCATCGGATTCGGCGGGCTGGCGGCCATCCTGCCGGTGTCCTCGACGGTCGGGGCGATCAGCGGCGGCCGTTACGCCAAGAGCGCGCTCATCGCACCGACCCCGGCCGCCATGGCGCTGCTGGTGCTGTGGAGCGCCGCGGCGGGTGCGGGCGCCTGGTGGATGCTCACCCGCCGCGACCTCTGATCAGGCGCGGCCGGAGAACAACCGCCGCCACACCTCGTGATCGGTGCGCGGACCGCCGGGAGTGTCCGCACCGTACTTCGCGATGAGGCCCGGCAGATCCAGCGGGAGGCTCGGCGCGGTCATGGCGGCCAGCTCCGCTCCCACCGCGGCGTCGGGAACCAGCCAGCAGACCTCGAATTCGATGCCGTCGGGGTCGGCGGCGTAGAGGGCCTTGGTGGAGGCGTGGTCGGAAGCCCCGGTGAGCGCGCCCGCCGCGACCAGGGCGTCACGCACCCGCTGCAGTTCGTTCAGCGTGTCCACCTCCCAGGCCAGGTGATAGAGGCCGACCCGGCCGGTACGGTGCGGGACCGACGGGTCCGGCGACTGGAACAGGCCCAGGTCGTGGTCGTTGGCAGACCCGGCCGCCTGCAGGAACGCCCCGCCCGGAAATCCGCCGGGCAGGCGACGAAAGCCCAGCACCTCGCTGTAGAAGGCGACCGAGCGCTCCAGGTCGGAGACGAACAGGACGGCGTGATTGAGACGCTGAATCGGCATGGGGGCGACTCCGTTTCGAAGGACCGTGACCATCCAGCCGACCACGGCGTGCCGCGCCGCACAAGCCACCGTCCCGGCACACTGGACTGGGCGGCACGACGACGGGAACAAAGTGGGGGTGGGGAGACGGTTGTTCTCCGGGATGACTTCGAAGGATGTGGACAGGGTGCGCGGCTGGCTGCGCAGGTTGTGGGAACGGTGCGCCGGGCACCCGTGGATGCTGTCCGGGCTGGGGCTGGCCATCGTGCTCGGCGCGATCGTGGAGGTGACCGGCCCGCTGCTGGCCAAGCGTGCCCTCGACGGCGCGACCGCCGGGAACACCGGCATCATCGCGGCCATGGCCGTGGCGCTGGGCGTGCTCGCGGTCGGCCGCTTCCTCGCCTCCTTCGGGCGGCGCATGCTAGCTGGGCGGCTCGCCCTCGACGTCCAGCACGAACTGCGCGTGGATCTGCTGTCCGCGCTGCAACGGCTGGACGGGCCCGGACAAGACGGGCTGCGCACGGGGCAGGTCATCTCGCGCTCGATCAGCGACCTGACCCTGGTGCAGGGCCTGCTGGCCATGGGCCCCTGGTCCGCGGTGGCGGCACTGCAATTCGTGCTGGCCGCGGGCGTCATGCTGTGGCTCTCGCCGCCACTGGCCCTGGCCGCGCTGCTGGTGGTGCCGGTGCTGGCGCTGGTGGTCTACCGGGTGCGGCCGCGGTTGTACGCGGCCACCTGGTCCGCGCAGCAGCGCGCCGCCGACCTGGCCCAGCACGTCGAGGAGACCGTCACCGGCGTGCGCGTGGTGAAGGGCTTCGGGCAGGAGGCCCGCATGGTCGACGTGCTCGAGCAGCACGGCCGCACGCTGTACTCGGAGCGCATGCGCGCCGCCCATATCGATGCCCGCTTCAGCCCCACCCTGGGATCGATTCCGCAGGCCGGTCTGGTCGCGGTGATCGCGGCGGGCGGGCTGCTCGCCTTCCACGGCAGCATCGGGCTCGGCACCTTCCTGGCCTTCGTCGCTTACGTGTCGACGATGACCAACTCCACCCGGATCGTGTCGTACGTGGTGGTCATGGCGCAGCTGACGCGCGCGGCGGCCGAACGCGTGAACCAGGTCATCGACAGCGCCCCCGAACGCATCGATCCGGAACACCCGGTGGAGGTGCCCGAGGGACCGCTCGGCATCGAAATCGACGATCTCACCTTCGGTTTCGAGCCCGGCCGGCCCGTGCTGCGCGACTTCACACTGAACATCGCACCCGGCGAGACGGTGGCCGTCATCGGCCCGGCGGGCTCGGGCAAATCCACCCTGAGCCTGCTGCTGCCCCGCTTCTACTCCCCCGGCTCCGGCCGGATCACCCTGTACGGCAAGGACTCCCGCGCCGACATCGCCGACCTGCGCGCCGCCGACCTGCGCTCGGCGGTCGGCGTGGTCTTCGACGAGGCTTTCCTGCTCTCGGACACCATCGCCGCCAATATCGCCCTGGGCCGGCCCGAATCCACCGAGGCGGAGATCCAGGCCGCCGCCAAACAGGCCGCGGCCGACGACTTCATCAACGCCCTGCCCGACGGCTACGAGACCGTGGTCGGCGAACGCGGCCTGACCCTCTCAGGCGGTCAGCGCCAGCGCATCGCGCTGGCCCGCGCCCTGCTCGCCGACCCGCGCATCCTGGTCCTCGACGACGCCACCTCCGCGGTGGACGCCGTCACCGAGGCCGCCATCTTCGCCTCCCTCCCCGCCGATTCCGCACGCACCACCCTCATCCTGGCCCACCGCGAATCCACCCTCGCCCACGCCGACCGCGTGATCCGGCTGCCCGCACCGGAATCCGGCGACGAGCAGGTATCGGTGATTGCGGACGCACGGGACGTGATCGCGGAAACGGCTGCCGGAGGCCGGCACTCGGTCGATCCGGACACCCCGGCGGAGGTGCGGCGGGTGCTGGGGAAGCTGCCCCCGGCCACCGAGCGGCCGGGGCTGGACGCGGCCGAGCTGCGCCGGCCCGACCCGGGCTTCCGGCTGAGTCATGCGCTGCGGCTGGTGAAGTGGCTGGTCGCCGGCACCATGGTGCTGCTCGCGCTGAACGCGGTGGTGGGCGTGGGCTTCCCATCCGTGGTGCGGTACGCGGTGGACTCGGGCGTCGGCAAGCACGACGGCTGGGCGCTGGTGCAGGCCACCGTGATCGGAGCCGTGCTGGTCGCGCTCGGCTGGCTGGTCGCCTCGACCTCACTGCTGTGGAGCAACCGGGCCGGCGAGCGCGTGCTCTTCGGGCTGCGGGTCCGCAGCTATGCCCACCTGCAGCGGCTCGGGCTCGACTTCTACGAGCGAGAACTGTCCGGCCGCATCATGACCCGGATGACGACCGACATCGACGCCCTGTCCACCTTCATGCAGACCGGACTGCCGGACGCGCTCGTCGCGCTGCTGACGGTGGCCGGCATCGCGGTGGCACTGCTGGTGATCGACTTCCAGCTGGCGCTGGTCGTGTTCGTGACGCTGCCGCCGCTGCTCCTGGCCACCTGGTGGTTCCGCAAGGTCTCCGATTCCGCCTACAGTGCGGCGCGCGAACATTCGGCCACCGTGAACGCCGACTTCGCCGAGAATGTCGCGGGTCTGCGGGTGGTGCAGGCCAATCGGCACGAGGCCATCTCCGCGCGCCGGTTCGCGGGGTACTCCGACAATTTCCGGGTCAGCCGCATGCGGGCCCAGCGGGCCATCGCCACCTTCTTCGCCTTCGTCGGCATGTGGGCGGATCTGGCGCTGGCGTCGGTGGTCTTCACCGGGGCGTGGGCGGTCGCGCACGGGTCCACCACGCCGGGCACGCTGGTGGCGTTCGTGCTCTACCTGCAGCTGCTGTTCGGGCCGATCATGCAGCTCTCGCAGCTGTTCGACGGGTATCAGCAGGCACGAGTCGGGTTGCGGCGCATCGGGGAACTGCTGCGGACCCGGTCCTCCATCGCGCCGGATCCCGCGGACGCGGCGCCCATCGACGGGCGGCTGCGCGGGGAGGTCGTCTTCGACAATGTCCGCTTCCAGTACCCGGGCGCGGTGCGGCCCGCGCTCGAGGGCGTCAGCTTGACCATCCCGGCGGGCGGCAGCCTGGCGCTGGTCGGCGAGACCGGCGCGGGCAAGTCGACCATCGTGAAGCTGCTCGCCCGGCTCTATGACATGCCCCTGACACCGGGTGACCACACAGCCCGGACAGCGGGTGACGGGAATCACGAACTTTCCGGCAGTGTTACGCCGTTCTCCATAGCGGATATGCATGACATCGGCCATGATCCGGAAGGCGCCGGCGCAATTCGCGTGGACGGCGTGGATATTCGCGACTATCGGCTCGCCGAGTTCCGCTCGCGGCTCGGCGTGGTCCCTCAGGAAGCTCACCTGTTCACCGGCGACATCGCCAGCAACATTGCATTTGGCAAACCTTTTGCGAGTCCCGGGGAAATCGAGGCGGCCGCCGCGGCAGTCGGGGCGCTGGACACCATCACCGCCCTGCCTCAGGGCATGCGGCAGCCGGTCGGCGAACGCGGACGCGGGCTCTCCGCCGGTCAGCGGCAGCTCATCGCCCTGGCCCGCGCCGAACTGGTCCGCCCCGATCTGCTGCTGCTCGACGAGGCCACGGCCGTGCTGGATCCGGCCGCCGAGGCATCGGTGCTGGTCGCGAACGAATCGGTGACGCGCGGCCGCACCTCGGTCATCGTCGCGCACCGGCTGGCGACCGCCGCCCAGGCCGATCGGATCGCCGTCGTGCAGCACGGCCGGATCAGCGAAATCGGCGGCCACGACGAACTCCTCGCGGCACAGGGCCCGTACTCGCGCTTGTGGGCTGCGGCGCAGGCGACGGAAGGAATATTCTCGGGCGAAGACGAGTCGTCATCAGAGAATGTGTCCGCTCGGTGGTAGCCATGCCCGACGGCGAACAGGGGTGGGCATATCCTCAGTGGGGGCGCATCGGCGCGCATCCGCCGATTACCCGTGCCGGGCACGTCACAAACGTCGCAGCGCGAAGAACGAAATGAGGCGAACACCTGCTGTGAGCAGCTCAACAGACCAGTTCGGACAGAACCAGTGGCTTGTCGACGAGATGTACCAGAAGTACAAGCAAGACCCCTCGTCCGTCGATGAGAGCTGGCACGAGTTCCTGGCGGACTACACGCCGGAGAACACTGCCGAGATTGGTAACAACAGCCAGGCGGCCGCCGCCGTCGCTCCGGCACCCGCCGCAGTGCCTACTGCCCCCGGACCCGCCCAGAGCGCCCCCGCCGTGAATTCCACCCCCGTCGCCACCCCCGCCCCGGCCGCCCCCGCCCCGGCCGCCCCCGCCCCGGCTCCGGCCCCCGCCCAGGTGCGCACTCCCCAGACCACCCCCGCCCCCAGCTCCAACGCGGCCCCGACCTCGGGCGGCCCCAAGCCCACCGCCGAGGACGAGACCAAGGTGCTGCGCGGTCCCGCCGCGGCCGTCGTCAAGAACATGTCGGCGTCGCTGGCCGTCCCCACCGCGACCTCGGTGCGTGCCATCCCGGCCAAGCTGATGATCGACAACCGCCTGGTCATCAACAACCACCTGGCCCGTACCCGCGGTGGCAAGATCTCCTTCACCCACCTGCTGGGTTACGCCATCGTGCAGGCCATCAAGGCCTTCCCGAACATGAACCGGCACTTCGCCGAGGTCGACGGGAAGCCGAACGCGGTCACCCCCGCGCACACCAATCTCGGTCTGGCCATCGACCTTCCGGGCAAGGACGGCAGCCGTGCGCTGGCGGTCGCGGCCATCAAGAACGCCGAGGGCATGACCTTCGCGCAGTTCCACAGCGCGTACGAGGACGTCGTGCGCCGCGCCCGTGACGGCAAGCTGACCAACGACGACATGACCGGTGTCACCATCTCGCTGACCAACCCCGGCACCATCGGCACCAACCACTCGGTACCGCGCCTCATGCTGGGCCAGGGCGCGATCATCGGCGCGGGCGCCATGGAGTACCCGGCCGAGTTCCAGGGCATGAGCGACCAGCAGCTCGCGGAGATGGGTATCGGCAAGCTGATGACCCTTACCTCCACCTACGACCACCGCATCATCCAGGGCGCGGAGTCCGGCGACTTCCTGCGGACGGTCCACAACCTGCTGATCTCCGACGAGTTCTACGACGAGATCTTCCACGGCATGGGTGTCCCCTACGAGCCGGTGCGCTGGCGCAAGGACATTCAGGAACGCGGCATCGACAAGTCGACCCGCGTGCAGGAGATGATCAACGCCTACCGCAGCCGCGGCCACCTGATGGCCGACACCGACCCGCTGCGGCTGGTGAAGGACAAGTTCCGCTCGCACCCCGACCTGGATGTCACCCAGCACGGGCTGACCCTGTGGGACCTGGACCGCGAATTCAATGTCGCGGGCTTCCACGGCCAGGAGCGCATGAAGCTGCGCGACGTGCTGTCCATCCTGCGCGACGCCTACGCCCGCCACGTGGGTGTGGAGTACACCCACATCCTGGATCCCGAGCAGCTCAAGTGGATTCAGGAACGCGTGGAGCAGAAGCACGCGAAACCCACTGTGGCCGAGCAGAAGTACATCATGTCCCGGCTCAATGCGGCCGAGGCGTTCGAGACCTTCCTGCAGACCAAGTACGTGGGCCAGAAGCGCTTCTCGCTGGAAGGCGCCGAGTCGGTCATCCCGATGATGGACGCCGTGATCGACCAGTGCGCCGAGTACGCCCTCGACGAGGTCATCATCGGTATGCCGCACCGCGGCCGCCTGAACGTGCTGGCCAATATCGTCGGCAAGCCCTACTCGAAGATCTTCACCGAGTTCGAGGGCAACATGAACCCGGCCGCCACCCACGGCTCCGGCGACGTGAAGTACCACCTCGGCGCGCGCGGCACCTACCTGCAGATGTTCGGCGACAACGAGATCGAGGTCTCGCTGACCGCCAACCCCTCGCACCTCGAGGCCGTCGACCCGGTGCTGGAGGGTCTGGTCCGCGCCAAGCAGGACCTGCTCACCAAGGAAGACATCGTCACCAAGGGTGAAGAGGCGCGGTCGTTCTCGGTCGTGCCGCTGATGCTGCACGGTGACGCGGCCTTCGCCGGCCAGGGCGTGGTGGCCGAGACCCTGAACCTGTCGGGTCTGCGCGGCTACCGCACCGGTGGCACCGTGCACATCGTGGTGAACAACCAGATCGGCTTCACCACCGCGCCCGAGTACTCGCGTTCCACCGAATACTCCACCGACATCGCGAAGTTCATCGGCGCCCCGATCTTCCACGTGAACGGCGACGACCCGGAAGCCTGTGTGTGGGTGGCCAAGCTGGCCGTCGACTACCGGCAGAAGTTCAACCGCGACGTGGTGATCGACATGATCTGCTACCGCCGTCGCGGCCACAACGAGGGCGACGACCCGTCGATGACCCAGCCGGGCATGTACGACGTGATCGACACCAAGCGCTCGGTCCGCAAGGCGTACACCGAGAGCCTGATCGGCCGTGGCGACATCTCCATGAAGGAAGCCGAAGACGCCCTGCGTGACTACCAGGGTCAGCTGGAGCGGATCTTCAACGAGGTGCGTGAGCTGGAGAAGTTCCCGCCGGGGCCGTCGGAGTCGGTCGAAGACGAGCAGCAGCTGCCGCCGAACCTGGTGACCTCCGTGGACAAGACGGTGCTGCAGCGCATCGGCGACGCGTTCGTGAACGTGCCCGAGGGTTTCAGCGTGCACCCGCGCGTCAAGCCGGTGATGGAGAAGCGCCGCGAGATGGCCTACGAGGGCAAGGTCGACTGGGCCATGGCCGAGCTGCTGGCCTTCGGCACGCTCATCGACGAGGGCAAGGCCGTCCGCCTGACCGGTCAGGACTCCCGCCGCGGCACCTTCTCGCAGCGGCACTCGGTGATCATCGACCGCAAGAGCGGTGACGAGTACACCCCGCTGCACAACATCGGGTCGAAGAACCCGGGCTGGTTCGCGGTGCACGACTCGGCGCTGTCCGAGTACGCCGCTGTCGGTTTCGAGTACGGCTACTCGCTGGGCAACCCGGACGCACTCGTCCTGTGGGAGGCGCAGTTCGGTGACTTCGTCAACGGCGCGCAGTCGATCATCGACGAGTTCATCTCCTCCGGTGAGGCCAAGTGGGGTCAGCTCTCCGAGGTCGTGCTGCTGCTGCCGCACGGTCACGAGGGCCAGGGCCCGGACCACACCTCGGGTCGTATCGAGCGCTTCCTGCAGCTGTGTGCCGAGGGTTCGATGACGGTGGCGGTCCCGTCCACCCCGTCGAATTACTTCCACCTGCTGCGCCGCCATGCCCTGGACGGCATCCGCCGCCCGCTGGTGGTCTTCACCCCGAAGTCCATGCTGCGCAACAAGGCCGTGATCTCCGAGGTCGAGGACTTCACGGACAACAAGTTCCGCACCGTGCTCGAGGAGCCCACCTACGAGTCGGGCGACGGCGACCGCGCCAAGGTCAAGCGCGTGCTGCTCACCTCCGGCAAGATCTACTACGAGCTGGTGGCCGAGAAGAAGAAGAACAACCGCGACGACGTGGCCATCGTGCGCGTCGAGCAGCTGTACCCGATTCCGAAGTTCCGCCTGAACGAGGCGCTGGAGCAGTACCCCAACGCCGCCGATCTGGCGTGGGTCCAGGAGGAGCCGGCCAACCAGGGTGCGTGGCCGTTCTTCGGCCTGAACCTGCCGGAGATCCTGCCCGCCCGCTTCGGCAAGCTGCGCCGTATCTCGCGCCGCGCCATGTCGGCCCCGTCCTCGGGTTCGTCCAAGGTGCACGCGGTCGAGCAGCAGGAGATCCTCGACGAGGCTTTTACCGCCTCCCCGGGACTTTAGCGCCCGGCTAGGAGCCGTTGACCGCCGTGCATGCGTGCCGGCGGTCACGTGCCCAGCCGATTTCAGGGGTGCCCGGGGAGTTACCCTCGCCTCCCGAAATCAGTTGTTACGTATGAATAAACACGAGCCCCGGCGCTTTCAGCGCCGGGGCTCGCTGCTTTCCGTTGCCAGAGCGCTTACTTGTCCTGCGCGTCCGCTTCATCCTTGGCGGAATCGTTGGCGCCCTTGAGGTCCCAGACCGCCATCATGGCTGCGATGCCCTCGGTGGCGGCGGTGTCCTGGGTCGATTCCTGATCGGACATTGCGTGTACCTCTTTCTGCTACTTCCGTAACGAAAGTTGATGCTACCGGCCGGAATTACTTGCGGCCTGTCGGGAAATGGTCTGCGACAAGGCATTTCACCGAAGCCGTGATGGTCATCACAGAGAGGGGCGGGTGGTGGGGGCGGGGTTGCTCTCAGCATGTTCCGCGTCGTATATTCCACGTGGAATATTTGATACGGAGGATGTCGGTGACCGACGCTAGCGTCGGTGACGAGAACGGAGGACCGGTGACGAAACGGCAGGCGATACCAGCGTTGACGCCCTTGGCGATCGCGGTGCTCGCGCTGCTCGAAGAACGGCCCATGCACCCGTACGAGATGTATCAGCTCCTGATCAGCCGCCATGAGGACGAGCTGGTGAAGATCAAGCCCGGCTCGCTCTACCACACCGTGGCCCGGCTGGCCGAGCAGGAACTGGTCCTGGCCGAGGGCACCGATCGCGCCGGCAACCGGCCCGAACGCACCACCTACCGGATCCGCACGGCCGGCCGCGCGGCACTGCGGGCCCGCATCTCGGAATTACTGCGGCAGCCGGTGAAGGAGTATCCGATCTTTCCGGTCGCGCTGGCCGAGGCACACAATTTGCCCGCGGGCGAAGTCGCCGCCGTGCTACGCGAACGGATCGCCTGGATCGAGAGCCGGATCACCGAACTCGAGGCGCTGCGCGAGTGGGCGAGCAACCGCCAGGTCCCCCGGCGTTACTGGGTGGCCATCGACTACGTCCACGACCTGTCCGTGACCGAGGCCCGCTGGCTGCGCGGCTTCATCGACGACCTGGACAGCGGCGCACTGGAGTGGGAGCCCTTCGATGCCGAAGGCGAACGCTGCGCCATCCCCGAGGAAAACAAGGGCCATGACTGGGGCGCGGGCCTCACCGCCGAGGACCTGGCCGCCGTCCGCACCCACCACCCGAGATAGGAAACCCGAATTCCATGTCCACTCAACGCAATCCGTGGCTGGCGCTGTACGCGCTGGTCGTCGGGTTCTTCATGATCCTGTTGGACATGACCATCGTCGCGGTGGCCAATCCGGCGATCATGAAGGACCTGCAGGCCGATGTCTCCCAGGTCATCTGGGTCACCTCCGCCTACCTGCTGGCCTACGCGGTGCCGCTGCTGGTCACCGGCCGGCTCGGAGATCGCTTCGGCCCCAAGAACATCTATCTCGGCGGCCTGGCCGTGTTCACCCTGGCCTCGCTGTGGTGTGCCGAGTCGACGAGCATCAACATGCTGATCGCGGCCCGCGCCGTGCAGGGCCTGGGCGCGGCGCTCATGACGCCGCAGACCATGGCGGTCATCACCCGCACCTTCCCGCCGGACAAGCGCGGCGCGGCCATGGGCCTGTGGGGCGGCGTGGCCGGTCTGGCCACCCTGGTCGGCCCGATCCTGGGCGGCGTGCTGGTGGACTGGCAGGGCTGGCAGTGGATCTTCTACGTGAACGTGCCGATCGGCATCATCGCCTTCGCCCTGGCCGTCTGGCTGGTGCCGTCGCTGCCCACCAACGAGCACAAGTTCGACCTGGTCGGCGTGGTGCTCTCGGGCGTCGGCATGTTCCTGCTGGTGTTCGGCATCCAGGAGGGCAACAGCCACCACTGGGACGCCTGGATCTGGGCCATGATCATCGCCGGCGTGGCGGTGCTGGCGCTGTTCATCGTCAACCAGGCTCGCAACACCGGTGAGCCGCTGGTGCCGCTGAGCCTGTTCAAGGATCGCAACTTCGCGCTGTCCAACCTGGCCATCGCGGCCATGGGCGCGGCGGTGACCAGCGTATTCGTGCCCGCCTACTTCTATCTACAGCAGGTACACGACATGACGCCGACGCGCTCGGCACTGGTGTTCGCGCCCATGGCGATTCTGACCGGTGTGTTCGCGCCGATCATCGGCAAGATCTCGGACAAGGTCGCGCCGCGCGTCATTCCGACCATCGGTTTCGCGCTCTTCGCGGCGACCCTGTTCGGGTTCGGCGTCCTGATGAAGCCGGACGGCTCGATCCCGCTGTTCATGATCGTCGGCGGCATCTCCGGTATCGCCAATGCCTGCATCTGGGCGCCGCTGGCCACCACCGCCACCCACAACCTGCCGGTGCAGCAGGCCGGTGCGGGCGCGGGCGTCTACAACACCACCCGTCAGATCGGTTCGGTACTCGGTTCGGCCACGATCAGCGCACTGCTCTCGGCTCGCATCTCGGCGCAGGGCCTGCCCAGCGGCCCGATCGGCGAGGGCGGCGGCGGCAAGAGCCTGAGCAGCCTGCCGGCCGAGGTCCGAGGTCCCATCCTGGAGAAGCTCAGCACCGCGCTGAGCCAGTCCATCTACCTGCCCGCCCTGATCCTGTTGATCGGCGTCGCCGCCTCGGCGCTGTTCATCGGGCACGGCAAGGCGGAGGGCGATCAGCGCGACGATATGGCGAAGGCCGATATCGGGGTGCACTGATCCGCTGATATTCGAAAAGCGCTGCCCGCCGGGGCTTTCCCGGCGGGCAGCGCTGTCCGTGCGGTCGGAGCGGCAGGCTCGCTGGAGTCCGCTGTGCCCTCAGCCGATTCGCACGGTGAGCGAGGGATATCCGGTCGCGCCGTCGGGCACGACGTCCTGTTCCCGGTCGGTCTGGGTCTCCCCGGTGCCGTCGGTCGCTCGCGCCCAGACCGTGTGCACGCCGGTGCTGCCGGTGGCGTCCCAGTCGTAGGCCCACTGCACCCAGGTGTCGATGGACGGCGCCACCGCCAGCCGGGCGGGCCGCCAATCCCCTTGATCGATGCGGACTTCCACGCCGCGAATGCCGCGATGCTGCGCCCATGCCACACCCGCGATGGTGACCTTGCCCGGGGCGATGGTGCCGCGGCCGCGGGGGGTGTCGATACGGCATTCGGTCTTGATCGGGCCCTTGGCCGACCAGCCGCGCTTGGTCCAGAACGCCTCGGCGCGATCGAATCTGGTGATCTCCAGCTCGGTCACCCATTTGGTGGCCGACACGTAGCCGTACAGCCCGGGCACCACCAGCCGCGCGGGATAGCCGTGCGCGGTGGGCAGCGGTTCGCCGTTCATGCCGACGGCCAGCATGGCGTCGCGACCGTCCATCAGCACGGCGAGCGGGCTGCCCGCGGTGAAGCCGTCGATGCTGTGCGACAGCACCATGTCGGCGTCGGGGTGCGGTCCGGCAGCGGTGATCAGCTCGTCGAGCCGATAGCCGAGCCAGCGGGCATTGCCGATCAGATCGCCGCCGACCGGATTGGACACGCAGGCCAGCGTGACCAGCCGTTCGATGGGGGTCTTTGCGGCGAGATCGGCGTAGCTCAAACGGATCTCGCGATCGACCATGCCGTGGATGCGCAGTGACCAGTCGTCCTTGCTGACCTGCGGCACAGTGAGTGCGGTGTCGATGCGATAGAAGTCGGCGTTCGAGGTGAGATACGGCGTCAGGCCCGGAATCCGCAGATCCGCGCCGGGCTCGATCGACGGCTCCGCGCCGGTGGGCGTCGGCAGCTGCACGTCCGCGCGCTCGGCCGACACATCCCGCGACCGCAGCCCGATGATCCGTCCCGCGATTCCGCCGACCGCCGCGGCCGCGCCCGCGATCACGATCCCGCGCACCACCAGCCGCCGCTCCACCGCCAGCTCGGCGGGCGAAAGGCGCTGCGGCTCGGCCGTTTCCGCGTCCGCGGCGGTCGCGGCGAATTCGCCGAACCGGGTGATCCGGCCGATCAGGCTGCGCAGCACCAGGATTCCGGCGACCATGCCGAGAATCGAAGGGAAGGCCCAGGTCCAGGTCGCATTGGGGCGACCGAGCGCGGCGATGGTGGACAGCAGCCCGAAGATCGCGAACAGGATCGATCCGAGCGGCCGCCGCTCCCGCTCCACGATCCCGGCGACCGCGGCCAGCACCACCGCGACCACACCCATGCACACGAACAGCAGCACTTTGTCATTGGTGCCGACCAGGCCGATGATCCACTCCCGGAACCCGTCCGGTGTGTGGTCGACGATCCACGCTCCGACCGCCTGCAGGGGCGTGCTGTCGGGGCTGACCAGCACGGACACCAGCTCCGCCACACCCAGGGTGACGCCGCCGGCAACAATTCCGCCGGCCGTCCGTAATCCGCGATCCGCCACGAAACCGACCCTACTGCGCGGGTCGGCTCGTGGAACGGCTCGAAGGATTACGGAAGCGTGACGCCCGTGGTCCGCAGCGCCACGGCGGCGATCACGGCCATGACCAGCAGACTGCCACCCGCCACCGCGACGGCGTGGTGCGGGCCGGTCACGCTGAGTGCCGGCCCGGCGGGCCGGGGTGAATCACATCTGCGCGCTGCCGGTGTAGTTGATCATCCACGGCACCGAGAACTTGTCGGTGACCATGGCGAACGCCTCGGCCCACTCCACCTGGCCCAGCGGCATGGACACGGATCCGCCCGGCGCGAGCTCGTTGAACAGCCGCTCGGCCTCGGCGGCCGACTCGACCTCGACCTGCACGGTGAAACCCGGCTTGGAGTTGTCGATCTCGCTGCCGGGCGGGCAGTCGGAGACCATGAGGATATTGGTCTCGCTCAGCGGCAGCTGGGCATTGGCGACCCGGTTCAGCACGTCCTCGGGCATCTCCGGCGGGGTCTCACCCATGTCGCGGAAACGGACGATGGTCGCCTCGCCGCCGAAGACGGACTGGTAAAAGGTGATTGCCTCTTCGGCATTGCCATTGAAGAGCAGGTACGGGTTCAGCGCGGGCATGGGTTCCTCCTCGATGGTTTTCGGGCAGGTGCGGCGGCACCCGGAAGGTAGGACTCGGGGGCCACGCGGAAATCATCGGCCCTCGCCCGGGAAATTCGGGTGAACCGGCGAGGAATTCGGTGGATCAGTCGGTGGCCCGGTGGCGCTGGTAGTAGCGGGCGACCCGGACGCGGTTGCCGCACCGCTCGGGCGAGCACCACTGGCGGCGCGGATGCGCGGGCAGGAAGAGCATGACGCAGTCCTCCGCACCGCACTGCCGCAGCCGATCGATGGCCGGATCGGTGAGCAGGGTCGCGGCGGCATCGGCCAGGTGCGCGGCCAGCCGGGCGCCCGGATCGCCTAGGCGCGCGACGGTTTCGGTGACGGCATCGCCGTTCCAGTCCAGGCGGCGAATGGCGGGCGCGGCCGATTGCGCCTCGGCGAGGCCGCGCAGTGCGGCGGACGGCGGGCGGCGGCCGTGCAGCATCGCGTCCAGCGCTGCGGCGGTGTGGTCGCGCACCGCGTGGACGGCGGCCAGGTCGGCCCCGGTGAGGCGCTGCGGCGGCGGCTCGGGTAGGCGATCGGCCTCCAGGCGCAGCCAATCCGCCAGCTGCTCGGGGGTTTCCAGCAGGTCGGCACCGGTGGGCCGGGTGTTCACCAGGTCCAGTGCGAGGGGTTCACCGATCAACGGTTCGAGATCAGCCACGTCGCTAATGCTACCTCGAGCCGTTGACACATTAGCCGGAATCGGCGTAGAACTAATGCAACATCGCCGACAGAAAGCATGTGAAGCCGTGAACGCACCCACCCAGGTCCTGCACCCGCTCTCCACCGTCCGGCACGGCCGCCTCGAGGTCGATGGCGTCGAGGTCTTCTACCGGGAATCGGCGCCCGCCCGCGCGGACGCCCCGGTCCTGTTGCTACTGCACGGTTTTCCCACCGCGTCCCACCAGTTCCGCCGCCTCATCGACGCCCTGGGCGACCGCTACCGCCTCATCGCTCCCGACTATCCCGGTTTCGGAAACACCATCGCCCCCGCGGATTTCGACTACAGCTTCGACCACCTGGCCGACATCACCGAGGGTTTCGTCCAGCGGCTGGGCCTGACCAGCTTCGCCATGTACATCTTCGACTTCGGGGCGCCCATCGGCCTGCGCCTGGCCACCCGGCATCCGGAGTGGATCACCGGCCTCATCGTCCAGAACGGCAATGCCTACGAAGCCGGTTTGTCCGAGGCCGCACAGGGTTTCGTGGCCCTGCATCCCGACCATGCGGGCGACGAGGAGGTCATCCGTGGCCTGCTCACCCTCGAGGGCACCCGCGGCCAATACGAAACCGGCGTCCCCGACCCGGCCCTGCTCGACCCCGATGCCTGGACCCTGGACCAGCACTATCTCGATCTCCCCGGCCGCAAGGAAGCCCAGGTGGCCCTGGCCTTCGACTACAAGTCGAACGTGGCCCGCTACCCCGAGTGGCAGTCCTGGCTCCGCACCTACACGCCCCCCACCCTCATCACGTGGGGCGCGAACGACCCCTTCTTCCCCGCCCCGGGCGCGCACGCCTACCTGGCCGACCTCCCCGATGCCGAACTCCACCTGTTCGATACGGGGCACTTCGCCCTGGAAACCCATGTCTCCGAAATCGCCGGGCTCATCGCCGATTTCCTCGACCGCCTACCCACACCGGCACGGTGAGGCGAGGAATCTCGCCCCGCCACGACGACAGGCCCCGCGCGGGCGGGGCCTGTCGAATGATGTTGGCGGCGTGGATCAGTGGGCCTCGCGGGGCGCGTGCGGGAGCAGGAAGGCCAGGCAGAAGGCCGTGATGCCGAGCCCGATGCCGACGAGCGTGACGTGCTCCATGCCGATCAGAGCATTGCCGCGCAGGGTGCCGCCGAGGTGGGTGAAACGGTTGAAGAACACGGTGCCCAGCACCGCGACGCCGAGCGCGCCGGCCAGCTGCTGTACCGATTCCAGCAGGCCCGAGGCCGAGCCGACCTCGTCGTCCTCGATCTCGCCGATGATGATGCTGAACATCGGGACGAACACCATGCCCATACCGAATCCGACGACCAGCAGCGGACCGGCCAGCTCCCAGGCGTTCAGGCCGGTGCCGGCCAGGTGCAGCACCGCGTAGAGGCCGGACAGTCCGGCGGTCATGATGCCGACGCCCAGGTGCAGCACCTTGCGGCCCAGCTTCGGTGCCTCCGCTCCGAGAGCGGAACCAAAGAAGGAGCCGAGGGCCCAGGCCGCCATGGCGATGCTCGCGCCGATCGGGCTGTAGCCGAACCCGAGCTGCAGCATCAGACCGAGGCCGAGCGAGAAGCCGATGATGCCGATGAAGAACACCGTCTCGAAAAGCACTCCGGCACTGTAGGACCGGCGCCCGAACACGCCCAGCCGCACCAGCGGGGTCCGGCCGGCCGCGGTCCGGAGCCGCTGCTGCGCAACGAAGATCCCGAGCACCGCGATACCGATCACCGGCATGATCAGGCTCCAGGCCGGCCAGCCGTGCTCTCGCCCCTGCATGAGCGGATAGATCAGCAGCCCGACACCCGCACCGGCCAGGACGACACTGAGCAGATCGAGCCCACCGGTGCGGTCCCCGCCGCGCCGGGGCAGCGCCGCGATACCCCCGATCAGAGCGAAGAGCCCGAGCGGCACATTGATCCAGAAGATCGACCGCCAGCCGGTGCCGAGCAGATCCACCGTGATGAGCAGCCCGGCGACGATCGGCCCGAGAATGCTCGCGATGCCGAGGGTGGCGCCGAAGGCCGCCCACGCCCGGGGCTGATCCGCGGTGTCCGGGAACAGATCCCGGATCATCCCCAGACACTGCGGCACCATCACCGCGGCCGCCGCGGCCTGCGCGACCCGCCCACCGATCAGCGCCTCCGGCGACGCGGCCAGCGAGCAGGCCACCGAGGCGAGCACGAATCCGACTGTGCCGCCGAGGAACATCCGCCGGCGCCCGAACAGGTCGCCGAGCCGTCCACCGGTCAGCAGCCCGACCGCCAGCACCAGCGTGTAGGCCGCGGCGGTCCACTGCATCGTGGCGTAGCTGCCGCCCAGATCGCGCCGGATCATCGGCAGCGCGACGTTCACGACATTGGTGTCGAGCATGTTCATCAGCGTCGCGCCGATGATCGCGGACAGCCCCAGCCACCGGCGGGCGGGCGCGGCGACTGGTGTGGATACGGCCGCGACGGGCGGTGTGAGGGCGGTGGCGGTGGACATTGCGGGCTCCTTCCGATGGAGCAATAGTATCCACAACACTAGTTTCTAAGCAACTAGTTTTGAGAATATACCGAAGCGCGCCCGGGACCGGCAGGAGGACGCCGGACCCGCGAGCCGGGATCACGAGGCGGTGTGGCCTATCCCGTTGTCGCTCATGGCATCAATGCTTCCGGTAAACACCGGGCTTCTACATCACGAGGATTCGTTATTCATCGGTGCACCCGGGGCCATTACCCGGGAACGCGAAGGGGCCCGCGGAAGTCCGCGGGCCCCTTGCCTTTCCGGATGTCTCCGGAGCCGATCAGGAGTTGTAGATCGCGTCCACGTCGGCCGCGTACTGCTTCATGACGACGGCACGCTTGAGCGAGAGCTTGGGAGTGAGCTCGCCGCCCTCCTGGGTCCAGTCGACCGACAGGATGCGGACCTTCTTGATCGCCTCGGCGTGCGACACCAGCTTGTTGGTGGCCGCGACCGCGTCATTGATCTCGCCGACCAGGGCCGGGTTCTCGATGACGTGCTCGATCGGGGTGTCGGCGGGAATCCCGTTGCGCGCCTTCCACGCCGGCAGGGCCTCCGGGTCGAGGGTGACGAGCGCGCCGATGAAGGGCTGACCGTCGCCGACCACCATGACCTGGCTGATCAGCGCGTTCTGGCGCAGTGAGTCCTCGAGCATGGCCGGGGAGACGTTCTTGCCGCCGGCGGTGACCAGGATTTCCTTCTTGCGCCCGGTGATCGCGACGAAGCCCTGCTCGTCGATGGCGCCGAGGTCGCCGGTCTTGAACCAGCCGTCGGCGTCGAAGGCGTCGGCGCTGGCCTCGGGGTTGTTCCAGTAGCCGCCGAACACGACCGGACCGCGGATGAGCAGCTCGCCGTCCTCGGCGACTTTGGCGCCGTGGCCGGGCAGCGGGCGGCCGACCGAACCGACCTTGATGAACTTGGGGGTGTTCACGCTGACGGCGGCGGTGGACTCGGTGAGGCCGTAGCCCTCATAGATGGTGACGCCGGCACCGCGGAAGTAATGGCCCAGGCGCGCGCCCAGCGGTCCGCCGCCGGAGACGGCGGACTCGCACTGACCGCCCATGGCCTCGCGCAACTTGGAGAACACCAGCTTGTCCAACACCATGTGCTGCAGCTTGAGCACGATGTTCGGGCCGCCGTTCTCCAGCGACTGGCTGTACTGGATGGCGATCTCGGTGGCGTAGTCGAAGATCTTGCCCTTGCCGCCGTCGTGCGCCTTCTGCTTGGCGCCGTTGAACACCTTCTCGAAGACGCGCGGCACCGAGAGAATGAAGTTCGGCTTGTACTGCCCGAACTGCTCGACCAGGGTGGACCAGTCGGCGGTGTGGGCCACGGTGACACCGGCGTCGAAGGCGGCCAGCGCGACCGCGCGGGCGAAGACGTGGGCCAGCGGCAGGAACAGCAGCGACTTGCGGCCCGGCAGCAGGAACTCGCTCATGGCGGAGCGGTCGGCGGCCGACTCGGCGTACAGGTTGGCGTGCGAGAGCATGACACCCTTGGGCCGGCCGGTGGTGCCGGAGGTGTAGATGAGGGTCGCCGGGGAGGCGGCCTTCACCTGGGCGCGGCGCTCGTGCACGACGGCGTCGTCGAGGTCGGCGCCGCGGGCGACGAGGTCGGCGATGGCGCCCTTGTCGATCTGCAGGACTTCCTTCAGATTGCCCAGTCCGCCTTCGATTTCCGCGATGGTGGCGCGGTGCTTGTCGTTCTGGACGACGGTGAGCTTGGTGGCCGAGTCCTCGAGGATCCAGCGCGCCTGCTCGGCGGAGGAGGAGTCGTAGATGGCGACGGTGCAGCCGCCGGCCGCCCAGATGGCGAAGTCGAGCACGACCCACTCGTAGCTGGTCTGGGCCATGATGGCGACGCGGTCACCGAGCTCGACGCCGGAGGCCACCAGGCCCTTGGCCACCTCGGTCACGGTCTTCGCGAACGTCGCCGCCGTGACGTCGTTCCAGCCGCCCTTGCCATCCGGGGTGTTGAAGACGACCAGGTTGGGGGTCTTCTCCGCATGCCGGAACGCGCCGTCCGACATGTTGGCGTTCTCCGGAATGGTGTAGGTAGCCGGGACTTCGAACTCTCGCATCGCTGCCCTTCCACAGTGGGTTTACTGGCGGGTAATCTACGCCACGCTCAGGGGTAACTCCCGGCGGACCGCCCGAACCTGTTGTCGGACGGTCCCGCGTTATGTCTTTTCCCTATCCTATTGACCGGCTCTGCGCTGGTCGAAGGGCATGCCGGAGGAACTGTCCGAGCTCGGCGGTCACGGTCGCGGCGGGGGCCACCAGACTCGCCTGCAACTGGGCGACGTGCCACAGTCCGCGGGTCTCGGTGAACTCGGCCGGCACCCCGGCCGCCCGCAGCTGGGCGACCAGCCGCGTGCACTGGGCGTGCAGCAGTTCGTCCACGTCGGCCTGGACATAGGTGGGCGGCAGCCCGGACAGGTCGGCGAGCAGCGGCGCGTACCCGGTGTCGGTGCGGTCGCCCGCACCCAGATAGGCGGCGGCACAGGCCCGCGACCACGGCTTGTTGATGACCAGATCGCGGTTCCGGATCGGTAGCTCGTTCGGGTCGGCCCAGGGCGCGATCAGGCCGAGTGCGGCCGGCACCAGCCGGTGCCGGTCGCGCAGCCGCAGCGCCAGTGCCAGCGAGAGCCCGCCGCCGGCCGAATCACCGGCCACCGCAATGCGTTCCGGCCGGTAGCCGGCGGCCACGAGGTCCAGGAAGGCCGCCTCGGCATCGTCGAGCGCCGCCGGGAACGGGTGCTCGGGAGCCAACCGGTAGTCCAGAACCTGGACGGCGCAACCGGTTTCCCGCGCCAGATAGGCGGCCAGCGACCGGTGCGTGGCCGGCGAGCAGACGGTGTAGCCGCCGCCGTGCAGGTACAGCACGGTGGCGTCGTCCGAGACCGGCCCGACCGTCACGCGTTCGGCCGGGCGGCCACCGAGTTCGACGTGCTCCACGTGGGTGCCCCGCGGAGCGCGCTGCGCCACCGAGCCCCAATCCATCAGCGCCCGTTGGACACTGAACGGCAGCCGGTGGTTGAGCACGATCCGGAAGAGCGGATTCAACGCGGCGCGGACGATGGGCAACGGCAGTGTCACATCGGGCATGACCGAGCGTCCTCTATTCGTCTCTGGCTTACGGCAGGAAGCGCTTCTGTACCACGGCGGAGATGCGCTGGTAGTACGAAGCGGTGGTGCGCACGAACAGGTCGAGGGCCTTGGCCTCCCAGCCGATGAGCACCCGGCCGTGCCCCTTGCGGACGGCCTCGGTAATGGTCTGCGCGGCCATTTCCGGGGTGTGCAGGGCCAGCTTGCTGTCGAAGAGGGCGGCCAGGTTCTTCTGGTTGAGGCCCTCGGAGACGGTGGCATTGCGGGCGACGGCGGTCTGGATGCCGCCGGGGTGCACGCAGGTCACCTTGACCGGGGTGCCGCTCATGAGCATTTCCTGGCGCAGCGCCTCGGTGAAGCCGCGGACCGCGAATTTGGCCGAGTTGTAGGCACTCTGGCCGGGGACCGCGATCAGGCCGAAGAGGCTGGACACGTTCACCACGTGGCCGTCGCCGGATTCGATGAGGTACGGCAGGAACGCCTTGGTGCCGTTGACGACGCCCCAGAAGTCGACGTCCATGATGCGCTCGATGTCCTTGAAGGCGGTGTCGAGCACATCGCCGTGGTGGGCGATACCGGCATTGTTGTAGATCTGGTTGACCTTGCCGAAGTACTTCTGCACGTCATCGGCGTAGAGCAGCACGGCCTCGCGCTCGGCCACATTGAGCCGGTCGGATTTGACCTTGACGCCATATTTCTCGCAGCGTCGCACGGTTTCGGCGAGGCCCTCGGCGTCGATGTCGGACAGCGCCAGGTGCGCGCCGCGCCGGGCCAGGTTCTCCGCCAGGGCGCGGCCGATGCCGGAACCCGCACCGGTGATCACGCAGACCTTGTCCTTGAAGTAAGCGTCATTGCTCACGGTTACCGCCTTCGGTTGTCTGGGTTGGGTGACTAGTCGGCCTGTGTGACAGGCTCGGTGGTCGTGTCGTACGCCGAGACATCGAAGTGCTCGAGCAGAGTGCGGAACCGGAAGGTGAAATCCGGCCACAGTGTGGTGTTGTTGCCGTGCTTGTCGAGATACCAGGAGGCGCAGCCGCCGGTGCTCCACACCGCACCTTCCAGTTTGCGCTGCAGGCCGGCGTTGTAGTCGTCCTGCACGTCCTTGCGGACCTCGACGGTACGCAGGCCCAGCTTGTCGAACTGCGCGATGGCGTCGGAGATGTAGTTGATCTGCGACTCCAGCATGAACACCATCGAGGTGTGCCCCAGGCCCACGTTCGGGCCCAGCATGAAGAACATGTTGGGGTAGTTGTTGATGGCCGAGCCCTTGTAGCCCTGTTGCCCGATGGCGTCGAAGACCTCGGAGAGCGTGCGGCCGTCGCGGCCGGTGACGGTGTCGTAGACCGGCGAGTCGGTGACGTGGAAGCCGGTGGCCACGACGATGGCGTCGACCTCGCGCTCGGCGCCGTCCTTGGTGACGATGGAGCCCGGACGGATCTCCTTGATCCCGTCGGTCACCACGTCGACATTGTCGCGGCTCAGCGCCGGGTAGTACTCGTTGGAGATCAGCATGCGCTTGCAGCCGATGCGGAAGTTCGGGGTGACCTTGCGGCGCAGTTCCGGATCGCGCACCTCGGCGAACAGCTTGGCGCGGGCGATGGCCTCGAGGCCGAGCATGGCGGGCGGGAACTTGGCCAGCCCGACCACCTGGGTCTCGCGGGCGGCGTAGATCCCGGCGCGGTAGAGGCTGCGCAGCGCGGGAATGCGCTTGAGCGCGAACTTCTCCGGGGCCAGGTACTCGCGGTCCACCCGGGGCAGCAGCCAGGGCGCGGTGCGCTGGTACACGTCCAGGTGCGCGACCTGGCCGGCGATGCTGGGGACGATCTGGATGGCGGAGGCGCCCGTGCCGATGACGGCGACGCGCTTGCCGGTCAGATCGGAGTCGTGGTTCCAGCGGGCGGAGTGGAAGATCTCGCCCTGGAAGTCGTTGATGCCCTTGATATCCGGCAGGTTGGGCTCGCAGAGCGCGCCCACGGCGGAGACCAGGATGTCGGCGGTGAAGGGGCCCTGGCTGGTCTGGAGCTCCCAGCGGGCGTCCTGGGCGTTCCACCGGGCGCCGGTCATCTCGCAGTCGAAGATGTGCCGGTCGCGCACGCCGTACTTGTCGGCGACGCCCTGGATGTAGCGCTGGATCTCGGGCTGCTTGGAGAACGAGCGCGACCACTCCGGGTTGAGCGCGAACGAGTAGGAGTACAGCTGGGAGGGCACGTCGCAGGCCGCGCCCGGGTAGGTGTTGTCGCGCCAGGTGCCGCCGACATCGCTGCCACGCTCCAGCACGAGGTAATCGGTGCGCCCCTGCTGGCTCAGCCGGATGGCCAGGCCCAGGCCCGAGAACCCGCTGCCGACGATGATCA
The DNA here is from genome assembly GCF_040609015.1 of Nocardia sp. NPDC004860. Taxonomy (NCBI): domain Bacteria; kingdom Bacillati; phylum Actinomycetota; class Actinomycetes; order Mycobacteriales; family Nocardiaceae; genus Nocardia; species Nocardia sp. NPDC004860. The sequence continues at coordinate 379,204 of NZ_JBEXJI010000003.1, read as the reverse complement.
CGCGGGAGTGCCGGACCGGCCGGTTGCCGACAGCTTTGTCTGTAACCTTGCGACTCATGTATCCGAGCGTAAGGTCTTATTGAGCGGGAGTCAACAGTATTGACTCACGTTCAGTAAGACCTGGGACATGACAAGATGGCCTGACGTTGGACCGATGACCAAGGAGCGCGCCGTGAGCAGCAGACCGGACAGCCGGGGCAAACGCGTGCGCCTGAGCCCCGCCGAACGTCGCGAGCAGTTGATCACACTCGGCGCCCGCATGCTGGGTGAGCGTGCCCTGGACGACATCTCCATCGGCGAGATCGCCGAGCAGGCCGGCATCTCGCGCGGCCTGCTGTTCCACTACTTCCCCACCAAGCAGGACTTCCACCTGGCGATCATCCAGCACGCCAATGCCGAACTGCTGGAACGCACCTCGCCCGACCCGACGCTGGCGCTGTTCGACATGCTCCGTGACTCGGTCGAGCGCTACATCGACTACGTCACCGAGAACCGCACGTCCTACCTGGCCCTGCTCCGCGGCCCGGCCAGCGCCAGCCCCGAACTGGTCGCCCTGGTCGACGCCACCCGCATGGCCCTGGTGGACCGCATCATCGCCGAGGCCCCCATCCCCGCCGACGACCCCGACCGCCCACGCCTGGGCCTGGCCGTCCGCGGCTGGATCGCCTTCGTCGAGGAAACCACCCTGACCTGGCTCCGCGAGGAACCCATCACCCGGGAGTCCCTGGTCGACATGCTCGTCGCCTCCCTTCCGGCGCTGGCCCTCAACGCGGATCTCGCTGCGGCCCTGCGGCAGTGACGCGGGGAACTACCGAACTCTGACCGCGAACGCGATGGCCGGCTCGTCCCGGTCCGGCCACCGCCCCGTCACGGCGGCGACGATGAGCGCGGCCGCCAGCGAGCTGTGGACAATTGTCAGTGCGCGATAGAGCTCGTCGACCGCTGTACATCCGGACGGTATTTCGGGTGCCGGCATCGGTCACACCTCCCGAGGGTTTTGCCCCAGATCCATGATGGGGAGACTCCTCGAGGGTGACACGGTGCGGGTGTACGAACGCCTGAAAAATCAGGTCCCTCAGCAGGATTTCGGAAATCACTCATCCAATTCCGCGAACCGACGCAGTTTTTCGAGGTCCCGGACGTGGACGTGCCGGTTGTACAGGCCCACCAGGTCGGCCTCCCGCATCTCGCGCATGGCCAGCCCCACCGCGTCCACACCCGCGCCGACGAGATTGCCGAGCTCCTCGTAGGACAGTCGCACGGTGATCTCCCACCCCGCTTCCGCACGCCGCCCGCAGGATTCGACGAATTCGACCAGCAGGCGGGCCAGCCGGATCTGCACGTGGCAGCCGCCGAAGTCCAGGCGCCGCTGATCGGACCAGGCCAGCCGGTCCGCCAGCGAGCGGCACAGCACCAGCGAACCGTCCGGATGGGATTCCAGGAACGCCATGAACACCGATCCCGGAATGCGGTGCGCGATGGTGGCGGTGCACACCGTCGCGGTATTGGATCGTGGCGAATCCGGTACCAGCGCACCCAGTTCGCCGATCACGTCACCACTGACCCGGATGGCGAAGAGCTTGCCGTCGGCCGCGGTGATCTTCACGCACGCCGACAGCGTGCGATCCCGCGAGCGCAGCAGGTACACCGTGGTGCCGGGTTCGCCCTGGCGCATGAGCACGGTGCCCGGCGGGCAGTAGGTCTGCACGCCGAGCTGGAGCAGGTCCTGGCGGCTGCGGGCGCACAGCCGTTCCATGAAAGTCCCCGTAGGCCAGGGCCAATCGCCCAGATGCCCGCCGCCTGATGGGTTCACAGTCGTATCCGGTTCCGTACCGCCGTGAGAAGCTGCCCCGATCCATCCACGGTAGGCGAGCGAAACCGGTTGCGACGCAGGGGACGCCGAGGTGTTACGGATTCACGACCGGACCGGGGTCACAGGGCGTGCGCGTCGAGCCAGACCCGGGCGACGGCGGCGGGGACGGCGCCCTGGTCGCGGACCTGGTGGATCATGTCGGCCAGGTCGGTGGTGGTGAGTTCGCCGGCGACAGAGTTGAGTTTGCGGAGTTGCTGGTCGGTCAACGCGGATTTGCGGATGACCGGGAGGACCATGGCGGCGCGGAAGGCGTAGTCGGGGTCGGCGAGTGGGGCGAGGTCGGCGCCGCCGTCGGGGAGGAAGGCGGGCGGGCCGGGCAGGACGGCCAGCTGGATTTCCCCGTCGGAGAGGGCTTTTCGCAGGTCGATGTCGGTGTCGAAGGTGACCGGGTGGCTGATCGCACAGTGGTAGACGGTGCGCAGCGGGTCCAGGACGTCGCGTTGCGGGTCGAGCGGGGCGCGCAGGGCGTCCAGCGGCGCGCCGGTGTCGATGCCGATGGTGATCTCGGCGCAGCGCGTGCCCAGGTCCTTCAGCGAGGACGGCAGGCCGTCGGGGCGGGCGGCGGCGGCGACCACGGTGGGGCGAAGGTCGGTGCCGTCGGCGGCATCGGAGTCGACGACGCCCTCCGGAAGCGCCTTGGACAGAGCCGCATTCACCTCGTCCGGTTTGGTGGCGTTCGCGGTGGAGTCCAGGGCGGTCAGCAGATCTCCGCTGACATCGCCGAACAGCGCGATCCGATCGGTGTCGAGGGCCGCGAGCAGATCCGTGCGCTGTCCGATCCGATCCTCGACCCGGGTGCGCAGTCCGGCGCGGGCCAGCGCGCCCGCGTAGATCTCGGCGATCATCATCGATTCCGCCGAATTGCCCGCTCCCACCGTCAATACCGGTCCGGTGCCCGAGCTGCCGCAGGCCACCGCGGCCGCGGCGACCGCGACGACCAGCAGCGCCGACCCGAGGCGGGGCCGCCGTGCGCGGCGGAGCGAGCGGGCGCGACGGCCGAGGGCGCGCGGTGCGGAGGAGTCTGTGCCGGACACGCGCAACAGTCTGCCGCCCCACCCCTCCCCCGTGCGAAACCGACCCGCGCATGAGCGCACCGCGGAGTTCCGCGCAGCTCGAGCCGAGAGGTTCTCCCGCTGGAAACGCCCCGGCAGGATGGCTCGACCGTATCCGCCAAATGCACGAAACCGACCACAGGTAGGCAACGTTCGCAGGAACAGCCGGGCAATATGGACAGTTGAGTCTGTTTCAGGGGTGGAATCCGCCCCGCCCGCGCAGGCACCCCGCTCGGAAGGACGACAGTGCACTCGCTCATCACCACCCGCGCCGACGGCAGGCGCACCGCCCGGACCGTACTCCGAATTCTGGCCGCGTCGGTGGCGCTGGCCGCGGCCATGGCGCTGTCCGCCTGTGGCGGCTCCAAGTCCAATCCGCTCGGCGGTGGCGGCGACTGCGGCAGCGACGCCAACCGGGTGACTGTCGGCTCGGCCAATTTCCCGGAATCCGAGACGGTGGCCGATATCTACGCGGAAGCCTTGCGCACCAACGGTTTCAGTATCGATACCAAGCTCAATATCGGCAGCCGCGAAGCCTACGTCCCCGCGCTGAAGCAGTGCGCCATCACCCTCATCCCGGACTACACCGGCAATCTGCTTCAGTACCTGGACAAGTCGAGCACCGCCACCACCCCGGACGAGGTGAACGCGGCACTGACCAAGGCGCTCGGCGATCAGCTCGCCATCGGCACCCCCGCGCCCGGTGAGGACTCCGACGCCGTCGTGGTCACCAAGGCCACCGCCGACAAGTGGAACCTGACGAGCATCGCCGATCTGGCCGCGCACTCGGCCGAGGTGAAACTGGCCGCGCCCGCGGAGTTCTCCGAGCGGCCCGGCGGGCTGCCCGGCCTGAAGAAGAACTACGGCCTGGACATCGCGGCGGCGAACTTCGTGCCGATCGCCGACGGCGGCGGCCCCGCCACCGTGAAGGCCCTGACCGAGGGTCAGGTCACCGCGGCCGACATCTTCACCACCTCCCCCGCCATCGCCGCCAACAACCTGGTGGTGCTGACCGACCCGAAGCACAACTTCCCGCCGCAGAACGTGGCGCCGCTCTACAACACCGCCAAGAAGAGCGACAAGCTGACGAAGGTGCTCGACGCGGTCTCGGCGAAACTGACCACCGCCGAACTCATCTCGCTCAATACCGCCGTCTCCGGCAGCAGCAAGACCGAACCGGCCGCCGCCGCCAAGCAGTGGGTGGCCGCGCAGGGGCTCGACAAGCCGATCGCCTAGGGAGGGCCGAACACGGTGTCCGCCATCGAATTCACCGGCGTCAGCAAGACGTATCCGGACGGCACCACCGCCGTCCACGACCTCGACCTGCGCATCGAATCCGGGTCGTTCACCGTGTTCGTCGGGCCGTCCGGCTGCGGCAAGACCACCTCCATGCGCATGATCAACCGCATGATCAGCCCTACCACGGGCACCATCACCGTTGGCGGACAGGATATCTCGCGCAGCAATCCGGTCGAGCTGCGGCTCGGCATCGGCTACGTGATCCAGAACGCGGGCCTGCTGCCGCACCGCACCGTGGTCGACAATGTGGCCACCGTGCCGGTGCTGCGCGGGCAGTCCCGTCGTGCGGCCCGCCGGGCGGCGCTCGAGGTGATGGACCGGGTCGGGCTGGATCGCGGCCTGGCGCAACGCTATCCGGCGCAGCTGTCGGGTGGCCAGCAGCAGCGCGTGGGCGTGGCCCGGGCGCTGGCCGCGGACCCGCCGATCCTGCTGATGGACGAACCGTTCAGCGCCGTCGACCCGGTGGTGCGCACCGAACTTCAGAACGAGATGCTGCGGCTGCAGTCCGAACTGCACAAGACCATCGTCTTCGTCACCCACGACATCGACGAGGCCATCAAGCTCGGCGACCACATCGCCGTCTTCGGCCCCGGCGGCTACCTCCAGCAGCACGATGTGCCGCGGACCGTACTCGCCCAGCCCGCCACCGATTTCGTGGCCGGCTTCGTGGGCCGCGACCGCGGCTACCGGGAGCTGTCCTTCCGCACCGCCGATACCGTTCCGCTGCACGAACTCTCGACGGTCACGCCGGAGGAGGTGCCCGGCGTCCGGCTGGCGCTGGGCGAATGGCGGCTGGTCATCGACCGGGCCAAGCGGCCCATGGGCTGGATCGACACCACCGGCGTGGAGGGCGTCCGCGCCGGGCACGCGCTGACCGACAGCATGGCCGCGGGCGGCTCGCTCTTCCCGCAGGACGGCGATCTGCGCCAGGCGCTCGACTCCGCCATCTCCTCGCCGTCGGAAATCGGTGTGGCGGTGGATGATTCCGGGGCGGCGGTGGGTGCGATCTACGCGCGCGACGTGCTGGAGCAGCTGCACCGGCAGCGCACCGCCGAGGAGGCCGAACGCAATCGGGTCTTCTTCGAGGAGCCCCGGTGAGGTACCTTCTCGACAATTTCGACGAGATCGCCGGATACGCCCGCACCCATCTGTATCTGGCCCTGCTGCCGCTGCTACTGGGCCTGGTGATCGCGATCCCGGCGGGCGCGCTGGCGCATCGGGCGCGCTGGCTGCGGCGGGTCACCACCACGGCGGCCAGTGTCGCGTACACGATTCCGTCGCTGGCGCTGTTCGTCATTCTGCCGCCGCTGCTGGGCCTCGGCGTCATCGATCCGCTGAATGTGGTTATCGCGCTGACCATCTACTCGGTGGCGCTGCTCATCACGGCGGTTCCCACCGCCCTGGATTCGGTGCCCGCCGACACCCTCGACGCCGCCGACGCCATCGGCTACCCGCGCTGGCGACGGGTGCTCACCGTCGACTTCCCGCTCGCCCTACCGGTTTTCATGGCCAACCTGCGGGTCGTGGCCGTCACCAATATCTCGATGGTGACCGTCGGCGCGCTGATCGGCGTCGGCGGGCTCGGCAAGCTGTTCACCCAGGGCTATCAGCGCGACTACCCGGACGAGATCGTCGCGGGCATCATCGTGGTGCTGGTGCTGGCCCTGATCGTGGACCGCCTGCTGTACTTGCTCGGCCGGGTGGCGACGCCGTGGCTGAAGGGGCGTGCGGCATGAACCTCTTCCTGGATGCCTGGCACTTCCTGACCGACGGCGCGAACTGGTCCGGCCCGGCCGGCATCGGGCGCCGCATTCTCGAGCACCTCTGGTACAGCCTGCTGGCCGTGGGCCTGTCAGCGGTGATCGCGGTGCCGATCGGCCTGCTGATCGGGCACACCCGCCGCGGGTCGGCCCTCATCGTCGGCTTCGCCAACTCCATGCGCGCGCTGCCGACCCTGGGCGTGCTGACCTTCGTGGTGCTGCTCATGGGTCTGGGCCTGACCCCGCCGCTGCTGGCCCTGCTCACCGTCGGCATTCCGCCTCTGCTGGCGGGCGCGTACGCGGGCATCGCGAATGTGGACCCGATCGTGGTCGACGCCTCGCGGGCCGTGGGCATGAGCGAACCCCGGGTGCTGCTGCGGGTCGAGCTGCCCAATGCCATGCCGGTGCTGCTCAGCGGCCTGCGCGCGGCCACCCTGCAGGTGGTGGCGACCGCGACCATCGCCGCCTACGTGAACCTGGGTGGGCTGGGCCGCTACATCTTCGACGGCATCAGCCTCTACCGCTACGACAAGGTGCTCGTGGGCGCGATCCTGGTGGCCGCGCTGGCGCTGATCCTGGACGGTCTGCTGGCGTTCGTGGTGTGGCTGAGCGTGCCGGGAACCGGCCGGTTGCGCCGGGTCACGGGTCGCTTCCGAAACATGCGCATTGACCTTCCGGTGTGATCGGGGTCACGATGTCTCCTGGCACACCCATCCCGAGACAGGAGGTTGCAGTGAAGGCTCGCGACATCATGCACCGGAGTGCGGAATGCATCCCCGCTGATGAAACCCTGGATCGCGCCGCTCAGCTGATGCGCAACATGGACGTCGGCGCGCTCCCCATCTGTGAGGGCGACACGCTGATCGGCATGCTCACCGACCGTGACATCGTCGTGCACTGCGTCGCCATGGGACACGACCCCAGCCGGGTCCGAGCCGGCGATCTGGCCCAGGGCCGCGTGTGGTCGGTCGATGTCGACACGGATATGAGTACCGTCCTCGACGTCATGGAACGGAACCAGATCAAGCGCATGCCAGTTCTCGATATGCGTAAGGGCAACCAACTGGCCGGCATGATCTGTGAATCCGACCTTGCCAAGAACATCGACGACAGGAAGCTGGCGGAATTCATTACCGCCGTCGCGGTCCCGCACTAAAAGCCCGCGAGGCGTCCCGGTTCGCAGCGGATTCACAGGCACAGGCCTGAGAATTGCCGGGTGCAACCGGGACGCATTCTTGTCATCGAAGACGCCGAGGCCATTCGGGCCGCGGTAGGAGCCGGACTGTCCGCCGCCGGGCACGAGGTGCTCGCGCGTGCGGACGGCGGCCTGCTGGAACAGGACCTGGCCCAGTTCCGGCCCGATGTCGTGGTCCTCGATGTGATGCTGCCCGGCCGCGACGGCTTCGCCCTGCTGGAATCGGTGCGGGCCCGCTCGGCGGCCGGCGTGGTCATGCTCACCGCCCGCGACGGCGTCGAGGACCGGGTGCGCGGACTGCGCGCCGGGTCCGACGACTACGTGGTGAAACCCTTCGACCTCGTCGAGCTGGTGGCGCGGGTGGACGCGCTGCTGCGGCGGATGGGAAAACTCCAGAGCCGCATCGTGATCGGCGACCTCGAGGTGGACGTGGACGCCGGCGGCGCACGGCGGGCCGGACACGAGCTCACCCTGACCGCCACCGAATTCAAGCTGCTGGCCTACCTGGCCGCGCAGCGGGACCGGGTGCTCACCAAGACCCAGATCCTCACGGCCGTCTGGGGATACGAGGACTACGACCCCAACCTGGTCGAGGTGCACGTGAGCGCACTGCGCCGCAAGCTCGAGGAACACGGTGAGCGGGTGGTGCACACCGTGCGCGGCCTCGGCTACACGCTGCGGGTGCCGCGGTGAGGACCGTCTCGCTGCGCGGTCGCGTAACCCTCACGGCCGCACTGGTTTCCGGCATCGTCCTGGTGCTGGTCGCGCTGAGCGTGCACGCGCTGTTCGGGGTGGTGGTGACCCGCAGCGAGAACACCGTGCTCACCGACCGCGCCCAGCTGGCCAGACAGCTCGCGCAGGAAGGGGTTTCGCCGGAGAACCTGATCACCCGGGTGGACACGCATTCGGTGCGGGTCCGGCTGGTGCTGCCCGACGGACGCACCTTCGGCAGCCTCGACCACCGGCTGGCCGAGGACAGCACCACCAAGACCCGCCTCATCAAACTCACCGGGCCCGGAACGCTGAACGACAGCCGGCTCACCCTGCAGGTGGACACGCCGCTGATCGCCCGGGTGCAGTCGCGGCTGGGACTGCTGCTGGCCCTGGCCACCACCGGGGCCATCGCGGTGATCTCGCTCGGACTCTGGCTCGGGGTACGCCGTGCGCTCGCGCCCCTCGACACCATGACCCGGCTGGCCCGCGATATCGCGCACGGCCACCTCGGCCGCCGCCTCGAACCATCCCGCACCGATACCGAATTGGGCCGCACCGCAGCCGCTTTCGACGAGATGCTCGATGCCCTGGAGGGCGCGCTGCGCGACACCGCCGCCGCCGAGGCCCGCGCCCGCGCCTCCGAACAGCGCATCCGGGTGTTCGTCGGCGACGCCGCCCACGAACTGCGCACCCCCATCACCGGCGTGCGCTCGCTGGCCGAAGCGGTGTTCCAGCAGCCCGCGGACACCGATCCCGAGGACCGCCAGCGCATGCTGCTGCTCCTGGTCCGCGAGACCCAGCGCGCGGGCCGCCTGGTCGACGACCTGCTGGACCTGGCCCGCATCGACGCCGGCCTGCAGCTCCGGCTCGAACCGGTGGACCTGTACGAGCTGACCGCCACGCACCTCGACCGCATGCGAATGCTGCACCCGCACACCGAATTCCGGCTCACCGGCGAGGCGGCCACCGTGCCCGCCGATCCCGAACGCATCACCCAGATCCTCACCAACCTGTGCAGCAATGCCTGCCAGGCCATGAAGGACGACGGCAGCGTCACCGTCGAGCTGCGCGCGTATGCCGATGCCGTCGACGTCGTCGTCTCCGACAGCGGCCCCGGCATTCCGGCCGGGGATCGCGAGCGTATCTTCGACCGCCTGGTGCGTCTCGACCATGCCCGCCACCATCGCCCGGACGGTTCGGGTCTGGGCCTGGCCATCGCGCGCGGCCTGGCCCGCGCACACGGCGGCGACCTGACCTGCGCCGACCCCGCCCCAGGCACGACCGGAGCCGTCTTCGTCCTCCGCCTGCCCCGCAGCGCACCGTCGGCTCGCCCGTGATCACCGGGCTTGCCGGTGTTGCCGAGGTGTGGCTGAAGATCACCTGAAGATGGCCGGCCGATTCAGGCCGCCTTCAGCTTTCGCGGGCAGATTCGGTGGGGACCACAACCCACGAACCTGGAGTGAGAATGAAACGCACCCTTGCCGCGGCCCTGGTCGGCGCCGCCGGAGCGGCCGCCATCGCCCTGGCCGTGCCGGGCACCGCCTCCGCGGACACGCCGCAGTGCAGCCCGCAGGCCGCCGCCGCGGCCCGCGCGGACGCCGCCCCCAAGGTCGCCGCCTACCTGGCGCAGCACCCGGATGTGGCCGCCGAGATCGCCAAGGTGAAGAGCCTGCCCAAGGACCAGCGCCGCGCCGAACGGCAGGCGTGGCGGCAGGCCAACCCGCAGGAGGCACAGGACCTGAAGGCCGCCCGCCAGGCCGTGATCGACTACCACAAGGCCTGCGGACGCCACAGGTAAGCGGTCACCACGTACGGGGCCCGGTCGAAATGACCGGGCCCCGTGCGCATTTCGCCGCCTTTTCGATCGATCAAACGCGGGACAGGTCGAACTTCCCCGCCATGACCGCGCCCACGAACGCATCCCACTGACCGGCGGTGAAGACATGCGCCGGCCCGGCGGGATGCTTGGAGTCACGGACACCGACCCGGCCCCCGACCAGGAACGCGGCCTCGACGCACTCCTTGCCGCCGCCGCTCTTACTGCTCTTGAACCAAAGCGCTTCGCGTAGTTCGTCGTTCACAGATACTCCCTTACTGCATCACGCACCAGTTGCCTGCTGCGCATCTCGTCCAACGTTGCTCGCTGGAGAATCCTGAAGGCGGATGCGTAGCTTTCGACGATGTCCGACTTCTCCGTGTACATGTCCGTCGAGAATCCCTCTCCGTACACAGTCGGCGGCTCGGCCGGATCGCCTCGGCTGTCGAGCTTCGATTCGAGGATCACGAACGGACCGGTCTGACGACCCGTTGGCATTCCCGCGGAGAACGGAAGGACCCGGAGGGAGACGTTGGGCCGGGTGCTGGCTGTGGCGAGGTACTCGAGCTGGTTTGCCATTACCTTCGGCCCTCCGATGACTCTGCGCAACACAGTTTCTCCGAGGATGACGTTGAACTGGATCGGGTTGACATCACGGGTGATGGCGCGTTGTCGCCGGGCCTTCAACTCGAGTCTGCCGCCGAGCTTGGCTTCGTCGTCATCGGGATAGGCGTCGCTGGTCAGGACCCGCGCATAGGGGCGAGTCTGGAGCAGGCCAGGTACCAGATCCGGCTGGAACGACGTCACTATCCGGGCGTTGTATTCCATGTCGACATACAGCCGGAAGTCTTCGGGGATAACCGAACCGAACTCGTGATACCAACTCTTGACCGCCGCCTGCTGTGCCATGGCACGCAGGGTGACCGCCCAGTGGTCGTCGACCTCGTACAGACTGATCAGCTTGTCCAGGTCGTGTATGCGAATCTTGGCCGTCTCGCCGACCTCGATCCGCTGGAGAGTGCTTGTGCCCCACTCCATGACCTTCGCCGCCTGACTCAGAGTCAACTTCGCTGCCTCCCGCGCTTCGCGCAGGTACCGCCCCAACTGGCGGCGCGTGAGGGTACTCGTGTTCTCGGGCATGGGTTTTCCCGTTCTGATGCCGTCGCAGTTCCCAGATTTCGCGGGCCTTGATTTCAGGATCGAGAAAATCGTCCCACCGACTTCGGGACACGCGCTGGGGAAACAGGAAACTCGATCTGGATTTCCAGTTTTCAGTTTTCATGCCACCGGACCAGGAGTGAGCTTCGAGGCAGACCACGACGCCGCCGAGAGGACTTCAGATGGTCACCTACCCGCGAACGGTCGAAGGATGGGTCGCCGATGGTTGTCACAACAGGCGCATCTGGCCGGTCAGTCGCCAACGCGCCGAAGGGATTCTGGCAATCCACGCCACCTGCGAACCGCCGTGCCCGCGCTCGGAGAGTGCCCGCAAGTATCTCGAGGAAGGTGCGAGCCGATGCCCACATGCGCAGGCATGACCGGTGAAACTCCGATCGAACGGCGGGTGTGGCTGTACCGGGAGCTCTACGGTCTGCCCTGTCGGGTATCGGGCACCCGAATCACGCTGTCCACCAGCGATATCAGCGCGATCAATGCGCCGAGCGGCCTGGCGGCGCTGATCGACGATGAGCTGTTCTGGAGCAAGAAGGTCACGCCGATCCTGGACGAGGGCACCGGGAGCGGCGACCTGATCCTCCTGGCCGCCCCGAGCCCACTCGACATGACCGGCTGCGCCGCCGATCTCCGCCGTCGCGCGCAGTGCGAGTTCCTGCCGCCGGGAAGGCAAATCATCCTCCCCTCCACGCTCCCGCCCAGCGGACCCGAGCCCCACTGGTTCAGATACCCGCAGTCGGAGAGCCTCCAGCCCCTCACCGCGGTCCTACGCGCGATCCGCATTGTCCTCCGCGACATCCCCCGCACCTACCCCGGCTAGCCACGAGAGGACATCATGCTCACCGAAATCCTCACCACCGCAAGTACTTTCATGTTCCTCTCGTGGCATCTCGCGCAGACCGGCCGACGATACCTCCCCAGCCCACGCATCCCCGACCACCGCTCCGTCGCCGCAATCCGAGCCCGCATCGAAGGCGAAAAGCGCGTGGCCGCAGCCTCGAGACGCGAGGCCGCCCGCTTGGCGACCCAGCTCGCGACCACAACATGACAACCCAGCCCGACAGGCACTCGACTACCACGGTGCCGTCGGCTACTGGCACAAGCGAGCCTGGTGCACGAATGACGACGTCCTAGATGGGCGGCTCGAGCATCGGCCGGGCCGTGACCATCAGGTCCTGGATGGCGGAAGCCCAGCGCAGGCGGGCAGGCTTCACCCGAGCCGGCACAATACGCCGCGCTCACCGATCGATGTCCCCTCGGCAGGTCCTGTCCATCGTGCACCCTCAGGCGCATACTCGAACGATGCACACCGTTCTGATCCTGGGTGCGGGATTCGGTGGGCTCGAACTCGCCGCCAGCCTGTCCCGGTCCGTACCGGACGAGGTCCGGGTGACACTCCTCGACCGCGCCGACGGATTCGTATTCGGTTTCTCCAAGTTGGACGTGCTGTTCCGGGACCGCACTGTCGACGACGTCCGGATTCCGTACGACACTCTCGACCTTCCTGCCGTGGAGTTCCGGCGCGAAACGGTCACCGCGATCGACCCCACCAACCGCAAGGTCACCACCGACCGTGGCGGGTACGCGCCGGACACGCTCGTCGTCGCGCTGGGTGCGGAGTACGACTGCGGTGCCACCCCCGGATTCGTCGAGGACGGTCACGAGTACTACTCGCTCGAGGGAGTCCACCGGCTGCGTGAACGCCTCGACGCCTTCACCGGCGGCACCGTCCTGCTGTCGATCCTCAGCGTCCCGTTCAAGTGCCCACCGGCACCGTACGAAGGTGCGCTGCTGCTCCACGAGGAACTCGTGCGACGCAACCTGCGCGGTGCGACCCGCATGCGAATGCTCACCCCGATGGACTCCCCCATCCCGGTGTCCCCCAGCTCCAACACCGCGATCGTCGGCGCACTCGCGGACCGCGACATCGAGTACACGACCGGAACGCGGGTGCGCGCCCTGGACCCGGCCACGCACACCGCGTCGACGCGCGGCGGCGACCTCGCCTATGACCTGTTCGTCGGGGTCCCCCGCCACCGGGTTCCGGATGTCGTGCAGTCCTCCGGCCTGACGGAGGGCGGGGTGGACGGCTGGATCCATGTCGACGCGGCCACCCTTGCGACCCCGTACCCGGGGGTGTACGCGCTGGGCGACTGTGCGGACGCCCCCGTGCCCCGGGCGGGCGTCTTCGCCGAGACGGCGGCACGGACCGTCGCGGCGGACATCATCGCCGGCCTGCACGACAACCCGCACGAGGGCAGATACCTGGGACAGGGCACGTGCCACATCGAGTTCGGCGGCGGCCTCGTCGGGAAGGTGGAAGCGGACTTCCTGTCCGGCCCGGCCCCGGTGGCTCCGTTCCTCGGACCGTCCGCCGAATTCGCCAGGGAGAAAGCGGAGTTCGCAGCAGACCGTCGCCGGCGCTGGTTCGGGTCCTGAGACGAACGGCCGGTCCTGCCGTCCCACCAGCCTGTCGCCATCAGCAGCTCTGCCGGCGCCACAACTCATCGACCAGGGCCGGACATCATGCCGCGCAACAGAATCCGACATGCGGCAAACGAATCACAACGACTGGCCTCCTGGCATCGGCTGGGAGTGCTCATGCGATCTCGACACCCGATCGCTTCTCGACGACCCATTCGAGGGCTCGCAGGTCCGCGTCCAGTTTCCGGAACAGCCAATAGGTGGCCACGAACGCGAGCCCGGTGATCCCGCACAACCACAGCACCGAATTCATGATGCGGACGCGCTCGTCAGGCTCGAGGTAGAGGAATCCGGTCAGCACGGCGACCAGGGGCACCGATGCGGCGATGCCGAGGTAGACCGTGCTTCGTCGGTGCAATGCCCGGAGGCGGGCGGCATCGCGAACGGTCGTGTGCCCATGGCGCAGGTAGATCGGGTAGACGCAGCGGACGATGTAGAACGCCTGCAGGAAGAACATGTAGGAGACCGCGATCGCGCCGCACACCAGCACCAGCATCGCCGCATGGGCCAACAGCCGCGGCGGACGAGCGGCTATCGCGCCGAGCAGGGCCACCCATACCCCCGCGCCGATCATCCAGAACACCAGGGTGAACATCACGTCGAAGTCGGCCCAGAACAGGGTGCGTGATCGGACGCGGGCCAGCGTCGCCTCGTCGTAGCGTCTGCCCTTGCGCAGGCCGCGGGGCACCGCGATCAGATGTCGGCACAGGTAGACCCAGCTCACGATGGCCAGCGGCCAGGCGATCAGATGAAAAGTGTTCGAGGCCTGGATGAGCTCCGAGTGGACGGCCCCTGACGGGCGCCCTCTGCCGAACTGCAAGCTCTGCCCGTACAGGTAGAGCAACGCCGGTCCGACGCCGACCAATGCGATGAGCCACAGGATCGGGACGGGATGGCGCGAAAGCCGTGCGCGCCAACTGTTCTCCGGTGGGTAGACGAGGTCTCGGGCCCGCGCGTCGAGGCACAGATCGAACTGCAGAGCCAATTCCGATCCACTGCCGTACCGGTGCTCGCGGTCCGGTGACAGGCAGGTCAGCAGCACCTGCCGCAGCGCCGCGGGGCAATCGGCGGGAACCTCGGACAGATACCGCGGATCGATGGGCCGACGGCGCAGCTCGAGCATGCGACCCAGCGACGTCTCCGACATACCGGCGAATTCCTCGTCCGCGAACGGGATCCGTCCGGTGAGCAGCGCCCACAGCATCACGGCCAGCGCGTAGATGTCGCTGCGCGTGTCGAGGTCACCGGCGGTCCCCGGCAGCTCCGGATGACACGCCTCGAGCTGTTCGGGCGACATGTAGGCCAGCGATCCACCGAAGTACGCCAGCGGGCTGGTGCCCCGGATCTGTCGACTGAAGCTGACATTGAAGTCGGCGAGCTTGGGTATACCGTCGGCACTCAGCAGCACGTTCGCCGGTTTGATATCGCGATGCAGCACCCCGCGTCCGGCGGCATGCCCCAGCGCATCGGCAAGCCGACGGCCCAGCCAGGCAACCGTTTCCGGCCACGTCATCGCGGCGATCCGGGCCCGTACCGCCGAATCGGTGGCACGAACCTCGCCCTTGACCTCGAGTACCCCGTCGACGGCATCGAGCAGCACCTGCCCACTGCGGGCCCGCACCGGGGTCGACCGCAGCCGATTCAGCACGTCGAGCAGCGTGCCGCCCGGCAGGTACTGCATGTAGAGCAGCTTGAGTTCACCGTCGGCGATCAGTCGCTGGTCGAAGATCCGCACGATGTACTCGTGGTCGAGCTGGGCGAGGGTCTCCGGCTCGGTCCCGTGGTTGTGCGAGATCTTGACCGCGACCAGCCGCTGCATCGAGCGCTGCCGCGCCAGATACACGCGCGCGAACGTGCCCTCCCCGATCATCGTCAGCAGATCGAAATCCCCCACCCGGTCCCCCGGATTGATGGCCCCCAGGGCAACCTGCGCACTCGGGCGAGCAACCATCGTGCTGCGATAAGCGGTGGTGTCCAACTGGACCGGAGGCCGACCGATCTCCGTGGCCCCGGGCTCCGTCGGCTCTTCCCCCGCGACCGGCTGCGAGCCGCGACGCAGGGCATGGTATTCCTCGTAGACCAGGTCCGCAGGCAGTGGGCCGCTGCGCAGTTCGGCGTACTGCTCGCAATACTCGGCCAGGCGCTTGGGAAAGTGATGCCGCACCCAGCGGTTCTCGAGGTCGACCTTGATCAGCTCCACCAGCACCGCACGCCGCTCGGCATCGGCGTCGGGCAGATACGCCGACAGGTCGGGAGGACACCCCGACGCCGCCCACGCCTGCTCGAACCGGGCCACCGCCCCGGCGAGCGCCGTACGGCTCCGTTCGGCCGGATCGACGATCAGATCCTCGAGGGACTCATGCACCACATCGATACCCCGAGACGCGGATCCCCGAGGTGTGGCCCCACGCGATGTTCGACAACCACACCTGAATATTCGACACAGCTTCGGTGCCATCCGCCCTGACCGGCACCTCCAAAGCCTATCGCGCAACCATCGAGCACACACCAACACCTGAGGCGGCACCAGCACCGACAGTAGGGCGGCGGACCGCCGAATGGTGCGCGTCCATCAGCGCACGGGAATCAGTCGCCCGGCGGCCGACCACTCGGCACCCAACGTCCTACATTGGCACATTTCGCGTCGACAGAACCGGCCAGCGCGAGGCGCCGGCACCCGGAACCTGTTGCGGTGCAGAACGTCCGCCATTGCCGAGTTGAGGATGTTCGATGAGCTAGGGGCACGGGTGCGAGCGCTACGACTCGAACAACCTGCATTCGCTGTGCCGCCCATGACATGAGGCGAACACCATTGACGAGGCGGTCGGCCCTGAAGGCCGCCGATCCTGCTGCGCTCGCGGCCGCGACTTCGGAGTCTCTACCGGACCCGCACGATTTCTCCACACTTGGCAACCGGATCGGACACAACTGGTCGGTACAGTGACCACGTGTTTGCTCGTGATACACCGTGGAATCGCTTGAACCGCCTCGCGTACATAGTGCAGTTCGTTGCCGTCGGCGCGTTGGCTGTGGCGTGGGCGGCGATCGCGTTCGGACTGTACTCGGAGTCGGGAGCGGATCCACGGTTCGAGCTCGAAGCGGGCGGCCATTTCGCGGCCAACCTGACGGTCTATTGGCCGTTCCTGCTTGTGATCAGCCCGCTGTTGGCCGTCACTGCCCTTTTCGGGCTGATGCCATACCGGTTCGCGCCTGGCGGCACCATCGTGGGTGGGATAGTTGCCAGTTTGTTCGCCCAGTGGGTGGGAACCGAGCTGTACTTGTCCGACTACAAGCCGGAGTTACCCGGACACCTCGACACCAGCGTCGTCGCGGCGTGCTTCGCACTTGCCGCAGCGTTTGTGGCAGCCTTCTTGCACTTGTACAGCAACCGATCCGGTCGGACGCGCTCCGCCTCGATGCGAGGCGGAGCAGTGCTGGTGGTTGCCATTATCGTCGGTGCGGTGGTTACGATTCCGCCGCTGATCGCGGGCAGCGGAACCCCGTCCGGTGTCCTGGCCGGGCTCGTCACCGATCCCCATTGCGGCAGGAACTTGTCGGACTGGACCGATGAGGGACAGGCGACCGTCTACACCGGCGGCGCGACACAGTCATATCCGCCGAAGGATGCGCCCGACAACGGTTTCCGCGTCGTGGTCACACTGCGCAACAGCACAGCCAGGGTCGAAACCACCCCGCCGACCGCGATCTCGTTCCGAGACGAGCTGCCATTTCGGTCGGGTCCGCCGGGAACCGAAGTGCTGCTGTATCAGCCTGATACAGGCAACGGGTTCGCGTTTACTCAGCTGCGCGCTCCGAAGTGTGAGGCCGGGAGTAGCCAGGTGGTTTCGGCGACCTATCACTATACGGATTACGGCCGAATGAACACGTCTCGGATTCAGGGCACGGTATCTCGTAGCAACTAACGCGCCGGCAAGGGAGTTTGATAGCCGTCGCTGATCTGGATGTCCGCACATGCCGCATGGCGCGCTGACCGAACCGGCCAGCCCGGTACCCCCGAAAGATGAACGGGCTGAACGCCGCTCGGCCTTCGGCAGTGCACGGTAATGCCGAGTTTGGTGCGTTGAGTACCTACCGGTGCATAGGCTGGAGAGGGAGTTACACGAGCAGGAGGGCACGGGGGAAGCGACATGCACTTTGAGGAGTTCCGGGCGTTCGGAGCGCTCACCGAGGACATCGCCGAGGACCTCGCAGCCGTCGCGAGCCGATACAGCTCCTATCTCACGATCAGCTGCCATGGACGTACGGTCCAGGCTCTGGTGCTGCCGGTGTGCTGGGAGGTCCTACAGATACGAGTCGGTGACCTCGTCGTAGCTACCGCCGAACGCGGTCATCGCCCGCCCACTGACGAAGATCGCCACGCTTTGAAGGACTTCGTCAACAGCTTTCACCAATTCACGACACCCGCACGAACACTCGCCCTTCAGTAGCCCTCACAGACACCGGGTCCCAATCCGGACACGCGGGGGTATCGAGCCCGAATTCCCACTCCAACGTCCCTGGCCGAGCCACTAGGTCCCGCATCTGAACGTCCGCATCTGCCGCATACCGCGCTGACGGACCGAACCGGCCAGCGCAGGGCAATCCGGATGGCATGGGCGGCTGTCGGTTACGTGAGCCTGGTATCAGCGAAGGCCACCATCGCGTCGCGGTAGCAGGTGGCCAGTCCCGGAGCGATCTGATCGAAACTGGCGGTGGCGGTGGGGTCGTCGAGGTAGGTCTGGGCAAGTTGCTCGAACATCTGCGCGTCCGGTGGCTCGCATTGACCGACCGCGGCCGCACGGCCTACCACGAACACTTGAACGCCCTCACCGCACTCGCACAACAGGCACGGAAGGCGGCGGGCGAGCCGGACTCACCGTCTGGTAGATCCTGATCGCGCTGGGAAAGAAGTGCACCTGTGGGCTGATGGCGGGATGTCGCGCCAGTGGTCTTCCACCGAATAGCCAGGGACACATCCAGGCCCGCGGCGATCCGAAGCCTGATCTGTCGAACGCACTATTCTGCCGCATGCCGCGCTGACCGAACCGGCCAGCGCGGGCATCGGAAGATCAACGGGCAGAGCGCCGTACGACCGCCGGCAGTGCACGCTCATGCCGATGAGGTGGCAGTGGCCGCTCCTCTCCGGGGCCTGACCGGGATCCGAATAGGGTCGACGGGATGTGGATCGAGCAGTTGAATCAGGGCATGATGCGGATCCCATTCGAGCTGGTGTCCCTGGACGAGGTCGTCCCATGGGGGGAGCGTTCGGCGCTGCACTGGTTCGGACTCACTCAGGGCTGGTACGGCTTGGAAGTCGGTGGTGTCGAGCTGCTCCGGTATACCGAGCAGACCCTGGCCTGGACACGCGAGAACCCCGCGGCGGAGCCGCCCTGGGTGGACTATTACGTGGTCCGGCTATGGGAAGACCTGCTCGATGTCTTGCCTTCGGCTCTCGACCCGGTACCGGATGATTTGGCGAAGTTCTTTGCCGCTGAAGCCGAAGGATGGGTCGTCGATGCCAGTGATCCGGACATCCTCGACGATTCCGCGGTCGCCGCCGCCTCGGAGGCTTACAACCTGCGGTGGACCGACACCTCGTACCTTCGATTCGGGCCCGGGTTTCGGTGGTGGCGCACTCTCTCCCCTGAGGACACGGTCACCGTGGCGTGGCGGTTCACACCCGATCCCGACGGTGAGATCACATTCTCCGCGCCGCTGTCGGGCCGCCGGACAGTCAGCACCCAGGAATTCGTCGCTGCTGTAACCGATTTCGACTACCGACTGCTGCAAGCCATGCAGGAGCGGGTGGACCACCTGGCCGCGGCCGGCGGCGCCCCGGGGATCGAGCTCGATATCCCCGGGCTGATTCGGGAACAGGCGCAGCGCCGGACTTGGTTGCCGCGGGCGTTGGCGCGACACGACGATACCGACTGGGCCGCCGTACGTGCGGGTGCGGCGATCCTGGCTCCACATCTGGCGTGAACACGCGAAAATGCCGCATACCGCGCTGATCGAATCGGCCGGCGCCGGGCATCGGAAGATCAACTGGCCGCGCCGATCCGAGGCCGGCTGAACCTCCGCTACTGCCGAATGCCATGCGCCCGTTCTGAACACGATCGGTCGCGAACGATGGATGCGCTGAGATTCATGACACACCAAAACCAGAGCTATAGCGCTCCGCTGAGGGAGCCCGCGTTTCCCATGCCGCCGGGGTTGTCGGGCCTGACCCAATCCGATCCCCGGCGGTACTCGCGCAGGTACTCCGCGTGCCAGCGAGGCCAATCCAGGTAGGCTGCACCCGCGTTCCTTCGGTAGCGCCGGTATTGGCCGCCTGCTGTTCGCAGTGATCGGCGGGATTCGCGCGCGGCTCGGCGGGCTGCTGCGAGCGCTGAGCGCATCTGGGCGGCAGTCAGTTCGACCGATGGATCGGTCTTGATACCGGATTTCCTGAACATGGGTCGTTCCTCTACGACGGAATCTTGTGCTGAGACAAGCGATTGTTGCCATCCGCCCCCGCGCACCTCGAGTATCATTCTGTGTCGGCTCGAACACGGCCGCCATACACCGATTTCGGTGGCTTACCCGCGAGTGAGCACTGTTCGTCGCACGACGGTGATCGATATTGCGGAACCAACGTGGTCCCGCCTGAGCGGGATGCGGAACGTCCGCTCTTGCCGCGTGGCGCGCGGGGCTAATCGGCCACGCGATGATCTCGAAGACCAAGGGGCAGAGATCATCTCGGGTAGCGGGCGGCCTGGGCAGTGCACGGGAATGTCGACTGCCGGCGCGTCTCGATGATCTGTTGGACCAAGCGCGCCTCAGCAGTGGGACGCGATCAGCCCTCGTGTCGGGCCGCGTCCACGGACCACGCCGCGATCTGGGCGCGAGAGGTGAACCCGAGTTTGGTCAGGATGTGCTCGACGTGGGCATCCGCGGTGCGCTGGGAGATCACCAGCCGGGATGCTATCTGCTTGTTGGTGAGTCCTTCGGCGACCAGGTCCGCCACTTGGCGTTCACGTTTGGTCAATGTCGTCCCGCCGGCGGACGGGGTGACGGCCGGTTGTTCTTCGTTCAGCGCGTAGGCGACCACGGCGTTGATTCTCATGGCCTGGCCGCGTCGCCACGCGGCATCGAAGCGCGCTTCACCGAGCGCGCGGCGCACGACACGCTCGCAGTCGAGGTGGGCCTCGACCATCTGCGGGAAGTAGATCGCCGCGCCGGGGGCGGTCTGCATCATGTTTGCCGCAGCGCCCATCAGCGCGGCGGATCGCTGGTCGTCGGTGCCGGCCGCGAGCCACGCCAGCACTTCGAGATCGAGCGCCGCGACGAGAAGGCTGCGCATGCACTGGTTGAGCCGCAGCGATTCCCGCAGCAAATCCTGTGCGCGGGAGTTCTCACCCTGCTGCCACGCCGCGATCCCGGTCATCCCCAGCGCGGTCGACCGGAACAACGACTCGCCGCACGCCTCGGTGATGGACAGGATCCGCTGATGGCACTCGGCCGCCCGTGCGGAGTCGCCCTGCTGCGCGTACGCCACACCGAGCAACAGCAGGGCGGTAATGTGCAGACACCCTCGCGGGTCGGAGCTCAGCACCTCGATGGCTCGATCGATACACGACACCGCGCGCGCGGGCTCATTGCGATAGAGAGCCAGATCACCCTCTGCAGAGGCGATCAGCGCCTGATTCATGGGCGTGGGATCGCGCTCGGCGAGCACGCGCCCCTGCTCGAGCAGGGTGGTTGCCGTCTGGAGGTCCCATTGCCGCGTGGCCATGAAGACGCTGGCGTGCAGCGCCCGGACCTGGTCGGTTGTCGAATCCGCGCAAGGATGGGCCAGGGCGCGGTCGAGCCAGCGGCGGCCTTCACCGAACAAGCCACGGAAACTCCAGAACACGAACGAGGCGGCGGTGATGCGCAGCCCCGCTTCGGCTGACTGCTCGGTCTGGTCGGACATGCAGAATTCGAGCACCGCACGGATGTTCCCCTGGTCGCGGTCGAGCCGGGCCATCCAGTCGAGTTGCCGGTCGCTGATCAGGTTGGCCTCGGCATCGAGCACCAGCTGGCGGTACCAGTCCCGGTGCCGACGCCGCAGATCCTCGTCCGCGCCGGCCTCCCGCAGCTTGTCCTGCCCGTAGGCCCGTACGGTGTCGAGCATCCGGAAGCGGACCGCACCCACGGGTTCTTCCCTGATCACAACCGATTTGTCCACCAGCCAGGACAGCACATCGAGCAGCTCTGCCGTCTCGGTATCGGCACCACACACCGCCTCGACGGCGTCGAGTTCGAAACCACCGGCGAACACCGACAACCGGGCCCACAACCGCTGCTCGGCCGGGGTGCACAGTTGATAGCTCCAGTCGATGCACCACCGCAGGGTCTGCTGCCGTGTCGGCGCGGTGCGGTGGCCCCGGGTGAGCAGCGCGAACCGGTCGGTGAGCCGCTGCAGAATCTGGTCCGGCGACATGGTGCGCATCCGAGCCGCCGCGAGTTCGATCGCCAGTGGCAACCCGTCCAGCCGCGAACAGATCCCGACCACCGCGGCCTTGTTCTCCTCGGTCAGCGCGAATCCGGGCACGACCGCCGCGGCGCGATCGCCGAACAGCATCACCGCATCGTATTTGCGCAGCTCTCGCAGCGTCGGCTCGCGGCCGGCGGCAGGAACGCTCAGCGGCGACAGCCGCCGCACCGCTTCTCCTCCGATATCCAGCGGCTCGCGGCTGGTGACCAGGATCCGCAATCCCCGACACTCCGACAACAACGTCTGGGCCAGGCTTGCCATCGACTCGGCAACCTGCTCGCAATTGTCGACGAGGAGCAGGATTTCACGGGATCGCAGAAACTCGACCAGGGTGTCGTGGACCGGCCGGGCCGAATCGACCCGCACGCCCAGCGTGGCAGCGGCGATGGGAGCCACCAGCGACGGATCACGCACGTCGGCCAGATCGATCGCCCACACCCCATCGGCGAAATCGCATTGAACAGCCGCGGCCGCCTGCAGCGCCAGCCGCGTCTTACCCACGCCGCCCATCCCGGCCAGCGTCACCAGCCTCGACACGGTCAGCAGGTGCTTGAGCTCGGTCAGCTCGGCGCGCCTGTTGACGAAGCTGGTCAACTCGGGCAGCACGTTGCCGCTGCGTCCTATGGTTCGCGACGAGGTTCCGACCGCAGGCAACTCCTCCGCTACCGACATGCTCACGTCACGGCGGGTACGGTTCGCGGCGTCGTCGATCATCAGCCGCGCGCAATCCTCGCGTTATCGCTGTGAGCACCGGACATGATCAACTCACCTTTCGACGGTGCCCAGCCTATCGCCCGTGACGAGCGGACATCCAGCTATTCGACGGTTGCGGCACGGCTATCCACGGGTGCCTCCGCGCCGACCGCGAACACCGGGACGCAATCCCATGGCGTCGATATCCGAGTCCGCACCACGCCGCGGTACATCGCGACCACGACCGGCAGACGGCGCGGTGGCCACCGACGCCGGCATGGCCGTGTTCCGCACAACGGCCCTGAACGTCCGCTATTGACCCGAGAAGATCCGTTGGCGGTCAACGGTTCTCGTGCTGGTCGGGACGCACATGCGCGCGCATTCCCTGGAGGCCGAACAGGATGAGCAGTTCGACCGTTCCGCCGTCGGCGCTGCCCAGCCAGTGCGGCAGCGAGGTGTCGAACTCCGCGGCTTCGCCGGGCGGCAGTGTCAGGTCGCGTTCGCCGACCACCAGCCGGAGGCGACCGTTGAGCACGTACAGCCATTCGAAGCCGTCGTGCGTCTGCGGTGTCGGGTCGAGCGGTTCGGGCTGGGCGGGGATGACCATTTTGAACGCCTGTATGCCACCCGGTCGCCGGGACAACGGCACGAAGGTCATCCCGGACCGCCGGATCGGCTTGAGGTGGATCCGCGGATCACCGGTGCGCGGGGCGCCGACGAGGTCGTCCAGCGGAACGTCGTAGGTGCGGGCCAGCGGCAACAGCAATTCCAGGGTGGCGCGGCGCTGCCCGCTCTCCAGCCGGGACAGCGTGCTCTCCGACACCCCGGTCCGCGTCGCGAGATCGGCGAGGGTGATCCCGCGGGCGCGGCGCAGCGCACGCAGTCTCGGTCCCACTGCGTCGAGCACATCGTCGATTTCGCGGTCCACGAGGCCATCTTGCCGGAACCGCAAGATTGCGTGCCAGATCCGGGTGGCCGTAGCGAGACTGGGCGCCTCCCCACCGAAGGAGTCCCCGATGAACGCCAGAAACATGATCACCACGAGCCGGACGCCGACGCACGGCTTCCTCCGATCGGCCCGCGCGGTGGCGGTCGCCGCGCTCGCCCTGCTGATCGCGATGTGCGCGGCGGCCTGCTCTCCGGCCGCACCCGCTGTCGCCCCCTACGCTGCCGCCACCCAGGGCGACCCCGCGTTCGAGAGCACCTTCCGGCACGAGTTCGCCGACGTCGATGGTGTCCGTATGCACTATGTGACCGGTGGCAGCGGCTCGCCGGTGGTGCTGATCCACGGTTGGCCGCAGACCTGGTACGGCTGGTGGCCGATCATGCCTGCACTCGCCGAGGGCCACACCGTCTACGCCGTCGACCTCCCGGGACTGGGCGACAGCACCGGCTCACCGACCGGCTACGACAAGGCCACCCTGGCCCGGTATGTGCACGCCCTCATCGCCGATCGGCTCGGAGTGCGGGATGCCCGCGTTGTCGGGCACGACTTCGGCGCCGCGGTGGCCTTCGAGTACGCCGCCCAGTACCCCGCCGACACCGCGCGCCTCGGCTACCTCGACCTACCGCTACCCGGGCCGTCGATCGACGCGCCGACCTACCGCACATTGAGCTGGCACATCGCCTTTCACTCCCAGCGGCGAGTCCCCGAAACGGTCGTCGGCGACCACGTCCGCGAGTACCTGGCCCTGTTCTACCCGCAGGTCTCCTTCGGCGGCACGGCATTCGGCGGCACCTCGGACCGATCACCCTTCACCGACGCCGAAATCGACGAGTACGCGAGAACATACAGCCGGCCCGAGAAACTGGCAGGCGGCTTCGACCTCTACCGCGCCCTGGACGAAGACGTCAGCGACACCGTGGCGGCAACACCAACTCCCGTCCCGGCCCTCCTCATGACCGCTCAGGGCCAACTCGACGCGATCCGAGCGACCGTCGCACCGCGCATGACCAACATCGTGCGCGCGGTCGACGTGCCCCACGCAGGGCACTGGCTCGTCGAGGAGAACCCCCAGTTCGTCGCGGCGGAACTACGGCGCTTCCTCTCCTGACAACCCCACCCCGCCCCCTTTCGGCATATATCCCTTGCGGCAAGATCCGGGGGTGCCGCACAATTGGCGGCCGATGCCAGGACCTGCGGGAATGCTGAATCCGCGGCGACTGGGCGGGAGAAAACCGGGCGAATGGGTGGTTCATGTTCGATGTGATCATTGCCGGGTGCGGGCCGACCGGTGCGATGCTGGCCGCCGAACTGCGACTGCACGATGTGCGGGTACTCGTGCTGGAGAAGGAACTCGAGCCCGTATCGTTCGTGCGCCTGGTCGGTCTGCATATTCGCAGTATCGAGCTGATGGCGATGCGCGGACTGCTGGATCGCATTCTCGAACGTGGCAGACCGCGCCCGGTCGGCGGTATCTTCGCCGCCATCCCCAAACCCGCTCCCGAGGGACTGGATTCCGCGCACGCCTATCTGCTGGGCATCCCGCAGCCGGTCGTCAATCATCTACTCGAAGAACATGCGATCGCACTGGGTGCGCAGGTCCGGAGCGGTTGTGCGGTGGCCGATTTCGAGCAGGACGACGAGGGTGTGACCGTCGAGCTGGCCGGCGGGGAGCGGCTGCGCTCGCGTTACCTCGTCGGCTGTGACGGCGCGCGCAGCACGGTGCGCAAACTGCTCGGCGTCGGCTTCCCCGGCGAGCCCGCACGGACCGAGACGCTGATGGGCGAGATGGAAGTGGGTGTGCCGCAAGAGGAAATCGCCGCCACGGTCGCCGAGATCCGCGAGACCAATAAGGTATTCAGCCTCGGGACCTTCGGCGAAGGGGTCTATCGCGTCGTCGTCCCGACCAAGGGAGTCAGCGAGGATCGCGCGGAACCACCCACCCTCGAGGATTTCAAACAAGGGTTGCGTGACATCGCCGGAACCGATTTCGGCGTGCACTCCCCGCGCTGGTTGTCCCGCTTCGGGGATGCCACCCGGCTGGCCGAGCGCTATCGGGTCGGGCGGGTGCTGCTGGCCGGCGATGCGGCGCACATCCATCCGCCCACCGGCGGTCAGGGCCTCAATCTGGGCGTTCAGGACGCGTTCAACCTCGGCTGGAAACTGGCCGCAGAGATCCGCGGCTGGGCGCCGGAAGCACTGCTGGACACCTACCAGACCGAACGTCATCCGGTCGCCGAAGACGTACTGGACAACACCCGCGCCCAGATGGAACTGCTGTCCACCGAACCGGGCCCGCAGGCCGTGCGCAGGCTGCTCACCGAACTGATGGACTTCGACGAGGTGAACCGCCATCTGACCGAGAAGATCACCGCGATCGACATCCGCTACGACTTCGGCGAGGGCACCGACCTGCTCGGCCGCCGGCTGCGCGATATCGACCTGAAACAGGGCCGCCTCTACGACCGACTACATCGGGGCCGCGGCCTGGTACTCGACCGCACCGAACGCCTGACCGTCGAGGGCTGGCCGGACCGAGTCGACCTCATCGCGGATCCCACTGCGGCACTGGATGTTCCGGCCATCCTGCTCCGCCCCGACGGCCACGTCGCCTGGATCGGCGAGAACCAGCAGGACCTGAACAACCACCTCGCCCGCTGGTTCGGCAAGCCCGCCAACTGATTTCGACCGAGCAGCCGAAAGCCCGGCCGGCTACTCCTGGGGCTTGGCCCAGCGGCCGCGGGCCTGCTGGATGTGGTCGCGCAGGAAGTGTTCGACGGCGTCCTGATCGCGGGATTCGAGCAGGTCGACGATGGTGAGATGCTCGCGGGCGACGTCGACCAGTTCGCCTTTCTGGGCCAGTGAGGCGAGGCCGAACAGGCGGGTGTGGTCGCGCAGGTCGGAGACCAGGGCGTTGAGCCGCGGGTTGTCGGCGTAGCCGAGCAGGGTCAGATGGAAGATCTGGTCGGCCGCCGTGTATTCCACCAGGTCTCCGCTTTCGGCACCTTCGACGATCTTCTCAGCGAGGGCGCGCAGGTGCGGTATATCCGATTCGGGAATCAGCGGGGTGACCTCGCGGACTACCGGCGGTTCCAGCAGCAGCCGGATGCGGGTGATGTCGTCGAGGTCCTTCTCGGCCACCTCGGTGACCCGGAATCCCTTGTTGGGCACAATCGAGATGAGGTTCTCCCGGGCCAGATCCTGCATCGCCTCACGGACCGGGGTGGCCGACACTCCGAACCGCGCGCCGAGCGTGGGTGCGGAATACACCACGCCGGGCTCCATTTCACCGGCGATGATGGCCGCGCGCAGTGCCCGCGAGACCTTCTCGCGCAGGCTGACCTTCTCCACCTGGGTGAACTGGTCGATACTCACGTGGTCGGCTCCCCTGCCCGTGATCGATGGATTCGATCGGTTCACGACATTCTATGCCATGTCACGTGGCATAGCCGTCGCCCCCTCGACAGCCGGCCCGGAGTCGGCACATGCGGCCTCGGCATCGACCGTCCGCAGCGACTTGCCCGCGGTCTCCTTGGCCCGCCCGACCGCCAGCACCGAGATCGCCGCGGCCACAATCAGATACAGCGAGATCGGCACCGAGCTGTGGAAGCGGTCGAACAGACTGATGGCGATCAGCGGGGCCAGCGATCCGGCCAGAATCGGCGCGACCTGATAGCAGAACGACAGGGCCGTATATCGCACATGCGTCGGGAACATCTCGGTCATGAGCGCGGAATACGGTGCGTAGGTGAGGGATTCGACGGCCAGACCGAGGGTGATGGCCACGATGATGACGGCGTAGTTCCCGGTGTCGATCATCGGGAAGGCCAGGAAGCCCCAGCCGGCGGTGAGCACGGCGCCGGTGAGATAGACCGGCCGGCGCCCGATCACATCCGACAGCAGGCCCGCCGCCGGAATCATGAAGAAATGCAACAGGTGCGCCACCAGCATGAGCGCCAGGATCGGCGCGGTGTCCACGTGCACGGCGAGTTTGAGATAGGTGATCGAGAAGGTCACCACCAGGTAGTAGAGGATGTTCTCGGCGAAGCGCGCGCCGATGCCGATCAGCACCTGTCGCCAGTGATGGCGCAGTACTTCGACGATGCCGAGCGCGTGGCGCCGGTCGGCGTCCAACCGCTGCTGCGCCTCGCGGAAGATCGGTGCGTCATCGACGCTGGAGCGCACCCAGTAGCCGATCAGCACGACGACGGCCGACAGCCAGAAGCCGATCCGCCAGCCCCACGAAAGAAACTGCGCGTCGGACAGATTCGCCGACAGCACCAGCATGACCACGGTCGCCAGGACATTGCCCAGCGGCACGCCCGACTGCGGCCAGCTCGCCCAGAACCCACGCCGGTGGTCGGGGCTGTGCTCGCTGACCAATAGCACCGCCCCGCCCCATTCGCCGCCGAACGCGAAGCCCTGGATCAGGCGCAGCGTCACCAGCAGCACCGGGGCCCAGTAGCCGACCGTGGCGAAGGTGGGCAGGCAGCCCATCAGGAACGTGGTGATGCCCACCACGACCAGGCTCAGCTGCAACAGCGCCTTGCGTCCGACGCGATCTCCGAAGTGCCCGAACAGGATTCCACCGAAGGGCCGGGCCAGGAACCCGACGGCGTAGAGCGCGAAGGCGGCGATGATCCCGTCGACGGCATTGCCGTTGGAGCGGAAGAACACCTCCCCGAAGACCAGCGCGGATGCCGTGCCGTAGAGGAAGAATTCGTACCACTCGGCGACCGCGCCGACCATGGCCGCGGCCACGATCCGGCGCAGTCCGGTCGGCGGGGTTGTCGGGCTCGGATCGGATTGCCGTGCTGTCGCGGAGTCGTCAACTGCAGTCATGCGCCACCCTCATCTGTGATGTGTGACATTGCACCATAGGGTGGTGACCCGGATCACGCAAGTGGTTGACCGGGCATGACTCCATCACTTACCGTCAGTGCAATGTCACACGTCACATGGTGACAGGCGGCCGGGACGCTCTCCCCGGACTCTCACCCGATGGAGGCTCACATGTCCGAAACCACCACGTCGCCGGCGAACAAGCCCTGGCACGGGGTGATCGTCGCGACCACCCTGCCGTTCACCGAGGATCTCTCGGTCGACTACGACGCCTACGCCGAGCACGTACGGTGGCTGGCGGCCAACGGCTGCCACGGCGTGAGCCCCAACGGCTCGCTCGGGGAGTACCAGACCCTCGATGACACCGAACGCGCCCGGGTGGTGACCACCGCCATCGAGGCCGCGCCGCCAGGCTTCACGGTCATGCCCGGCATCGCCGCCTACGGCGCGCTGCAAGCGCGTAAATGGGCCGAGCAGGCCGCCGAGGCCGGCGCCCAGTGCGTCATGCTGTTGCCGCCCAACATCTATCGGGGCAATCGCGAGGTCGTCCTCGATCACTATCGGACGGTGGCCGCGGTCGGTCTGCCGATCGTCGCCTACAACAATCCGATCGACACCCGCATCGACCTCACCCCGGACCTGCTGGCCGAACTGCACGCCGAGGGGCTGATCGTCGGCGTCAAGGAGTTCACCGGCGATGTCCGGCGATTCTACGAAATCAAGGAACTGGCACCGGAACTCGACGTGCTGATCGGTTCCGACGACGTGGTGCTGGAACTGGGCATCGCGGGCGCGGTCGGCTGGGTGGCGGGCTACCCCAACGCCATTCCGCAGGTGACCGTGGAGCTGTACAACGCGGCGGTCAACCGCGACCTGGACAAGGCCCTGCCGCTGTACCGGGAACTGCATCCGTTGCTGCGCTGGGACTCCAAAACCGAATTCGTCCACGCCATCAAGCTGTCGATGGACCTGGCCGGGCGGCCCGGCGGCGCGTGCCGGCCGCCGCGGATTCCGCTCGCCCCCGGGCTGACCGCCCAGATCACCGCCGACACCACGGCGGTGCTGGCCAAGGGTTACCGGTAATCCACAGGCGAGCAGGCGAATACGGGAAACGAGGACAACACGATGATCGACACCACAGCCGGATCGATCGCCGACACCACGGCGGCCGAGGTCGACGCCACGGTCGCCGCCGCGGCCGGGGCCGCCCCGGCATGGGCGGCGCTGGGTGCGGCCGGTCGCGCTCGGGCGCTGACCGACCTCGCCGACCGGCTCGACGCTCGCGCCGCGGAGCTGATCGCCATGGCGCGGAATGAAACCCGGTTGACCGAGGCACGGCTGACCGGCGAGCTGCGGCGCACCACGTTTCAGCTGCGCCTGTTCGCCGAGACCGTCCGCGACGGCGGCTATCTCGACGTGCGCATCGACACCGCCGACGCCGAGTGGCCGATGGGCGCGCCGCGCCCGGATCTGCGCCGGATGAACATTCCGCTCGGCCCGGTCGTCAATTTCGCGGCGAGCAATTTCCCCTTCGCCTTCTCCGTCGCCGGTGGCGATACGGCCGCCGCGCTGGCCGCCGGGTGCCCGGTCATCGTCAAGGCCAACCCCGGCCATCCATTGCTGTCCCGGGCGGTCGGCGCGATCGTCGCCGAGGCGCTGACCGAAAACCAGGCTCCGAGCGGAACTTTCGGCCTGGTGTTCGGTGTCGGCGCGGGCGTGCGGGTGCTGACCCATCCCGCCATCACCGCGGCCGCGTTCACCGGCTCCACCCGGGGCGGGCGCGCACTGTTCGACATCGCCGCCGCGCGACCGGTGCCGATTCCCTTCTACGGTGAATTGGGTTCCGTCAACCCGGTTTTCGTCACCTCCGCGGCCGCGAGATCACGGGCCGCCGAGATCGCCGCCGGGTTGCTCGGCACGCTGTCGGCCAGTGCCGGGCAGCTGTGCACCAAGCCGGGGATCATCGCGGTCCCGGACGGGTCGCCGCTGCTCGCCGAACTGGCCCGGTCGGCACCCGAGCCGACCGGTGACATGCTCAATGCCGCGATCGAGGCCGGATTCGTCGGGGCCGTCGAGCAATTGCGCGCGCACCCGCGGGTGCGGATCCTGAGCGGCGGCGTGGCGGGGCGCACCCTGCTGCTGACCACCACCGCCCAGGACGTGCTCGCAGATCCGGAAACGCTGACACACGAGATGTTCGGCCCCGCAGCACTGGTGGTGACCTATCGGGAGACCGCCGAACTGCTCGAGCTGGCCCGTGCTGTGAGCGGGCAGCTGACGGTCTCGGTCTTCGGCGACCCGACCGACGGTACCGCTCACGCCCTGCTCACCGAGGCGGCGGGCGCGGCGGGCCGGGTGTTGTGGAACAGCTGGCCCACCGGTTTGTCGGTGACCTACGCGCAGCAGCATGGCGGTCCGTATCCGGCGACCACCGCGCCCGCGTCGACCTCGGTGGGCACCGCGTCGATCGCCCGGTTCCTGCGTCCGGTGGTGTTCCAGTCCGTGCCGCCGGAGCTGTTGCCGCCGGAATTGCGCGACGACAATCCGCTGGGTGTGCCTCGATCGGTGAACGGGGCACGGGCGCAATGACATTCGGCACGTCAGGCACATCGTCCGTGAGGGGGACCGATGTGCTGATCATCGGCGGCGGCATGATCGGCTGCGCGCTCGCCGACCGGCTCGCCGTGGCGGGCCTGTCGGTGCGGATCTGTGAGGCGGGTGAGGTGGCGTCCGGGACCACGGCGCACGGCGAGGGCAACGTGCTGGTCTCGGACAAGGCCCCCGGTCCGGAGCTGGAGCTGGCGCGACTGTCGCGGCGGCTGTGGCCCGAGACGCTCGCGCGCATCGCCGAACGGCTGCCCCGGGCGGTCGCGGCCGTCGAGTGGGAACCCAAGGGTGGCATCGTCGTAGCGACCACCGACGCGGGTGCGTCCGCACTCGCCGCCTTCGCCGACGACCAGCGCGCGGTCGGTGTGCACTGCGCCGATCTCGACGCGGCCGCACTCGCGGCGGCCGAGCCGGCGCTCACCACCGAGGTGAGCGGCGCGGTCCACTACCCCGACGACGCGCAGGTCCAGCCGGTCGGCGCGGCCTCGGCACTGCTCGCCGCCGCGACCGCGGGCGGGGCGATCGTCGAAACCCGGTGCACTGTCACCGGTTCGATCGTCAGCGGCGATCGGCTGCTGGGCGTGCGGACCACGCGCGGCGACCGGTTCGCCGATGTGGTGATCAATGCCGCCGGGCCGTGGTCGGGTCCGGTGTCGGCGGTGCTGGGCGCGCCGATCGCGGTCAAACCACGCCGCGGCGATGTGCTGATCACCGCTCCGCTGCCGCCGACCGTCTTCCACAAGGTCTACGACGCGGATTACGTCGGCGCGGTGGGCAGTTCGGATACCGCGCTGCAATCCTCGGCCGTGGTGGAGTCCACCCGGGGTGGCCCGCTGCTGATCGGATCCTCGCGGCGGCAGGCCGGATTCGACGACCGGATCCGCCCCGACAGCCTCGCCGCGATCGCGCGCAAGGCGCTGCGCCTGTTCCCGATGCTCGCGGACGTCGCGATCATGCGCGCCTACGGCGGTTTCCGCCCCTACGTCGACGACCACCTCCCGGTGATCGGCCCGGATCCGCGCCTGCCCGGACTGTGGCACGCGACCGGCCACGAGGGCGCGGGCATCGGGCTCGCCCTCGGCACCGCGCAGCTGGTCGCCTCCGCCCTGACCAGCCGGCCCGACGAGATCGACATCGCGGCCTTCACCGTCGACCGACCGGCGGTCATCACCTGGAGCACGGAGTACGTCTCACCATGAGCCCCAATCTGATTCCCCCGGACCGCGACCGCCTGGGCCGTGCGGACCGGCCGCTGACCATCCGCGCCGACGGCGTCGAGGTGGCGGGTGTGCACGGTCAGACCCTGGCCACGGTGCTGCTCGCCGCCGGGCACACGCACTGGCGCACCGCGCGCGACGGCGGTGGCCGCGGCGTGTTCTGCGGTATCGGCGTGTGCTTCGACTGCGTGGCGACCGTCAACGGCGTGCCGGACGTGCGCCTGTGTCGCCGCCCGGCGCGCGACGGCGACACCGTCACCGGTCAGAGCCGAGCGGGCGGGAGCGAGCGATGAACCGGCATGTGGTGGTCATCGGTGGTGGTCCGGCGGGCACGGCGGCCGCGGAAGCGGCGCTGCGGCATGGCGCGTCGGTGACACTGATCGACTCCAACGAGGCGCTCGGCGGCCAGTACAACCGCCGCATACCGGCGGCCTACGGAGTCCGCCGGCCACTGGCCATGGGGCACGGGTACGCGGCCGCCGCGCGCCGGGCCCGGCTCCTGGCCGGGCATCCGCGCTGCGAGTATCTGCCCCGGGCGGCGGTGTACCACCTCGAACCCCACCCCGAGGGCGGTTGTCCCACAGTGCGATTGCTCATCGGCCTCGAGGGTGATCGCCGTACGCATCGAGCGGTGCGCGGGGACGCGCTGATCATCGCGACCGGAGCCTACGACCGCGTGTGCCCGTTCCCCGGCTGGGATCTGCCCGGCGTCTACACCGGCGGGGCCGCGCAGACCCTCGCGAAAACCCAGCGGCTGCTCATCGGGCGGTCCGTGCTGGTGTCGGGCACCGGGCCGTTCCTGCTCCCGGTCGCCCACTCCCTGGCCGATGGCGGCGCGCGGGTCCGGGCGGTGCTCGAGGCCAATCCGGCCCGGGCGATCCTGCGGCACTGGGTCGCCCGGCCGTGGGAGCTGCGGCACAGTGCCGGCAAGGCGGCCGAACTGATCCAGTACGCGGGTTCCGGTCTGCGCCATCGCATTCCGGTGCGCACCTCGACCGCGGTGGTCGCGGTCGCGGGCGACGGCCGGGTCGAAGAGGCGACCCTCGCCCGGCTCGACGAACACTGGGCACCGGTGCCGAGTAGCCATACGACCATCCCGGTGGACGCGGTCGCGGTCTCGCACGGCTTCACCCCGCAGCACGAGCTGGCGGTGGCCGCGGGCGCGCGCCTGACCGCCGACGGGTTCGTCAGCGTCGACCGGGATCAGCGGACGAGCGCCGACATGGTCTGGGCGGCAGGTGAACTCACCGGAATCGGTGGGGCGCAGGTCGCGGCGGTCGAGGGCGTCGTCGCCGGGATCGCGGCCGCGGGTGGCGATCCGAGCGCCGAGCGCGGCCTGCGCACCCGCCACCGCACCGCCCGGCGGTTCATCGCCCGGCTCGCCGCAGCGCACCCGATCGGCACCGAGGTGGTGGCCTGGTCCCGCCCCGAAACCGTGATCTGCCGGTGCGAGAACACCACCCGGGAGGAGCTGACCACGGCCTGGGCGGGCGCTGCGGGCGAGAGCTACCGGGCCACCAAACTGGCCACCCGCGCCGGGCTCGGGCCGTGCCAGGGCCGCATCTGCGGGACCGCCGTCGCCGCCCTGCGCGCCGCACAGTCCGCCGGTACCGGGGATGCGGCCTCTGACAGCCAATGCCACTACGGCACAGCGGATCTCGCACCCACCGGCCTGGCCGCCGCCACTCCCGCCCGGCGTCCGCTGGCCGCCGTCGTGCGATTGCGCGAACTCGCCGAACTCGACACCGAAGGGCAATCCTGATGCACAGCAGCAGAATCATCTCCGCCATCGACACTCACACCGAGGGGATGCCCACCCGGGTGGTCACCGGCGGGATCGGTCCGATTCCGGGTGACACCATGGCCGATCGGCGCGACTACTTCCTCGAGAATCTGGACGGCCTGCGGAAATTCCTGGTCAACGAGCCGCGCGGGCACGCGTCGATGAGCGGGGCCATCCTGCAACCGGCCACCACCGCCGACGGGCACTACGGGGTGCTGTTCATCGAGGTGAGCGGGCTGCTGCCGATGTGCGGGCACGGGACCATCGGCGTGGCTACCGCGCTGGTGGAGGCGGGCATGGTGCCGGTGACCGAACCGGTCACCGAGATCCGCCTGGACACTCCCGCCGGGCGCGTCGTAGCGACCGTGAACATCACTGCGGGCCATGCCGATTCGGTCGCGCTGCGCAATGTCCCGGCCTACTGCGACAGCCTCGACAACGAGGTGGAGGTGCCCGGGATCGGCACCGTCCGCTACGACATGGCCTACGGTGGAAACTTCTACGCCATCGTCGATCTCGGCAAGCTCGGGATACCGTTCGACCGCGTCCAACAGGATCGGATCCTCGACGCCGGCCTGCGAATAATGGCCGCCATCAATGAATTCCGGCGTCCGGTGCATCTGGAGGACGAGCGGATCGGCGGATGCAAGCACGTCCTGTTCCTGGATCCGGCCTCCGAACCCGCGCACACCCGCAACGCCATGGCCATCCACCCGGGCTGGTTCGACCGCTCGCCCTGCGGCACCGGCACCTCCGCGCTGCTGGCCCGCCAGCACGCCCGCGGTCTGCTCTCCTATGGACAGGTGCTGCGCAATGACTCGTTCATCGGCACCACCTTCCACGCCCGCGCGGTCGAGACCGTCAGCGTCGCCGGACATCCCGCCGTGGTGCCGGAGATCACCGGTCGCGCGTGGTTGACCGGCACGGCCAATTACCTGCTCGACCCGGCCGATCCGTTCCCCGAGGGTTTCGTCTTCTGAGGCTCTCGACTCCCCCGCCGTCCACCACCCCTAGTTGAAGAATCACCACCTGAAAGGCGCGACAATGTCTGTCGTCACCCGCCGCCCACGCCCGCCCATCACCCTCGCCGGAGTCATGCGGCGAATGCCCGTCACCGATGCCGATTCCGGCGATTTCACCAAGAGCATGGGCCTGTGGCAACTGGTCGCGCTGAGTCTGGGCGGCCTGGTCGGCGCGGGAGTGTTCTCTCTGGCCGGTGTCGTGGCCAACCAGGTGGCGGGTCCGGCCGTGCTGATCTCCTTCGCCATCGCGGTCGTGGCCTCCGGCGCGGCGGGACTCTGCTACGCCGAATTCGCTGGCATGGTGCCGAAAGCCGGTTCGGCCTATACGTATTCGTATGTGGCGCTGGGCGAGATCATCGGATTCATGATCGGCTGGGATCTGCTGCTCGAATACACCGCCATCGTGTCGGTGGTGGCGATCGCGGTCTCGGGCTACCTGAACTACATCACCCATTACATCGGATTCGATCTGCCGACCTGGGCGCTCGGCGCGCCCGGCACCGGCGAGGGCCGCAAGATCGACCTGTTCGCGGTCGTTCTCTGCCTGCTGCTGGCCTATCTGCTCTCGCGTGGCACCCGGGAATCTGCCCGTGTGCAAACGGGATTGGTCGCGGTGAAGGTGTTGATCGTGGCCATTGTCGTCGTCGCCGGAGCATTCCACATCAAGGCGGGCAACTACACGCCGTTCTTCCCGTTCGGGGTCGGCGGCGCGGTTTCCGGTGCGGCGCTGGCGTTCTTCGCGGTCTACGGTTACGACGCCATGAGCGCGGCCGCCGAGGAATCCAAGGACGGCAAGAAGCTGCTGCCCAAGGCCATCCTGATCAGTCTCGGCATCGCCTCGGTCGTCTACCTGCTCGTGTGCCTGGTCATCGTCGGTATGGTCAACTACACCGATATCGATGTGGCCGCGCCGTTCTCCAGCGCCTTCGACACCGTGGGCATGGGCATCCTGGGCCTGGTCATCGCGGTCGGCGCGGTCGTCGGAGTCACCACTTCCGCATTCGCCAATATGCTCGCCGTTACCCGCGTCGGCTTCACCATGAGCCGAGACGGACTGCTGCCCGACTACTTCGGCAAGACCGGCGAACGCAAGGTGCCCACCCGCGTCATCTGGCCGGTCGGCATCGTCTCCGCGCTCATCGCCGGCTTCCTCCCGATCCGCGAGGCCGCCGAACTCACCAACGTCGGCATCCTCATGGCCTTCATCGTGGTGGCGATCGGCGTCATGCGCCTGCGCCACACCCGCCCCGACGCCGACCGCACCTTCCGCACCCCCTGGGTGCCGGTCGTCCCCCTCATCGGCATCGGCTTCTCGATCTGGCTCATCAGCCACCTCGACATCGTCACCTGGATCCGCTTCGTCGTCTGGCTGCTCCTCGGTCTCGCCCTCTACGCCACCTTCGGTTATCGCAACTCGACGCTGAACCGGACCGGGATCGACACCGCCTCTGTGCCGATCGAGGACTGAGCCCCGCCACAGCACAGCGTCGCCCACGGGACAACTGCCCGTGGGCGACTCGTGGATCCGCCCATTCCCCCGTGATCACGGCTGGTTGGTGACCCACCCCTGTACGGCGTTGATGAAGTCCGGACCGCCCGAGACGTATCCGCCGACGGTTGCACCGATCAGCGCACCCACCGGAATGCTGAGACCCCATACCAGGGGAATCATCGCCCCGAGGATGCCGCCCGCGATGGCGCCGATGACGATGCCGGGCAGGTTCTTGTCGACCTGCTCCTTGAGCCGGTCGTAGGAGTTGATGTCCTTCAGTTGCGCGATATCTTCTGCCGTCGGAGTCGGCGTCAGCGTCAGGGTGCGGCCGTCCGCACCGATGCGCTGTGCAAGCGCGATTGAACGCCCGTCGATGGCGAGCCATTGCGGGATTTCGGTCACCGCCGCTCCATCGCCGGACTCGAGCACCACCGCACCGTTCTGCGCGACCTCGAACTTGCCATTCTCGACGGTGGCGACAACTGCCCTGTCGACCGGCGAAACGGTGATCTGGTAATTGATTCCATGATCCACACCGGAAGTCGTGCCCTCCGCAGTCACCGCAGTCGGCTGCTCCATCACGACCGGTTCTGCATGGGCGGTTGCCGCACTGATACCCACGGCCGAGATTGCCATGAAAACGGCAGCGGTGATTTTCCCGAACGTCATTCGTCGAACCCTCCACTCAGCTACCCCTGATGGGCGGACCGAGTCAGAACCTTAGACGTCGAATTCAATAGTGTGTGGTACGCCACACGCAGTTCGAAGTCGCTGCACTCCCGTTTCTCACGCGACTGACCGAAAAGCCGCATTCCGCGCGGTCCGAATCGGACAGAGCGGGCGCGACCGACAGCGAGACCACATGCGCCCCACGACATCCTCTTTCGGCCGAATGCCGTGCGCCACGCAGACAGCGGTCGCTCTCGGTCGTGTGCTTGGCTAACATCTGACCACTCGAGTTGTGTCGATGCGGCAGGCCGCGGTAGGAAGGCTCGCAGGGGGGCAGATGAGGCAGATCTTGTTCGCGGCGATGATCGCGCTGGCAGTGTCGATCACGTTGACGCCGCTGTTGATCCGGTTGTTCACCCGGAAGAAGCTCGGTCAGGAGATCCGCGCCGAAGGACCCAGCAGCCACCAAGCCAAACGCGGAACGCCCACCATGGGCGGGATCGCGATCGTGACCGGCATGTGGGCGGGCTACCTGGGCTCGCATCTGATCGGCTTGCGCTATAACGCATCCGGAGTCACAGCCTCCGGACTGCTGGTTCTGGGTCTGGCCACCGCGCTGGGTGTGGTCGGATTTCTCGACGATTTCATCAAACTCTACAAGCGGCGCAATCTCGGGCTGACCGCCCGCGGCAAGTACGTCGGCCAATTCGGCGCCGCGATCATTTTCGGCGTGCTGGCACTGCGTTTCCCCGATAGCACCGGCCTGACCCCGGCCAGCAGGCATTTGTCGATCCTGCGCGATGTCGGCTGGCTGTCGTTCGTCCCGGCGTTGTTCCTGCTGGCGGTGTGCATCATGGTGGTCGCGTGGTCGAACGCGGTGAACATCACCGACGGGCTCGACGGTCTGGCCGCGGGATCGATGGGCCTGACTCTGGGTGCCTATGTGCTGATCACGTTCTGGCAGTTCACCAACGCGTGCACGACCCGTCCCGGGGTGGGGTGCTACACGGTTCGCGACCCGCTCGATCTGGCCCTGGTCAGCGCTGCGGCGGGCGGGGCCTGCGTCGGGTTCCTCTGGTGGAACGCGGCACCGGCGAAGATCTTCATGGGCGATACCGGATCGCTGGCGTTGGGTGGGCTGCTGGCCGGGCTGTCCATCACGACCCGCACCGAACTGCTCATGGTCGTGATCGGTGCATTGTTCTGCGCCGAGATCCTCTCGGTTCTGTTGCAGATCGTCGTCTTCCAAACAACTCGCCGCCGCCTGTTCCGCATAGCCCCGATGCACCACCACTTCGAACTCAGCAGCTGGCCCGAGACCACGGTATCCATCCGATTCTGGTTGCTCACAGCAATTTCCGCAGCCACCGGCCTGATGCTGTTCTACGGAGAACACCTCGCCGCAACCCGATAGTGAAAATATCCACGACCGCCGCACTGCGCGCAGTTCGGACCGCCCACCCGGCACACCTGAAATCCACCGGCGGAGATCATCTCGGGCGACCGCGCACCGACCGAACGCACTGAATTGACGAATGCAGTGTGCCGTGTCCTCGCACGTGCCCATGCCTGTAGAGGACGATCCTCCGCCCTGGTCGGATCCCGAAACATCACCTTTGACAACCTGCCGACCCGCCGGTGGAGCAGGAGCATTGCACTCGGACTGTCCGGCGCGGTGATGGTGGGTGATCGATGTAGTGAAAGAACGCGCGGATGATTCTCAGCGAAGGTTGAGCCGTTTCCAGATGGAGCGCATCGAGACTCTCGTCTTACCGTCGAAACGCAGTTCAGCATTGGTGATGACTTGCTGCTCGGTCAGCTGTTCGATGTGCGCCCACAGATCGAGGCTGGGGCCCAGCGGAGTGGGGCGCAGGAAGCTGACGTCGAACCCGGCGGTAACGAACGGGGCCACCATGCTGTGTTCGCTGAACCACCCGCGATCGATGGCGGCTTGGAACACGACCGCACCCGAATGGCAGTCCAGGACAGTGGAGATGACGCCGCCGTGGACCAAGCCGAGTCCGTTGCCATGGTCCGGTCCCGGGGTGAACGATCCCACCACAGTGTCGTCGTCTGCCCGATAGCTGCGAACATGCATACCGGAGGGGTTGGCCGGTCCGCATCCGAAACACGTGGTGGTCGGGAAATGACGTTCCTGAATGCTCTTATCACTGATCATGGATCCCCCGAGATTGATCTTCGAGACGCTCGCCCCGAGCCTCAACCCTAGCCGGAATCCCGCGCTGCCCAACGGAAGTCATCGATTCGTTGAGCATATCACCGTCAATCGCTTCCCACTCGTGGGAGTCAACCGAACGCACTAATCCGACGCCGACGGAACGTCCGCTACTGTCGAGTTCCGGATGGCTTGTCGCACTGGATTGCACGGTACGGTTTGGCCAAGGCGCGTAAGGACGCGAGCTTCATGTCGGCCATTGTGCCAAAGTGATTGCGACCAGGATCTTCAGGAGGACCGGTGCCGCTGATCTCAGCCGCTGTCTGCCCGCACCCGCCTGCGTTGATACCTGCGGTGGCAGGTGCTGCGGCCGCTGAACTGGATGGCTTACGTGCAGCGTGTATCGAATCGATCCGTCGGCTGCGGATACCCAAGTTCGGCGACGAGACTGACGGATGGGCCATCGGCAGGTCCGAGGAGTTCCTTTCCGATCCGACTTTGCCCGACCTGTTGGTGATCGTTGGATGCGACGACACGACAACTGCATACGAGTCTGACAACACATTTGGCAGCCTTCGGCGTTACGGCATCGACTGGGACTGGGATATCGCATGGTGCCGGGGCGAGCAGGGCGCGCTGCCGCTACC
Organism: Nocardia sp. NPDC004860; assembly: GCF_040609015.1. Classification (NCBI taxonomy): domain Bacteria; kingdom Bacillati; phylum Actinomycetota; class Actinomycetes; order Mycobacteriales; family Nocardiaceae; genus Nocardia; species Nocardia sp. NPDC004860. The sequence goes on along the minus strand of NZ_JBEXJI010000003.1, from coordinate 339,229 downwards.
GCTGTCCTTGTCGGTCGGACTATGGCTCGCTACCGCCCACGGTCCGCACGGGATGTTCATCAAACGATTAGCCTATCAATCGGTTTCGTTTGACGCGTCCCCGCGCGAGTGTGTGGCACTGGGGAAGGACTTGGCCGCGCAGGACGCCAACGTTGCCATGCTCGTCGTCGGCGATGCCGCGCCGAGTGAACAGCTGCCCACTGACCCGGTAAACCGGGGAGTGGTCTACAACAACGCCCTCGCACGGGCCTTCGCGTGCGTGGACACCGCCACTCTCAGCCAACTCGATCCCGTGGAATCACGGACGCTGAAAGCAACCGGCCGAGCGTCGTGGCAGGTTCTGGCCGGCGCGGCCGAAGGACAAGAGTTCGAGGGCCAGTTGATATCCGATTCGGCTTCCCATACCGCAGGGCTTGTCGTGGCCAGCTGGACCAGGGCTACTGGTCCCGAACTCCGTCTCGCTCCCTCGGTAGCCCAGGACACTCCCGAGGGGTAACTCGATCACCATCTCAGGGATCATGACACCAAAAGGCAGGCAGCACAGGAGGCTCGACGATCAACGGCTCGGCCATATTCGGGTCGTTGCCTGAAGGTGCTCGCGGTAGCGCGAAGATTTCTCCATGCATATCTTCGCGAGCTCGCGCACTTTCGAGGTCTGGCAATGGAGTCCAGGACATATTGGCCTTCTGCTGCGCAGCTGGGGCGGCTCCGGCGACGATCCCCGCGTCGAAATCTTGTTCAAGCCCGCCGACTTCGTGTGTCTCCCGAACAGGATGACCGGCATCAACATCGCTATGGTGACCGATGGTGACATGTATGCGACCGTCCCCAGGGTTCTCGGACGCAATCTGACACAGTGGGAAAACCTGTTCGTGGTGACATCCGAAGAAATGTCGGGCTGGGTGGTCGGCGGCTCCGCAAACGGACGCAGCGCGCCGGAGTCCGATTCCCGTGAGCCGATGTTCGACGGGTGGGCAGCCAGGGAACCGATCACCGACCTCTTCACCACCAACACCGCTCCACGCTGACAGCCGGGCAACGCACTGATCTGCCGCATACCGCGCTGACCGAACCGGCCGTGCGGGCATCGGAAGATCAACGGGCAGAGCGCCGTACGACCGCCGGCAGTGCGCGCTCATGCCGATGAGCGAGCGCGATAGAGATCGTCGGGCGAGTGTTGGTGACTGAGGCGCATGGCGAGCTGGGCGGGCGGCAGCCGTGATTTTCGTTGTCGGTTCGGGTATCGAACTCGGTCGAGGAATGTAATCTGACTGCCCTCAGGGGGATTCGCGGGAGTCGGCCCCCTCCAGGGAGGGAATTCCGAATGTTGGGCAGTGTCGTATCAGCCTGTGGCGCAGCGTGTTCAGTGGTCACACGCGGTCAGCTGCGCTCGGTTCTGATCGCGGTTTCGGCTGTGTTGTGCTTTACCGGTACTGCCATCGCGGTCGGTGGTGCGGAGCCGATCCCGATTCCGCAGAACGACCCGTTCTACACCCCGCCGCCGGGCTGGGACTCGAAGGCGCCGGGCACCGTGCTGAATTCGCGGCCCATCGAGGTGGCCTCGCTGGGTCCGCAGGCGCAGGACGCCGATGCCTGGCAGTTGCTGTATCGAACGACCGATACCGCCGGTCAGCCCATCACGACCGTGACAACGGTGCTGCGGCCACGAACCGGGCAGGTCAAAGGCTTGATCAGTTATCAGGCTGCCGAAGATGCCTCGGCCCCGCAGTGCGCTCCCTCGTTCGCGCTCCGGCAAGGAGCGGTCCCGATGGACCACAAGTACGACGCCTCGCTGGATTTCATTTCGATCAACCAGATGTTGTCGTCAGGTCATGCGATTTCCGTACCCGACTGGGAGGGGGCGAACGGGGCGTTGCTCACCCCGAATCAGCCGGGTTATACCGCGCTCGACGGAGTGCGCGCAGCCGAGGCGTTCGCACCACTCGGCCTGTCGGGCACCGATACTCCGGTTGCTGCGTTCGGCTACTCCGGCGGCTCGTACGGCAGCGCTTGGCTCTCACAGGTTCAACCGACCTACGCCCCCGAATTACGACTGGTGGGTGTTGCTCGGGGCGGTGGAGCAGGCGGTCCGTTGGAGCCCATGAGTGAGTACCTGCGGTCGCTCGACGGCGGCCCATTCTCCGGTTTCCTGCTGGCGCTCCTGCCGGGCATGATGCGCGCCGATCCGCGGATCGCAGCGGTGTTCGACACGTATCTGACGCCTGCCGGGAAAGCGCTGATGGCGGCGGGTGGCGGCGAATGCTCGGTGCCCGCCGTGGAAAAGTACGCGTTCCTGCACATGAACGACTACCTGACGATCCCTTTTTCGCAACTGTTGGAGCAGCTACAAGCGTCGTTCGACGAGATCGACGGCATCACGGCACCGACCGTGCCGCTCTTCCTCTTTCACGCTGTGAACGACGAGATCGTCGCCATCGCGCCGGTCGACCAGACGGTGGCGCAGTGGTGCGCATCGGGGGCGCCGGTGACCTATACGCGGGACCAATTGAGCGAACACGCCATTCTCGCGATCAGTGCGTTGCCCGCAGCCCTGCTGTGGATCGATGAACGTCTGGCGGGGCAGGCCGCACCAGACGGCTGCTCGACGCGCACGGTGCCGTCCATGGCGATCGGTGGTGCGTAGTACTCGAGCATATCTCCATGACCGGCTGTCCCGGGGACGCACTCATCTGCCGCATGCCGTGCTGTTCGGAACGGCCAGCGTGACACGTCGGAAGATCAACCGGCAGCATCGATCTGGTACTGGCCGAGCGCCGGCCACTGCCGTTTTCCTAGTGCTCCCCGGTATGTCCATAACCCAGGCAGTCTGCCGCGGGCCGCGAGATCACCGGGACCTCTGAAAGCCCCTACAACCGGGAAATCTCCTTGGCCTTTGCGATCGCCCACAGCAGCAGATCGACGGGAACCTCATTGATGTGGAGGCTCACCACCGCATCGGTCCATGACCCGTTCCCGTCGTCCGGGTCCGGGACTGCAATGGCGAAGTGTGAGCCGCCTTCGGGTATGGCCGGGTCGGTGAACTCGAAGACTCGCTGATCGACGCTGAGGTCGTCGTGATCGATGATCTCTATCAGTCGCCCTTGAAAGATATTGCCAGCCATGCTTCCTAAGCCCCGATCAGTTCACTGACGTGAAAATGGTCCCGACGATCAGCGGCCCTTGATCCGTAGTGAGCCATGCTGTCCACCTCGGAACGGGAGATCACCAGGAAACGCATGGGTGACAGTCTGTCTCAGAGATGGCTACGAGCGCGAACGCCCGCTATTGCCGCTACCCGCGCGGTCCGGGGCCGCGGTGGTGGGTCCCGCCGGCAGCCGGAACCCGTTACGCCGCAGAACGTCCGCTACTGCCGAGGACCGCACTGGAACTAGATCAAGGCTGGGTGCAGGCATGTTCGCGATTGAACGAGCCGACGCTTCCGGTGCCGGTGGGGAGGTTGCGGGTGGCGTCGGCGTATGCCTCCCCCGGGGTCGCCCCCTTACCGAAGCCCACGATCGGGAACCCTGCGACGATCGCGAGCGGACTCGTCACGACTGCACCGCAGCCGTTCGCGAACGTCACCATCATCCGGCAGTCGATGATGCCTTGACCCTTGCACGCTCGGTCGGCGGCTCGAATGGCGTCGGCTTCCGTCGGGTGGTTGACCGAAATCGCGTAGACGTTGCCCCACACGCTGAGGGAAACGGCGCCCCAGTTGACCGGGTCGGCGGCGGCAGGCGGTGCCGCAAGAACGGCAGCGGCGCTCACCGAGAGGGCGGCGGCCGCAAAGTATTTGTTGAACAAGTGGCGTGCTTCCTCTGCGCGCCGACCAGGGTGCGGCGATCGCATGGAAGATACCGCAGCGCATGGACTCGAGATCGCCCCAAGTCTTGGGGGCACGGCAAAGACCATCACGAACTGCGGTGTTCGTGACGGATCTGCTGAAACCGATCTAGTCGCCCTTGGCTGCGGGAGCGCCCTCGTCGGTGGCCATCGCCTCGCGCAGCGACGGACGCGGTCAACTATGACGACGTGTGGCCCGGGCGAGAGCCGTGGCTGCGGCGGATTCGGTCCTCCCTCGACGAGGTCGCCTTGCCGAACACACTCTTCTGCCGCATACCGCGCTGACCGAACCGGCCAGCGCGGGGCGCCGGCAATCGGAACCTGGTGCGGCGCAGAACGTCCGCTATTGCCGATGGCAGGGCGCTCTTCTGGTGGATTGGTCACAGCGGTCAGGAATCTGTGCTCGTCGATTCCGAGAGGTAACCTTGGGCGCGCGGTACGGCGGGAGGGATGTGGTTTGGTGCAGCGCTGGGTGACGATCTGCCTGCCGCCGGATGCGATCGATGACGTGGAAGCCGCGATCACGCGAGCTCTCGCTCCATTCGAGATGCGGCAAGGGTTCCCGGAGCGAGATATGTGGGACACGTGGCAGATTCGGGATGGCGGAGGAGGAGCCGGGTTCTACGTCCGACCGGGTCATGAGGACGATCCTCGGCTGATTCACGACGGCCCCAACCAATTCGGCATCGTGCTGCTCCCCACGCGAGGTGAGTGCGCGGGCGGCCCGAAGTCCTTGCTGAACGTCGCGGTACACAACCTGTCAGAGCCCGATGTACTCACCCAGGACGGTTGGTGGGTCGAGTGGAGTGGCATTTGCCGACACAAGGATTGGGGCGAGACCACGTCCGGCAAGGACCAAACCGACTGCCCGATACCGCCGGGCGGCATCGAAAACTACCTGGAGACACTGCCCGACGACACAGTGCTTGTTCGGGTCTGTTGCCACGGCTAGCAACGCCCTCTCTTGCCGCTGGTCGCGCGGACCGAACCGGCGAGCGCGGCGGAAGATCAACTGGCCGTGCGTATCCACGGCTGGCCGAACGCGCCGTCAGGCCGAGCTGAGGGCCGCTCGGAAGGCAGTGAGGGTGGCCTCGCCGGGGGTCCGGTCCAGTATTGCGAAGGTGATCTCGTCGAAGTGCCCGTTGAACCGCCCACCGTCGGCTAGCAGTGCATGGAAGACACCGGCCACCATGCCTGGGTCGTTGCCGTAGGCGCCGCAGCCCCAGGCGCCCAGCACCAAACGCCGGTAGCCGACGGCTGTTTCGAGAATGCGCTCGGCGCGGGTGGCCAGCACCGCGGGTATTCGATACGCCTGGCTCGCCAGCTCCTGCACGATCACGTTGGTCCGGGGCGCTGGGCAAGTGAGGAAGCCGACCGTATAGGGGCTGTCGAGCAGAATGCCCGTGTCGTCGCGGAAGACAGGTACGGCAGGAGACAGGATCACGCGGTCGCTGTAGAAAGGGTCCGGTGTGCGGCGGTGGTGCTCGTAGTACTGCGGCACGGCCAGCAGGGTGGTGTACAGCGCCGACGCTCGGCACAGGGCTTCTTCCTGGGTGCGGGCGCCGGCGAGGTAGTGGCCGCCGGGATTGCGGGCGGACGCGAAATTCAGAACGGCGACCGGCTCCGGATCGGTGTCGAGCATCCGGCGCGCCGCGGCGAGGCTGCTCTCCCCGGTCACCGTGATGACGGTGGCGGCCTCGCTGCGGATGATTACCGGGACCGGGTCGGGACCGTACATCCGGGTGCCCTCGACGGCGGCTTGTACCCCCGATGTCAACGACACATGGTGCCCGCTGGGCGTCCGGTAACCGCCGGCTGCGATGATCCGCTCGTTGTCGGCAGCGATGGCGCGCAGGCGTTCGGTCACGCCCGCAATGCTCTCATGGCTCGAGACGAACCGGATACCACCGCCGGAGGGTGCGGGCCGCCACAAAAACCAGAACACGACGCCCAATCTTCGGCTACGCACACAGCCCCGTAACACGCTGTGGGCCAATCTTCTTCGGCGATGCGATCATGCCGATCGCGCCCCGCTGCACGGCACCAGAACGTCTGCTACTGCCGCATACCGGGCTGACCGAACCGGCCGTGCGGGCATCGGAAGATCAACGGGCAGAGCGCCGTACGACCGTCGGCAGTGCACGCTCATGCGGAATGCCGGATGGAGTGTTGTACCCGGGGATGGCCTCATGGGGGGCTGTGCGGATGCGCGGTCAGGCAGGTTGGTCGGCGGCGAGGAAGGGGGTTATGAGGTTGAGCAGTTCTTGCGGACGGTCCAGCGGGATGATGTGGCCACAATCCGGAATGACGTGTCCCGCAAGGGTATCGGCGATAGGGCGTAGTTGCCGCTCGAGTGCGTCGCCGACCGGGTGGGCACCGATCGCCAGGGTGGGTGTGGTGAGTCGGCCGGCTGTCACGGCGTGATCGATCTGTCGTGCGCTGGTCGGTAGTGCCCGGTAGTACGAGAAGGCGCAACGTAGGGCCTCTTCACCGGTATAGGCATCGACGAATGCGTCGCGGATATCGGCCCGCACACCTCGGCCACGGGTGCCGGTGGTGAGAAACCATTCGACATACTGTGCCTCGTGGCCGGACAGGACCGTTTCGGCGAGACCGGGGACGGCGTGGAAGCCGAACCACCACGGCGGACCCGCGGCGAGGAAGTCCTCGGCGCCGGGGAGGGCGCCCAGCAGGGCTTCCATGACCACCAGCCGTCGTACCCGGTCGGGGTGGCGCAGGGCGAGCAGGACCGCGACCGGGGTACCGGCATCGATCGCGACCACGGCCGCGGTGGGTTCGCCGAGGGCGTCGAGGATCCCGGCGATGTCGGCGGCCAGCGTGGTGGCGTCGTAGCCGTCCGGCGCACGGCTGGTGGCGCCGAATCCGCGCAGGTCCGGGGCGATGACCCGGTAATGCGTGGACAGCGGGCCGATGATCTCGCTCCACAGTCGCCAGGTGTGCGGAAAACCATGCAGCAGAACGACTGCGGGGCCGGAGCCGGCAATGGCGACATTGGCGCGGATGCCGTTGGTCTCGATCTGGCGCAGCTCGATAGGGGCGGTTTGGAGCGGTGGCGTGCGGATCATGAGACCTCCAGCTGGTTACCATTAGTTACCAGAAAACGGTAGGTAACGTCGGTTACGCTGCCAAGAAGGCACTTCGGCTACAGGTGGTGAGGTCCAGGTGACTGCTCGATCAGTGCACGCGAAGGCACCGGTTCGCGGTGATCTGTTCGATTCCCAATGCCCGACACGGCAGTTGCTGGACCGTATCGGCACGAAATGGACGTCGATGGCGGTCAAGGTCCTCGCCGAGGCCGCCCCGGGTGACGTGCGGTTCGCCGAGCTGCGGCGGCGAATGCCCGGTGTATCCCAGAAGATGCTGTCGGTGACCCTGCACAACCTGGTCCGCGACGGCCTGGTCATCCGTCGAGTGGAGCCGACAGTGCCACCGCGCGTGCACTACCGGCTCACCGAACTGGGCTTGTCCCTGGAGATTCCATTAGCGGCGTTGCGCACCTGGGCCGAGGAGCATATGGCCGAGATCGACTACGCCAATACCGTCAACGACACGCAAGCCGACCCAACCGCCACCGAATAGCTTCCCAGCACACGCTCATGCCGCATGCCATGCTGCTTTGAACGGCCAACGCGGCGCTTCGGAAGATCAACCGGCAGCGCGCCAATGCACTGACAGCCGCGACGCGGGCGTTCGGAACCGGCCGCAGGCTCGGTCGGCGAGTGCACGCAACTGCCGAATACAGGGCGCAGCAACCCGACCTCCAGGCAAGCAGATCGCAAAGGCCATCATCTGATGCTGATCCGCCGGCGTAGCGAGGTCGTGTCGGACATTCAGCAAGACCGCCGTCGTCGTCATCACCGCGAAGTCCGCCGGGCGCAAGGTCTTCGGCTTCGCCACCGCAGACGTCCGTCTCGCTTGACCTCTTGCGCGTCAGTCCGGCAGCCAGTGCAGCTCGTGCGCCAAGGTTTTGGCGACAGCACGGATGCGGCGGTGTAGCGGCGACTGCTCGCGCGGGAGGACCAGGTGGATCGTCAGGCTGGGCGCGCCCCGCAGCGGTCGCCAGGTGAGACCGGCCGGTGCTGCCGTGACCGCGGCTTCACCGGCCGGGGCGAGGGTGACCCCGGCGCGCAGGTCGCGCTGAGACAGGTCGAAAGAGACTGCGGGCGTGAGGAATCGGGGGTGTGGCCGGGTGTCGCGGAACAGTGCGGACAGCTGATCGTGGATCACGGGGTTGGCCGCACGGTCCGGGAGTCGCAGCGGATACGCCGCCGCGTCGGCGATCTCGATCTCCGGGTGTTCAGCCAGCGGATGGTGCTGCGCCAATTGGACCCCGATGCGCTCACACCGCAGCAGGAACCGGCGCACGCCACGGCCCGGCTGTTCACCGCGGGTGATCCCGGCATCGATGCGGCCGTCGGCGACCGCGGCGGAGATCTCCGGTGTCGCCATCGGGACCGCAGCGACCTCGAGTCCGCTGTTGCCGCGAATCAGCCCGTCCACCAGGGCCGGTGCCGTCTCGGCCCCGGTGCTGAGGCTGTATCCGATGCGCAGCGTGCCCAGTTCACCGGCCGCCGCGCTCCGGGCCGTGTCCCATGCCCGGTCCAGCGCCGCCAGCGCGGACGGCGCGGACTCCGCCAAAGCCGCACCGGCCGTGGTCAATACGACGCTACGCGTGTTGCGGACCAGCAGGGCCGTACCGAGTTCCGCCTCCAATCGGCGCATCCGGGCGCTGAGTGCGGGCTGTGCGATACCGATCCGTGCGGCCGCACGGGTGAAGTTCAACTCCTGCGCCAGCACCAGGAAGTACCGCAGGCTCACCGTATCCGGCGCCACAAGCCCTCCCCGCCAATTGATAACGATCCGTTCTGAGCCTATCCCATTCCGGTCTTTCCCTCGACCGCACATCAAGCCCTAACCTGCGCATATGACGATTCGACGCCTTCGTCGGCGACCTCCCGCTGTGGCTGGCCACCGACTCCCACGCGCTCCTCGAAACCACCTCCGTCCTCAGCCAGATCCCGATGCTCCGCACCTAGCGAGGTCGGCGGCAGTTCACGACAGGAGCTTCCAGGTCACCCGGAGTGTTGTGATTTCGCCGCTGGACGGAGGTCGTCATGCATAAGTTGTTGGTCCTGTATCCCAAGCCCGCCGACCCTGACCACTTCCGCGACTACTACGTGACCAACCACCTTCCACTGGTCATGAAGATGCCCGGCCTGCTTGCGTGGCGCTACAGCTTCGACGTGGCGGCGACCAAGGGAGAAGCGCCGTATTTCGTGGTCTTCGAAGGCGACTTCGCTGACGCCGCCGCCCTGGCCGCGGCGCGGGCGTCGGCGCACGGCCAGCGGGTGGCCGCCGATGTCGCCAACTACGCCACCGGCGGTGCGGTCGTCATCGACTATCCGGTGCAGGACGGCCCCGGCTGAGGCAGGACGGTAAGCCCCGGGACGCGTTCGGTCGGCCGTTGCGGGCCAGGTCCGGCTATCGGCGGGACACCCTTCGCGGTTGCTGGTTCATTGAGCGTCAAAGGTGGGGCCGATTTCCTGGCCGGAGCCATGTCCGCCACTCCGGGCGGCACCGACCGGCTCGATGACACTGCAACTGCGCGACATGACCTCGAACAACGGCCGTCCTCCTCCTGCGATGAGACACCAAGCCCGACAAGCGCATCAGGAGGACGTTCCCCACGTCCAGACAACCGACGCACAGAACGTCTTTCTATGCCGCATACCGTGCTGACCGAACCGGCCAGCGCGGGGCATCGGAAGATCAACGGGCAGAGCGCCGTACGACCGCCGGCAGTGCGCGCCCATGCCGAGTTTCGGAGGACCGGTGCAATCCCGCACAATCCGCTGTAGAACAGCGATTTCGCGCCAGCTCCTCAGCTGTAGTGCGCGTTCAGAACGGTTGGGTTGGCCGTTCATGCGCGCACGGCAGCGTGCTCTTCTGCCGCATACCGCGCTGACCGAACCGGCTACAACGGGCGGGCGAAGGTCAACCGGCCGCGCCGATCCGAGGCTGAGCCGAACGCACCGTCGCTCCCTCGACAATTCGTCTTCTTCGGTATCTGGTCGGCGAACTGGCCTGCGGCGCGCCGCACCCGGTGAACGTCACCGCCGCCCAGCGCTACGCCACCGACGGGACCCCGGCCTCTTCGAGGGCACCACGCCCAGAGCCGACTCTATGGAAGCCGCTCCCGGCGTCCAGGCGCTCGCGGCGCATGAAGAAGCCACTATGACGCGCATGCGAAGCGCAGGGGCATATTGAAGTATGGGCTTTTCAATTTGTACGCGCGGGGCCGCACTACGCGGTTACCGTCGGAGCGGCACTCAGGTGCCGGCAACGACTACTCCAACGGGAAAGTACAGATGAGGCAAATGAGTTGGGCCGCCGTCACGGTGGCCATGCTGGCGATACCGGTCGTCGCGGCGGCATCGGCGTCGGCCACGGTCGACAATGTGAATCTGACACAGGTCGACACCGGCATCGGCGGATGTGAAGGGGCAGGCAATACCTGCACGATATTGGTGACCACCAGCGGCGCGGACGCCCTGGCACCGGTCACGGTCACCTTGGACGGGCAGAACGTTGGCACCTTCACCCCACAAGCCGGATCCACGGCCGGCACCGGGATCATCCAGTACGTCTATCGCTCGAAGCTTCCCGAAGGCGTCTATAGCCTCACCGCCACGCAGGGCTCGTCGACCAAGTCCATGACGGTGCAGAACTGCGGCAGCCAGCCGACCGGCAGCTCCAGCGCCTCGGCCCAGTGCACCGGAAACGATATTCTCGGCGCTCTGATGATGCCGCTGATCATCCTCACCGGCTCCGGGCACACCCAACTCTGACCGACCAGTTGGGACAGTGGGTCGGTGGAGTGCAGTGGTCGACGGCCCAGGCACACAAAGTGAATCGAACGCCGTTACGCAGCAATCGTTTTTGGCCTATCGACGAGGTCGATCTTCTTCATCGATTCCAGTGCGCACGCAAATGGCACGAAAACGGCCGGTCATCGCAACACCTGCGATGACCGGCCGCTTCCTGTGGTTCTAGCTGGATCGAACCAGTGACCATGTGACGGAGGTTGGATCTGGCCTTTTGCTCCACTTTCGGTGCCTCTGAGCCAGGAAACTGCTTGAAACCACTCGAGAATGGAGCAACAGGCCAGTCCGCCGCCATAGGCCGGCCGCCAGGCAGCTCCCGAACGCGCCGTCATGGCGTCATACCGCGCTGACCGAACCGCCCAGCGCGAGGCATCGGAAGATCAACTGGCCGTGCCGATCCGAGGCCGGCGGAACGTCCGCAGCTGCCGAGTTGAGCATGCCCGGAGATGTTGCCGATGTTCGTATACAGCGGTTTTTCAGCCCCTGTGCCGATGTGCAATTGCCAGGTTCGAGCGATCACCAGCGATCGAAATGCGCGGGCACGGTCGGCGGCAGTTGTGGATGATCGAGCAGACGCTCGGGTGACTGCCAAAACGTCAATGCTGCGAGCATCGCGGGCAATAGGACCCAAACGGTGACCAATACCAGCCAGAACGTCCTCAATTGCCGCGCCCCGCGTTGATCGAACCAGCCAGCATGGGACATCGGAAGATCAACCAGCAGAGGCCGTCCGGCCGCCGGTAGCGCACTTATGCCGATTCAGCAGTTGCGGTCAGCCGTTTGTGACGTCGCGCCGACTCGACTTGCCCAGCCATTGAGCGCGTCCGCGATCTCGCGGATACTCGCCGGCGGGGTTTGTGACTTTAGGCCTTTTGGCGAATCTGACAGTGATCAGCCATGATTCGCCGGGTAAGTCTCTCCATACGTTGACAGGGAAATGCTTGATGAAGTTCATGGGTAAGGCCGTCGTCGGGGTCGCGGCGGTGGGCCTTGCGGCCGGGTCGGCGATCGGTGCTGGTACGGCGAATGCGGCCGATCTCCACGGTGCGATCGCGTTCAGTGTCGAGAACTGGAGCTACGGCACCAGTGTCAATGCGGGCAGCCGCGGCGAGGCGATCGACGAGGCGATGGCCAACTGCAGTTACGGCGGCATCTCCGACTGCGCCGTTCTTGTGGCCTGGTCGGACGGCTGTGGCGCACTCGTGTACCGCAACGACGCTGGAGACGACGTCGCGGTAGGCAGCGGCGCTGGCCGCGACCGGGCGTCCGCGCTCCGCGAGGCCTATTCCAGTCTCTCCCGGGTTTATCCGCGGGCCATGCTGGCCAATGTCGGTTCCGCAGACCTGTCGGCGACGGCGATCAACGATGTAATCTGCACCGCCAACGCATGATTCGCGGGCGGTACCGCCGAAACCTCGGTGCCGGACCTGAAAGTGACTGTGCCCCGCCTGGTAATTCGGAGGGGGCACAGTGGTTTCTCGATCGAACCGCAGTCTCTCGAGACGGCGTCGCACGGCATTGTGGTGTAGACCAGGATCTTCAGGCCTGCCGGGGCTGCCTTGTCACCGCGAACGCACGCTATTGCCGCCGGGATCCGGCGTGGGCGAGGAACCGATCATGACTCGAGACCGAACTCTTCACCGCGAATCCCCATATCGCTCTGGTTGACTCACCTCGTGGAATCGGCAGACATATCGACGAGGATTCTTGCGGGACTTGGCGGTTAGGTCGCCGTAGGACTGGTCCCCTTGTACGGCTTGGCGCTGCTGATCGGCGTGATCGGCGGCATTCCCGATGAGGATCCTGCGCCCGCCGTACAGAACGTCCTCCTCGTGATCCAAGTGATCGTCGTCGCCGCTGCGGCCGTGGCGCTGGTGACCGGCACGATTACCGGGCGGACCATGGCGATCATCGGCGGCTGCTTGCTGTTCATCCTGGATTTCGTCCTGCTGTCCATCTGGTATTCGAATGCCCTCGTCCCGCCGGGGAGCTTGCCCATCGAACGTGAGACGCCGTCGAATCCACCCGAGATCGTGCTGACGGCGTGGGTGGTCGGGGTCGCGTTCCCCATCCTGACAACACTGCTCGCCGTTGCGCGGGTCGTCACGGTGCGAGTGCGTAACCAGCGGTGAAAACCGGCCAGAAGGCGCGGGAACCGACGTTCACACCTTCGTGGTGTGAACCGGCGACACCCGAAGCGGCTCTGCCCCATGGCCTGTGGGTTCCGGTCCTCCCCGGCACCCGTCAAGTCACCGTGGGCGGCGCGATCGCCTCCGACATCCACGGCAAGAACCATCCGCCGCGGGTTCCTGCAATATCAGTTCTCCATGCCCTTCGGCGCCGAACCACAGCTCGCGGCCGCGGTGCGCGCGATCGCGCACTCCGGCCACCGGTCGTTCCTGAACGTGTTCAAGCGCATGGGCGCCGCCAACCGGGCCCCGCTGTCGTGGCCGCACCCAGGGTTCATGCTCAGCCTGGACTTCCCACTCAAATCCGGACTCGGCGAATTCTGTGCCGAACTCGACCAGCGGGTCCTCGACGCAGGCGGACGCTTGTACTTCGCCAAAGACTCCCGCACCACCCCGGAAATGGTCCGCGCGATGTACCCGCGGCTCGAGGAATGGCGGCGTGTCCGCGACAGTATCGACCCCGAACGGATCTTCGTCTCTGATCTCGCCCGCCGCCTGCATCTCATCGACGACAACCTCGTCCACACAGGCCACTGATCACCGGCAAGCGTTGCCTACCAGGAAAATACGGGTAGGCAACGCCTGGCCCATCGCCCTCTTCCAAGCATGGCGCGCTGACCGTACTGGCCAGCACTGGGCATCGGAAGATCAACGGGCACAGCGCCGTACGACCGCCGGCGGTGCTCGCTCATGTCGAATGCCGTATGTCGGAGCGGGTCAGGTGTTGATCCACCAGCCGAGAGGGTTGTCGTCTTCGGCGGCGGTACCAGAGCCATGGTGTCGCTCCGTGGCATCCGGGCGCCGAACCTCGGTGAAAACCAGTTGGCGGACCACGGCGACCGCTGCTACTTTCCTGAAGACCGTGCCAGAGAACGAGGAGGTGGTACCCGTGAACGCAGTATCGACATGGGTGCTCCCCTCCGGGGTCACGGTCGGGCGATAGGTCGTCCGGGAGCGCCGTTCACGAGCACTCCTGAAAGGCACGACCGTGCAATTCAATTCCGAACAGCGCCTCGACGACGGCACCCTCGAGCGTGAATTCACTCTCGGCGAGATCCACGGCATCCTGTGGACGCCCGGATCCGCATCCGCACCAACCCCGCTGATCCTGCTCGGCCACCCTGGTGGACTGCAGAAGATGCACCCCCGACTGGCGGCCCGGGCCCGGCACACCGTGGCCGATGGCTTCGCCGCGGCCACGATCGAACTCCCCGGGAGCGGTGACCGGCCCCGTTCCGCCGTCACCGATCAGGCTCGCGCCGACCTGCGCCGGGCGTTGCAGGCCGGCGAACCGGTCACCGACGAAATCGTCGAACGTCTCATTCTCCCGCTGATCGAACAGGCAGTTCCCGAGTGGCGAGCCGCCCTGGACGCCCTCCTGGCGTTGCCCGAGATCGGCGGCCCGGTCGGGTACTCGGGAGGGGTGATCGCCCTCGGCCTCCGCCTGGCGGTGGTCGAGCCGCGCATCTGCGCCGCCCGCCTGTTCGCCGGAAGTTTCGTGCCCCGCAGCATGTTCGGCGAGGCCCGGCAGGTCACCATTCCGCTGCAGGTCCTGTTGCAGTGGGACGATGAGGGAAACGACCGGCAGCTGGCCTTGGACCTGTTCGACGCCTTCGGCTCCAAGGAGAAGGCGCTGCACGCCAATATGGGCGGGCATACCGGCGTCCCGGCGTCCGAGGCGGATGAAGGGAGCCGGTTCTTCGCCCGGCACCTGAAGTGAGACCGGCCCGTCGGGCCGGCAGCAGAAGCATGTTCGAGAACCGCGTCATTCGTCGCAAGCTGAGGTGACCGGCTCCGACCCGGCCGAGCACGTCGTCAATGGGGACGGTCGGGGTGTACGAGGCCGTGTTGGTGGGCGTAGACGACGGCGTGGATGCGGTCGCGCACACCGAGTTTGGCGAGGACTCGGGAGACGTGGGTTTTGACCGTTTCTTCGCCGACGCCCAGGGCGGCGGCGATCTCGCTGTTGCTGCGGGCATCTGCCACCAGTAGGAGTACCTCACGTTCGCGGGCCGTGAGTTGCGCCAGCTCAGGTGGCTCGACCGGCGGGGCGATGCCGGTCATCAGGCGGGTGGCCAGGCGGCGCGTCATGGACGGATCGATGACGGCGTCGCCACGCACCGCGACCCGGATGGCGGCCACGAGTTCTTCGGGCGGAAGGCTTTTCAGCAGGAAGCCGCTGGCCCCGGCCGACAGCGCGCGGTGCAGGTTGGCCTCGCTGTCGTAGGTGGTGAGCACCAGCACCCGGGTGCCGCCCGCCGCCACGATGGCAGCGGTGGCGGCGAGGCCGTCCAGCTTCGGCATGCGCACATCCAGGACCGCCACGTCCGGATGGGTGCGGGCGGCCGCCTCGATGGCGGCGCGGCCGTCGCCCACCTCGGCCACGCACTCCAGATCCGGGTGCGCGTCCACCACCGCGCGCAGACCGGAACGGAACACGGTGTGGTCGTCGGCGATCAGGATGGTGATGCTCATACGGCTCCGATCGGCGGTGCGGTCCCCATGGGCATCATGCGGACCCAACGGGTACGGAAACCCGGATGACCCAACGGGTTCCGGACGGGTCGGCACCGTAGGCGACGGTGCCGTCGAACAGTTCGACCCGGCGGCGGATCCCGTCCAGGCCGCGCGGCACCCCGGTGGCGCTCTCCAGGGCCGCAATGGGATTCGTCTCGCGCAACTCCACCGCGCCCGGGAGATAACCGATCTCCAGCGCGGCCGCATCACGCCCGTGCCGCAGCGCATTGGTCAGCAGCTCCTGGACCACCCGGTAGAGCATGACGTCCAGCGACTCCGGCAGCACCGGCGGCTCACCCGAAACCGTCACGCGCACAGTCAATCCGGCGTCTTGCACCCGCTGCACCAGGTCCTCGATATCGGCCAGGCCGGGCTGCCGCTCACCCTCGTCGTCACGGCCGTGCAGCAGATCCAGCTGCCGGCGCAGATCCACCATGGCGGCGCGGCTGCTCGACTCCACCGCGGTCACCGACCGCGCCGCCGCCTCGGTATCGGTGCGGGACAGCGCCATTCGCGCCACCCCGGCATGAATCCCGATGGCGCTCACATGATGCGAGATGACGTCGTGCAGATCCCGGGCGATGGCCTCGCGCTCATCGGCCAGCGCCCGGTCCAGCGCCGCCCGCTGCTCCTGCTGCCGCAGGCTCTCCCGCTGCTCCAGCTCCGCGATATAGGCCCCGCGCGCCGCGGTGTACCGGCCTACCAGCCAGGGCACCACGCCCGCGCCCAGCGCGAAGATCGCCAGCCGGATCGGATTGTTGACGCCCGCGATGGCCGCCACCAGATTCACCGTCAGCGAGCCGCCGGCCAGCAGCAGCACGGTCAGAACGGAGCTGAGCCCGCTCAGCCAGGCACCCGCCTGATACCCCGCGACCAGGAAGCCGACATCGAAAACCCGTGCGGTGATGCCGTAGTGGTGGGCGAACAGCGCCACCGCCACCTTCACCACCACCTGCGCCACCGCCACCGCGGCCGCCGTCGAGGCGGGCGCGGCCAGCGCCAGATCCGCGGCCACCGTGGCCAGCGTCAGGATCGCGGCCAGCGCGGGCGCGGCGCCGAAGGCCCCGCACATCACCATCTGGGCACCGTCCAGCGCCGCCGCGACGGCGGCCACCAGCAGCGACTGCCGGGCCAGCGACCTGGTCACATCCATGGCCGCACGGTACCCCGGAGACCGGCCATCCCCCGTGTGGGGGACGCGGAATCCCCCGTCGGCGCGACGATCCGCGCGCGCCGCCGAACTAGCGTCGAGCACATGCCAGCAGCCCGACCGCCCCGCCGAGGAGCACGCCCGTGAATGCCGACCTGTTCATCTACGCCCTGCCGGCGTTCGCGCTGCTCATGTTGATCGAATGGATCGACAACCGGCGTGACCCGGACCGCCCGGTCAATGGCATCGACCGCCGCGACACCACCTCCAACATCGCCACCTTCGTACTCGGCCGTATTGCCAAACCGATTCTGGCGCAGGTGATTCCGTTCTCCGGCGTGGTGCTGGCCGCGCACTTCACCCCGCTGCACCTGTCACCGGCGCACTGGTGGGTGTGGGTGCTGGGCCTGATCGTCACCGATTTCTGCTACTACTGGGCGCACCGCGCCGACCACCGGGTGCGGCTGCTGTGGACCTCGCACAGCGTCCACCACTCCAGCCGGTTCTTCAACTTCTCCACCGCCATCCGGCTGCCCTGGGCGCATCCGGCCGCCAATATCGTGCGCGGCCTGTGCTGGGTGCCCGCGGCACTGCTGGGCTTCCCGGCCTGGATGGTGTTCGCCCTGCAGTCGCTGGGGCTGCTTTACCAGTTCCCGATCCACACCCAGCGCGTGAAAACCCTGTGGCGGCCCCTCGAATTCGTGTTCAACACCCCGGCCCACCATCGCGTCCACCACGGCTCCAACCAGCCGTATCTGGACACCAATTACGGCGGCATCCTGATCATCTGGGATCGCCTGTTCGGCAGCTTCGCCGCGGAAACCGAACCGATTCGCTACGGGTTGACCAAGGACATCGAAACCGACAATCCGATCAAGGTCAATTACACCGAACTCGTCGATCTGGTCCGTGATGTCCGGACTGCCCGAACCTGGCGCGGCCGTCTCGGATATATCTTCGGCCCGCCCGGCTGGCACGAGAATGCCGCCACCCCCGACCTCGAAAAGGTCGCGGTCTAGTCCAATAGGAAAAGGGGCGCTTCGTCTTACGACGAAGCGCCCCTTTCGTTGCTCGGCGAGTGGCTACGCCACACCCTCCGCGCGAGCCGCGTTGCCGACGGCCTCGGCGACGGCCGGCGCGACCCGCGGGTCCAGCGGGCTCGGGATGATCTTGTCCACGGACAGCTCACCGGCCACCACGTCGAAGATCGCCTCGGCCGCGGCCACCTTCATGCCCTCGGTGATGCGGCGCGCGCCGGCGTCCAGCGCGCCCTTGAACACGCCCGGGAAGGCCAGCACATTGTTGATCTGGTTCGGGAAGTCGCTGCGGCCGGTGGCCACGATGGCGGCGTACTTCTTGGCCACCTCGGGGTGGATCTCCGGGTCCGGGTTCGACATGGCGAACACGATGGACTCGGGAGCCATCGACGCGATGAGCTCCTCGGCGATGGTGCCCGCCGACAGACCCAGGAACACGTCCGCGCCCGCCAGCGCCTCGGCCGCGCCGCCGGTGAGGCCGCGCGGGTTGGTGCGCTGCGCCAGTTCGGCCTTCACGCTGTTGAGGTCGCCGCGATCCCGGCTCACGATGCCCTTGGAGTCGAGCACGACGATGTCGGAAACCCCGGCGGCCAGCAGGATGTCGGTGCACGCCACACCGGCCGCGCCGGCGCCGGACACCACGACCTTCAGACCGGACATGTCGCGGCCCTGCACCGCGGCCGCGCCCTTGAGGGCGGCCAGCACCACGATGGCGGTGCCGTGCTGGTCGTCGTGCATGACCGGGCAGTCGAGGGCCTCGACGACGCGCTTCTCGATCTCGAAGCAGCGCGGCGCGGAGATGTCCTCCAGGTTGACCGCGCCGAAGCTCGGGCGCAGGCGGATCAGGGTCTCGACGATCTCGTCGACGTCCTTGGTGTCCAGCACGATCGGGATCGAGTCCAGACCGGCGAACTTCTTGAACAGCGCCGCCTTGCCCTCCATCACCGGCAGCGAGGCGCGCGGGCCGATGTCGCCCAGGCCCAGCACGGCGGTGCCGTCGGAGACGACCACGACCAGGCGCTCGGCCCAGGTGTAGGTCTTGGCCAGACTCTCGTCCTTGTGAATGCCGCGGCAGACCTGCGCCACGCCCGGGGTGTAGGCGATGGACAGATCGCGCTGGGTGTCGAGCGGAGCGGTGAGTTCGACCGAGAGCTTGCCGCCAAGGTGCCCGGCGAAAATTTCTTCCGTGGTGATGTCGGACAGGTTCGCCCCATTGGACGCGGGGGCCTCGGTGGCATTCACTGCTTCAGTCACGGGTGACACGATTTCACTCCTGATCGGTTCGGACTCAACCGTTGGACGGTTACCGTTCGGTAATAGCGGAATTTGTGGTTTCGGTGCTCATATATCTTTTGCCGCAGCCGCGTTCAGCGACGTCGACACCACTTCCGAGCCACTTCGTGGAAACCTTGCCACCTCATCGTGGCGACGCATACAAAGT
The DNA here is from genome assembly GCF_040609015.1 of Nocardia sp. NPDC004860. Lineage (NCBI taxonomy): Bacteria > Bacillati > Actinomycetota > Actinomycetes > Mycobacteriales > Nocardiaceae > Nocardia > Nocardia sp. NPDC004860. Next base: position 320,147 of record NZ_JBEXJI010000003.1, on the reverse strand, counting down.
ATTACGGCATTGCGAGAAGTGTGTCGCGGCAGCGCAGATCGTCGAGCGAGAACCGGAGGGGTGTGTCCGGGCGATACAGCCGGGGTGACCTCGTGTGAACCCGCGAGTCGGGGTTCGTGATCACCGAGTGTCCCGGGCCGGGCGGTGGCTGCGGCCGGGATCGGCCCATTCTGCCAGTCTCTGCGACGGCCTGCCAAATCGCCCCCGGGTCCGTCGCGTCGCCTCACCATCGTTGAAGGGTAAGGCAGTCGAATCACGCCGAGATGAACAGGAACTCGCTGGTCGGAACCTGAACTCGGAGAACTGTCACAACGCGGTCGCGGCGGCGGCTGTGAGCTGTCAAGCGGGGGTTGCAGTCACCGCTGTGAGGTCCGGCCGGACCCAGACACTGCCGAGACCCCCGGAGAGCAACCGTACGCGCCAGTCGCTTCCGGCGCCCGGATGGTCGGTGCGGCGATGCATGCCGCGGGTCTCGGTGCGGGCCAGGGCGGAGTACTTGGTCCAGCGGGCGACGGCCAGCAGCGCCGCGGCCTGCCGGGCGGGCAGGCGATCGGGTCCCTTTCCGCCGAGCGCCAATTCGACGCCGGGCCACATGCCGTCCAGCTCGCCGATGCTGTCGCGCAGGCTGCCGTCGCTGCGCCAGTAGCTGCGCCGCAGCGGCAGCGTGTGCTCCTGGACCAGGCCGACCACCGCGCGCGGATCGAGCCGCGCCCGGTCGCCCAGGCCCGCGCCCGGCACCGGGCGCGCCTTGCCGAGCTTGCGACGGCACACGGCGAAATCGGCGGCACCCGCGCCCGCCCACACACCCGAGGAGATGGCCCACGCGCCGTTCTGGCCGCCGAACCCGCTGACCGCCCCGGTGATGGGCTCCCGGGTGGTGACGTCGCCCGCGCCGTAGAGGCCGGGAACCGTGGTCGCACAGTCGGGTCCGGTCAGCCGCAGACCGCCGGTGCCGCGCACCGTGCCCTGCAGCACCGCGCACAGCGGCACCTGACCGGTCAGGCTCGGCCCGTGCCGCAGCAGTTCCGCGCGCACCGCCTCGGGCAGTTCGTCCACCGCCGCGTAGACCCGCCGCCCGTCGGCGATGGCCGCGAAAGCCTGTGCCCGCGAACCGCATCCCTGCCCCCACAGCACCGCCCGCGACTCGTCGTAGAGGGTGGCGAAGTGCATGACCTGGTCGGAGGCGAACACCGCGGCGACCGGACGGCCGCCCAGCACCGGCGAATCGGCCACCGGGGTCAGTGAATACGCGTTGGAGAACTCCATGCCGGACAATTCGGCCCCCGCCTCGGCCCCCATGAGCAGCCCGTCACCGGTGTCCACATCGGTGCCGGCGCCACCGGAGAGGAAGGCACAGCCGCCGGTGGCCAGCACCACCGCGCGCGCCCGGACGGTCCAGCCGCGGAACTCGCCACCCTGCGTCACACCCGCCGCGCCGGACACGACGCCGTCACGGTCGGTGATGAGCTGGAGTGCGGGATGGTGGTCGAGGATGCGGATTCCCGCGATCACCATGCTGCGCCGCAGCCGGCCCAGATACTTCGCGCCGTCGAGATAGACCCGCGCCGGGCGCTCGGCGTGTTCGCCCCGGAACCGGAAGCCGCCGGTCACCAGCTGGCCGACACGCCGATGGGTCTCCTCCAGCACCCGGTACATCCACTCCGGGTCCCCCAGCCCGCCGCCGTGCGCGAAGTTCTGCCGCACGGCCTCGTCCCGAGCCGGACCGGACGGAAGGTTCCACAGCGTGACCCCGCCCCGCGCCGTGGGGCCGCTGCTGCCGCAACGGCTCTTGTCGGCGACCAGTACCCGCGCGCCCGCAGCGGCAGCAGCCAGCGCGGCCCAGGCTCCGGCCGGGCCACCTCCCAGCACCAGCACATCGGCGTCGAATTCGGTCATAACGACAAATGTTCGACGACAGTTCACTGGGTCGCAACCGTTATGCGTATTTCAATTCCACCACTGCGCCCAGAGCAGATATCCGGCTATCACGAAAACGACCAAACATCCGAAAAAAGCCGCAAAACCCCGATGTCTATCCGCATAAATTTGGGCGGCCAGCACAGCTGCCGCCGCGGTCACATGCCACGTCACGGCCGCCCATCCGGGGCCCGGAAAACCGCGCCGAGCACCGATGATCGCGGTGGTGGCGACCGTGGCCGCCAGCACCAGCGTGCCCCCCGCGACCACCCCGCTCAGGCCCCGGACCACTCTCATGCGGTGATCACCGGGACTCCGCTCGCTTTGCCCACGATTTCCTCGAATTGCGTTGGGTCGGTGGTGAATTCGCCGAGCCGAATGGTCTTGTTGGCGCCGTGGTAATCCGAGGAGCCGGTCGTCAGCAAACCCAGCTCGGCGGCCAGCCGGCGCAGCACCTCGCGGTCCTCCGCACTGTGGTCGGGGTGATCGAGTTCCAGGCCGCCCAGCCCGAACTCGGTCATCTCGCGAATGTGATCCAGCGCCAGCAGCCGCCCGCGCTTGCGAGCCCGGGCGTGCGCCACCACGCTCACGCCGCCGGCCGAGGCCACCATTTCGACGGCCCGCCGCAGCGGCGTGTCGGCCTTCTCGACGTAGTAGCGGCCGTGCGGGGCCAGCAGATCCTGGAACGCGGCGTCCACGCTCGGCACCACCCCGGCCTGCACCAGCGCCCGGGCCAGATGCGGGCGACCCGCCGACGGGCCCACGGAGGCCATGACCGCGTCCGGATCGATGGGCAGACCGTCGGCGGCCATCTGCTCGGCCATGGTCCGCAGCCGCACCACCCGCTCGGCGCGCAACCGCTCCCGCTCCTGCGCGAAGGACTCGTCCTCGGGATCGAACAGGTAGGCCAGCAGGTGCACCGGCACCGGATAGCCGTCCTCCCCCAGCCCGACACACGACATCTCCATACCGCGCACCAGCGTCAGGCCCGCAGGGAGCGCGGCGGCGGCCTCGGCCCAGCCGGAGGTGGTGTCGTGATCGGTCAGGGCCACGACGTCGAGACCGGCAGCGGCGGCGTTCGCGATCAGTTCGGCCGGGGTATCCGTGCCGTCGGACGCGTTGGAATGGGTGTGGAGATCGATGCGCACGCCCCCTATATTGCCTGCGGCCCGAACCGACGCCAGGGGGCGGGACGATTAGCATCCTTGATGTGTCCTCGATACCGCCGTTGCCGTCCTTCCACTGGCCCGGGCGGTCCGGCGAGCCGCGAGACCCCGCCAAGATGCCCGTCCATCACGGCCGGATCGTCGACTGCGCGGTCTATGTCGAGGGGGTGCGGCTGTTCGAGCACAGCTCCTACAAGAACGCGCTGGCCGAAGTGCGCGAACGCCACGAAGGATTCGTCTGGCTCGGACTGCTCGAACCCGGCAAGGAACTCATGGCCGATATCGCGCAGACCTTCGGCCTGCACGAACTCGCCGTCGAGGACGCGGTCAAGGCGCAGCAGCGGCCCAAACTCGAACGCTACGACGACATCCTGTTCCTGGTGCTGCGCACGGTGCGCTACGTCGAGCACGAGCTCAGCACGGTCAGCGAGATCGTCGACACCGGCGAGATCATGGTGTTCGCGGGATCCGATTTCGTGATCACCGTCCGCCACGGTGAGCACACCGAATTGAGCGGTGTGCGCAAGGATCTCGAAGCCGACCCGCGCCAGCTCGCGCTGGGGCCCGGCGCGGTCCTGCACGCGGTGGCCGACCGCGTGGTCGACTCCTACGTGGAGGTCACGGCGGCGATCGAGGAGGATGTGGACGCCATCGAGGAGGCCGTCTTCACCCCCGCGAACAAGCTCCAGATCGACGCCATCTACCAGCTGAAACGTGAAGTGGTGGAACTGCGCCGGGCCGTCAAGCCGCTCGGGATGCCGCTGCAGGTGCTCACCCACGACAGCACCCTGCCGCTGCCCAAGGAGATCCGCCGCTACCTGCGCGACGTAACCGACCACCACACCGCGGTCACCGAGCAGATCATCGATTTCAACGAATCCCTCAGCGCTCTCATCAATGCCGCGCTGGCCAAGGTGAGCGTGCAGCAGAACACCGATATGCGCAAGATCTCCGCCTACGCCGCCATGGCCGCCGTGCCGACCATGATCGCGGGCGTCTACGGCATGAATTTCGAACACATGCCGGAACTCTCGTGGACCTACGGCTACCCCATCGTGATCGTGGCGATGATCGCCCTGTGTGCTCTGCTGTACGCGAATTTCCACCGCAACAACTGGCTCTGACCCGCGGGCCCCACCAGGGGCTTCGCTGACCGCCTCGACTCACTGGCTACGGGGTTGCTATGAATTCGACTGTGTTCGTGATGAGTAGTTCGCCGGTCCGCGGCCGGATGGCTTGGTGGGCAGCAATATTCGGCCTGTTGCTGGCCGTGCCGGTGCCCGCCGCGGCCGTCCCGGCAACCGACTCCTACGTCGATGCGCTCGCCGATGCCGCACCGGCGCCCGCCCTGCAGTGGACCGACTGCGATTCCGGATTCTCCTGTGCGACAGCGCGAGTGCCCTTGGACTATGCGCATCCCGAGGTCCGATCGATCGACCTGGCGATGATCAAACTCCCCGCCGCCGACCCGGCCCGGCGGATCGGCACCCTGTTCGTCAACTTCGGCGGGCCCGGCCGGTCCGGGGTGCAGCGGCTGCGGGAGCGGGCGCACTGGCCGTGGCTGTTCTCCGACGAGTTGCGCGCCCGCTTCGATCTGGTGTCCTGGGATACCCGCGGCGTCGCGAACAGCGCACCGGTGCGCTGTTTTCCGGATGCGACCGCGCAGCAGCTGTTCTTCGCCACCTATCCCGCGATGCCCGGAACGCCCGGCATGGAACCGCCGTTCTTCGCGGCCGCGAAGACCCTGGCGGACAATTGCGCACAGCGCGCTGCCGACCTGCTGCCGCACATGTCGACCGAGAACACCGCCCGGGATCTGGACCTGCTGCGCCGGGCCGTCGGCGATGACAAGCTGACCTACCACGGGATTTCGTACGGCACCTACCTCGGAGCCTTGTACGCCAACATGTTTCCCGGCCGAGTCGGCCGCATCGTGCTGGACGGATCGATGGACTTCCGCGGCAACGCGTTCGACCCCGACGACGCCGACCGGCCCATCGACACCCGGCAGGACGTCGCGACCGGAATCGCGGGCACGTTCCACGCCATGCTCGACGCCTGTGTGGCGGCCGGACCCGAATGCGCCTTCTCCGAAGGGAATCCGCAGGAGAAATGGCAGCGGATCCTCGAGCGGGTCAGGCGCGAACCGATCTCGTGGGACGGCAAACGCTACGACTACGGCACCGTGGTCGCGGCGGCGGGTCAGCTGTCCGACCCCGCCGGCTGGCCGGTCCTCGCCGCCACCCTGCAACACCTCTACGACCTGCGTGACACGCCCTACCTGCCGACCGACGTGCTCGCCGAGACCGCGGTGCTGGTGCGGCAGGTGGCCGATATCGGCACGGGCAGCTCCACGGCGCTGGGCGGTACCGGCACGAACACCTACGACGACAACTACACCGAGGCCTTCTACGCCGTCCAGTGCGCCGACAGCCGGGTGCCGCGCGACGAGCGCCGCTACAGCGACCTGGCGGTGAGCGAGGACCAGCGGGTGCCCGCCTTCGGCCGCCTCGGCGTATTCGACGCCATGACCTGCGCCTACTGGCCGCAGACCGCCGTGCGTCCCTACCTCGGCCCCTGGGATCGGCCGACCGCCCCGATCCTGGTGATCAACAGTCGCAATGATCCCGCGACACCGCTGGCCGGAGCCGCCGCCGGCGCGGCGGAACTGTCGGACGCGCGCCTATTGGTGGTGGAGGGAGCCGGGCACAGCAGCATGTACGTGCGCAGCACCTGCTCCGAGGCCGCGAAACGCGACTATCTCATCGCGGGAACGCTTCCGGCCGACGGCGCGACCTGTCCGATCGACGGCAACCCGTTCGATTAGCGCGACGCGGCGGTCGATCAGAGCGACGCTGCGGCCCGGGCGGGATCACGCACATCGATTTCCGCCTCGGCCCAGGCGTCGCGCAACGCCGCCGCGCCGCGAATCCGCACCCATGCCGCCTCCGTCGCGGTGATCGGCGCGACCGTCAGGAACCGCACGGGCTCAGCGGGTTCCGGCAGCGCCACCTCCGGGATGTCACTCACACCCAGCAGCACCGCGGTGAACGGCGCGTTGGTCCACAACGGTTCTCCCAGATCGAGCAGCGCATCCGCTTGCAGCACAACACCTTCCACTGCGGGCGCCGCCACCAGCACGCCCAGCGTGCGGGTCAGCCCCGAACCCGCGCCCGCACCGCCGCGCAGCGTCAGCACCAGCTCCGCGCGCGGCCCGCGCACCGGATCGGCCAGCGCCGCGGCCGGATCCGTCATCGGATGCCGGGAACCGCCCAGCGTGGCGTAGTGCACGAACTCACCGTCCGGGATGCGCAGGATGTCGATGGGCTCCAAACCCAGGAACGTCACCGACGCCGCGTCCGCGGACTCCACCTCGAAATGACCGAGCACCGCGGCCCGGACCTGATCCAGTACCTCCATGGATCTAGATGGCCAGCCTGGCGAGCATGTCGCGCGCCTGCTCGGCGGTCTTCGGGTCGCACAGCACGTCGTAGCGACCGGCCACCAGCTGCATGGTGGAGGCGAAGTCGCGCTGACCCCGGGTGGCCGCGTACGGGATGGACGCGGAGATGAGGCCGAAGATGATGCCGCCGACCAGGCCGACCACCAGCGGGCCGATGGCCCCGCCGGAGGTGAACATGCTCAGCAACAGACCCAGGAACAGGCCCAGCCAAGCGCCCGAAACCATGCCGCCGCCAATGACCTTGCCCCAGGTCAGCCGGTACAGCACCCGCTCGACCTGCATGAGGTCGACGCCGACGATGGTCACGCCCTCCACCGGGAACTGGTTGTCGGCCAGGTAGTCGACCGCCCGCTGCGCCTCGGCATAGGTCGGGTAGGAGCCGACCGGCCAGCCCGACGGTGGCGTCGGCAGGCCGGGACGGCCCCGGCTCGGATTCCCCATGGGATTCGTCATGACTCCATCATGCTATTTCGCGTTGACGGACGCCGATTCGCCGTGCCCGATTCACAGCGCAGGCGTGGTTCGCGCCATTCCGGCCGCCCTGCCCTTGTCAGCGATCACCTGAGCCATCTTCGCGCTGGCCTCGTCGATCATCTCGTCACCGAGCATCACCGCGCCCCGGGCGCCGCCCTCGGCCGAGGTGTGGAACGCGTAGGCGTCGAGGATCTCCTCGGCCCGGTCGTAGTCGGCCTGGCGCGGGCTGAAGATCTCGTTGCAGGCGGTGATCTGATCCGGGTGCAGCACCCATTTGCCGTCGAAACCCAGTGCGGCCGTGCGGGATGCGTTGCGGCGGAAGCCGTCGATGTCGCGGACCGCCAGGTAGGGGCCGTCGATGGCCTGCAGGCCGTGGGCGCGGGCCGCCAGCAGGATCGTCATATAGATGTGGTGGTAGGCGTCACCCGGCTCGTAGCCCTCGGGCTGCTCGCCCACCACCAGGGTGCGCATATTGATCGAGGCCATGAAGTCGGCGGGCCCGAACACCAGGGTCTGCACCCGCGGGCTCGCGGTGGCGATGGCGTCGATATTGCGCAGCCCGAGCGCGTTCTCGATCTGCGGTTCGATCCCGATCCGGCCGACCGGCAGCCCGTTGGCCTTCTCCAGCTGGGTCAGCAGCAGATCCAGGGCCTGCACCTGCCCGGCGTCGGTGACCTTCGGCAGCAGGATGGCGTCCAGCTCCGAGCCCGCGCCCTCCACCACCGTGATGACGTCGGCATAGGTGTGCTCGGTGGTCCAATCGTTGACCCGCACAACGCGGATCTGGGCGCCCCAGCCGCCGGAGTTGAGGGCCGCCACGATGTTCGCCCGGGCGGCCGCCTTCGCCGCCGGCGCGACCGCGTCCTCGAGATCCAGGAACACCTCGTCGGCGGGCAGTCCCTTGGCCTTCTCGATCATGCGCGGGTTGCTGCCGGGGACGGCGAGCACCGATCGGCGCGATGTCATGGCTCACTCCTTCACGTGGCGCGACATTTAGGACGCGTTCGACCCACTAGCCTTACCAAACATGGCAGCGACGAAGGTTTTCGCCGCCCGGCTGGCGGGCTTGGTGGTACTGGGACCGGACGGCGAGTCTATCGGCCGCCTCCGGGACATCGTGATCTCGATACGTTATGACCGCCAGCAACCCCGAGTCCTGGGCGTACTCGTCGAATTGCCCACCCGGAAGCGGATTTTCGTGCCCATGCTGCGGGTACAGACCATCGACCCCGGCGCGATCACCCTCACCACGGGCACCATCAGCGTGCGCCGCTTCGAGCAGCGGCCCGGCGAGCTGCTGGCCATCGCGCAGATTCTCGACTCCACGGTCCGCGTCTCCGATCCCGAGCTGCCACAGCTGGCGAGCACGGACGTGGTGGTGGTCGACCTGGGTATCGAGCAGGGCCGCACCCGCGACTGGGTGGTATCCCGGGTCGCCGTGCGCGAACGCCGCCGCCTCGGGGTGGGCTTCGGCCGGCGCGGCGCGGTGCACGTGGTCGACTGGGCGCAGGTGCGCGGCCTCACCCAGACCGAGCTGAACCTGCCCGGCCAGGACGTCACCCAGCTGCTCGGGCAGTTCGAGGGCATGCGACCCGCCGACGTCGCGCACATGCTGCGCGAACTGCCGCTCAAGCGCCGCATCGAGGTGGCGGCCGCCTTCGACGACGAGCGGCTGGCCGACGTGGTCCAGGAGCTGCCCGAGAACGACCAGGTGGAACTGCTCGAGCAGCTCGGTGTGGAACGTGCGGCCGATCTGCTCGAGGCCATGGACCCCGACGACGCCGCCGACCTGCTGGGCGAGCTGCCCGAGGGCGAGGCGGAATCGCTGCTGGCGCTGATGGATCCGGAGGACTCCGAGCCGGTGCGCCGCCTGCTCGAGCACGCGCCCTACACCGCCGGTGGTCTGATGACGCCCGACGCGATCGTCATCACCGCCTCCACCACGGTCGCCGAGGCGCTGGCCCGCATCCGCGATCCCGAGCTGACTCCGGCCCTGGCGTCGATGGCCTTCGTGGTGCGTCCGCCCACGGCCACCCCGACCGGCCGCTACCTGGGCTGTGTGCACTTCCAGCAGCTGCTGCGGGAACCGCCCGCGAACCTGGTCGGCGGCATCGTCGACACCGATCTGGTGCAGCTGCGGCCCGATGCCCCGCTCACCGCCGTGACCCGCTACTTCGCCACCTACAACCTGGTGTGCGGGCCGGTGGTGGACGCGGAGAATCATCTCCTGGGAGCCGTCACCGTCGATGACGTGCTCGACCACCTGCTGCCCGAGGACTGGCGCGAGCAGGACGAAGACCATCACGATGCGCACGGCATGCCCGTGATCGAGGGGACGGGAGGCCGCGCATGAGCGAACGGCTCGAAAAACTCAGCGCCCGCCAGCGTTTGGAGACTCCGGTCCAGAGCCGCTTCCGCGGCCTCGACTGGGATCCCGAGGCGATGGCCCGTTCCAGCGAGAAGGTGGCCCGCTTCCTCGGTACCGGCCGCTACCTGGTAATCCAGACCGTCATCGTGGTGGTGTGGATCCTGCTCAATGTGTTCGCGCTGCGGCTGCAGTGGGACCCGTATCCGTTCATCCTGTTGAATCTGGCGTTCTCCACCCAGGCCGCCTACGCCGCGCCGCTGATCCTGCTGGCGCAGAACCGCCAGGACAATCGCGATCGGGTCTCGCTCGAGGAGGACCGGTCACGAGCGGCCCAGACGAAAGCCGACACCGAATTCCTGGCGCGTGAGCTCGCCGCGCTGCGGCTGGCCGTGGGCGAGGTCGCCACGCGCGACTACGTGCGCCGGGAACTGGACGACATCAAGGAATCCCTGGTCAGATTGGAGAAACTGACGGTCGGCGACGAGGTCGCGAAGCCCAAGAAAGCAAAGAAGGGTACCGATCGGAAGCCCGATGAGGTCGCAATTTCGCCACAAAAAGATGGCGACTGACCACCGAAATTGTTCCGATCTAGCTGACTCATGGGTAACCTGGATCACGTTGTTCCGAGCGACCGACCCAGACACAGCCGCTGTATGAGTGTCACCACGGGGCACCGGCCGCACGACTGAGGGGATTGTGTGGTGGCGAAGAGAATTTCTGCTCCGGTGACAGCGTCGGCACTGTTGATTGCGGGCCTGGTCACCGCCGGTTCCGCCACCAATACGACCGTCCACACCGTGGCCCCGCAGGCCGCGCCGGACGCATTGCTGGCGGCCGCCTCCGCGCACACCGCGAGCGTGAACGGTCCCGCCGACACCCCCTCGGATCAGACCGTCGGCCTGGTTCCGGCGGCTCCCGAGGCCCCCCGCAAACTCAGCGCAATGACCCCGCCCGCCGACGGCTCGCCGCTCTTCGGCGGCACCGTGCCGCTGCAGGACATCGCGCTGCCCGGCGGCAGTGGCGTGCTGGGCATTCCGGAGATCGTGCTGGCCGCCTACCGCAATGCCGAACTGGCGCTGCAGTCTTCGGACCCGAACTGCCATCTGCCCTGGTACCTGCTGGCCGGCATCGGCCGCATCGAGTCCAACCACGCCAACAACGGCCGCACCGACGCCGCCGGCACGACGGTCTCGCCGATCTACGGCCCGGCCCTGGACGGGACGCTGCCCGGCAACGAGATCATCAAGGCCAGCGACGGCAGTTTCGTGCGGGCTATCGGCCCCATGCAGTTCCTGCCCGGCACCTGGTCGGTGTACGCCGCCAATGGAAAGGGCAGCGGCACACCGGATCCCAACAATGTCTTCGACGCGGCGCTGGCGGCGGGCAAGTACCTGTGCTCGGGCGGCATGGATCTGGCCGATCCGCAGCAGCAGCTCAGGGCCGTGCTGCGCTACAACAATTCGGTGTCGTACGCGGCCAACGTGCTCAGCTGGGCCAACGCCTACAAGACCGGCGGCGCCCCGCAGCAGGTGAGCATCTCACCGGATCTGGTGCCCAACAACTACGTTCCGGTCAACGGCCCGGATATCACGGTGGCCTCGACCACGATCCCGGCCACCGAGGCGCCCGACACCACGCGACAGACCACCCCGCCGACGCCGACCCAGGTGATGATCACCATCCCGGGCCTGCCGCCGATCCCGTGCGGCATCTTCTGCCCGGCTCCGGTGGTGCCCGCGAATCCCTGTGAGCAGGTGACGGTTCCGGCGCAGCAGCCGGATCAGAAGGCCGACAAGGTCCCCGGCGCACCGGACACCGAGGACAAGTCCAAGCCCGAGGACGCCGCCACGGCCGAGAACGGCAAGCCGGCGGAGCAGCAGTTCGGACCCGACGGCAAGCCGGTGGTCAAGGATCAGCCCGCCGTCACCACCTGCAACACCCAGACGGGTCAGCAGGGACAGCAGGGCCAGAAGCCGCAGGATCAGCCGCAGCAGGCCGTCCAGCAACCGCAGGACCAGCAAACGGTCACGCCCTCCGGGACGCCCGAACCCGAGGCCGGGGCCGGGGCCGAAACCACTCCGGACGCCACCACGACCACCACCCCGGCCCCCGGCATCACACTGCCGTTCGGCATCACGATTCCGCTTCCGGCGCCGGCCCCCGCGCCCGCGCCGTAACGATGGTGTGATTCGCGAGTTCCGGCGCGCCGCTCCGGAACTCGCGTCTGACTTGCGTTTCCTTCAAATCCTGAGAGTTGGTCACGAAGGGGTAACAGGAAGGTCTCGGATAAGGTAACCTGACCTTCGTTGCATCCCCCCGGTATCAACCGATGGCAATGGAGGGTCACCACACAGTGGGTCGTCACCGCAAACCCCCGGTCCCGAAAGTTCGCCGTGGATCGGTCATCGCATTGACCGGGCTCGTGCCCGCCGGACTGGCCACAGTTACCGGAGCCGGCGACGGGAACATCGCCGACAAGCTCGCGGCTACCGTCCAGCACCAGCTGTCGAACGACAGCGAGGAACAGCTACCCGAACCCGAGGCAGCCGTAATACCGGCCGCCGCACCGGAACCGCTGCTGCACGAGGCCAAACAGGTTGCGCCCGTTGGCCCTCCGGAGGTCAAGTCCGTGGCGCAGCCGGACGGCCGGGTGCCGTCGGCGCGCGCCGCCGGGCCGCTCGGCATGCCGGGCGTCGCGCAGGACGCCTACGAGAACGCGGAACGCATTCTCGCCGTGGAGAATCCGACCTGCAATATGCAGTGGAATCTGCTCGCCGGCATCGGCCGGGTCGAATCCACCCACGGCTACGGCAAAATCGACGACAACGGCTATCCGCTCGAATCCGTCTACGGCCCGATCCTCGACGGCAGGCTGGCCGGGAACAACGTGGTCGCGACCTCCGACGGCGGCGACCTGGACGGCTTGTCCGGCAGCTACCGCCGCGCCGTGGGCCCCATGCAGTTCCTGCCCGAAACCTGGCGCAAGTACGCGGCCGACGGCAATGGCGACGGCGTCGCCGATCCGCAGAACATGTACGACGCGGCGCTCACCGCCGGCAAGTACCTCTGCTCGGGCGGCCTCGACATGCATGATCCGGGCCAGCAGACCCGGGCCATCCTGCGCTACAACAACTCCATGGCCTACGTCGCGAACGTCATGGCGTGGGAGACCGCGTACGGCTCGGGGATCTCCCCGGCGGCCGCCGCGCTGCCTCGCATCTAGACCCCGCCACCCACGCCTCCGACCACGCCCCGGCACACCCGCCCCGGGTATAAGCGGAGGGCGAAAACGGCACGGCCGACGGCGCTCCTAGACTTGGGCGCATGCCAGTGGTTATGGAATCGGATGTGCGGGTCGCGCTCGCGAAGGTGATCGACCCGGAGATCCGGAAGCCGATCACCGAGCTGGGCATGGTGAAGAGCGTCGAGGTCGGCGCGGATAGCGGTGTCCACGTTGTGATCTACCTGACGACATCGGCCTGCCCGATGAAATCCGCCATCCAGGAACGGGTCACGAAGGCCGTCGCCGACGTGGCCGGAGTCGGCGCCATCACGGTCGAGCTGGACGTCATGAGCGACGAGCAGCGCACCGAACTGCGCCGGAAGCTGCGCGGTGACGCCGCGGAACCGGTCATTCCCTTCGCCCAGCCCGGCTCGCTCACCCGCGTGTACGCGGTCGCCTCCGGCAAGGGCGGTGTCGGGAAGTCGTCGGTCACCGTCAATCTCGCCGCCGCCATGGCCGCCAAGGGCCTCTCGGTGGGCGTGCTCGACGCCGACATCTACGGCCACAGTGTGCCCCGCATGCTGGGCACCGAGCAGCGGCCCACCCAGGTCGAGCGCATGATCCTGCCACCCATCGCGCACGACGTGAAGGTCATCTCGATCTCCATGTTCACCCAGGGCAACACCCCCGTGGTGTGGCGCGGCCCGATGCTGCACCGCGCGCTGCAGCAGTTCCTGGCCGACGTCTTCTGGGGCGACCTCGACATCCTGCTGCTGGACCTGCCGCCCGGCACCGGCGACGTGGCCATCTCGCTGGCCCAGCTCATTCCGAACGCGGAGATCCTGGTCGTGACGACCCCGCAGCTGGCCGCCGCCGAGGTCGCCGAGCGCGCGGGCTCCATCGCCCTGCAGACCCGCCAGCGCATCGCCGGTGTCATCGAGAACATGTCCTGGCTCGATCTGCCCGACGGCACCCGCATGGAGCTCTACGGCGCCGGCGGCGGCCAGACCGTGGCCGACAACCTGACCCGTGCCATCGGCGCGAATGTCCCGCTGCTGGGCCAGATCCCGATCGAGCAGCAGCTGCGCGAGGCCGGCGACGAGGGCACCCCCATCGTGCTGCGCGCCCCGGAGAGCTCGTCGGGCAAGGCCCTGCTCGACATCGCCGACAAACTGTCCGTCCGCCGACGCGGCCTGGCCGGCATGTCCCTCTCCATCGACACCACCCGCCACCTGTAGCAATCACGATCAGGGAGCTCTCAGCGCGGAATTCGCCCGAATCCCGCGCCGAGAGCTCCCTGACTTTGTTCTCCCTTTGGGGGAGTGCGGAATTCGAGGGCGCGTTTCCGCCAGGGGTACGGGCGGACTGCGCTGCGGGCGGGCCCTAAGCTCGGGGCATGCTCACGATGCTGCTGTACGTGCTGATCGTCGGATTGGTCGCCGCGCTGCTGTTCCTGGTGGCCAGTGCGATCTTCGGGCGGTCGGAGGAGCTCGGGCCGCTGCCGGAGGGGACGACCGTCACCGTGCTGCCCGCGACGGGGATCAGCGGCTGCGATGTGCGGGCGCTGCGCTTCCAGCAGGTGTTCCGGGGGTACAAGGCGGGCGAGGTGGACTGGGCCCTGACCCGGCTGGCCGCACGCATCGACGAACTCGAGGGCGAACTCGCCCGCGTGACCGGAGCGGAGGCCGCGGCGGAGCCGACCGCCGAGCCCGGCGCCGATTCGAAGTCCGGGCCGAGCGAGGCGGCGGTCCCCCAGGTGCTCCCGGCCGAATCGGCCGTCCCGACGGAGCACGGCGAAGAGCCGGGCGCACGATGACCGCGGACGCGAGCACCGACGGACTGATTCGGTGCGGATGGGCGGAAGGCTCCCAGCTTTATCGGGATTACCACGATCAGGAGTGGGGACGACCGCTGCACGGCGATGACGCGCTATTCGAACGAATGTGCCTCGAGGCGTTTCAGTCGGGGTTGGCGTGGATCACGATTTTGCGGAAGCGGCCCGCCTTCCGGACCGCATTCCAGGGCTTCGCGATCGAACGGGTGGCGGGGTTCGGGGATGCCGATGTCGAACGCCTCATGGCGGATCCCAGCATTGTTCGCAATCGGGCCAAAATACTGGCGAGCGTCCACAATGCGCGGGTTGCCCGCGATCTCGGCGAGAGCCTGGACGCCCTGCTCTGGTCCTATGCGCCGGCCTCGCGCAAGCGCCCGCGGAGCATGTCCGACGTGCCCGCTGTCACCACCGAAAGCACCGCTCTCGCAAAAGAACTCAAGCGACGCGGGTTCAAATTCGTGGGACCGACGACCGCATACGCACTCATGCAGGCGACGGGGATGGTAGACGATCACATCGCCGATTGCTGGGTGAATGTCGGTACTCGCTGAACGCCACGACGGTCGGTTTTTGGAACTCAGGTACCCGCCTCGATCCGCGATAGGGAAGAATGGGCATGGTGTAGCCCGCCACATGCCGGCGGGCTGCCTGGTTGGTGACAACTGGAGTTCCATGAAAGTGCGCAGCAGACCGCGCAGATCTGGAGGGAGCAGAGGATGGCGGCCATGAAGCCCCGCACCGGGGACGGTCCCCTCGAGGCAACCAAGGAAGGGCGTGGAATCGTGATGCGGGTTCCACTCGAGGGTGGCGGGCGTCTGGTCGTCGAGCTCACGCCGGATGAAGCCGCGGCGCTCGGTGACGAACTCGTCAAAGTCACCAGCTGATCGATCGACTCGCCGGTGCCGGTGAGCCCAACTCCCGGGACTCTCAGGGGCTTCGCCCCCGAACCCCCTCGAGAATCCCGGGGGCTCCCAGGCTTACCGGTATCACGGTGAACGACAACTCATATCCCCCCATAGTCGGCACTGCCGAGCCCTCCCCCGCGGAACGGCTCCTGGCCTGTGCCGACCTGCTGGCCTGCCCGCAGTGCGGCCTGCCCCTCACGGCTCCCGTCGCCGACCCCGCGGCCGGCGCCCCGCCCGCCCGCACCCTGCGCTGCCCGCACGGCCACAGCTTCGACCTGGCCAAGCAGGGCTACATCAGCCTCCTCACCGGCGCGTCCACCAAAATGACCGGCGACACCCCCACCATGCTCGACGCCCGCACCGCCTTTCAAACCGCAGGGCATTTCGCCCCCATCGCCGCCGCCCTGGCCGAGACCGTCGCAGCAGCCCTACCCCACCGAGACGCCACCCCCCGCCCCGTAACTGATTCCGACACAGCAGTATTCGGAGCGGACTCCCCCACGGCTGCCACTTCGCCCACGCACCCACCCGCAGCCCGGCAACACGGTGGCACCGCCGACCCGGCGAGCTCCCACATTCCACGCAAACCTGGCCCAGCCACGCCGACCCGGCATCGGCGTTTCCGCCCCGGAACCCTCGCACCCGGAATGACCGTCACCTCGGCCTCCGCAGCACGGCTCGCCACCACCCTCCTGTCCGAAGATGGGACCCCCGCACCCGAATCCCGTCGGGCTGCGGAGAGCCGTGGGAAGGCCCATGCCACGCCTCGGGAGTCCGCCGTCGACCGGCCCGCGACGGCGGCGGAGAATCCGTTGGCCGGCCCGAATTCGTCGGCGCGTGAGGGCACTACGGGCGGCCCGGCACTGCTCGAGATCGGGGCGGGGACCGGGTATTACTTGGCAGCCGTATTGGATGCCGTGCCGGAGGGTCGGGGAGTCGCCCTCGATGTGTCGAAGGCGGCGGCGCGGCGAGCGGCGCGAGCGCATGCGCGGGGCGGGTCGGTGCTGGCTGATGCGTGGCGCGGGCTGCCGGTGCGGGATGGCGTGATGGGGGCGGTGGTGTCGGTGTTCGCGCCGCGGAATGCGGACGAGGTGGCGCGGGTACTGGGGGACGAGGGGCGGTTCGTGGTGGTGACGCCGACCTTGCGGCATCTGGGTGAGCTGATCGAGCCGCTCGGGATGGTGAGTGTGGATGCGGCCAAGGCGGATCGGCTCGCCGAATCGCTCGGGGAGCGCTTCGATTTGGTGGGACACGATGCGGTCGAGTACACGATGGAGCTCTCACACGAGGATGTGGCGAATGTGGCGGCCATGGGGCCGTCGGCGTTTCATGCGGCCGAGGGGCGGGCGGAACAGATTGCGGCCCTTCCTGATCCGATGCCGGTGACCGCGTCGGTCACGATCTCGGTGTATCGCCCGCGCTGAGGCCGAGCGGTTCCGGCGGTTTCGGGCGGTTCGGGAGCAGGTCGAGGAGATTGCGGACCAGGGGGCGGGTGTCGTCCGCCCGGGTGGCGATGTAAATCGTTGTGGCGGCGTCGGTTTCGGCGAGGGGAATGATGCGGACCGAGTCGGGGGCGGTGAAGGTGGCGCTGCGTGGGGCGATGGTGACGCCGAGGCCCGCGGCGACCAGATAGAGGATGATGGTCCAGTTGGTGGCCTCCTGGACGATGCGAGGGGGGCGGCCGGATTCCAGGAGCGGCGCGAGGTTCTTCTCGTAGGCGAGTCCGCCCGCGGCGCGCGGGAAGAAGACCAGCGGATTCTCGGCGAGTTCGGCGCCGGTGACGGTGGGGCGTCCGGCGTCGGGGTGGTCGGCGGGGAGGATCGCCACGAACGGCTCGGTCATCAGGGGGACGGTGACGGTGCCGGGTTGCTCGTCGGGGTCGCGGACGATGGCCATGTCGAGAGTGCCGTTGGCGAGGCGCTCCATCAGGTGGCTGGTGAACCCTTCGACCAGGTCGACCTGCACGAGCGGGAAGCGTTCACGGAATTCGCGGACCCCGCGCAGTGGTTCGAGCGGCAGCACCGAGGGGACGAAGCCCAGGTACAGCGTGCCCTGACCGCCCTGGCCGATGCGGGTGACCTCGGCCAGATCGCGTTCGGCGTGGCCGAGCAGGGCGCGGGCACGCTCGCGCAGCACGATTCCCGCGGCAGTGAGCGCGACGGTGCGCGAGGTCCGGTCGAAGAGCCGGGTTCCGAGCAGGGTTTCCAGGCGCTGGATCTGCTGGGTGAGGGCGGGCTGGGCGATGTGCAGGCGGGCGGCGGCCCGCCCGAAGTGCAGTTCCTCCGCGACCGCCAGGAAGTAGCGCAGGTGCCGCAGCTCCACACCGGGGTTCATAAGTTGATCATATCGATCGCAGCTATCAAGTATTGGACGTTATGGTTCGACGTCCGACATGCTTTCCTGGTGACTCAGCAGACGGAAGCCCGCGCCCCGGAACTCGATTCGATCGTGGTCGCGCCGATGTCCTCGCCCGACGACGCCCGCGCCTTCAAGGACCTGAACCTGGAGTGGATCGAGACCATCTTCTCGGTCGAGCCCGCCGACCTGGCCACCCTCGACAATCCGCAGGCCATCGTCGATCACGGCGGCGAGGTGCTGATCGCCCGGCTGGACGGCGAGGCCGTCGGCTGCGTCGCCCTGGTCCAGGAGGAGCCGGGCGTGTTCGAGCTGTCGAAAATGGCCGTGTCGCCGCGCTTGCGGGGCCGAGGCATCGGCCGGGTGGTGCTGGCCACCGCCATCGAGCGGGTGCGCGATCTGGGCGCGACCGAGTTCTTCCTGGCCAGCAATGCCCGGCTGGCCAGTGCCGTGCACCTGTACGAGGCCATGGGTTTCGTGCACGTGCCGCCCTCGGAGCTGCCGCCCAGTCCCTATGACCGGGCCGATGTGTTCATGCGGTATCCCCTGACCGCCTGAACCGGCGCCCGGCTATCCCTTGCGGACCAGGTCGTAGATGTGCGCGGTGCGCGCGGCGATCCGGTTCCAGTCGAAGGCGCCGATCGCCCGGTCGCGGCCGGCCGCCCCCATCGCGGCGGCCGTGACCGGGTCCGCCGCAACGGTGTTCACCGCGCGGGCCAAGCCGCGCTCGTAGTCCCGGGGCGCGGTCTCGTCGTAGTGGACCAGCCGCCCGGTCTCCCCGGGCACCACCACCTCCGGAATCCCGCCCACATCCGAGGCCACCACCGCGGTCCCGCAGGCCATGGCCTCCAGATTCACGATGCCCAGCGGCTCGTACACCGACGGGCACACGAAAACCGTTGCGGCCGCGAGCACCTGCCGCACCAGCTCGGTGGGCAGCATCTCCTTGATCCAGAACACGCCGTCGCGGTCGGCCCGCAGCGCCCGCACCGACGCCGCCACCTCGGCCTCCATGGCGGGTGTGTCGGCGGCCCCGGCCAGCAGCACCAGCTGAATGTCCGGATCCAGATGCCGGGCCGCGGCCAGCAGATGCGAGACGCCCTTCTGCCGGGTGATGCGCCCGACGAAGGCCGCGATGGGCCGTCCCTGGGACACGCCGAGTTCGGTGAGCACGTCCCGCGAGCCGGACGCGGGACCGCCCGGATGCCAGACGTCGGCGTCGATGCCGTTGTGCACCACGTGGACTTTGGCGGGATCGATGTGGGGGTAGGCGGCGAGCACATCGGCGCGCATACCCGCGCTCACCGCGATGACGGCGTCGGCGTGGGTCATGGCATTGTGTTCCGACCACGAGGACAGCCGGTAACCCCCGCCGAGTTGCTCGGCCTTCCACGGCCGTCGCGGTTCCAGTGAATGCGCGGTCAGCACATGCGGGATCCCGTACAGCTCGCCGGCCAGATGCCCCGCGAGCCCGGTGTACCAGGTGTGCGAGTGCACCACGTCGGCGAAGCTCGCGGCCTCGGCCATGCGCAGCTGCGCGGACATCATCTGCAAGGCGGAATTCGCCGCGTAGAGCATCGGATCCGGTTGGTGCACCACGGCATCCGCGCGCGCGACCCCCATGCAGTGCACGGTGACATCGCACAGCCGCCGCAACCGCGGGACGAGTTCGGTGACGTGCACCCCCGCCCCGCCGTACACCTCCGGCGGGTATTCGCGGGTCATCAGGGCCACTCGCAGTCCGCGAGCTCCGTCCGCGCGGTAACTCACCGGTCCAAACTAAACGTTAGCTCGCGGGCTAACCAATCGAGGTGGCCCGCGAGATCGCGATGAACACGGCACCAGCTGGACATTCCGTGTTCGGGCACAACCGGTAGTTTCAGGGGTGTGAGGAGCCAGCCGCACGTACTCGGGATCGTGCTCGCCGGTGGCGAGGGCAAGCGACTCTTTCCGCTCACCAAGGACCGCGCCAAGCCCGCGGTTCCCTTCGGCGGCGCGTACCGGCTCATCGACTTCGTGCTGTCGAATCTGGTGAATGCGGGTTACCTGCGCATTTGCGTACTGACGCAGTACAAGTCGCATTCGCTGGATCGGCACATCTCCCAGACCTGGCGGCTGTCGGGCTTCGGCGGGGAGTACATCACCCCGGTGCCGGCGCAGCAGCGGCTGGGCCCGCGCTGGTACACCGGCAGCGCGGACGCGATCATGCAGTCGCTGAACCTGATCTACGACGAGGACCCGGAGTACATCGTGGTCTTCGGCGCGGACCACGTGTACCGGATGGATCCGGAGCAGATGGTGCAGGCGCACATCGACTCCGGGGCGGGCGTGACGGTGGCGGGCATCCGGGTGCCGCGCAGTACGGCGAGCGCCTTCGGCTGCATCGATTCCGACGAATCCGGCCGCATCATCGGCTTTCTGGAGAAGCCGGTGCATCCGCCCGGTACCCCCGACGATCCGAATGTCACCTTCGCCTCCATGGGCAACTACGTGTTCAGCACCAAGGTGCTGGTGGACGCCATTCGCGCCGACGCCGACGACAACGACTCCGACCACGACATGGGCGGCGACATCATTCCGAGCCTGGTGCGGTCGGGCGCGGCCGCGGTCTACGACTTCTCCACCAATGTGGTGCCCGGCGCGACCGAGCGCAGCCGCGGTTACTGGCGCGATGTCGGCACCATCGACGCCTTCTACGAGGCGCACATGGATCTGGTGTCGGTGGATCCGGTCTTCGATCTCTACAACAAGCACTGGCCGATTCGCGGTGCGGCCGAGAATCTGCCGCCCGCCAAGTTCGGCCGCGGCGGCCTGGCCCAGGAGTCGATCGTGGGCGCGGGCAGCATTCTGTCGGCGGCGACGGTGCGCAATTCGGTGCTGTTCTCGAATGTGCTGGTGGAGGACGGTGCGACGGTGGAGGGCAGTGTGCTCATGCCGGGCGCGCGGATCGGCCGGGGCGCGGTGGTGCGGCACGCCATTCTGGACAAGAACGTGGTGGTGACGGAGGGCGAGATCATCGGTGTGGATCTGGACCGGGATCGGGAGCGTTTCGCGGTGAGCAATGGCGGCGTGGTGACCGTCGGCAAGGGCATCTGGGTCTGACTACCAGGCATTTCAGTCCATCCGGCCGGGCGAGCGACACGGATAAGAGTGGACATCCGGCCGATGCTGGTCCGAAAATCTGTGCATGGAGCGCCGCCGCCGACGGGCCGCGCGGGAGGGATCACCATGCGCCGTCCGGGACGTGTCGTCACCGCCGTCACCTGCCTCACCTTGACCGCCCTGCTGTCCGGATGCGGTAGGTCCGGCACCCCGGTTCCCGGTGAGCTGGATGTCCGCACCCTGGACACCGGGTCCTATCCGGTGAACCGCTACGCCTACGACCGCAACAACGGTGGCAAGGGCAACACCCTCGAGGGCATCCGCATGACCGCGGCCGTCGCCCCGGCGGTGAAGATCGACTCCCATCTCAATATCGGCCGCGGCGGCGTGGTGCTGTCCACGGTCGACGATGTGGTGAATGTCAGCCACCTGTCCTCCGCGGTCAAGGGCGTGCTGACCAACCGCGGCTTCGTGGCCGGTTTCGCGGCCAGCGGCTCGGACCGCGAGGACGTCAACGACAATCCGGATCCGAACGGCACCACCATCACCACCCGCGTGCTGCGCTTCCCGTCCGCCGACAATGCCAAGCTGGCCGCCCGCGAACTCGAGGACGCCGACTTCAATGTCGCGCTGAACGTGAACCAGAAGCTCACCCTGCCCGACTACCCGGACGCCTACGCGCACTGGCGGCCGGGCGTGCCGAACATCGGATTGACCATGGCGCGCAAGGACTTCGTGATCTCGCTGTTCATCCTGCGCCCCAGCGCCGATCAGAAGGATCTGCTGTCCTGGGCCAAGAAGACCCTCGACGCCCAGGTCCCGACGCTGGACGCCTTCCAGGAGACCCCGAACGACCAGATCTCGCAGCTGCCGGTCGATCCCGATCGCCTGCTGGCCCGCACCCTGGTGACCGATCGTGACCACAGGACCGTCGACCCCGACAATTTCGCGGTGTTCCCGGCCAATTGGCTCATCCTGCCCTCCGACGACATGGCCTACTGGACCAAGCTGGTGTCCGATGGCGGCGCCGACGAAATGTCCAGTGCCGATGGTAATTTCGTCATCCGGCTGCGAGATGGCAAGGCGAGCGCGGATTTCGTGACCGGCATGATCAGCAACCTGCAGGAATCCACGACCAGCGGGCCGGACAAGGTGCCCGACGTCAAGTGCGTGCACCGCACCTCGGACAAGTCGCCGAGCCGCTGCTACGTCAGCTACAAGCAGTACGTGGGCGTGGTGAACGGGACCAATGATTCCGACGCCCAGAAGAAGGCGGCCGCGCAGTACGCGCTGCTGGCCAACAGCCTGTAGCGGATCCGGTGCGGCGCTTCAGAATCGGAGGATGTCCGCGTCCAGCAGCCGCCAGGCGGCGGGCCGGGACACCGGACGGTGCGACCGCTCCTCGTGCGGCTGCGGAGTGACATCGGCCGGCGCTCGATCCCCGGCGCACCGGCAATCCGGCTCCGCTGCCGCGCAGTCCTTGTCGCAGGCGTCCGGGCGTACCGCGGCCGCGCTCCGCGAGACCGCGTGCCCGGTGCGGCTGCGCCCGCTGCGCGGCGAACTGTCGTCGCGGAACCAGTAGTCGCGAAAACCGAACGGCTGCAGCAGCGCTCGCAGGAAGGACGCGCCGTCCTCGGGCAGCACGGTGCGGTTCTCGCCGAGAATGTCGACGCCCTGGTGGTACCAGACGCGGGCGACCAGTCCTTCGACCGGGTCCACCGTCCGGAAGGTGGCGCGACCGTCCGCGGCGAGCCGGAATTCGGCGATGCGCCGCCACTGCCCGGCCTCGCGGAAGTACAACCCGACCACGGCCGGGATCCGCTGCGCCATGGGTACCCCCACTCGTCGAACTATTTCCGTGGAGTATCCGCGCCGACGGTCCGGAAACCTCGATACGACCGTTCAGTTCGGATATCCGGGCACCGGAGTACGTGCACCGCAGAACGGTTCACACGTACTGGTCGTCGTGGGCATGTACCGCGACGCGTGGTCGTCGAAACGAGCTCCGCTGATCAGTAGCAGTACCAGCAGCCCCAGGCAGATGATGCCGCCGAAGAAAACCAGTGCGGGCCAGAGCCATCCGGCCGGTAGGTGTACCCCGAGGGCCAGTCCCTCGAACATATCCCCCACCTCCTAGCAAAAATCGATCCCCCTCTGCTGTACCACCGCGTCACCGGCCGAATCCAGACCTCAGCACTGCCCTTGCACCGCCCACCCCGCCCGATCGCCGTACCCGCACCGGCAACTGGGGATTCGCCGGCAACGGAATCGGGACCACCCGGCACACCGGGTCACAGCGAACGCCCGCACCGGCGGTCCGGCGCGGGCGTTCGCGGGGGTGTCGCGCTAGGCGGATCGGAGATCGCGGCGGCGGAATGCCATGAGCCCCACCGTGATCAATGCCACGTCCACGAGCACGAGCACCACCAGCGGGGTGGCGGTGAACGCCTCGCCGGGCACCTTCGGGGCGTGCTCGAACGGGTTCAGATCGCGGAACCACTGGGGTGCGCCCGCGAGCGAGCCCAGCAGGAAGACCGCGATGGCGGCGGTGAGGAAACCCCACGCCACGGTCGACCAGCGTGGCAGCAGACCGAACAACAGGACGGTGATGGCGGTGAAGGTCCACACCGCGGGCACCTGCACCAGCGCGGCCCCGAGCACCTGACCGGTCTTCTGACCGACGTCACCGGCGGCGCGACCGTAGATCAGGCCGCCGAGCAGGCCCGATACCGCGAGCGCCAGTGCGGGTCCGAGCAGGGCGAACGTCAGATGCGAAGCCACCCAACGGGTTCGGGAGACCGCGCCGGTGAGCACGGCTTCCGCGTGCGCGGTGCTCTCCTCGGAGTGCAGCCGCAGCGCCGCCGACACCGAGTAGGCCGCCGCACCCAGCGCGACCATGGTGAACGCGTAGCTGATCAGCGACTTCTCCAGCGATTCGGAACCGCCCATGCGGGTGATCAGATCGCGAATGGTCTGGCTGCTGCCCAGCTGCTTGCCGACGCCGTTCGTCACGCTGCCGATCATCAACCCGTACAGCCCGAGTCCGACCGTCCAGGCCAGCAGCGTCCCGCGCTGCAGCCGCCAGGCGAGACCGAGCGGGCTGCCCAGCGCGGGCCCGGCCGCGAGTGCGCCCGGCCGCTCCGCGATCAGGCCGGCACCGGTATCCCGGTGCGCCAGTAGGTAATACGCGATGACGGTCAGCACGGTCGCGGTGAGCAGGTGCAGCAGCAGCACCGCGAAGTGATCGCCCGCGAACGCCCGCACCTGCAGTGACCAGCCCTGCGGGGCCAGCCAGGTGAGCGGGCTGGTCGGGCCCGCCGCGGCACGCACGTCACCGACCGCGCGCAGCGTGTACGTCACGCCCAGCACCGCGAAGGCGATACCGCGCGCCACGCGGGCGCTGGCCGACAGCTGGGCGGCGATCGCGGCCACCGACGCGAACACGATGCCCGACCCGGCCAGCGCCAGACCGAAGGCCAGCGAGCCGGAGCGCGGCACGGAAGTGCTCGCGATGCTGGCGAATCCGATCAGCCCGGTGGCCAGCGCGCCACCGTAGGCCACGATCAGCGCCGCGGTCAGTCCGGCGAACCGCCCGACCCGCGTCGAGGCCAGCAGTTCGGTACGCCCGGTCTCCTCGTCGGCCCGGGTGTGCCGGATGACGGTCAGGATGGTGGCCACGCCGATGAGCGTGAAGAACATCCCGGCCTTCCAGACGCCCGAGGCGCCGAGGCTGGTGTTGTAGATCGGCCCGTACATCGCCAGTTCGGCAGGGTTCGACAGGATGCCGTCGGCGAAGCCTTGGAAGTCGGCGGGCGTGTGGTAGATCTTCTCGAGGCTCTTGATGTACACGCTGCCCAGCGGCAGCGACAGCAACAGCACCCACAGCGGCAGAATGATCCGGTCGCGCCGCAGATACAGCCGCAGCAGCTGCCAGGTCCCGGTGAAATCCCCCGCGAATGACGGCGTTTCGAACGCGCGGGGCGCGGTGGCGGTGACCGCGGTCATTTCGACACCCGCTCGCGCTCGTCGGCCGGAGCCCGACCATCGAGCGAATAATGGCGCAGGAACAGCTCTTCCAGCGTCGGCGGCTGGCTGACCAGGCTGCGCACACCGGCGTCGCCGAGCACCCGGATCAACTCACCCAGGTGTTCACTGTCCACCTGGGCGTGCAGGGTATTGCCCTCGACGCTGATGTCCTCGACTCCCGGGATGCGACTGAGATCGCCTGGGCTGCCGATCATTTCGGCGGTGATGGAGGTGCGCGAGAGATGCCGCATCTCGGCCAGCGTGCCGGTCTCGACGGTCTTGCCCGCCCGGATGATCGTCACCCGCTCACACAGCCGCTCCACCTCGGACAGAATGTGGCTGGACAGCAGTACCGTGGTGCCGCGCGCCACCGCCTCGGCCACGCACTCGTTGAACACCTGCTCCATCAGTGGATCCAGGCCCGAGGTCGGCTCGTCCAGCAGGAACAGCCGGGCGTTCGACGAGAACGCCGACACCAGAGCCACTTTCTGCCGGTTGCCCTTGGAATAGGTGCGCGCCTTCTTGCCCGGATCCAGCTCGAAACGCTCGATCAGCTCGGCGCGGCGATCCTGATCGATCCCGCCGCGCATGCGGGCCAGCAGATCGATGGTCTCACCGCCGGACAGCGACGGCCACAGCGTGACATCGCCCGGGACATAGGCGATGTCGCGGTGCAGAGCGACCGCGTCCGTCCACGGATCCCGGCCCAGCACCACGGCCTCACCGGAGGTGCGCGACAGGATGCCCAGCAGGATGCGGATGGTGGTGGACTTCCCGGCCCCGTTCGGACCGAGGAAACCGTGCACCTCACCCTCGGCGACCTCGAGGTCGAGACCGTCCAGGGCTCGCACCTGCCCGAAGTTCTTGTGCAGATCCCGGACTTCGATCACGGGATTGGCAGGAACGTTCATCGAATCTCCTTGTAGGAAAACGACGTTGATGGGTTATTGCGCAGTACTGGTCAATGCGTCCAGCGCCGTGGAATCGGTGAGCATGCCGTGGGTGTAGATCTCCAGCGCGGGCAGCATCATCCGGTCGGCGTATTCGCGCAGCGCCTTGCGGAAGTCGATGGGACCCGGCTGTTCGGCGGCGTAGAGCTGCAGGAACATCATCATGCCGCCGCCGTTGTTGGTGGCCACGTAACGCGCGGTGGCCCGCACGTCGCGCATCGGCTTGATGGACCCGCCCGCGACGCCCGCGCGCAGGTACTGCTCGGTGTCCTCGACCATGTGCTCGAAGAAGGTCTTCATCAGCGACCCGCCCGCCTGAAAGCTGCGCATCAGGTAGGCCATGCCCGGGGCGAACTCCTCGATCTCGGCCAGCTGGCGCATGAGCCCGCCGGGCGAGGGGTTCTCGATGTACTCCATCTTGGCGGCCCGGATCGTCTCCCGGACCCACTCGTCACACGCCTCCCGCAGCCCGTCCTTGGACCCGAAATGGTGATTGACCAGCCCGGCAGAGACTCCCGCCGCGGCCGCGATGGCCCGCACGCCGACCCCGAACCCTTGCTCCCCGAACACGGTGATCGCGGCGTCGCGAATCCGGGCCCGGGTTGTCAGATCGTCGGTTGAACGCATGTTTAATATCTTAAACACGCGTTCAAGCGGAGGGCAAGGGGCTTTCGGCTCGAGTCGCGAGGATTTACGAAATCCAGACGTCCGGGCACTTCGTCACCGGAGAATTTCCGCGCCGGGAAAGCTCTTTTAACGCAGTTGTTGCCACGCGGACTATCGCCGCGCGGAACGCCACGATGGAATCGAATTCCACACCGGGCGTTGAGTTTTCACCCGCGCGCAGCGCAGAATCTCACGTGCGCGCAGCGCTGAATTCACCCGCGCGCAGCGCAGAGCAGCCCGTCGCCGACCGGGATCAGCACACTCGTCAGGTCCGGATCCTCGGCGATCGCGCGGGTCGCCGCCCGCACGGCCATGGTCTGCGGGTCGCGCTGGGCGGGGTCCGGGACCCGGCCCCCGAGCAGGGCATTGTGCAGCAGGATCGCGCCGCCGTCCCGCAGCAGCCGCACCGCCTGCTCCACATACTGCGGGTGCTCGAGCGGCGCGGCATCGATGAAGACCAGGTCGTAGGCCCCATCGGCGAGCCGCGGCAGCACATCCAGGGCCCGCCCGTTGATGAGCCGGGTGCGCGCCGGCGCGATCTCGGCCGACCGGAACGCCTCACGGGCCGCGCGCTGATGCTCGGGCTCGGAGTCGATGGTGGTCAGGGTGCCGTCCTCGCGCATGCCGTCCAGCAGCCACAGCCCGCTCACCCCGGCCCCGGTGCCGACCTCGACCACGGCCCGCGCCCCCAGCAGCTGGGAATACATGCTGAGCAGCGCGCCGACCGCAGGCGCGACCGGGGCCGCGCCGAGTTCGAGGGCGCGCTCGCGCGCACCGACGAGGATGTCGTCCTCGGCGACGGATTCCTCCACGTAGGCGAGGTTGCGCTGCAGGTTCTGTGCCGCGGGAGTCTGGCTCACGAAGTAGAGGCTAATGGCGATACACCGGTAAGGCGTGGCGGTGACCGGCCGGTGTGGCGATTTTTCTCAGGTGTCCCTCAGCCTCTGCATACAGCGGCCACATCACGACCGACCAGAGTAATGCTCACGCCAGGCCAGCGACCGCTGGCTCGGAATCGGGAACAGCTGATCCAGCAGATTGGTTGTCCCCGATACCGGGTCCACGGTCCCGAGTAGGAGGTAACCCCATCCACATGGTCGACGCGGCGCGTGAACACGCCAACACTCTGCACCCGCAGATCAAGCCGCTGGACAGCGACACCACGCTGGACAGCGACCTTCTCCTGTCCCCCGCCGATGACGAGGCCGCCCTGTCCGGCACCGCAGCCTTCGACGCCACCGGCGATCGCTCCGTGATGCCGACCTGGGACGAGCTGGTCCGCGAGCACGCTGATCGCGTGTATCGCCTGGCCTACCGCCTCACCGGTGATCCGCAGGACGCCGAGGATCTGACCCAGGAAACCTTCATCCGGGTCTTCCGGTCCCTGCAGAACTATCAGCCCGGCACCTTCGAGGGCTGGCTGCACCGCATCACCACGAACCTGTTCCTGGACATGGTCCGCCGCCGCAACCGCATCCGCATGGAGGCGCTGCCGGAGGACTACGACCGGGTGCCCTCCGAGGGTCCGGGTCCCGAGCAGGCCTATCACGACGCCAACCTGGATCCGGATCTGCAGTCCGCGCTGGACTCGCTGGCCCCGGAGTTCCGTGCCGCGGTGGTGCTCTGTGACATCGAAGGTCTGTCGTACGAGGAGATCGGCGCGACGCTGGGCGTCAAGCTGGGTACCGTGCGCAGCCGCATCCACCGAGGACGTCAGGCACTGCGCGAGCACCTCGAGCATAATGGGATTGAGCGGCGATTCGCCGCGACCGAAAACGTCGGGTGAGCCGCGGGCACTGCGCCCGCGCTTCCTGGACACCACGCCCGCGGGCAGGTGTCGCCCGAACAGCTCGAGTCGTCCGGAAGGGTGTGCAGCGTATGAGTGGCGAGGACCGACCGCACCGTCGTCCCCCGCGTTTCGCCCCCACCGAGCATCTGGCCAGTGAGGCCATCGCCGCCTATGTGGACGGCGAGCTGCGGATGAACGCGTACCTGCGTGCCGCCCACCATATTTCCGTGTGCCGCGAGTGCGCGGCCGAGGTGGATGCCCAGCAGCAGGCCCGGATCGCGCTGCGGCAGTCCTCGGATCAGATCTCCGCGCCGCTGAGCCTGCACGACACGCTGAGCCGGATTCCGCGGGCGTTGCTGCAGGAGTGCGGCAATCACCAGACTCCCGACCCCGCCGACCGCGATCGGGGCCCGCTGGCGCGCGGCATGAGTTCCTTCGGCCTGCGCCAAGATTCGTTCGACAGCAGGCGGTGGACCTCGTGGTGGCGCAAGTAGAGTCCATAGCGTGACCACCGAATCGAAGAACACGGGCCCGGGGCCCGAGCGGGATGCGGTTTCCGATTCGGCGGCCAATCGGGGGAACCTGAGGCCGTCGGACGCACCGGTGCTGGGGCCGCGGCCGGTCCTGCGGCCGCATGTGGACACTCACACCGCGCGTGCGTTCCGCCGCCCGAACGGTCAGCACGGCTCGTTCGCGGCGCGGCCGGCGGGTGCCGCGGGGGCGGCGCCGCAGGGGGATACCGAGATTCGGAATCGCCCGCCGGACGCGGTGCTGGCGGAGGCGTTCGGTCGGCCGGTGGGTTCGACCGACCTGCTGCAGCGGGACCCGGAGGCAAAGACCGAGACGACCGCCCCGGCCGCGCCCGCCGACCCGTGGCGGGATCCGAATTCGGCCGCGCGCCTGGGCACTCCGGCCGTGGCGCAGACCCGGCCGCAGGCGCTGACGCCCGGACCCAAGCTGGGTGCGCGGGAGGTGCTGTTCGGTGGCCGGGTGTCCTGGCAGGCGCTGGCGCTGCTCGCGGTCATCGCGGCGGTCATCGGTTTGCTCGGCGGGTTCGTCGGGGCGTTCACCGGCTCGTCGACCTCCGCGCTGACCTCCCGCAAGGTGGCGCTGCAGTCCGCGCCCGCGGCCGTCGAATCGCACAACCAGATCACCAAGGTCGTCAATGCCGTCATGCCCGCGGTGGTCACCGTCCGGGCGTGGCTGGGCGACACCGGGTCCACGGGGTCCGGCGTGGTGATCGACGGGGCCGGCTACATCGTCACCAACAACCACGTGATCTCGCTGGCCGCCAATGACAAGTCGGGTAAGGCCAAGCTGGATGTGGTGTTCTCCGACGGCTCGCGGGTGCCGACCCAGATCGTGGGCCGCGACACCAAGTCGGACCTGGCGGTGCTCAAGGTCGATGTGAAGAACCTCGCGGTGATCCAGCTCGGCAATTCCAATGACGTGCAGGTCGGCGATGACGTGCTGGCCCTGGGTTCGCCGCTGGGCCTGGAGAAGACGGTCACCTCCGGCATCGTGTCGGCGCTGCACCGGCCGGTGAAGGTGGGCGGCGAGGGCACCGACACCGATGCCACCCTGGACGCCGTGCAGACCGACGCGGCCATCAACCACGGCAACTCCGGTGGCGCGCTGGTGGACATGCAGGGCCGGCTGATCGGCATCAACTCCGCCATCAAGTCGGAGAGCGGCGGTTCGGTGGGCCTGGGCTTCGCGATTCCGGTGGATCAGGTCAAGCGGATCTCGCAGGCGCTGATCCGGGACGGCTCGGTGCACCACCCGCGGCTGGGAGTCAGCGCCAAGACCAAGATCGTCGCCAATGACGTGATGAGCGGCGCGGCGGTGGCCGATGTGCAGGCCGGTAGCCCGGCGGCCAAGGCGGGCATCGTGGAGGGCGACGTGATCGTGAAGGTCGGGGACCGCGATGTGTCGGGTCCGGAGGAACTGACGGTTGCGGTGCAGTCGCACGAGATCGGGCAGACCGTGACGGTGCGCCTGATTCGCGACGGCCGCGAGGTCGATGTCCCGGTCACCCTGGAGTCGGACTGATGGACCGCGCCTGAAAAATAGGACTGATGGACCTCACCTGAAAAATAGAACGAACCCAGAGTTCGCGGCCCGCCCCGGTCTGGACTGACGGAGCGGGGGAGCGCAGCGGAGGAGGGAAGACCGGGGTAACAGGGCCGCGAACCGCCTGGAGTGAAGCGGAAGGCAAAATAAGTACTGTGTTCAGCAATATCGGCTGGGGCGAGATGCTCATTCTGCTCGTCGCCGCACTTGTGATTCTGGGTCCGGAGCGTCTGCCCGGCGCCGTTCGCTGGACCGCGCACGCCCTGAAACAGGCACGCGATTACGCCACCGGCGCGACTCAGCAATTGCGCGATGAGCTCGGTCCGGAATTCGACGAGATCCGGAAACCGTTGGAGCAGTTGAACGAACTGCGCAGTATGAATCCGCGATCCATGGTCACCAAACACCTGCTCGACGGGGACGACTCGATCCTGAACAGCTTCAACGACCTGACCAGTTTCGACAAGCCGGTGAGCTCCCCGAACAGCGGAAACGGTTACACCAACAGCGGATCCGGACCGATTTCGATGCCGAAGGAACAAAAACCGCTGGAGCGCAACGAACGTCCGCCGGTGGATCCGGACGCCACCTGAGATCAAATATGTCGACCGGACTTGACGCATGATGCTGTCCAGCTATCTAGACTGCGCACATGTCGGCCGACGAGGTGGCCCGGGTATTCGCGATCGAGGACAAGGTCGAACGCCTGAAAGCCGCCACCGAAGGCGTGGCAGCCGCGCAGCAGCAGATCAATGAGCTGACTCGCATCCGCCGCGCCGTCATCCGCGAACTGCATGCCGAGGGCTGGACGTTCGCGAGAATAGGTGCGGCCGCGGGACTTTCCCGCGCCCGCATCCACCAGGTGAGTACGCAAGGGCCAGTACCGGAAGGTCTGTTCTTCGGGCATGGACCGCTCACCATCCTCACCCCGGACGTCCGCAGCACGACGCGCGCCATCGCCCTCGTGGGTGCGCCCGATGCCGCGGCGCCGCACCGGCTGGTCGAGCTACTGCGCGAACTCGGCTTCACCGCCAATGTCCAGCGCTTCCTGCCGGGCCGCCCGCTCGACCTCGACCGGGACGGCCTGATCGTGCTCGGCGGGCCCGAATTGTCGCCCAGTCTGCGGTATCTCGTGGCCGCGGACCCGCGCCTGCGCCGCACGGTGGCGCGCGCCGGGCGGGTACGCCGGGGCATCGAGGACCGGGCCGCCCGCCGCGTCTACCGCCCGGGCGGCACCGAGCCCTACGACATCGCCTACCTGGCCCGCCTCCCCCGCCCGGACGGCAAGGGCAGCGTGCTGGTCATCGACGGCCTGCATCCGCCCGCCTCGCTGGGCGCGATCCGGTTGCTGGCAACCAGACTCGCGACCCTGCACGAGCGCGCGAGCACGCATCCGTTCTCGGCGGTGGTCGGCGTCCGGTACGACCGCTCCACCGGCGAACCGATCGAGGCCGACCTGCTGACGCCGATCTACCGCCACGACCGCTAGCCGGATGCATGGCCGGCATGATGGCGCGCAACGGAATCCAGCGAGGCGGCGCGGGCGAGGGCAGTGCGCCGTCGCCCGGCCCCTCGAGGTCAGGCGGCGGCCTCCTCCGGGCGGAGGGTGTTCATCGGGGGCCGGTCGGCCAGCGAGACTTCGGTGGCGTGGGCGATGAATTCGCCTGCGACCATGGGGAACTGGGTCAGGGCCGCGCCGGAGTCCTGAATTCCGCTGCGGCCCAGGACGGTGCCCAGGATCTGGCGGCTCATGACGCCCAGGTCGGCCAGCGGGCGGTTGCGGTGCTGGCGGACGCCGAGATTGACCTGGCCGATGCTGGACAGGCCCAGCAGGTCGTAAGTGTCGAGCAGCAGGCCGATTTCGACGCCGTAGCCCGGCGCGAACGGTACCGAGGTGAGCAGTTCGCGGGTGCCGGCGTACTCACCGCCCAAGGGCTGCAGCACATTCGACAGTTCGGGCCGCAGCGCGGCCAGCAGCGGGCGGGCCACCAGTTCGGTGACGCGGCCGCCGCCGTGGTGGTCCACCGATTCGCCGGTGCGCAGCGGGCGGCGGTAGTACGCCTTGACCAGGTGCATCCCGTCGACGGTGAGCAGCGGGCCCAGCAGCCTGGGGACGAAGTTGGGGTCGGGGTCGATGAGGTCGGAGTCCACGAAGGCGATGATGTCGCCGCTGGTGACTGCCAGCGAGCGCCACAGGCATTCGCCCTTGCCGGGGACGGGGTCGAGTTCGGGGACGGCTTGTTCGCGGGTCACCACGGTGGCTCCGGCCGCCTGTGCACGGGCGGCGGTGGCGTCGGTGGACCCGGAGTCGAGGACGACGAGTTCGTCCACCAGCGTGCCGAGCAGGGGCCGGATGCTGGCCACCACGGCGGCGACGGTGGCTTCCTCGTTGAGGGCGGGCAGCACCACCGAGACGGTGCGGTCGCCCTTGGCGGCGGTGAGTTCCGCTACCGTCCAGTCGGGGCTGTCGAAGGTGTTGGTGTTCACCCAGTCTGTTTTCATGCGAGACCTCGCAGGGTACGGGCGGGTGGGCGGTGACCCTGGATGGCGGCGATCATGTCCACCACCCGGCGGGTGTGAGCCACCTCGTGCACTCGAAAGACGCGAGCACCCGCGGCGGCCGACCAAGCAGTCGCTGCCAATGTGCCCTCCAATCGTTCGGACAGCTCGACGACACCAAGAGTCTCTCCGATGAAATCCTTATTGCTCAGCGCCATCAAGACGGGCCATCCGGTTTTCACAAGAACGTCTATCGCACGCAACAATTCGAGCCCGTGATAGGTGTTTTTGCCGAAATCATGGGTCGGATCGATCAAAATCGAGTCCTTGGCCACCCCTGCCGCCGCAGCATTTTCGGCCGCGGCCACCACCGTCTCGGTGACCTGGGTCACCACATCCGTGTATCGGACCCGGTGTGGACGGGTCCGCGGAATCGCACCCCCGGTGTGTGAGCACACAATTCCTACGCCCAGTTCGGCGGCGACGCCGACCAGATCCGGGTCCGCCCCCGCCCAGGTGTCGTTGATCAGATCCGCGCCCTCGGCGACCGCGGCCCGGGCCACGTCGGCACGCCAGGTGTCCACGCTGATGAGCAGATCCGGGTAGCGCTCGCGAATGGCCGCCACGAACGGCACCACCCGGCGAGCCTCCTCGATGTTGTCCACCTCGGCGCCCGGACCGGCCTTGACCCCGCCGATATCGACCAGATCCGCGCCCTCGGCGACGGCCTTGTCGACGGCCCGCATGGCGGCCTCGTCGCTGAACGTCGCGCCTCGGTCATAGAAGGAGTCCGGCGTCCGGTTCACGATCGCCATGACAAGCGCCCGATCCGTCGCCACCGGCTTCCCGCACAATGTCGGCAACGGCGCACACATGCCCTCGACTGTACCGAGGGCTGTGGCGCCACTGCTGGGCAGCCGACCGGAACTGGGCTCCGACCGGCTGCTGTTCAGTTGCCGGGCGCGCGCCCCGCGGCCACGTCGGCGGCGTATTCGGAGTATGCGGGAACGTAGCCCTCGGTGCGGCCCGCGAGGACGTAGAGGGTGCTCTCGTCGTCGGGGGTGTAGCCCTGCTTGCGCAGTTCCACCTTCCGGTTCTTGAAGGTGGAGGTCTGCTCCAGCTCCGGCACCACGCGGATGAACAGCGGCACGGCGTAGGCCGGCAGGTGGTCGTAGAGCACCTTGGCGGCGACCTTGCCGTCGAAGTGCCCACCCTCGTGCAGCGTCACAGCGGCCATGCCCGCCTTGCCGTCGGTGCCCGGGATGTCAACGCCGAAAACGACCGCCTGCGTGACCGAGTCGATGCCGTCGAAGGCGCCCTCGACCTCGGTGGTGGCGACGTTCTCGCCCTTCCAGCGGAAGGTGTCGCCGAGGCGGTCCACGAACGCGATGTGTCCCCAGCGCTGGTCACGCACCAGGTCGCCGGTGTCGAACCAGCAGTCGCCCGGCTCGAAACCATCTCGCACGAGCTTGGATTCGGTGGCGGCCGCGTCGGTGTAGCCGTCGAAGGGCGAGCTCGTGGTGACCTTGGCGAGCAGCAGCCCGACCCCGCCCGGCGGCACCCGGCGCAGGCGGCCGTCCGGGTGGCGCAACGCCTTGCCGGTGGCGTCGTCGTATTCGACGATGGCAAAGGGCAGCGGGGTGAAGCCGGCGGTCCGGGCAACCGAGAAGGCGTTGATGAAGGCGACATTTCCCTCACTGGCCCCGTAGAACTCGACGATCCGCTCGATGCCGAAGCGCTGCTGGAACTCGTCCCAGAGCTCGGGCCGCAGGCCGTTGCCGACGCAGAGCCGGACGGTGTGCGCGCGGTCGGCGGGCCGGGCCGGCTGGTTGAGCAGGTAGCGGCACAGCTCACCGATGTAGATGAAGGCGGTGGCCTGGTTGGCGATGGCCTCGTCCCAGAAGCGGGTGGCCGAGAACTTGCGGCCCAGCGCGAAGGTCGCGCCGCCCGCGATCACCGCGGACAGCGCCACCGTGAGCGCGTTGTTGTGGTACAGCGGCAGACAGCAGTACAGCGTGTCCCGGCCGTCGAGCCGAACGCCGAGGCCGCCGATGCCGGCCATGGACTTGGTCCAGCGCAGGTGGGTCATGACGCTGGCCTTGGGCAGCCCGGTGGTGCCGGAGGTGAAGATCAGGTAGGCGCGTTCCCCGGCGGTGATCTGTTCGGTCACAGCGGGATTCGAGGCGTCGGCGGTGCGGGCCTCGGCGGCCAGCTGCTCGGACCAGAGCAGGGCGGGCCGGGCCTCGGTGAGGGTGTCGAGGGCGTCGGCGCACTCCTCACCGACCACGTCCAGCACCGAGTTCAGCAGCCCGAAGCTGTGCTGCAGCACCACGTCCCGCTGATTGTGGTTGAGCAGGCCCGCGGTGGCGCCGAGTTTCACGGTGGCGAGCACGGTGAACAGCGCCTCGGCGCGATTGACCATCAGGATGCCCACCACGTCGCCGCGCTCGACCCCGTGCGCGGCGAGCACCTTCGCGTACCGGTTGACCTCGGAGTTGGCCTCGCCCCAGGTGTACACGCGCCCTTCGAATTTCAGGAAGGGCCGGTCCGGGTGCCTGACCGCGCCGCGCTGGAAGAACAGCCCGATGGATGCCTTGTCGCCGGATTTCACCAGCATGTGCACGACATTGCGGAGCATGCCGGGGGCCTGCATCGCCATGCCGGGCAGACTGCGGACCAGGTCGAGCAGGCTCACCGTCGAACGGACATCGGTATTCACTTCGCTGTGCTCCTCGCGCTCACGTCCCCCGCCGCCCACCCTTACCGATTCGCCCGATCTTGTCGAGTGAAACCAGATGGTTTCTCAACGGCCGGGACGCAGCGCCTCGAAAGCGGAGTCGAAGTCCTTGGTCACCAGCACCCGATCGATCGCTTCGCGGCCCGCGTACCCGCGCAGCCGCAGCCCCTCGACCCACTCGAACAGGCCCGCGTAGTGGTCCTGCGGATCGAGCACCACCACCGGCTTGGCGTGCACGCCCAGGTAGGCCCCGGTCCAGGTCTCGAAGAGTTCCTCGAGCGTGCCGATGCCGCCGGGCAGGGTCAGGAAGGCGTCGGCGCGGTCGTCCATGACCTGTTTGCGCTCGCGCATGGTGTCGGTGACGATCAGCTCGTCGGCGTCGGTGTCGGCGACCTCGCGGTGCACCAGCTTCTTGGGGATCACCCCGACGGTCCTGGCCCCGGCGGCCCGGGCCGCCTGCGCGACCGCGCCCATCATGGACACATTGCCGCCGCCGGACACCAATTGCCAACCGCGACGGCCGATCTCGTCGCCCACCCGGGTGGCCAGATCCAGCGCGACCGGATCGTCCACGCTGGCCGAGCAGTACACGCAGACCGCGTAGGCGGTGCTCACCACTGATCCTCCACGCCCGCCTCGTCCAGCTCGCGGCGCGCCTGCGCGGCCTCCACCACGATCCGCACCACCTCGTCCACGCTGTCGGTGATGTGCAGCAGCCCCAGATCGCCGGGGGCGACCTTGGCCGAGCCGAGCAGTGAGTCGCGCATCCAATCCATCAGTCCCGCCCAGTATTCGGTGCCGAACAGGATGATCGGGAAGCGGGTGATCTTACGGGTCTGCACCAGGGTCAGCGCCTCGAACAGTTCGTCGAGGGTGCCGAAACCGCCGGGGAGGCAGACGAATGCCTGGGCGTACTTCACGAACATCGTTTTGCGCGCGAAGAAGTACCGGAAGTTGATGCCGAGGTCGACCCACTCGTTGAGGTGCTGCTCGAAGGGCAGCTCGATACCGAGGCCGATGGAGTATCCGCCCGCCTCCGAGGCGCCCCGGTTGGCCGCCTCCATGGCGCCCGGTCCGCCGCCGGTGATGACCGCGAAACCGGCTCGGGCCAAGGCACTTCCGATGGCCATACCGGCCTCATACTCGGCCGACTCGGCGGGGGTGCGGGCGGAGCCGAAGACCGCCACCGCGGCCGGCGCCTCCGCCAAAGCGCCGAAGCCCTCGACGAATTCGGCCTGGATGCGCAGTACGCGCCAGGGGTCGGTGTGCACCCAGTCGGCCGGCCCGCGCTCGTCCAGCAGATGCTGATCGGTGGTGCCTATGCCCTTCTTACGATCCCGCCGCAGCATGATCGGCCCGCGAAATCGTGGCGTCTTGGGCGAGCGCACACCCTCGTACTCGGCGTCAGCAGACATGCAGCCAACCGTACAGGGAGCGGGTGACCCCCGCCGGTCGCTCGATCAGCGGGGTGTTGAACAACTACTCAGCCTTTGGCGCCGGTGAGGTAACTGCGCAGCATCGACGTCACCTGGGTGATCTGGTCGACGGGCAGGTGCTCATCGCGCTTGTGGGCCAGATTCGGGTCGCCCGGGCCGAAATTGACGGCCGGGATGCCGCGGGCGGCGAACCGCGAGACATCGGTCCAGCCGTACTTGGCGCGGACGCCGCCGCTGCCGTGCGCGTGCACGATCTCGATGAGGTCCTTGGCGGCCGGATTGGACAGCCCGGGCAGGGCGCCGGGCGCGCCGTCGGTGCGCTCGAAATCCAGTTCCAGACCAGCGAATACCTCGCGCACGTGCTCGGTGGCCTGCTCCAGGGTGCGGTCGGGGGCGAAGCGGAAGTTCACGTCCACGGTCGCCACGTCCGGCACCACATTGCCGGCCACGCCGCCCTCCACCCGGACCGCGGACAGGCCCTCCCGGTAGGTGCAGCCGTCGATCTCGACCGCGCGCGCCTCGTAGCGGGCCAGCCGCTCCAGGATCGGGGCGAGGCGGTGAATGGCGTTGTCCCCCAGCCAAGCTCGCGCGGTGTGCGCACGCACGCCGGAGGTGGTCAGCCGCACCCGCAGGGTGCCCTGGCAGCCCGCCTCGATCCAGCCGCCGGAGGGCTCGCCGAGAATGGCCAGATCGCCCGCGAGCCACTCGGGCAGTTCACGTTCGATGCGGCCCAGGCCGTTGAACTCGGCCGCGATCTCCTCGCAGTCGTAGAAGATCAGGGTCAGGTCGTGGACCGGATCGGCCACGGTGGCCGCCAGGTGCAGGAATACCGCGTCACCGGACTTCATGTCGACGCTGCCGCAACCCCACAGCTGCTGTTCGCCGTCCGCGGTGGTCTCGAAGTGGCCGGGGACATTGTCGGCGATGGGCACGGTGTCCAGATGCCCGGCGAGAATGACGCGAGTGGGCAGCCCCCGATTGGTGCGCGCCAGCACGGTATTGCCGTGCCGCAGGATTTCGAATCCGGTGGTTTGTTCGTGCAGCGCCGTTTCGACGATGTCGGCGATGACCTTCTCGTTCTTCGACACGCTCGGAATGTCCACGAGCGCGGCGGTGAGTGAAATGGGGTCGGCACTCAGATCGATGGTCACTTGATCCACCATAAAGGAGGAATAACCTCCGTTCTCCGCACGGTCGCTGCGTTGGCACAAATCGGCACCGCATGCGGTATGAATTCACAGCCCGGTAACGTAGGGGGACGTGAGTACACAGGGAGCATCTGCAGTCGGCCTAGCCACCGTCACCGTCAACGGCACAGTCCTGGACACCTGGTACCCGTATCCCAGCCTCGGGACCTTCTCCGCCGACGAGGTCGGCACCGTCCGGCTCGATGCCTCGGATCCCGAATTCGCGAAGTTCGCCGCGTCGGTCGGCACGGACGAGGCACGCCGCGTGGAGATCGTCGCGGTGCGGACCGTCATCGCCGATCTGGCCTCCGCGCCGATCGACACGCACGACGCGTACCTGCGTCTGCACCTGATCTCGCACCGGCTGATCCGCCCGCACGGCGCGAACCTGGACGGCATCTTCGGCCTGCTGGCCAATGTGGTGTGGACGAACCACGGCCCCTGCTCCAACGAGGAATTCGAGCTGACCCGGCTGAAGCTGCGCGCCCGCGGACCGGTCACGGTGTACGGCGTGGACAAGTTCCCGCGCCTGGTCGACTACGTGCTGCCGTCGGGGGTGCGCATCGCCGACGCCGACCGGGTGCGGCTGGGCGCGCACCTGGCCTCGGGTACCACGGTCATGCACGAGGGCTTCGTCAACTTCAATGCCGGCACGCTCGGCAATTCCATGGTGGAGGGCCGGATCTCGGCCGGTGTGGTGGTCGGCGACGGCTCCGACGTCGGTGGCGGCGCATCCATCATGGGCACCCTGTCCGGCGGCGGCAAGCAGGTCATCTCGCTCGGTGAGCGCTGCCTGCTGGGCGCGAACTCGGGCCTGGGCATCTCGCTCGGCGACGACTGCGTGGTGGAGGCGGGCCTGTACGTCACCGCCGGCACCAAGGTAGCGCTGCCGGACGGCACGGTCGTGAAGGCCGGTGAGCTGTCGGGCAAGTCGAATCTGCTGTTCATTCGCAACTCGCTGACCGGCGCGGTCGAGGTCCGGCCCCGCAAGGGCACCGGCATCGAGCTGAACGCGGCGCTGCACGCCAACGACTGACTTCAATGCCGCGAAAACCCCTGCAGGCTTGCGCCGCAGGGGTTTTCGTCATTTCACGTTCAGTGGTAGAGGCCGCGCCAGAGCGCCGCGAAGCCGTCCATGCCGGGGAACGGGATGCCGCCGGAGTTGCACCGGCCCGGCCCCGAAACCTCCAGCACCGGACCTCCGGTGTCAGAGGCCGAAGGCGATGACCCGTTCGGGGGTGATGCGGATCAGCTCCGGGGACAGGCCCGGGTACCACGGCTCCACGTCCCGCAACGCCTGCGCGGTGCCGCGGATTTCGAGGCACCGCACCGTCCAGGGATCGACGGAGGGGACATCGTCGACCACGAAGGCGACCCGCTCCTCCTTGAGCAGATTGCGGAACTTCTGGCTCGCGCCCAGATCGAGCCCACCGATGTCGATGGTGCCCAGGGCCGCGTTGTAGCGGAAGCCCACCGGATTGTTCTGCGGTGAGCCGTCCGGACGGATGGTGGCCAGCCGCCCCAGTCGCTGGCTGTTCAGGTACTCGATCTGGGCGGGCGACAGCGATGCGGTCATACCGATCACGGTAGGACCTCGAGTGCACTCGAGGTCAAGACAACAGTTTCTTCTGGACCTTGCCCATGGCATTGCGCGGCAGGCCGTCCACCACGCGTACCTCGCGCGGCCGCTTGTGCACCGAGAGTTCGCCCGCCACATGGGCGATGAGCTCGTCGGCGATCGCCGCGCCCGCCCCGGGGCGGAGCACGACATAGGCGACGATGCGCTGCCCCAGATCGTCGTCGGGGACGCCGACGACCGCGGTCTCGGCCACCGCCGGATGCCCCAGCAGCGCGGTCTCGATCTCGCCCGCGCCGATGCGGTAGCCACCGGACTTGATGAGGTCCACCGATTCCCGGCCCACGATGCGGTGGAAGCCCTCGGCGTCGATGACAGCCACGTCGCCGGTCCGGAACCAGCCGTCGGCGGTGAAGTTCTCGGCGGTGACCTCCGGCTTGTTCAGATAGCCGTCGAAGAGCATGGGTCCGCGCACCTGGAGTCCGCCGACGCTCTCCCCGTCGTGCGGCACCGGGTCGCCCGCCTCGTCGCGCAGCCGGGTCTCGACGCCCGCCACCGGGGTCCCGACCCAGCCCGGGCGGCGTTCGCCGTCGGGCCGGGTGGACAGGGTGATCATGGTTTCGCTCATGCCGTAGCGCTCGATCGGAGCGTGCCCGGTGAGCTCGGCGAGCCGCTCGAACACCGGCACGGGCAGCGGCGCGCTGCCGGAGATCAGGATCCTCGCCTTCGCCAATTCCCGTGCGGCGTCGGGATCTTCGACGATTCGCGACCACACGGTGGGCACGCCGAAGTACATGGTGCCGTGCGCGTCGGCATACGCCTTCGGGGTGGGCCTACCGGTGTGGACGAGCGGGCTGCCGGCCCGCAGCGGGCCCAGCACGCCGAGGATCAGGCCGTGCACGTGGAACAGCGGAAGACCGTGCACCAGAACATCTTTCGAGGTCCAGCCCCACGCCTCGATGAGCGCGTCCAGGCCCGCCGCGATGGCGTCGCGACTGAGCATCACGCCCTTCGGCGCGCCGGTGGTGCCGGAGGTGTAGAGGATGAAAGCCGTTGCCTTCCCGGCGGGTTCGGCGTATCGATGCCAGGACCGTGCGTGCTTGCGCACCGGGATCACCGGCAGATCGGAGCCCTCGGGAGCCTTGCCCAGCCAGGCCTGCGCACCCGAATCCCGCAGGATGTGCGCCAGTTCCGCACTGCCGGAGTCCGGCGGCACCGGCACCACGGTCACCCCGGCGATCAGGCAGCCCACCACGGCGAGCACGGTGGTAGCGGTCGGTTCGGCCAGCACGGCCACCCGGCGCGCCTGGGCCACGCGTTCGGCGACGGAGGTGGCCGCGCCGAGCAGATCACTGCGCGACAACGTCTCCCCGTCGATGGTGACGGCATCCGGGATATCGGCTCCGGCGGCGATGGCGGCCGGGTTCAACGAGCTCAGCAACAGCGGCGACACGGGCCCACGCTACCGGAGCCGCACGGCAACGAATCGCTTGCGAACCCGCCGAGCCGGTTGACAGGTGACCCGAGTGGGTAAGAAAGTTTCTATATAACTTTCTCACCCGAGGATGTGGTCAACGATGACCAGGCCGCTGCACGACCGGTCCGAATCCGCAGCCCCCGCACCGGAGATCGACGTCCGCCACTATCTGGACGGTGCGGCGGGCTTCTTCGGCGCGGCGGCGAACGTGATCATGCAGCTCTCCCACCCGCCGGTCGGATACGGCGTGGTGGAGAGCCCGGTGGAATCCGGGAATGTCATGGTCCATCCCCTCAAACGGCTGCGCACCACCCTCACCTACCTGGCCGTGGCCCTGCTGGGCACCGAGGAAGACCGTGCGGCCTATCGGGAGGCCGTCGATTCCGTGCACAAGTACGTCCGGTCCCACACGAACAGCACCGTGAAGTACAACGCCTTCGATCCCCGGCTGCAGCTCTGGGTCGCGGCCTGCCTGTACTGGGGTGCGCGTGATCTCTACGAGCGCATGCACGGACCCATGGACGACTACGACGCCGACGCCTTCTACCTCCACGCCGCAAGGCTCGGCACCACGCTGCAGGTGCGCCCGGACATGTGGCCCGCCGATCGCGCCGCCTTCGACCGATATTGGGACGAGAACCTCGCCAAGACCCGCATCGATCCCAAGATCCGGGCCTACTTCGAGGATCTCATCGACCTGAGGATGCTGCCCCGCCCGTTCCAGCTGGCCTTCGGCGGCGTCCACCGCTTCTTCGTGACCGGCCTGCTGCCGCGGCATCTCCGCGACGAGATGGGCATGACCTGGACGCCGCGGCAGGACCGCGCACTGGCCCGGATGCTGCGGCTGGCCGGTGCGGCCGAATCGGTCGTGCCGCCGTCACTGCGGGCCTTCCCGCTGAACGTCTATCTCACGGATATGCGTCTGCGGCGCAGGCTGGGCCTGCGGCTGGTGTGAAACCCGGTGCGGGTCAGAGGATCCGGAATCCGGGAATGATGTGGTCGCGAGCGAACTGCCGCAGCGCGACGGGATCGTCGAGCGGAATGACCGTCTGCGGCGTCAGCGCCAGCGACAGCGCCGCGCGGGCGATCATCTCGGCCAGCGGCAGCGGATCGTATTGCGGCAGTTTGCCTTCCGCCTGCAGGCGGGCGATGAACTCGGCAAGGTAATCGCGGCCGAGTTCGATGACCGGCGCGCCCTGCACGGTCAGATAGGGCAGTACCACCTCGGGTTCGGTCTTGAGCAGGCGGCCCAGCAGCTGATTGCCGCGCAGGCCCTCGATGAATGCGATGAAGAGCACGGTGATCTGCTCCTCGGCGCTGGCGTCGCGTTCGACCGGAACCTGCACCGCGGCGTCGATGTCCTCGACGAGCTGGCGAGCCTGACGCAGGCCGACGGCCTGGATGAGGTCGTTCTTGCCCGCGAATCGGCGGTAGAGGGTGGCCAGCGAGAGCCCGCCGCGGCGGGCGACCTCCACCATGCTGGTGCGTTTGATGCCGAAGTCCAGGAACGCCATCAGCGCGGCATCGAGGACCTTGGCCTGGTTGTGATCCTCGGGGCCGGATCCGCGGACGAGCGGCAGCAGTTTGGCCAGTTTGGCCATGGTCCGGGCCTTTCCGGTCGCAAAGAAACGGTGAGGCACTAATCTTCGCACATTGACATGACCACCCTGCGATGAGAGGGTGAGGGGCGAAATTTCTCACACTCTCCTCATAGGTGAGGAGTGACGACGAGGAGCCGAGTCGACGATGACCGCCCCCCTGCGCAAGTTCGACGAGTTCCCGCCGGCCTACGAGCCGATGACCCCGGAATCCGTGCGTGAGCACATCGACGGCGTCGCGGCCTTCCTCGGCGGCGCGGCCAATGTCGTCATGCAGCTGTCGCTGAAACCCGTCGCCTACGGCGTCATGGAGAGCGACGTCGACAGTGGCAAGGTGACGCTGCACCCGATCAAGCGGCTGCGCACCACCCTCACCTATCTGTCGGTCGCGCTGCTCGGGAACGACGACGACCGCCGCGACTACCGCGAGGCCGTGAACCGCTCGCACCGCAGCGTCCACTCCAAGCCCGGCAGTGCGGTCAAGTACAACGCCTTCGACCCCGAGCTGCAGCTGTGGGTGGCGGCCTGCCTCTACTGGGGCGTCGACGATCTCTACCACCGCATGCGCGGCCCCATGAATCCCGAACTGGCGGAAGCCTTCTACCAGTACTGCGCGCGGCTGGGCACCACCCTGCAGATGCGTCCCGAGATGTGGCCCGCCACCCGCGACGAGTTCTACGTGTACTGGGAGGAGAACCTCGCGACCAAGTCGATCGATGCTCCCACCCGCAAGTACTTCAACGACCTCACCGACCTG
Organism: Nocardia sp. NPDC004860; assembly: GCF_040609015.1. Classification (NCBI taxonomy): domain Bacteria; kingdom Bacillati; phylum Actinomycetota; class Actinomycetes; order Mycobacteriales; family Nocardiaceae; genus Nocardia; species Nocardia sp. NPDC004860. Next base: position 276,569 of record NZ_JBEXJI010000003.1, on the reverse strand, counting down.
AAGATGCTGCCCTGGCCCCTGCAGATCACCCTGGGTGGCCTGCACCGCTTCATCGTCACCGCCCTGCTCCCGCCGCACCTGCGCGAGGAGATGGCCATGACCTGGTCCGCCCGCGACGAGCGCATCTTCGGCGGCTTCCTGCGCCTGATCTCCGCGATCTGGACCCGCATGCCCACCCCGATCCGCCTGTTCCCCTACAACTTCTACCTCGCCGACATGCGCCTCCGCCGCCGCCTCGGCCGCCCCCTGGTCTGAACCAACTCTCGGACGCTCAGGGATTTCACCCCTGAAACTCCGTCCAGAGCAGGACCGCACGCTCGAGTGTGCGGCCCTGGCGCGCCCCGGGAACGAACCCGTGACCGCGAATTCTCAGGCGCGGTCAGCTAGGGCACGAAGGAAGAAGCCGAGGTTGGCGGGACGTTCGGCGAGGCGGCGCATGAGGTAGCCGTACCACTGGGTGCCGTAGGGGATGTAGACGCGCAGGGAGTGGCCGTCCGCGACGAGGCGGCGCTGCTCGGCGTCGCGGATGCCGTAGAGCATCTGGAACTCGAAATCGCCTGGGTTGCGATGGTTTTCGATGGAGAGGGCGAGGGCGGCGGCGATCATGGCCGGGTCGTGGGAGGCGATCATGGGGTACCAGGCGCGGCGAAAGAGGACGTCGAGGCAGCGCAGGTAGGAGGCGTCGACCTCGGCGCGGCGCCGATAGGCGACGGTCGCCGGTTCCTGGTACGCGCCCTTGCAGAGGCGGACTCGGGTGCCGTCGGCGGCCAGGTCGCGGGCGCGGTCCTCGGCCTGACGCAGGTAGGTCTGCAAAGCGACGGCGAGCCAGGGGAATTCGGCGCGGGCCTGGCGGACCGCCTCCAGGGTGCCGGCGGTGGTGGTGTGGTCCTCGGCGTCGACGGTCACCCAGACGTGCCGCTCGGCGGCCTTGGCGCACAGCTTGTGCAGGTTCTCCGCGGCGATGGCCGGCCCGTCCTGACCCAGCGACCGGCCGAGCGCCGACAGCTTGAGCGAGACCTCCACCCGGGGGATGTCGGTGTGCGCGCCGGGCATCACCTGGTCGGCCTCGGCCAGGTCGTCGATGAGCGAAAGGTATTCCGCCACCGCGGCATCGGCCTGGGCACGCTCGGTCGTGTACTCGCCCAGGAAGTCGACACTCACCGCGCGGCCACTCGCCAGCAGCTCACGCGCCACCGGGACCAGCCCGGCCCGGGTCTCCCCGGCCACGAACCGCCGGACCACCGCGGCGGTGACCGGCACCCGGGTGACGGCGTCCTTCATCCGCGACGATCCGGCCGCGGCCAGAATCGCGGGCCGCAGCGGATTCATCGCGTCTCCATGTGGGGGTAGCGGTAGTCGGTGGGTGGAACGAAGGTCTCCTTGAGCGTGCGGGGCGCGACCCAGCGCAGCAGGTTGAGGTAGGAGCCCGCCTTGTCGTCGGTGCCGGAGGCGCGGGCCCCGCCGAAGGGCTGCTGCCCGACCACCGCACCGGTGGGCTTGTCGTTGATGTAGAAGTTGCCCGCGGCGAACCGCAGTGCGTCCGAGGCGGTTTCGACGGCCTTGCGGTCGCGGGCGAAGATCGCGCCGGTGAGTGCGTAGGGCGAGGTCCCGTCCACCACCTCGAGGATCTCGGCGAACGAGTCGGGGGCGCTGTCGTCGTAGACGTACACCGACAGAATGGGCCCGAAGTACTCGGTGGCGAAGGCATCGTCGCCCGGATCCTCGCCGAGCAGCACGGTCGGCCGGACGAACCAGCCCTCGCTGTCGTCGTAGCCACCGCCCGCGGGGACCGTGAGCCCGCGGTCCTTCGCCTTCTCGATGGCGGCCACGCACTTGTCGTAGGCGCGGTTGTCGATCACGGCCCCACCGAAATTCGACAGATCGGCGACATCGCCGTAGGTCAGCGACTCCACCTCGGACAGGAAGTCCTGCCCCATGCGCTGCCACACCGACCGGGCGATATAGGCGCGCGAGGCGGCCGAGCACTTCTGCCCCTGGTATTCGTAGGCGCCGCGAATCATGGCCGTGCGCAAGGCATCCGGGTCGGCGGACGGGTGGGCGAGGATGAAGTCCTTCCCGCCGGTCTCCCCCACCAGCCGCGGATATCCGTGGTAGCGGCCGATATTCGAGCCGACGCTCTGCCACAGGTACTGGAAGGTGCGGGTGGAACCGGTGAAGTGGATGCCCGCCAGCCGCGGATCGGCCAGCGCCACCTCCGAGAGCTGCGCGCCGCTGCCGGTCACCATATTGATGACCCCGGGCGGCAGGCCCGCCTCCTCCAGCAGCTTCATCGTGTAGTACGCCGACAGTGTCTGTGCCGAGGAAGGTTTCCAGACGACGGTATTGCCCATGAGCGCGGGCGCGGTGGGCAGGTTCCCGGCGATGGCGGTGAAGTTGAACGGCGTGATGGCGTAGACGAAGCCCTCCAGAGGCCGGTAGTCCATCCGATTCCACACGCCCGCCGCCGATTCCGGCTGAACCGCGAGAATCTGCCGGGCGAAGGCGACATTGAAGCGCCAGAAGTCCACCAGCTCGCAGGGTGCGTCGATTTCGGCCTGCTGCACCGTTTTCGACTGGCCGAGCATGGTGGCGGCGGCCAGGGTCTCGCGCCAGGGCCCGGCCAGCAGGTCGGCGGCCCGCAGCAGAATGGCGGCCCGTTCCTCGAAAGGCATGGCCTGCCAGCCGGGCGCGGCGGCCGTCGCCGCCGCGATGGCCGCGCGCGCGTCGTCGTGGGTGGTGTGGGTGTAGGTCCCGAGTGCCTGGCGACGCCGGTGCGGCATCACGATGGTGTGCCGCTCGCCGCCGCCGGGCTGATGCTTGCCGCCGATGACGAGCGGCACATCCACGGGGTCGGCGGCGAGAGCGGCGAGCCTGCCGGCCAGCAGCTCGCGTTCGCGGCTGCCGGGGGCGTAGGTGTGCACCGGTTCATTGCCGGGAGCAGGGACAACCGTGACAGCGTCCATATCCAAGGCTAACGCGATCGCCGCTGCCCGACCGGAACGAACACGCCCCGGTCGGCCCCGCCGACGGAATTTCTCCGTCGGCGGGGCCGCTTCCTCAGTGGAAGTCCTGCGAAATGATCGTCTCGATATTGCGTTCCGCGAGTGCGGTGATGGTGACGAACGGGTTGACGGTGGTGAGGCCCGGAATCAGGGAGCCGTCGATGACGTACAGGCCCGGGTACTGGGTGAGCCGCCCGTAGTTGTCGGTGGACACGTTCAGCACGCAGCCGCCGAGCGGGTGGTAGGCGAAATCGTCGCCCCAGGTCTTGTATTCGCCGAACAGGTCGGTCCGGTAGATGGTGCCTTCCTTGCTGTTGATCTTGTCGAAGATGCGCTTGGCGGCGTCGATGCTCGGCTGGTTCCAGGCGGTCTGCCAGTTCAGGTCCACGCCACCGGATCCCGAGTTGTAGGAGAAGGTGCCGCGATTCGGGTTCTTGGTGATGGCCAGGTACAGGCTGGCGAAGGTCTCGATGCCGGCCGGGAACGGCGATACCTCCGCGAAGGCCGGGCCGCCGCTGTCGGCCCAGTTGTCGATGCCGACGCAGGGGATGCAGGACTGCAGGCTGCCGGTGGCGTCCCAGGCCTGGTTCTGCCGGGCCACCATGACATTGCCGTTGTTGCCCCAGCCGGCGCCGATCGAGTCCGGCAGATTGCCCAGCTTGCCGGTGGCCTTCTGGGTAACCAGCAGCTTGCTGGTCCCGACACTGCCGGCCGCGAAGAAGACCTTCTGCGCCGTAACGGTTTTCGCCTTGACGGTATTGCCGCTGGTGTCGATCTGGTTCATCGACACCGAGTAGCCGCCGCCATTGGCCGGCGCCACGATGGTGACCACGTGCTGCGGCACGATGGTCACCTTGCCGGTGCCCGACGCCGCCGCCAGATAGCTCTTGTCCAGTGAGTTCTTGCCGTAGTTGTTGCCGTAGATGACCTCGGCGTTGAGCGCCGACCGCGTGGCGGTGCCGGCCTGCTCCTGCTTCATGTAGTTGAAGTCGTAGACGTTGGGCACGAAGGTGTACGCGAACCCGGACCGCTGCGCCTGCTTTATGCCGACCCGTGCGAACTGATAGCAGTCCGCGCCCTGGAACCAGGTCTGGTCGATGTTGTTCACCTTCAGCCCGGCATTGGCGCGCGGGTAGTAGGTGCTGTACATCGAGCCGGCGTCCACCGACGGCAGGATGCTGGCGAAGTTCTCCTGCTTGGGCGTCACCGCCATACCGCCGTTGACCAGCGAGCCGCCGCCCACGCCGCGGCCCTGGTAGATCCGGATCCCGCTGAACTGCTCGGAATCCAGCACACCGGTGTAGCGGGAGATGGACTTGTTGTAGGGCGCGCCCATGAAATGGTTGACCGGCTGGTCGGTCTCGGTGCGCAGCCAGAAGGACCGGCCGTCCGGATTCAGCATGTTGCAGAAGACCTTGCCGTCGGACCCGGGCTGGCTCCAGGACATGCCCTTCTCGACCATGACCACGTTCTGCCCGGCCTGCGCGAGCCGCAGCGCCGCGACCGCGCCGCCGTAGCCGGTGCCGATGACCAGAACCGGCATCGTGTCACCGTCATTGATCGATCCCGTGGGTAGTGCCCGGGCCAGGGGCGCCTTCGGTAGTAGCGCAGCCGCCCCCAGAATGACACCTGTTGCAGCTAGGAACCCACGTCGGCTGACATTGCTGCCATAGACACTCTTACCGGGGGTTTCATAAGACAGACCACGCACTGAAAGACTCCTCATCGAGTTGCGATGAGAACCTGTTATAGAGGTAGTGAAGAGAACGTGTGTCAGTTTTGAACAAAATTAGGGAGACGACAACTGATTTCGCGAGATGGGGGTAACTCCCCGGGTACGCCCAGAATGGTTTCGGCACCCAACCGCCGGCACGGGTTGCCAAGAGTGAACGGCTCCCAGCCGCCCGCTAAATACGCGGGGAGGCGGGACAGTGACAGTGCGACCCTGACGGGACTCGAACCCGCGACCTCCGCCGTGACAGGGCGGCGCGCTAACCAACTGCGCCACAGGGCCTTGCAATCGCTCGGCCACCGGGCCTTGCAACGTCGTAGACGCTATCACGGGCCCGGTGGTAACGGGAAATCAGCTGGTCAGACGATCAGCGGCCGCGGTGATTCGTTCGTCCGTGGCGGTAAGGGCAATGCGCACATGCTGATTGCCGCGCGGGCCGTAGAACTCGCCCGGGGCCGCCAGGATGCCGCGCTCGGCCAGCCAATCCAGGGTCGTGCGGCATTCCTCGCCGCGCGTCGACCACAGGTACAGACCCGCCTCGGAGTCGTCGATCCGGAATCCCGCGCGCTGCAGGGCATCTCGCAGCACGACCCGCCGCGCCCGGTAGCGATCCTTTTGCTGAACCTCGTGCGCGTCATCGCCGAGGGCCGCGGTCATGGCCGCCTGGATCGGGAAGGGCAGCATCATGCCGGAGTGCTTGCGCACCTCCAGCAGCTCCGCCACGAGCTCCGGATCACCGGTCACGAAACCGGCCCGGTAACTGGCCAGATTCGAGGTCTTGGACAGCGAGTGGATGGCGAGCAGGCCGGTGTGGTCACCGTCGCTGACCTCGGGGTCGAGAATCGACACCGCGCGGCCCTCCCAGGCCAGCCCCAGGTAGCACTCGTCGGAGGCGACGATGGCCCCGCGCTCGCGGGCGAACTGCACCACCTTGCGCAGGTGGTCGACGCCCAGCACCTTGCCGGTCGGGTTCGACGGCGAGTTGAGGAAGATCAGCGCGGGCCGCTCCGGGCCGAGCTGCGTGGTGCCGTCGGCGCGCACATAGCGAGTCCCGGCGAGCAGCGCGCCCACCTCGTAGGTCGGGTAGGCGACCTCGGGGATGACGACCAGATCCTGCGATCCCAGGCCGAGCAGCCGCGGCAGCCCGGCAATGAGCTCCTTGGTGCCGATGGCCGGCAGCACCGCCGCCGGGTCCACCCCCGTGATCCCGAATCGCCGCTTCAGCGCCGCGACAACGGCTTCGCGCAATTCGGGCGTACCGTGCGTGGTCGGGTAGCCCGGTACCTCCGCCACCGACGAGAGTGCCGTGCGGATCAGCGGATCCACCGGATCGACCGGTGTCCCGACCGAGAGGTCGACGATGCCGTCCGGATGCGACGCCGCCTTCGCCTTCACGGAAGCGATGGTGTCCCAGGGGAAATCGGGTAGCAGAGCGCTGACCCGGCCACGCGCGGTCAAATGCTCGTCCTACTCGCTGGCCATCGGCGGCAGCGCGGCGATGAACGGCGGGTCGTAGTCGACCTTGCCGACCTTGGTGGCGCCACCCGGCGAACCCAGATCGTCGAAGAAGTCGACATTGGCGTTGACGTAACCGGCCCACTGATCCGGGGTGTCGTCTTCGTAGAAGATGGCTTCCACCGGGCAGACCGGTTCACACGCACCACAGTCCACGCACTCGTCCGGTTGGATGTACAGCATGCGGCCACCCTCGTAGATGCAGTCCACGGGGCATTCCTCGATGCACGCCTTGTCCTTCACGTCAACGCACGGTTCAGCGATGATGTACGGCACTGCCGCTCTCCTAGTCTGTCCTCACATGCGGGATACTCCGCCCGGCGAAACCCTATCCCGGCCAGCCAACATTACTACTGCACAGCCTGCCCTAACTTTCGCCCTCGGCAATACCCCGGGCAGGCGTTCCGAACGCAACAACTGATCTCGTTGCGCCAGCGGTACCTCGTCGGGCACGTCCAAAATTCAGACACCCACCTGACCGCCGGCGCGGGTGCGCGACTCCAACGGCTCTCAGCCGTCCGCCGAAGTCGCGGAGAGGCGGGCGAGCGAGCGGGTCCGTGGCACACCGTAGGTGGTGGTGCGCTGCCGGACCGGGCGGCCGATACCCGACGCGATCTCCGTCAGTTCCTCGACCGTCTTGGCTGATCCATGTTCGGAACCGGCCATGCGGGAGATGGTTTCCTCCATCAGCGTGCCGCCGAGGTCGTTGGCGCCGCCGTTCAACATGAGCCGGGTACCCGTGATACCAAGTTTGACCCAGCTGGTCTGAATATTCTCGATCCGGCCGTGCAGCATGATCCGCGCCAGCGCGTGCGCGGCCCGATTCTCCCGCACGGTCGGGCCGGGCCGGGAGGCGCCCGCGAGGTAGAGCGGGGCGCTCTGGTGCACGAACGGCAGCAGCACGAATTCGGTGAAACCACCGGTCTCGTCCTGGATTCCGCGCAGCACGCGCAGGTGACCCACCCAGTGCTCGGGATTGTCCACGTGGCCGTACATCATGGTCGAGCTGGAGCGCAGGCCCAGCCGGTGCGCGGTGGTGACGACATCCACCCAGGCCGAGGCGGGCAGCTTGCCCTTGGTCAGCACCCAGCGCACCTCGTCGTCCAGGATCTCGGCGGCGGTGCCCGGAATGCTGTCCAGCCCGGCCTCTTTCAGCGCCGACAGCCAGTCGTGCACCGACTGCCCACTGCGGGACGCGCCATTGACGATCTCCATCGGGCTGAACGCGTGCACGTGCATCCCGGGGACGCGAGCCTTGATGGCGCGCACCAGATCCGCGTAGCCGGTGACCGGCAGCTCGGGATCGATGCCGCCCTGCATGCAGATCTCGGTCGCGCCCTCGACCCAGGCCTCCCAGGCGCGGTCGGCGACCTCGGCCGGGCTCAGGCTGAAGGCGTCGGCATCGCCCTTGCGCTGCGCGAACGCGCAGAAGCGGCAGCCGGTGTAGCAGATATTGGTGAAGTTGATGTTCCGGTTGACGATGTAGGTGACCTCGTCGCCCACGGCATCGCGGCGCAGCTGGTCGGCCAGCGCGGTCACGGCCTCCAGGGCCGGGCCGTCGGCGGTGGCCAGGGCCAGGTACTGGTCATCGGTCAGGCCCGCGGGGTCCCGCTCGGCGGCGCGCAGGGCGGCCATCACGTCGGCGTCGACACGCTCCGGGGCGGAGGAACCAGCCAGCTCGAGCACCTGCTCGCGGATGCTCTCCCAGTCGCCGAACGCTCCTAGTGAATCATCAGCAATCCCTGCGTCGCTGCGGGATTCGGTCCGGCGGCCCTCGGCGTCGATGGCGGTGTGCAGGTCGATGCGGCCGACCGATTCCCAATCCTGGTCGGGCTCCTGCCAGGGCAGGCCGGACGGCTTCACGTCGGCGGCCAGGCCGGTCTTCGGATCCATCAGTGCCGCAACATGTTCGGAAATCCGCGGATCGATCCACGGATGGCCCGCCAGCACATATTTCGGGTGGGCGGTGATGCGCTCGGTGAGGACATAGCCGCAGTCGGCGGTGATCTGCGCGAGGGTCTCCAGATTCGGCCACGGCCGTTCCGGATTCACATGGTCGGGGGTGAGCGGCGACACCCCGCCCCAGTCGTCGATACCCGCCGCCAGCAGTGCCCGGCATTCCTCCAGCGACACCAGATTCGGCGGCGCCTGGATGCGCATCTTCGGCCCCATCAGCAGCCGGGTCACGGCGATGGCGGCCCGGAACTCCTCCATCCCGGCATCCGGGCTGTGGCGCATGGCGGTGTTCTGCTTGGCCAGGAAGTTCTGCACGATGACTTCCTGCACGTGCCCGAAAGCCTTGTGCACCTTGCGAATCGCGAGAATCGACTCGGCGCGCTCGACCACCGTCTCGCCGATGCCCACCAGGATGCCGGTGGTGAACGGCACCGACAGGCGTCCGGCGTCGGTGAGCGCGCGCAGCCGCACCGCCGGGTCCTTGTCCGGCGAACCGTAGTGCGCCTGACCGGGTTCGGTGAACAGCCGCGTCGAGGTGGTCTCCAGCATCATGCCCATGGACGGCGACACCGGCTTGAGCCGCGACAGCTCCTCCCAGCTCATCACACCCGGATTCAGATGCGGCAGCAGGCCGGTCTCCTCCAGCACGCGAATCGCCATGGCGCGCACGTAATCCAGGGTGGAGTCGTAGCCGCGCTCGTCGAGCCACTGCCGCGCCTCGGGCCAGCGCTCCTCCGGGCGGTCACCCAGGGTGAAAAGCGCTTCCTTGCAACCGAGTTCGGCGCCCTGCCGGGCGACCTCGAGAATCTCGTCCGGCTCCATGTACATGCCCTTGCCCTGCGCGCGCAGCTTGCCGGGCACGGTGACGAAGGTGCAGTAGTGGCAGCGGTCGCGACACAGATGCGTGATGGGGATGAACACCTTGCGGGAGTAGGTGATCGGCAGCACCTCACCCGCGTAGCCGGACTCCCGCAGCCCGGCATCGCGCACCCGCGCGGCCGACGCGCACAGATCCTCCAGATCGGCGCCGCGGGCGTGCAACAGCACCACGGCCTCGTCGAGATTGAGGGTCGCACCGTCCCGGGCGCGGCGCAGCGCACGGCGCATCGCGGAATCGGTGGGCACAGCGGCGGTGGGCACGGCGGTATCGGTGCGCACAGCGGAACCATCGGGTATGGCGGAACCCGTGGGCGCAGCCGAACTGCTGGTGGGCCTCGGCGGCAGGCTCGGGTTCGGTAGATCCGTCACGGTCTCGATCATGCGCCATCCATCCGGCTGTTCCGACTCGGGTGCCATGGAACGAGCCAACCTGCCACCCACGTCCGGTATTCCGAGTTGATTATTCGTATCCTCGAGTTCATCTATTCAAATCTCGGTTCCGATGAAATAGCCTCGCGGGCGTCCACTTCGCAGAAGAAGAGGGAGACCTTCGTGCTCGCGAAAATCCGCCGCGCCGCCGTCGTCGCCGGCCTGGGCGCCGCCGCCCTGCTGACCATCGCCACCAGCACCGCCTCCGCATTCGGACCGGTGCCGCCCGCCAATCCGTATCTGGGACCGGTGGGCACCGCGACCATGCACGGCGACGCCGAGGCCTCCGATACCACGCCACTGCCCGGCGTCGGCACCGGCGGCGTCAACGCGGACTTCCACGAGGAGGGCGCTGCCTGCCCGACGATCCTGCAGGGCGCGGACGGCTTCCCGCAGGCGCTGTGCACGAAGGTCACCGATCGCGCGCCGGAAGTGCTGCTGCTGGACCCGAACAACGGCAACACCCTCGCGCACCTCGATCTGACCAAGGGCAGCCTGCTCGGCGGGGTCTACGCCTACCTGGACAACCACGACCAGATGGTCACCGTGGACGGCTCGGGCAGCCTGCTGCGGATCGGGCACCAGCGCGGCTCCGACGGCTCCTGGTCACTGTCGATCGCCTCGAAAACCGATGTGACACAGGCGGTCACCGGACACTGCGGCGGCGGCACCTGCGATGCGGTCAGTTCGGTGTCCCCCGACTACCAGGGCCGGGTGTGGTTCGCCACCGACAGCGCCGCGGCCGGATTCGTCAACACCGACGGCACCGCGCACTCGATCGTGCTCGCGCCCGGCGAGAACGTGGCCAACAGCATCGCCACCGCGCCCCAGGGCATGGCCGTGGCCACCGACCACGCGCTGTACCTGCTGAACGTGGACGGCAGCGGCAACCCGCAGATCGTGTGGCGGCAGGCCTACGACCGCGGCCCGGCCCGCAAGCCCGGCCAATTGAGCTGGGGCACCGGCGCGACGCCGACCTTCTTCGGACCCGGCGACGGCACCGAATACCTGGCCATCACCGACAACGCGGCCACCAAGGAGAACCTGCTCGTCTTCGACACCGCCACCGGCCGCCCGGTGTGCTCGGTGCCCGCCATCGACGGCACCGAGAACTCCCCCATCGGCTCGGGCAACAGCGTGTTCGTGGCCAGCACCTACGGCTACCCCTACCCGGCGCTGCCGCCCAACGCCGGCACCAGTCAGCCCGCGAGCGCGCCGATTTCGGGCGGCATGACCCGCATCGATGTCACCGGCTCCGGCTGCACCGTGGTCTGGACCAACACCGTGCCCTCCTCGGCGGTGCCGCGGCTGTCGGTCGCGGACGGCAAGATCTACACCTTCACCCGGCACTCCCTGCTCGGCAGCGGCAGCGGCGCACTCGGCAGTGGCAGCAGCAGCGGCCTGGGCAGCGGCAGCGCGGGAGTGACCGACAACTACAGCTTCGCGGTGATCGACGCCGATACCGGCAAGGTCGACACCGAGCAGTTCGTCGGCGCGACCACCGTGAACGACACCCTGGAAATGGTCGGCACCATCGCGCCCGGCCGAATCCAATACCAGGGCGCCACGACCGGACTGTTCCGCATTACGCCCAAGTAGTGGACCGACGCCGCCGAAACAAACCGACCGTCCGGTCCTCTCTAGTAACAACCGCCTCCGCGGCCCGATTCATGCAAGCATGGGCAGCATGTCCCAGCCCCTCGCTCCCGGCGGCATCCTGGCCGGCCCGTCGCGGCGTCCCAGCCCACGCGCCAAACTGCTGTGGGCGCTGAGCGCCGCGCTGTCGTGGGTGGTGCCGATCCTCGGAGTGGGGGTCTGGGCGCTGTTCGACACACACCGGCGCGGCCTGCAGGCGCTGGTATTCGGAATCGTGCTGCTGGCAGCGATATTCAGCATCGTGGCCATCCCGCTGTGGCGCTACGCCGTGCACCGGTGGGAGATCACCGACGAGGCCGTCTACACCCGGACCGGCTGGTTCACCCAGGAGAGCCGGGTCGCGCCCATCACCCGCGTGCAGACCGTGGACACCTACCGCGGACCGCTGGAACGGCTGCTCGGGCTGGCCACCGTCACCGTCACCACCGCCTCCTCGGCCGGGGCCGTGCACATCAGCGCGCTCGCCCTGGCCGACGCGCGCGACACCGTCGCCCAGCTCACCGCCATCGCCGCCCAGCACCGGGGGGACGCCACATGACCCAGCCGCCACCGCCGGATCCGGACGTGTTCCCGGATTCCTATCCGACGGAAGTGCTTTCACCGATCACCGCGGGATCGGGACCGGGGACGCCCCTCGGCCCGGACGCCGAGAACTGGCAGCGGCTCGACAAGCGCATGCTTTTGGTCCACCCGGTCACCGAGCTCATCCGCTTCATCCCGGTGCTGATCGCCACGCTGGTGGCGGGCGCGAGCCGGGACAATCCCGGGTGGAGCCTGGCCGTGGTGGCGATCATCGTCGGCTTCGCGCTCACCCGCTGGTTCACCACCACCTATCGCATCACCCCCGACAATGTGGAGCTGCGCACCGGCCTGATCCAGCGCAAACGACTGTCGGTGCCGCGCACCCGGGTCCGATCGGTCGATGTGCAGGCCGACCTGCTGCACCGGGTACTCGGACTGGCGGTGCTGTCCATCGGCACCGGGCAGCACGCGGAGAAGCGGGAACAGTTCAAACTGGACTCGCTGGATGCCAAACTGGTGCCGGAACTCCGGCTCGCACTGCTGGCGCACACCCGGGCTGGCACGGAATCCATTGATGCCCAGACGGTTACGACCGAAGGCGAAACACCGGACGCGACGCCCGGCCATCCCGTCGTGGAAATCGCGCACTGGCAACCGGATTGGGTGCGGTACGCGCCACTCTCGTTGACCGGCTTCGCAATCATCGCGCCGGTCGTCGGTCTGGCGTTCCAGTACGGGTTCGCCCAGCTCTTCCTGAGATCCGGCACGGTCCAGGATGTCGGGCACCGCAGCGCGACCGTCATCGCGGGGGTGATCGCGCTGCTCGTCGTGATCCTGGTCGTCGTGGTCAGCCTCGCCGCCTGCGCGCGCTACCTCATGACCTGGTTCGGCCTGAACGTGCTGGACGACGGCAAGACCCTCACCGTGCGGCACGGGCTGTTCACCACCCGCCAGACCACCCTCGACCTGGCCCGCCTGCGCGGCGCTACCGTCAACGAGCCCCTGCTGCTGCGCCTGGCCGGAGCCGCCGAACTCGAAGCCATCATGACCGGCACCAGCCCGCGGCAGAAGATCCTGCCGCAGGCTCCCCGCGCCGCCGTGCACCGCACCCTCGCCCATCTGCTGGGCACCTCCACCCTTCCGGCCGAAGCCACCCTGCCGGTACCCCCGCTGGTGACCGTGCCGCTGGTCCCCCACGGCCCGGCCGCCCACCGCCGCCGCTACACCCGCACCCTGGGCCCGCTCGCGGCCATCGCGGCGCTGCTGCTCGTCATTTCCCTTGCGGGCGGCCACATCCCGCTCTGGATGTGGATCACCCTCGCCGTCGCCACCCCCATCGCCGCCGCCCTCGCCTGGGACCGCTACCGCGGCCTCGGCCACGCCGTGCTCCCCGCCGCCGACGGCAAACCGGCCTGGCTCATCACCCGCAGCGGCTGCCTGGATCGCGACCGCGACTGCCTGGAGGCACCCGGCGTCATCGGCTGGACCGTCCGCCAGACCCTCTTCCAGCGCCGCGCCGGTGTGGCCACGGTCGTGGCCGCCTCCGCCGCGGGCAAGAAGCGCTACCGCGTCATCGACCTGCCGATCGACCAGGCGTGGTCCCTCATCGACGCGGTCACCCCCGGACAGCTGGGCACCCCCGCCGGGCGGTGACCGAACGGCTCGGCGGCGCATCGAATGTTCCGCCCCCGAGCCGGAATTCAGCGCGGTCAGCCGAGCACCGGGTAGTTCGAGCGAATCACGTTCTGCGGGTCTCGCTCACGCTTGATCGTGCGCAGGCGGTCCAGGGTCGCCGCGTCGAAGGCCGCGGCGGCCGACTCACCGGGGGCCAGGAAGGTGAAGGGCTTCTTGCCCGTCACCAGCGCGCCGAACTCCGCCACCAGCGCATTCGTCCTGGCGTGCACTGCCTCTCGCAGGTGGGGCAGACCGAGGCCGAGGGTGGAGACGAGGTAGCGGTCGGAGAGCGCACCGCGCGCACCCGCGGCCGGGCGGGCCAGCGCGCCGCCCAGATGGCGGACCTGAACGCTGACCAGCGGTGCGAGGGATTCGCCGAGAATGATCTTCTCCGCCGCCGGGGACAGGTCGTCGAGCAGCTCGCCGCGGGTGATGGCCGGGCTGGGATCGACCGGCTCCTGGGTGATGTCGCCGAGGTCGGCCACCGACCGGGCTGACCGCGTGTCGGTGAGCGCGCCGCCGATCCGGTCCAGCGCGGACACGAGGGTCCGGCCCTGCTCCGGATCGCCCAGATAGGCGAGGTCCACGCCCACCATCTCGGGCGCCTGCGGGAACTGGAAGCGGTTGAACCACACCGACAACTCATCGGGAGCTCGAGAAGTCAACTCGCGGAAGGCTTCCCACACCTCGGGCAGCCGATCTGCGGTCCAGGTGACGCGGCCGCCGTACAGCCCCGGCACCGGGAAGAGCTCGAACTCGAGACCCGTCACCACGGCGAAATCGCCACCGCCACCGGACAATGCCCAGAACAGGTCCGGATCACTGTCCGGGGTCACCCGGGCCGGGCGGCCCTCGGCGTCCACGATCTCGAAGGCGCGCACCGCATTCGACGCCCAGCCGTACTTACGGCCGAACCAGCTCTTGCCGCCGCCCAGCGTGTAGCCCGTCACGCCGACCACCGGATTGCTGCCCGCGAGCCCGGTCAGACCGTGCCCGGCCGCGGCCGCCTGCACCTGCCCCCACCGCACGCCCGCACCGACGCGGGCCACCCGCGCGACCGGATCGATCTCGAGCCGGTTCAGCGCGCCGGTCCGCAGCAGGATCGCGCTGTCGACGCCGCCTGCCGCGCCGTGCCCGGTCGGCTGGGTCACCACCGGGCGGCCCGCGGCACCCGCGTAGCGGACCACGGCCGCCACATCCGCGGCGTCGGTGACCTCGGCGACCGCCGCCACCGGCTGCGTCACGGCCAGGCTCCACGGCCGCGCGGCCTGCTCGAAGTCCGCGTCACCGGACTCCAGGACGCGGCCCCGGACAGCATTGCGCAGCTCGTCGAATCCCATCGTCTTCCCTCGTTCCCGCTCGTGATTGCGATTCACGAGGGGGACGAGACAGGCCGCCGAAGTGTGACAGCGCGGCGAAAGAAGTCGGAAACCGCAGAACGGTGCGGTCAGGCTCCGGTCCGGGCCAGGCGGACGGTCGCCCGGTAGTAGAGGTACATGCCCGCGGGCAGCAGACCGCAGATGAGCAGCAGCATGGTCGGCCAGTCACCCATGAGCAGGGCGTACCCGCTCGGACTGAAACCCGCGCAGATCAGGAAACCCAGGACCCACACCAGGATCGGCAGGGCCATCACCCCGATCCGCTTGGTGATCACACCCATGCCCATCACCAGCAGCACGTTCACCACCGCGGCGGCCAGGGCCGTGAGCGGCACCGCGATCGCGCCATCGGTCATGCTCGAGGCCAGGGTGCCCGCGGCCAGCACCGGCGTCGGCTCCGGGATGTGGGCCCGGCCGGCGTAGATCGGCAGGAACAGCACCTCGAACCCGAGCGTGATCACCGCGTCGGCCAGCAGCAGCGTGCCGATCAACGCGGTCAGCACCCCGCGCACCGGTCCCGCCGCCAGCACCGCATCGCCCGTCCGGGCACCGACCGCCGCCGTCACGGCACCGGCGGGAATCCGAGCAGCGTCAGCAGCTGACTCTGCATGTCCACGAAGCCGTAGAGCACCGAGAGGTACAGCTGGTGCTGCCACTCGAAGTAGGGGCGCTGGCTCTCGACGAACGCCGCGATCGCGTTCTGCAGGTCCCAGTTGTACATAGCCTCAGTCTCTCATTCCAGGCCACCGAGAAGATCATGTTCGCGGCCGTCGGGGCCCAGCGGGCCGCGCTCGCCACGCACCAGAATGTAATGCTCCTCCGGCAGCACCGGCTGGGCGACATCGTTCGACAGTGCGAACTCCCGGCCCGAGGGGGCCACCGTCACCTGGGTCGCGTGTGCCCGCAGGGCCGCGCGCTTGGCCGCCAGCACATCCGAGACATCCACCGTCGTGGTCACGGATTCCGCTGGCACACAAGCCAATTCGCCCACGTGCGGCAGCCGCCAGCCGCGCGGCAGCGCACCCGGCAGCTGATCCACCGTGCGGCGCTTCAACGACTCGGTGTGCATGGCCAGCACGGTGCGGTCGGTGACCGTCCAGTACACCTTCGGGACCGTCCAGCCCCAGTCCGAGGCGGCGTCGACGGCCGCCATGGTGATCTGGTGCGCGCGAACGTGATCCGGATGCCCGTAGCCGCCGCGCGGGTCGTAGCCGATCACCACGCGCGGGCGCAGCTCCAGGATCACCTGCACCAGCGCGTCGGTCGCGGCGGTGCCGGAGTTCACGAAGGCACGGGGATTGCGCGCCGACGGCGTCCCGGCCATGCCGGAATCCCGCCAGCGGCCCGCGCCGCCCAGGAAATGCGGCACCCCGGCATCCAATTCGGCCAGCGCCCTGGTCAATTCGAGAATGCGGTAACCGCCCAGCTGGTCGGCCTGCCCGGCCACCAGATGCGCGTAGTCGTCGCCGATGACCTCGCCCTCCTCGCCGAGCGTGCAGGTCACCACGGTGACGGGGAGGCCGCGCTTGCGATAGTGGGCGATGGTGCCGCCGGTGGTGATGGACTCGTCGTCCGGATGCGCGTGCACCAGCAGCAGGCCGTGCCGGGAAGCATCGAGAGGATTCACGGCAGCCTCCGCCAGTTGGCGGCATCACCGAAGATGCCGGTCTGAATGGCGCCGCTCAGCGAGGCCCCGTCCACCCGCGGGCCCGCCGCGGCGACCTGGGTGTCCTGCACGATGGGCAGCACCGTCGCCAGTTCCCACAGCTTGGGCTCGGTCTCGCCGATCACCTTGCCCACATCGATGCCGCGCAGGGCCGCGTCGATGGCGGGCTGCAGGGTCGGATCGCATACGCCGGACACATTCGACGGGGACTTCCTCGCCCCGTCCGCGACGGTGGTGTCGGCGGTGTCACCGGGCGGCGCCACCGGCGTACACCCGTACCGCGACGCCAGCACCGTGGCCGGATCCTCACCGGTGCGTTCCCAGCCGACCACGGCGTCGACCCCGACGTCGGTCAGCTCCTTGCCGTACAGCTGCGCGGCCGTGACACTACGCACGACGACATCGATTCCGGCACTGCGCAATTGGTCGGCGGCGGTATTGGCCACCGCCAGCGTGGTGGTGTCGCCGTCCACCGCGCCGATCCGCACCGTCAGCGATTTACCGTTCTTGGCCAGCGACCGCGGCTGCGGGGCGGGCGAGGTCGCCGACTGCGTGGCCGGCGTCTCCGCGGCCCGCGCGAATCCGGCCTCGGCCAGCAGCCCGAACGCCTCCTCCTGGCTCAGGCGCGGCGGCTGGGTCGCGACATAACCCGGATCGGAGGGCGAAAGTACTTGCGCCCGAGCCGGTTCCACCCAGCTGCCGGTCTGCGCGCCGACCGTGGCCAGCAGCACCGGATCCAGCAGCGCCAGCACCGCGCGCCGCACCCGGACATCGGCCAGGTCGCCGCTGCGACCGTTGAGCGCCAGCTGCATCTCCCGCGACTGCGGCATGGTGGCCGTACGCACCGACGGAATCGCCGCCAGCTGCGCCTGCAACGCCACACCGCCGTGCACCAGCGCCATCTGCGCGTCCCCGACCCGCAGCGACTCCGCCACCTGCGCGGGAGTTCCGCCGCGCCGCAACAGAATCTGATCCGGCACCGCGGGCTGACCCCAGTACCGGTCGTTGCGTTCCAGCAGGATCTCCTCGCGGCCGCGGTCGGCCTGCTTGATCCGGAACTGGCCGCCGGAGATCCGGATGGTGTCGATCAATCCCTGCTCGAAACCCGAGTCCTTGACCAGATGCTGGGGCAGCAGATCCGAGAACAGCTGCCGCCAGGCGGGATACGGCTGCGTCATGGTGACCGTCACCGTCTTTCCGCCCGCCGACGAACTGACATCCGAGATCAGCCGATAGCCCGCGGGATCCACCGTGCCCGGCTGCGTGATCATCTGCTGCCAGAGGTATTTGAAGTCCTCGGCCGCGATGGGCGCGCCGTCGGACCAGGACGCCTCGTTCTTGAGCTGGTAGGTGATGGTGAACGGCTCCTGCGCCGTCACATCCGCCGACACCATGAGCGCCGGATCCAGTATCCAGTCCGTGCCGCCCGGCACCCCCGGCGTCGGACCGGGCCGGAACGGGCTCGGCAACACCATCGACGCGACCGCCGCCGTCGCCGGCGACTGCTGCGACCGCAGATGCGGATTGAACCCGATCCCGATGTCGTCGACCGCGACCACGACGGAGTTCTTCCCCGGCTTGGCCGGCTGCGTCTTCGGACTGTCGGTGGATTCGATGGGCGGTGGCGGATTCGCGGTGCATCCGGTCGCGACCGCCAACAGGGTCGCCACCATCAACAGCACCGCGCGCAGCTGTGTCATTTGCCCTCCGCATCGCTCCGGGCGGATTCGCGGCCCCGAGGTCTGAATTCTTCCCTCCTCCGCTCCTCCGCTTCGCTCCCCCGCTCCGTCAGTCCAGAATCGAGACGGCCGTGAATCATCGCGCGATGATTCGCGGTGCCGGGTTGCCTGCACAGTTCACGGCGCGGAGCGCCGCGAACGGAGTGCGCAAGAGATCCTAGGCGAGCACCCCAAGGGCCGGGCAACGACTCCTGCCCGGCCCCGTGCTGATCGACTGGTTACTGCGCCGCGCGGTCGCGGGCCTTGCGGCGGGAGATCTCGCGCTGACGGTCGTTGGCGTTCAGGATGACCTTGCGCACGCGCACGATCTCCGGGGTCACCTCGACGCACTCGTCGGCGGCACAGAACTCCATGGCGCCCTCGAGATCCAGCTGCAGCGGCTTGGCCAGGGTCTCGAGCACGTCACCGGTGGCGGACCGCATATTGGTCAGCTTCTTCTCGCGGGTGACGTTGATGTCGAGATCCTCCGCACGCGGGTTGATGCCGACCACGTGGCCCTCGTAGGTGTCGGCGCCCGGCTCCACGAAGAACTGGCCACGGTCGGCCAGCTGGATCATGGCGAACGGGGTGACCGAACCATTGCGGTCGGAGACCAGCGAACCGGTGTGGCGGGCGCGGATCTCACCGGCCCACGGCGCGTAGCCGTCGAACACGGCGTTGGCGATACCGGTGCCGCGGGTCTCGGTGAGGAAGTCGGTGCGGAAACCGATCAGGCCACGCGACGGGACGATGAACTCCATGCGCACCCACCCGGCCGAGTGGTTGCTCATCTGGACCATCTTGCCCTTGCGGGCGGCCAGCAGCTGGGTGACGGCGCCCAGGTACTCGTCCGGGCAGTCGATGGTCAGCTCTTCGAAGGGCTCGTGCACCTTGCCGTCGACGGTCTTGGTGACCACCTGCGGCTTGCCGACGGTCAGCTCGAAGCCCTCGCGGCGCATCTGCTCGACCAGGATGGCCAGCGCGAGTTCACCACGGCCCTGCACCTCCCAGGCGTCCGGGCGGCCGATGTCGAGCACCCGCAGCGACACGTTGCCGACCAGCTCCTGGTCCAGGCGCGACTTCACCATGCGGGCGGTCAGCTTGTGGCCCTGCACCCGGCCGACCAGCGGCGAGGTGTTGGTGCCGATGGTCACCGAGATGGCCGGCTCGTCGACGGTGATGCGCGGCAGCGCGACCGGGTTGTCGACGTCGGCGAGGGTGTCGCCGATCATGATGTCCGGAATGCCCGCGATGGCGACGATGTCACCGGCCACGGCCTCCTCGCCGGGCTGGCGCTCGACGCCGATGGTCTTGAGCAGCTCGGTGATCTTGACGGTCTTGACGCCGTCGCCGTGCATCCACGCGACGTTCTGGCCCTTCTTCAGGGTGCCGTTGTGGATGCGCACCAGGCCGATTCGGCCCAGGAACGGGGACGCGTCGAGGTTGGTGACGTGCGCCTGCAGGGTGGCCTTCGGGTCGCCCTTGGGGGCGGGAACGTACTTCATCAGGACCTCGAACAGCTCGTCGAGGTTCTCCGCGGCCGGCACCTGGCCATTGTCGGGGCGGCTGGTGGACGCCACGCCCGCACGGCCGGAGGCGTAGAGCACCGGCAGGTCGAGGGCCAGCTCGGCGGCCTCGGAGGCCTCGTCGTCGAGGTCGGAGGCCAGGTCCAGCAGCAGGTCGTGGGATTCCTCGACGACCTCCTCGATGCGGGCGTCCGGGCGGTCGGTCTTGTTGACCACCAGGATCACCGGCAGCGAGGCCGCGAGGGCCTTGCGCAGCACGAAGCGGGTCTGCGGCAGCGGACCCTCGGACGCGTCGACGAGTAGCACGACGCCGTCCACCATGGACAGGCCGCGCTCCACCTCACCACCGAAGTCGGCGTGGCCGGGGGTGTCGATGACATTGATGACGGTGACCGATCCGTCGGCGTTATGCCGGTGAACAGCGGTGTTCTTGGCGAGAATGGTGATGCCCTTCTCGCGCTCGAGGTCACCGGAGTCCATCACTCGGTCGACGAGTTCGGCACGTTCGGCGAACGCACCGGATTGCCGGAGCATGGCGTCGACCAGTGTTGTCTTGCCGTGGTCGACGTGCGCCACGATGGCGACGTTGCGGAACTCGACAGACGACACGTTTGATTCCTCCTGGTGAAAAAGTCTGTTGCCGACCCGGATGGGTCTCATGCGTGGGGCTGCCTACGACGAGACATGGCGAACTCCACCGGGCATGCGGCGAGCTACAGACTACCGGGCGTACTAGGTCACATGGTCAATGGGCAGAGGTTAGGTTAAGCTAACCAACCATGGGCAAGGTGAAGGCCAAACACGTATCCGGTCTGAAGCCGAAGAAGAAATGCTGCCGCAAGAAGACGCGATGCCTGAAATGCCCGGTTGTGATTACGCGGATGAAAAAGGCCGAAGCCGCAGGCTGCTGCGGCAAGGAACTCAAGAAGTGCCTGAAACTCGCGCGGGCGGCCTGAAACCGGAGTACACCGGAGTCATGAGTCCTGCGCTGCTCTCCGACGACGACATCGCCAAGGCCCTCACCGAACTGCCCGAATGGACCCGTGAGGGCAACAGCATCACACGCACCATCCAGGCCCCCTCATTCCCGGCCGGCATCGAACTGGTGCGCCGGGTGGCCGCCGCGGCCGAGGCCGCCGACCACCATCCCGATATCGATATCCGCTGGCGTCGGGTCACTTTCACGCTGTCCACCCATTCCGCGGGCGGTCTCACGAAACGCGATATGGCTCTCGCTCACGAGATCGATCAACTGCACGCTCAGAGCTGAGCCGCCCGGCCCGGATCATCCACGCATAGAGGGCCAGCACCCCGATCGCGTTCGCCGCGCCCAGCCAGGCCAGATAACCCGGACGCGAGATATCCCACATCGACTTCTGCAGGGTTCCCAGCATCCAGGGCACCCCGATCACCGTTGTGAACAGCCAGTATGCGGCCATCAGGCGCGCACCGGCGGCCTCGCGCAGCGGACCGTGGAGCAGCCACAGAATCAGTGGGACCAGGCAGACCCAGTGGTGTGACCAGGAGATCGGCGACGCCATCAAACCGAACAACTGCACGATGATCAGCGTGCCCAGCCGATCATCGGAACGCAGTGCGCGCCAGGCGAAGAATGCGAGCACGGCCGTCACCAGCACGGATGTCTTCCACAGCAGCCCGGACCCGATGTCGTGGCCGGCCAGGCGGCTGAGCGCCCCGCGCAGCGACTGATTGATCACCGAACCGACCGGCCCGATGCGGCCCGGGTCGCCGACCAGGTCCCCGAAGTACCTCCTGGTCTCCCCCGGCGTGAGCAGGAAGGTCAGGCCGATGGTCCCGGCGAAGGCCACCGCCGACCAGATCACCGCGAGCCACTGCCGGCGGGCCACGAAATACAGCCCGGTCACCGCCGGGGTCAGCTTGAGCCCCGCACCCAGGCCGACCAGCGCACCCGACACCCACCACCGGGCACTGCGCGCCGCGACCATGGCGAGCAGCACCAGGAACACATTGACCTGGCCGTAGTCGAGGGTGGACCGCACCGGTTCCAGCCACATGCCGCCCGCGGTCCACGCCACCGCGGTGGTGCGCCAGGACTGTTCGTGCATGGCCTCCCGGCCCACGATCATCTCCAGCGAGATCCACACGATGCCGAACAGCGCCGCCGCCGTGGCCAGCAGCCAGCCGACGGCCACCACGTCGAAGGGCAGGAAATGCAGCGGATACAGGACGAGCGCCGCGAACGGTGGATAGGTGAACGGCAGCGGAAATTGTGGTGACCGACTGGAATCGGTCCAGTCGTAGAGGTTCCCGCGGAATAGATTCGCGGCCCCTTCGACATAGACGTGCAGGTCCACGAGGATCAGATTGCTGGGCCAGAACAGCGCCCACAGCAGGCGGACCAGCACCGAGATGCCGAGGGCGGCGGCAGCCAGGCGGAAACGTCGATTCACGGCACGGGCTTTCGGTCGGGTGGATCACCGACCGGAATTCACGGCTGGCGAGCAGGCCTTTTCGGCGCTCGATGAGCGTAGCCGGACCAATGATCATCCCGCGCACCCCAAATATTAAGGGCACCACCGACATTCGAGGCGCCCGAGATCTTCGGGACGCGGATCTCGCGCTGAAAATCTCACCTCACCGGTCGGACAGTTCTTGCTCACGAGTTCGATCGACCGGATGTCCGGGGCTGAGCCGGCCCGCCCGGATGATCCAGGCATAGAGCGCCAGCACGCCGAGCACGTCCACCGCGCCCAGCCACGACAGGATGCCCGGACGCGAGATGGTCCAGATCGAATCCTGGAAGAAGCCCAGTACCCAGGGCACGCCGATCAGCGTCACCACCAGCCAGTAACCGGCCAGCACCCGGGCGCCCGCCGCCTGCCGCAGCGGGCCGTAGCACAGCCACAGGATGACCGGCAGGAGCCAGATCCAGTGGTGCGACCAGGAGATCGGCGACACCATCAACCCGAACAGCTGCACGATGATCAGCGTGCCCAGCCGATCGTCGGAATCCAGTGCGCGCCAAGCGAAGAACGCGAGCACGGCCGTCACCAGCGCGGCCGCGATCCACACCGGCCCGGACACCACGTCGTGACCGAGCAGCCGGCTGAGCGCGCCGCGCAGCGACTGATTGGTCGCCGATCCGACCGGCCCGATGCGATGCGCGTCGCCGAGCAATTCGCGGAAGTACTTGTTGGTCTCGCCGGGGGCGAAAAGATAGGTCAGCAGAATGGTCCCGAAGAAGACCACCGCCGACCAGATCGCCGTGAACCAGCGTTTGCGGGCCGCGAAATACAGCCCGGTGACGGCCGGGGTCAGCTTGATGCCGGCGGCCACGCCGACCAGCGTGCCCGACACCCACCAGCGCGCGCTGCGGACCGCGATCATGGCGAGCAGCACCAGGAACACATTGACCTGGCCGTAGTCGAAGGTCGAGCGCACCGGCTCCAGCCACATGCCGATCGCCGTCCACGCCACCGCGGCGGTGCGCCAGGACCGTTCTCGCATGGCCTCGCGGCCGACCATCATCTCCAGCGCCAACCACACCACGCCGAACAGCGCCGCGACCGTGGCGAGCAGCCATCCGATGGCTACCACCGCGAAGGGCAGGAAATGCAGCGGATAGAACACCAGCGCCGCGAACGGCGGATAGGTGAACGGCAGCGGAAAGTCCGGCGTCTTACTGGAATCGGTGTAGTCGTAGAGATTCCCGCCGAACAGATTCGCGGAGCCGTCCACATAGACGTGCAGGTCCACGAAGTTCATGCCATTGGGCAGGAACAGAACCCACACGAGACGGGCCAGCACCGAAATACCCAGTGCCGCGGCGGCCATGTGGAAGTGTCGATTCACGGCACTGTCTTTCAGCTCGGGCGGGTCACCGGCCGAGTGCACGGCTGGCGAATGCGGCTTGCGGGCCTCGCGAATGCGGCGTTGCGGTGGCCCCGGTAAGCGTAGTCGCCCAGCAGAATGTCTCGTGCAGCGCGGACCCTTCGCTGTAACATTTGCATCACCGACCCCATCTGTAACAGGCACTCTGGTCGCCCGTTCGATAGCGTCAGCTGATCGAGTTCGCCAAGATCACACCGCGGCTGTACAACACGGCAGCCCGGTCCCTAGAGTGGCGCGGAGCGATGGCTCCATCGCTGCTAGATGTCCCTGAAGGTAAGGACGGCTACACCAGTGCTTCGCACCCGAGGATCGCGGTTCGCAATGTCCGCATTGGCCCTGGCGGCCTGCGCCACCGTCGCCGTGCCGACGGCCTACGCGAACCCCGCGCCGGCACCCAAGAGCGCGTCGATTCCGATGATCCCCGAAGGGGTTCCGGTCGACGCGCTGGCCTCGCTGGTCCCCGCCATCATCGGCGCGGCCACCGGTCCCGCCGATATCGCGGACGCGGGCCCCAAGAACGCCATTCTCGCCCAGGCCAAGCAGCTGCTGGAGAGCAGCAACCTGCCGGCGCAGGTGAAGACCACGCTGCTCGCCGTCATCACGTTCCTCGACGGCAGTGGCGGTGGCGGCCCGGACATCCCGAAGGATGGCCCGGTCATCTCGCAGTTCCTGTGGCCGACCATCGGTAAGGGCTGCATCTCCCCCTCCGCCGACTCGGTGGGCACCGCGCTGGCCGTCGGCGGTCCGGCGCAGCTGCCCCCGCCCGGACCGGCGCAGGGCCAGGCCGGTTTCGTGTTCACCGCGCTGGGCACCAAGCAGCCCACCGATGTGCAGCCCGCCCCGATGACGGTGCAGTGGCTGAACCTCGACACGCGCGCCACCGCGACCCAGAACCTGACCAATGACGCGCACATCAACCCGGACGGCCCGGCCACCCTGTCGGCCATCGCCAACACCGGTTCCGGTCGCGTGGTCGCCATCGTCTCGGGTTCGCTGACGACTCAGGCCGATCCGGAGTCGCAGCCGATCACCTGCTCGTTCCTGCCGACCATCGGATTCTTCACGGTCGCCTGACGGACACCCCGACGTAGCCGAGAATTTCGCCCCTGTTCTCCTCCGTAACCACACGGAAGGGACGGGGGCGAAATCGTTTGCACGGCGGGTTTCCTGTGGTAGACCGACAACTATGGCCGCTGTGACCAACCCCGTACGGGGACTGCATTCGCGCCGGTCGATCCTCTCGATTCGTTCCGAGGGATCGATCCTGTCGATCGGCTCGGCCTATTCGATCCTGTCCATCGGCAGCGTGGGCTCGGTGCTGTCGATCGGGTCGGTGGGCTCGTTCGGCTCTCTCATCTCCTCGGCTTCCTTCGGCAGCCTCGGCTCCGCCTTCTCGGCGCTGTCCCGCTGGTCCCTGTTCTCCTGGAACGGGAACGGTGAGGTCTTCGCCGACGGCAGCGGCGAGGACGAACACACCGACCCCCACCTCATGCTCCGGGTCGTCCCCGAGGAGCCGGACCTGGCGACCGACCCGACCTGCCACTGCCAGACCTAGTTACCACCATTGGCCGTACTGCGGGGCGAGTACGGCATTGACGTCCACGGAGACGCCGTCGACCTCGCGCTTGTCGATCTCGAACTGGTGCAGGGTGGCGGCAGGGTGGACGTAGCCCTTCGGGGTGCCCCAATTGTGTTGCCAGAAGAAGGAGCACAGGCCCGCGTCCCGAATGTTGTCGATGGTCGGCGAGTTCGCGTAGACGCCGGTGCGGCCGTGCCCGATGACGGTCTCCCAGCCGCGCAGGTACGGCTCGATGAACTGCTCGAAATCGTCGTCGCCGGGGTTGTCGTCGATGGAGGCGTAGATGGGCGCGGTGTCGGGCCCGCCCGCGGCCTTGTGCAGGATCAATCCCCGTGCGGCGTGCTGCAATCCGGCCGCGTAACCGCCGCGCCAGTCGGCGGTCGGCCCCTTGCCGAACTGGTAGCAGGAGACCACCGACAGGCCCGCGTCGCGCAGGGCGTCGACCTCGCGGGCGAGCAGCGGTTTGCCCGCCATCCATTCGGCGCCGGGCCGCCGGTCGGAGACGTAGCGGATGACGCCGATATGGCCGTCGTCGCTGATGGATTGGGCGGAGGGGACGCCGCCGGCGTAGTCGAGGAGGGTGCCGAGCTGTTGCCTGGCTGCCGCGGTGGCGGGTGGGAGGGTCAGTCCGGCGGTGACTCCGGCGGCGAGAGCCGTGGCCCCGGAGAGGAAGTTCCGTCGATTGACATGGGCAGGACGCATCACGGGCTCCTTCGCGCACACTCGCTGGTCGAACATTCCAGTCGTGACGATGGGGAGACGGCGTCTCACCGGTGACCGGTTGGAACTACTTGCGGCGTGCCCGGCGCACCTTCCCCGATGAAAACAAGATCATCCGTGCGCCGGGAGCCCTGAACGTGCCCTCATTTCACCATATTCACATTGGAATCGCCAGGCTCATCGAGCACATCGGCACCATATGTCACATCGGGGCGGAACCGGGCAACGACCGGCCGATGGCGAATCAACAGCTATCGAATTGCCGCGGGGCTGGGACCTCAGACGCGCGTCGAGTCCAGCCGGGCGCCCACATCGATGGTCCGGCGCGACACGTCGGCCACCTCGGCGCGCACGACCTTCGCGACCTGGGCAGCGATCTGCTTGCGCATGCCGGCCAGCTTGCCCAGCGCGGCCGCCCGCCAGCCTT
This sequence comes from Nocardia sp. NPDC004860, assembly GCF_040609015.1. Lineage (NCBI taxonomy): Bacteria > Bacillati > Actinomycetota > Actinomycetes > Mycobacteriales > Nocardiaceae > Nocardia > Nocardia sp. NPDC004860. The sequence goes on along the minus strand of NZ_JBEXJI010000003.1, from coordinate 250,316 downwards.
CGGCGGTCATCTCCAGATCGATGTCGCGGGCGCGCGGCGGCACCGCGTCGATGACGATCAGCAACGGCTCGGCGGCACGCGCGGTGAGGGCCACCGGAACCTGCACCTCGGCCCGATAGCGGTTGGTCTTGAGCACGTCCACGGAGATGTCCAGGCTCACCGGAATGGTGAGGTCGAAGCGCACGAGCGCCGGATCGTGGGAATTCGCATGTGCCTCGGCCGCCACGGCCGCTGCCGCCGCGGATTCGGCCGCGGCATGGGGCAATTCGGCGATCCGCGGCTCGGGCACGGGCGTGACGGTGACCGGACCGGCGGCGGCGACCCTCGGTAGTCGCACACTGCCCTGCACCCAGACCTCGGCCTTGTTGCCCGGGCCGGTGCGCAGCGGGCCGACCTCGATGGGCTTGCCCGCCATCGATTCCACCACCTGCCGCACCCGTTCCGCGGTCACGATGCGCGCGAAGAACCGGCGGCCGAATTCGTCGTAGCCGATCCACTCGTGGGTGGGCCGCCCGCGGTAGGCCGAGCGGGTGCCGTCCATGATGGCCTGCACGTCGAAGGTGCGGCCGCGCTGCGAATCCGGGTCGGCCAGAATGGTATTGATGCGATTGGCGACCTCGCGCTGCACCAGTTTGGCGATCGGGTCCAGCAGCAGTTCCCAGGCGGTGCCGATGGCCTGCGCGCGCATGACGAAGCTGACGTCGCGCCCGGTAACCGGAGGAATGTCGATGACGATGAGCAGCGGATCGGCGGTGCGGGCGTGCATGCTGAGGTCGATCTCCACCACCGCCTCCAGCCGCAGCCGCTGCCCGCCGAGGGTGACGTCGACCCGCAGTTTCACCGGGAGCATGACGTCGAAGTGCACGTGCGGCCCGCGCCGGATGACGGTGGGTTTGCCGATGCTGCCCTTGGCCACGAACCGGGCGAGCCCGGCGGGCCCGATTCCGAAGGGGCCGATGGTGATTCCGCGCCCGGCCACGCTGGAGACCGCCGCTTCGATCCGGGTTTCCGTCACCGCCGCCGCCACGAAACGTTCGCCGAATTCGGCGTAATCGATCCAGGTCGGTTGGTCGGACGACGTCATCAGCTACTTTCGTCGGGCGGGGACCCCTGTCCTGCCGATGAGGGGGCAGCAGGACAGGGATCAATCGACGACGCTGCCGGGCGCCGCCGAAACCCATCGTAAGCGGAAGATGCGCTCAGTAGTACACCCCGCCCCGCGTGTTTCCAGAATGTGGAATCAGCGTGTTCCCAATCGCCCGAAGCCGACCAGCCCTGATGTGCCGGACGGTCGGAATTTGTGGATGGCGACACCGCCGGATTCACCGGCCTCATTGCCGCCCACCGTGGTGATGGTATCCGAATCCGCCGCGATAACGATATTCGTGTGCTGATGGAACACACTGGAATCCGAGTACATCACCACATCGCCGACCCGCGGTAGATATCCGTTGTTCGCCTGCTCGAAACGGTGCTGTCCCCGGTAGTACTCCTCCAGGGTGTACACGCCGGGAATCCGCCAGGATCCGGAATTCGGATTGCTCAACGGTTGTCCGGCCGCGCGCATCACCCAGCTGACGAAGTCGGCGCACCAGGGTTCGGCAATGCCCTCGGAGTATTTGTCCCTACCGCTCTGTTCGTCGAATTGCTGTCGCAGAACATCGACCACCTGCGCCTGCCCGGGACTCAACCCGGCGAAATCGACCTGCGGAAAGTCGTGCAGCAGACGCCCGTCCAGCTCCGGCGGGCCGTAGGGCTCCTCGTGCCGGTGCTGCTGCCACCACCGCACGCCGAGCACTCCCCCGGCACTCAGCGCCGAAATCACCACCAGCGCAACGGCGCTCACCACCAGCCAGCGCCGCCGTCTGCGCTGCGGGCGCTCGAGCTCGACTGTCATACGGTCCTCCCCCGTTCCGGCCGGCCGTCGGCCTTACCGGTAAGGACGTTCCACCCGGCCGCGGAGTTCCCTCAGGGTCGGCGCACCAGCCGGCTGCGGCCCATCGGTCCGAGGCGGCCGGCCTGCATGAGCCCGACGCCCCGGGGTGCGAGTTCGGCCAGCTCGGATTGCAGTCTGTCCTGCAGTTCCTCGGCGGCGGCGCGGTGACCGGCGGCCCGCTCGTGGTCGTCGAGGTAGGTGGCCAGCTCGGCGAGGATGCAATCCATGGGCCCGAGCACCGAGGCGCCGGTCTCCAGACCGCAGACGGTGCCCGAGTACGGCAGCAGCTGCTGGTAGACGCCCAGCGCCATGACCGGATCCTCGAGGGCGATGGCGAGGCGGGCCTTCACTCCGGTGAAGGTGGACCAGAACTGCGGGGCCAGTGGAGGTGCGGCGGCCAGCACGCGACGGGCCTCCTCCGGGCGGCCCGAATGCACCAGGGCCAGTGCGTAACCGTGGATGAACAGCTCCGGTTTGAGGGCGGTGCGCTCGCGCAGATCGTTCAGGTAGACGGACATGTCGTTGCGCAGCCAGCCGATGGAGACGGCGATGCCGACATGCAGCGCATTGCCGTCGCGGGTCGGTTCGGCCGCGCCCTCGCCGGAGTGCGCCACCAGGTGGTCCAGTTCGCCGGAGCCCTCGCCGAGCAGGCGCAGCACCTCATCGGTATTGCCGCGCAACAGTTCCAGCACCATGCCGAAGGGCGCGATGGCGTCCAGCAGGTGCCGCAGCTGTCCGTCGGTGGCGTATTCGCCGGCCCGCCCGGCGTGTTCGGCGGCGGCCACCAGGTCGGCGTCGGCCAGGGTGGCGCGGAACAGCAGATAGTGTGCGAGCGCGCGGAATTCGGTGAGTTCGGCTGCGGTGGACACCTCGAGCAGCCGGGTCGCATACCGTTCGAGGTCGTGGGCGCGCAGGAAGCCGCCCGCCGCGAACGCCGCGAACGCCTGCGCGTTGAGCACCGTGCACAGCAGGTCCGGGTCGTCGAGCGGTTCGGCCAGGGCCATGGCCGAACCGGCCAGGATGCGGGCCGCCGAGGGTTCCTCGACGGCGCGATCGAAAACGGCGGTGACATGCAACAGAATTCGCGTGCGCACCGGCAGCCCGGTATCGGCACAGGCCAGGCGCAGCGGTTCGCGGATGCGCGGGTCCGGGGTGTGCCAGTCGTGCACCGACCAGATGAGCGGCGTCGGCCAGCAGGTGACCGCGTGCGCGAGCAACTCCGTCCCGCCCGGCGATGACGCTGTGCCGCCGAGTGATTCGGCCAGATCGAGTGCCTGCTCGCGGGCCGCCCGCGCGGCGATGTGCTGCCCGTCGTAGGCCAGTGCCACCACCAGCTCGCAGCGCGCCTCGAGCACCGCGAGCCGATCCGCGCGCGCGGCTCCCGCGCCGGTGTGCCCGGCCAGATCGTGCAGCGCGAGTACCGATCGCCAGCGCCGCACGGCATCGGCGCGCATCCGCCGCTCCACGCACCGCCGCGCCGCCGCGCGCACGTATGGCAGAGCCACCGTGGCGGTTTCGGCATCCGCCCCCAGCGCCGCGTGATGTGCCAGCGCGTCGATGTCCCGCCCGCCCGGTACGTATACCGCATCGTGCGCGGAACTTGTTCCGGCGTAAGCGAACTCGGTGATTCGGCTACGGCCCGGCGGTGCCGCCGTGCCGGGGTCCGCGATGCTCGCGGCGTCCGGTTCCGTCTGCCCGGTCGACGAGTCCGTGGCCACCTCGTCGGCCCCGCGGAGGGCCGCGAGCGTCCGGTCGGTGCGACGCGCGGCCCTGGGCCGTGGCGACCCGAGGAGCGCCGCGACCAGGTGATCGGCTCCCCACAGCGCACTGAGCACTCGATTCCCCATGCCCGGAAGGACTTCCGTCCCGGCCTGGGCGTCGGATCGGCGCTCGTCCTGGCCGGGCGCGACCACCGCGCGGGTCGAGCCCGGCACTGCCGGGCCCGGTTCCGGGTCGCTGCGCAGGTATTCGAAGGCGGCCCAGTGCATTCGGGTGCGGCGCAGGGTGGGGAGGTCGTAGTAGACGGTTTCGCGGACCAGGGCGTGGTCGAAGGTGACGCGGCCGGCCCGGTCGGTGCGTAGCAGGCGCGCGGATTCGGCGGTGGCGATCAGGTCGATGACGGTGTCGGCGGGGCGGCCGGCGGAGGCGGCGAGGGTGGTGATGTCGCTGTCCTCGCCCCAGACCGAGAGGTGGCGCAGCAGGTCCACGACGTCGGCGGGGAGCTGACCGATACGCCGGCCCAGCAGGTCGCGCACACTGTCGGGCAGGCCGTCGGTGGTGCCCTGGGTGGCAACGAGTTTGGCGAGTTCGCGCACGAACAGCGGGTTGCCGCCGGTGCGGCGGCGTAGCAGTTCCACGGTGCGGTCGTCGGGGGCGGCGAGCCCGGCGGCGGCCGCGGCGCGACGGGTGCCCGCCATATCGAGGCCGTCGAGTTCGAGGCGGTCGGCGGTGAACAAGGCCAGGGCGGCGGCGGTGTCGCGGACGCCCGCGCCCGCCTCGGTGCCGCGCAGGGTGGCGACGATGAGGATCGGGCGGTCCCGCAGCCAGTTCACCACCTGCCGCAGCACCTGCAGGGTGGCGGTATCGGCGCCGTGCACGTCCTCGAGCACGATGGCGATCGGTCTCCCGGCCGAGCGTTCGCGGCAGGAGCGGACCACGCGCCGGGCCAGCGTGAAAGCATCGGCGGCGGTGAAGGTTTCGGGGTCGGCGGCGTCGAGGCCGGTGAGTACCTCGGCCCAGGCCCAGGCGGGCGGCGCGGACTCGACCTCGGGGCAGCGGCCGAACACGGTGGTCCAGCCGCGGTCGCCCAGGTGTGTGGTGAGGGCGGTGGCGAGGGTGGTCTTCCCCGCGCCGGCCTCACCGGAGAGCCAGACCAGCCGGACGTGCCCGGCGGACGCGGCGTCGGCGGCGGCCAGCACGGCGGCGCGCTGTGCGGCATATCCGCTGTCCGGCAAGGGTTCCGGATCGGGCAGCGGTTCGGGTTCGGCGGGCCGCACGGGTACGGGCGGGGTGACCGTCTCGGTGTCCACCGAGTGGGTGAGGATGGCGGTCTCCAGATCCCGCAGTCCCGGACCGGGATCCACCCCGAATTCCAGGGTGAGGAAATCGCGGCTGCGGCGCACCGTGGCGAGTGCGTCCAGCGACTGTCCCAGTCGGTACTGGGCGACGGCCAGCAGCCGCGCGCATTCCTCGCGTCCGGGATGCTCCTCCAGGATGGGCCGCAGCGCCAGCACCACCTCGGCGGGCCGGTTCAGTTCCAGCGCCGCCTGGGCTCGCAGTTCGGCGGCGGTCAGCCGCAGGGCCTGCAGGCGGGCGGCTTCCTGCGCCGCCCAGGGCATTCCGGGGAAGGATTCGAAGGCGCCGCCGTGCCAGCACGCCAGGGCGGCGTCCAGCACCCGCACCTGCTCCAGCGGGTCCGGTCGCCCGGCGGGGTCGCGCATGGCGGCCTCGTGCCCGTGCAGCAGTTGTTCGAAGTGCCAGGAATCCACTTGGGACGGCTCGAGATTGAGCGCGTACCCGTGTGATTCGGACACGATGACGCGCGAGTGCGCCCGGCGCGGCCGGTCCGGCTCGAAGACCCGGCGCAGATTGTGGATGTACACCTGCAGCGCGGCAACGGCTTTGGCGGGCGGGTCACCGTGCCAGAGGTCGTCGATGAGCCGTTCGGTGGGAACCACCCGGCCACCTGCGGCGACCAGTCGTCCCAGCACGGCGCACTGCATGGGCGCGCCCGGAGGCACGCGCTGACCGTCGATGCTGATGTGCAGTGGGCCCAGCACCCCGATGCGTATGAGCGCCATGTCGCAGTGCGACCCCCGTACCCACTTCGAATAAAACCAAACAGAATCCTCTCAATATGACAGAAATTCTGCGACAGTACCCAGTCTTGTGACGGGGCTTAACTCGATACGAAGACGCTCCGAAGAGTTGTCCCGCACACTGCCTAGGGTGTTCGACCCCTCCCCGCCGCCGGACGCCGATCTCGCGGTCCTGCACAGCCTTCCGCATCCGGCCTGCCTGCACGACGGCTGCTACGACGTGGTGGCCGCGAACGAACCCTTCCGGAACCTGTTTCCGGGCACCGGTCCGGGCGCGAATCTGATGACGGCGATCCTGCTGGAACCCATGGCCCGCTACCGGCTGGGCGACTGGGAGGCCGAGGCGCAGGTCATGGTGTCGGCCTTCCGGTCCGCCGCCCCCGGCCTGCGGCCGGACCGGGTCGAGGAGATCGTCAATCTGGCGCGCCGCTCCCCCGACTGGGATCGCTTGTGGCACAGCCACGTCGTCCCCCCGGAGCCGCGCGAGCGCACGGTGCTGATGAACGATCCGGTGACCCGCCGGGAACGCCGGATGTACGTGCAGACCTTCGAGTTCCAGTCACCGCAGCGACCGTGGTGGCTGCTGACGGTGGTGCCGTTCGACTAGCCGGTCAGGCCTCGGCGGCCGGGACCTCGAACCAGCCGTCCTCGGGTTCGGCATAGCCGTGGTACATGAGCGGTATGCGCCGGTCCACGCCGAAGTGCCGATAGACCGCCAGCATCGTGCTGCGCACGGCGTAGTCATGGAAGTCGTCGATGCGCCGCGGGCCGAGCCAGTGCTCCGGGAGCAGTGCGAGCCGGGTCATCTCGTCCGGATCGTCCATGTCCAGGCCGATGGGGCCGGGGTCGACGATGAAGTGATCGTGCAGCACCGCGTGCACATCGTGCGGGTCGTGCTGCCCGGCCGCTAAGGCGAGGAAGCGGGTGCGGATGGCGGGCGAGCCGTGCTCCTGCAGCCACTCGATGAGATGCGGGTTGGGGCGCGGAATCGACCTCGCGGACAACGGGGTCTGCTCCACCAGGTGCAGGATGCTGGCGCCGGGCACGCGGGGTTCGGGGACGAGGAAGAGGCTGAGCACGGGGGATCCGGACAGACTGTCGCAGAGGCAGACCTTGGTGCGCATGGGGTCGGTCATGCGCCACTCCTTACACGGGAGGGGTTGCTGGCTTCGTCATCCGAATCGTGCCGGCTCGCCGAGTTACCAGACTCGGACAGATCTCTCCTCGACGCCCGACCGGTGCAACACCCGGAATTATAGTCTCCGGGCACCGATCAGACCGACCGGTCTGACGGTCGATCCGATCGGTGCCCGGTTGCCGTACCGCCCGGTTACGCGCCCACCAGACGGCTGCGCGAGCCCTCTCGGGCCGGCAGCGCCGCCAGCTGGCCCTCGATGGTGGCCCGGACAGTCGGCCACTCCTCGTCCAGGATGGAGTAGAAGGCGGTGCTGCGCACCTCGCCGTCCAGCCCGCGCGAGTGCGCCCGGCGCACTCCGTCGCTGGTGGCGCCGAGGCGCTCGATCGCCAAGCGGGACCGCAGATTCCGGACATCGGCCCGCATGGCGATGCGCCGCACCCGCCACACGTCGAAGGCGTGCTGCAGCAACAGCAGCTTGGACTCCAGATTGATGCCGGCGCCGCGCGCCTGCGGAGACAGCCAGGTGTTCCCGATCTCGGCGGCGTCGGGCACTGCGAGCAGGGGATCTCCTGTCGGCATGCCGTGCACCAACGGCCACACCACCGGGCCCTGCCAGTAGTCGAAACGGGTGAATCGGGTCGAGCCCAGCACCCGTCCACTGGCGACGGCGATGATGGCGAAGGCCAGCGAGGTTCCCGCGGCATGCCCGGAAAGGGCCTGAGCGATGTATTCCAGCGCCTCGTCCACACCGTGTGGGACAGGCGTGAACGCGTACGCATCGCGATTCCCCGCAGCAGCCTCCGCAATACCCGAAGCATGCTGCGGCGCAAGGGGTTCCAGCCGTACCAGACGGCCGGTCAGAGTTACGGGTACGGGCACGTTCCCTCGATCTTTCGGAAGGGGTCGGGGGCTCGCGTCAGGCAATGGCCGCCCCGGCCACACACTCCGGAATCGACGAACCAGCCCTGGCGCGCCAGTAGCAGCATCGGATAGTGGGATGAACGATAGCGGAACACCAGCGCACGGCGCTGCAGGCGGCATGTAAATTTCATGCGCTCTACCGCGCGTCGCGCGGGTTATTTCACAGGTGTCTTACAGCCTTTTCCGGCACGGCCATCCGCTACCTGCCGGCGACCCCCTTTCGGGCTGCCGGAAATGCGAATACCTATGCGGTGGAAGGTATTACTACGCCGGTCTTCCCCGCCAGAAACCGTCGTGTACCGCCCTGGCCTCCGCGAGCTCGATCGGACCGATGACCGACAGTGCGCGCTGACCGGCGGCGAATACCGCACGGCAGGGCAGCGCCATGGTCGGGTTCTCGGGATCCGCACCGGTCAGGGCCAAGAGCTGGTCCTCGCCGAGTGCATAAACCACCCGCCCGATATTTCCCCAGTAGATCGCCCCCGCGCACATTGCGCAGGGTTCGGTACCGGTGTAAAGCGTGCAGCCGCGCAGAAACTCGGCGTCATAGGCGGCGCTCGCCAGCCGCACCAGATTCGTTTCCGCATGTCCCGTCGCGTCACGCGCGGTGATCACCGTGTTCTCCGCCTCCAGCAACACCCTTCCCCCGGGCTCGGCCAGCACCGCCCCGAATGGATGATTGCCGTGCTCACGCGACCGCCGCGCAATGCCGACAGCCGTCAGCAGATTTTCCATATCCCGCTCGCTGAGCGATTCGACCACCCGAACACCTTGCCACACAACCACTTCGGCGCCACCGGAGGGGTTCGAAGATCGCCGGGAGGCGGGTCGCGGCCACAAACGCGGGTACCTCTTGCTTTTAGCAGGCACCCCACCCATGCTTAACGCTAGTTCAACTAGCTTTAGGGAGGCGACATGGCGGGCGTGGAGGAACAGCGGAGCACGGCGGATCCCCTCGCGATCCAGGTGGTCATCGGCGGCGAATGGATGTCCCGCGACCGGGTACTGGCATGGGAGTCACGCCGCACCCGCGCGGTGCTCGCGAAATTCGAGACCCGGCTCGGGCCGCGGGGATTCGCCGAACTCGCGCCCGCGCACACCGCCGCCGACCTGCGGCACGCGACGCTCGACCGGCAGCGGGCGGCACTCACGAGTTTGAAGATGCGACTGGGGCACGCTGGGATCTACGCCATGCTCGGGCGGGAGCTGGCGTTCTCCGAGCGAGCTGCCCGGATCGGCGTCGCGGCGAGCCGGGGCCGGACCAGGCACAGTGCCGTCCGGGTCGAAGTGCCGAACTACTCCGCCGCACGTTTCGCGGCCTGGTTCGACACCCTGACCGCGAGCAATGCCGAGGCCGATATGGTCGACGCGTGCCCGGACCACTACCTGCTGCGCGGCTTGCCCGATGGCCGGCAGGAAGTCGTCGAAACCACCGGCGGCTCACCGACGGTCACCAGATTCCTGGTCGATTACACCTCGACGGACGCGCTGACCATTCCGGCCGACCCCGGCTATCCGATCCAGCTCGCGGGGCACGCGGTACTCGACGACGGCCTGATCATCGGTGGTGTGCGCCATCAATTCCGGGATCGGGACGGCGGGATGGAGGCCCTGCTGACCGTGCAGTTCCCGGGGGTGTTTCCCGCCCGGCTGATTCGCGAACACCAGTGGCACCTGGCCACGGAGTTCAGTAATTGGATGATCGCGGCGGCCCCGGTCGCGGCCGGATCGTCGCCGATGCGGTGATCACGGCCGCGGACCGGCGAGCGCACCGTCGAGCACCAGGTCGACGAGGCGGACGCACAGCTGCGGGTCGATCGGTTCCCGGGTGACCAGCGTGCGGAATTGCAGTGGCGCGATCAAGGTTTCGAGCAGCAGCCGCGGGTCGGTCCCGGCGGGCAGCTCGCCGCGGTCGACGCCGCGCTCGACGATCGGCCGGGTCAGGTCGAGCCGCGTGGTCCAGAACGTCTCCCGCACGCGCGCCCACCGCGGTTCGCCGCCGCTGAACGACAGCGCCTGATTGAGCGCCCGGCCGTGCGGCGTGCCGAGGTAGGCCGCGACGGCATCGAGCAGTGCGTAGAGGTCGGTCCGGATCGCCCCGGTATCGGGCACCGGTATCCGCTGTTCGCTGTAGCTGAGCAGGGTGTCGATGATCAGCTCGTCCCGGCTGCCCCAACGCCGATAGATCGTCGTCTCGTGCACCCCCGACGACGCGACCACATCCGATACCGCGAACTCGCCTACCCCCTTGTCCGCCAGCACATTCAATGCCGCTTCGAGCACGGCCTCCCGCACCCGGGCGGATCTGCCGCCCGGCCGCCGCCGAACCTCACCCTCCGTCACCGAACCTCCACAAACACAAGCCGAACTGGCGTTAGCAGTGTAGGCCGGGGGGTTGTCGCCGGGAGATCATCGGCGGAAGATCGATTGGGCAGCTGTTCCGGGTCGGGGTCTGAACCACCATCGCTCATCCAAGGAACGGAGCTCGGAAATGAAGACCACAATTGCCTCGATAATCGCCGCGACCGGCATCGCCATGTCGCTCGCCGGGCTGGCCGCTCCTACCGCATCGGCCGCCCCGCCCGCACCCGTGCCGGTCACCGACACCGTCGGCTCGGTCACGTTCTGCTTCGGCGTCCCGCTGGGCTTCATCATCTTCAACATCTGCATCTGACGCGCAGAGCGAGGTCACGGCCCAACCGCGCACCGCGCGGTGGGCCGCTCGCTCGGACGCGGCCATTTCTCGCCGGTCTCCGAAATAACTGTCGCACAACGCCTTCAACTGCGACCGATGCACATCGGATCCGAGCCGAGTGGCATTCCGAAGCTGGATCGACCTTTCACGACCGTGGAACGCAGCCCGGTGATCTACCCGCGGCAGGCTGGAGCGCCTGCTCGCCTCGCGGCATCACACGAACTCGACCGCACCGCCACCGATTTGCCGCGGGGCGCGTCGACCTCGTGCTCGAAGGAGCGGATCACAAGGAGGTCGCACCGTGATCACGGGTACGCGGCGAGTGGCATTGGCGACAGGGGCCGGCAGCGCTGGGCACCGCCAAATCCGCACTCGCGCGGTTCGCTCGTTACCTCGCCCAGGGAGACTTTCATCGCGCCGTATTTCACCACCGACGGCCGCGCCGACCTCACCGTCGGCGATACCGCGATCACTGCGGTAGCCAACGAACTCGGGGTGCCCGTCACCGTCACCGCGGCCGACTTCTACCGCGCCACCTAGCAGCCGGAAGCGGCGACGTCGAGACGTATTCGGCGGAACCACAACAGGTTTCACGAAACCAGACAGGTCGATACACCGCCCGGAAGGACATCTCATGAAACTCGCAGTCATCGGCGGCACCGGACTGATCGGATCGCAGGTCGTCGAGGATCTGAACGCCGCCGGACACCAGGCGATACCGCACTCGCATTCCACCGGTGTCGACGTCATCAGCGGCAACGGATTGAACGAAGCCCTGGCCGGTGCCGACGTCGTCGTCAACCTGACCAATTCCCCGACCTTCGACGAGGCCTCTCCGGCCTTCTTCCAGACCTCCATGGACAACCTCCTGACCGCTGCCCGCAGCCAGGGCGTGGGCCATTTCGTCATCCTGTCGATCATCGGCGCGGACCAGGTGCAGGACCTGGACTACTACCGGGCAAAAGTGCTGCAGGAGAACATCCTGGCGGCCGGGTCGATCCCCTATTCCATCGTCCGGGCCACACAGTTCATGGAGTTCATCGACGCCGTGCTGTCATGGACCACCGACGGCGACACCGTCCGACTGCCCACGACACCGATCCAGCCGATCGCCGCGAAGGACGTCGCCGCCGCGGTAGCAGAAGTCGCGACCGGCGCCCCGCTGAACGGCGCCCGCCACATCGCCGGACCCGACATCTTCCCCCTCGACGAACTGGGCCGAATCACCCTGGCCCGCAAAGGCGACAGCCGAACCGTAGTCACCGACCCCACCGCCGGCATGTTCGCCATGGTCAAAGGCGACGTCCTCACCGATAAAAACGCCCACCTCGCCCCCACCCACTACGCCGACTGGCTCTCCTGACTCACTTACGCGACGAACAGCAGCACCCAAACGGATCAGGTAGCAAACTACCCGTGACCGACCGCACCCGCTGCGGCACAGTTGGGGTCGACGATCGGAACAATTCGAAGGAGTGCGAACTGATGAAGATCTCCGGACCGGTGATCCGGGCGGCGATCACACTCGTCTTGCTGGGATTCACCGCGTGGTGGCTGGGGGTAGTGGCCAGCGACCTGGACGTCCCGCCGGCCAGAAACAGCGCCGGAGATGTCGTGGACTCCTATCAACGCGCCAAAGACATTCTGCTGGTTGTGCTTCCGCTGCTGACATCCGCGCTCGGCTACTGGTTCGGCGTGGCCGGCCGGGCTCAGGCCGAAGCCAAGGCGGTCCAAGCCGACGCCGCGGCGGAGAGAACGAATCTGCAACTCAAAACCGTGCTCGACACCAGCACCGAGCCTGGTCTCCTCGACAAGGCACGACGGCAGTACCCCGAGGCCTTCGACCCGACATCGCGGCGGTGAGGAAGTCAACGGCACGGACCACGCCGCTCGGCTCGAATTCCAGCGGCCGGTGCGGAAACCTGGCCGTGGGCGAGTAGTCGACCACTCGTCCCGAGGCGCAGATCCGAAGGCGCTGCTGTGGCCGGCGAACGCGGGAACGCCTCTGCCGCACAAGAGCTTCCGGTCGGCCGGCCTCAGACCGCGGCGAGTTCGTGCTGCAGCACTTCGCTCGCGGCGCGTTCACCCGAGCGAATGGCTCCGTCGACCCAACCGCACATGACGGCCGAGCTCTCGGTTCCGGCCCAGTGGATACGGCCGCACGGTTCGCGCAGCGTACGGCCGAACTGGGTGAGCACACCGGTCGGCGTGTGACTGAGCATCCCGCCACCGGAATAGCGCTCGGAACTCCAGTCCTGCTCGATGTAGTCGACCGGGACACCGGCTTTTTCGCCGAATCGCGTGACCAATTCGCGGAGTATCGCCGTCCTGCGTTCGGCGGGATCGAGTCGACCGATCTGCCGTGCGATGGGCCCCTCGGAAATGACGCACAGGACCCCGGGACGCCCGGCGTCGGTGCAGCCGTCGATGGTGACGGTGGCCGGCGATCCCGGCGCGGCCGACTGACCCGACAATCCGTCGCGCCGCCAGAACGGCTCGTCGTACAGGACGGAAATCTTGATGACCGAGCCACTGGGCACCCGCTGATGCAGGAGCGAGCGATCGACCGGCAACATCGGCTCGTACCGGATCTGACCGGCGATCGCCAGAGGGACGGCCACGATCGCCCGACGGGCGCGCACCGTCGATCCATCCGCATGCACACTCACCCCGGCGGCGTCCTGCTCGATACTGCGCACCGGCTGCGACAGGTGGATCGAGTCGCCGAGCTGGGCCGCCATCGGCCCGTAGATCGCACCCATGCCCCCGATCGGCCGGGCGTCCTGGGCGCCGCCCTTGACGCCGAATACGAAGTTGGGCCCGCCTCCCGATGCCATCTGATGCAGTGCGAAAAGCATCGACACTTCCGAGGCGGCCGAGGTGTAACTGCCCGCGATGGCGGTCTCGAGCAGATCGTGGGCGGGCTTGGACCAGACGGTGCGATCCAGCCACTGCGCCAGGCTCATCCGATCCCACTTGTCGGCCTTCTTCGCCTCCCACGGCGCCTCGAGCGGGATCGACTTGCACATGTGCCCCAGCTCGACAAAGCTCGCGCCGAGATTCATCGACGCCCAGGGGCTCATCGTCCACGGGATCGTGCCGCTGTAGCGGTACTGCTTGCCGTCGACGACCATCATGGCCTCACCGTCGGTGTACTGCTGGTAACTCCGTACCCCGAACTCGTTCATCAAGGCCCGGATGCGGTCCTGTCCCGGCCCTATCCAGGCACCACCCCGGTCGATCCAGCAACCGTCCGCGCGCACCTCGGTGAATGTGCGCCCGCCGAGCCGGTCGCGGGCTTCCAGCACCACCACCGATCGCTCCGCCTGCTTCAGCCGCAACGCAGCCGTCAATCCCGCGAATCCGCCACCGATCACGCAATAGTCGAAGTCCGTCATCGAGAGAACCGCCTTCGTCTCGAAGTGCTCCTGGCCACGGCTGGGCCACGGCGCTGCCCGCACCCACGACTTCACGGATGCGAACCGCCTCCGATCAGACCCACACCCAAGTCGGCAATTCTATAGCAAACTACATGGGCGGATCGGGCCAACGAAGGTCATGACAATCGCGCATGAGTTTGCCGGGACAGCAACATTCGCCGATCGCAGTTGAACAGAGTTGAGTAGGCCGGAGCACGGCGCGGGCTTCCGCTGCTACCGCGGCAATCTTCAAGCCGCGAACGCACGATAACGCCGCATCCCGCGCGGTTCGAATCGGCCAGAGTGGACGTGGCCGGCAGCGAGACCGGCTGCGGCCCAGGACATCCTCTTCCGCCAATTGTGCGATGTTGGACAAGCATTCCGTGTCAGAGGTCTCGCGCTCGGTCAGGTGTCGAGTGATTGCCGATCGGCGAGCCAGGTCTGTGGGTTTTCGCCGGTGGCCAGAAAGATGGTGCGGCGTCCGACTTGCACGGCGTGATCGGCGAACCGCTCGTAGTAGCGGGCGAGCAGAGCGAGATCGACAGCGGCAGTGACCCCGTCGCGCCAGTCCGGACCGAGCACCCTGGCGAACAGTTCGCGGTGCAGTTCGTCCATCACGTCGTCCTGCTGATCGAGTCGCGCGGCGTCTTCAGGATCGCGGGACTCCAAAACCGCTGCGGCGCTGGTGACTATGGCAACCGCAGCCGCACCCATGCTCGCGACAATCGGGCGGACCGAGTCCGGGACGGCAGGGCCGGGGTGCCGGCGCCGGGCGGTTCTGGCGATGTGGCTCGCCAGGGTGCCCATGCGGGCGAGGTCGCCGACGAGCTGGAGGGCGGTCACGACCTGGCGCAATTCACTGGCCACCGGGGCTTGCCGGGCCAGAAGACCAACGGCGGCCTGTTCACAGTGATCACGCATGGTCTCGATCTCCGCGCACACGTCGATAGCGTGCTCGGCCTGTTCGATGTCAGCGTCGAGCAACGCGTTCGTCGCCGACGCCACCGCGTCGCGATCACGCAGACTCATCGCCACGAGCAGGGTGGCGAGACGAGCGAGATTCGCGTGATACTCAGTCCGCATGGCTCCATCTTCGTCGAACCACGACAATTGCGCTGACCAGCAGAAATAAGCTGACGACGGGGCTCGGTGAATGTCTCCACTGCCCGCCGACACGCACCGAGCACCCCACCGGACATACCGCGTACCGCGCGGATCCAACCGGCCAACGCGAACCCTAGGGAAATCAATGGTCGGGGCGGCTGACCAACCGCAGGCAGTGCGGCCACCGGGCAACGCACGAAGATGCCTGTGGTCTCAACGGGTCTGCGTGTGTGCCGACCCGTTGAGACCACACTGACTTGCCGGCGTACTTCAGCGCTGCCCGGGGGACGCTGAGTAGATGTGTCCGGCAAATTCGGCGAGTTGATCGTCAGGCAGATGCCTGGCCAGATCGGCCTCGCTGATCATGCCGACCATCCTCTTGTTCTCGATCACGGGCAGTCGCCGGATTCGATGGCTCACCATCTCGTGCAGTACATCCTGCACGTCGGCATCGGCATCGATCCAACGTGGCGTGCCCTCGCACAGCTCGGCGCAAGACATCTTCGCTGGATCACGGCCGTCGGCAGTGCATTTCACGACAATGTCGCGGTCTGTGATGATTCCGATCATGCGCTCGTTCTTGTCGCCGATCGGCAAGGCTCCAACGCCTAGTTGGCGCATTACCTGCGCCGCGCGCTGAACGGTGTCTGTGCTGGTCATCCAATGCGCACCCGGGTGCATGATGTCGCGAGCGGTAGTCATGGTCACCTCCAGATAGGGAGCTACGGACCTCTCCAACGGTAACGACGTCGTGGTCAACGGCGCAGCAGAATCGATCGCTGAATGTCCAGTCCTGCCGCTGACCGCTGATTCGACGAAGTTCGCGTAGGACCTGGTCAACACTGATCGGGTCTGCGTACCCGCACGCGATCAGGAGCAACCCGTCGTCCCTCGGGCGTCATGACTGCCAGCCTCGGCAGTGGCTCATCGGAGTCGATGTCGACCAGTTCCGCATGCCGCTCGCCGGGCGAGAAGGCGTGATCGCGCCCCCACTGACCGAGCCCGAGGATCAGGTCGAACAGGTCGCGGCCGCGATCGGTGAGGACGTATTCCCCGAATCGGCTTCCGTCGGAGGCGGGTTCGGCACGGAGTATCCCGGCGGCGGTCAGCCCGCGCAGGCGAGCACTGAGGATGTTCTTGGCGATGCCGAGGCTCCGCTGGAACTCGCCGAAGCGCCGTTTGCCGTCGAAGGCATCGCGAAGGATCAACAGCGACCATCTGTCGCCGACCAGATCGATGGTGCGTGCGATCGGGCACGCGGGATCCGTCCAGTCGCTCTCCGGCATTGCGCGGCTCATGATCCTCCCGGCTCGAAGTGTCTCGGTGCCCCACATCCTCCATGGTTGCAAATCGAGACCATCACCGTCCATGATGGTTTCAAATCAAAACCATGGAGGGCTTTACCCGATGATCCCCGCCGCCGAAACCTTCGACGAAACCTTTCCCTTCCCACCGCATTTCACCGCCGCGGCAGGGTTCCGCATGCACTACGTGGACGAGGGCTCCGGTCCGGTGATCCTGTGCCTGCACGGCGAGCCCACCTGGGGTTATCTGTTCCGCCACGTCATCACCGCGCTCGCGCCCGGGCATCGCGTGGTCGTGCCCGATCACATGGGTTTCGGCAAGAGCGCGACCCCGGCCGACCGTTCCTATCTACTGCAGGACCACATCGACAATCTCGAAGCCCTCGTCCTCGAGCTCGGACTGCGCGACATCACACTCGTCATGCACGATTTCGGCGGCCCCGTCGGTATGGGCCTCGCATCCCGGCATCCGGAACTCATCGCCCGCGTCGTCAGCGTCAATGGGCCGACACCCTTCGGCCAACCCGATCTCGTCGACACCCTCACCGCCAACGCGTCCCGGTCGCCATGGTTCCGCTGGATCGCCGAGGCCCACGACCGCGACAGTCTGCGCAGCACGCTGGGGCAGCTCGGTTACAACATCCTGAGTACCTTGAAACTCAATGGCTTCCAGAACAATTCGATCATCACACCGACCTGGCTGCGCGCCTACGGCTCCCCGTTCCCGACAGCCGCGGACACGCTCGGAGCTCTCGGCTGGGCCGAGGGCTTCGCGCAAGGCGCCCACACCTTCGAGACTCCCTCCGACCACGCCCGTGAACATCTGAAATCCTGCCCAGCACTGGCCATCTGGGGAATGGCCGACGACACCCTCGCCGCCGACCATTTCCTACCGCTGTTCCGGGCAGCCTTCCCCAACGGCCAGGTCAACGAGCTCCCCGACACCGGCCACTACAGCCTCGAGGACAATCCGGCCACTATCACCGCGCTGCTGAAACTGTTCCTCGACACGACCGCGTAATCCACGCGCGAGAAACCGGGATCCGCCACTTCGGCAGCGCAATATGCAGCCGTCAGATTGCCAGGGCCGCGCGCAGGAATTCGAGGATCTCCGCCTGGGCGGCCTCGGCCTGCGGTTCCATACCCGGCAGGGTGAGGAACGCGTGGCGTGCTCCCGGGTACTCGGTGAGCCGCACGGACGTTCCGGCCGCACCGCGGCGTGCCGCAGCACATGCTCGAGCACGTCCCAGCCGTCGTCGGCGGCGTGCACGAGCGTGCGGTCCGGGCGGGCCGACGAGGCGGTGCTCGGAACCGCGCTCATACCGATGAGCGACGGAGTTATGTGGGGCGCAGCTTGATGTAGTGCCGGCGCCTGAACATGGTGTAGTACAGCGCAGTGAGGGCGTTGGCGCCTGGTTCGCAGTACAGCTGGCGGGTCTCATCGGTTGCGAGGTCGACGGTGACGGTCGGCGACGTCCCCCAGTCGAGCTCGAGTTGGACCTCGTGGTTGCCAGGGTCCACACTGACTGTGAGCATCTCGCCACGGCCGATGCGACCCACTTCGCTGCCGTCGATGAACACGCGGTACTTGCGCAGAAGGTCCACATATCCGCCAGGTCGCCGCTGGACAGTGATTTGCGCCATATGCTCAGACTAATTCGATCTTGGTGAGGATGGTCGTTCTGGCTCATTGTTCATCGCGGGTGTCCCGTGGCCGCAAGGTAATCGGTCAGGGTCTGACCACGTAGACCGTACTGTCGATGATGTCGACGAGGTAGGCGGCACCGGCGCCGGGGTCCACTGCGGCCCCCTCTGTACTCCGGCCGGACCCGGGGATGGGGGTGACCTTGTGGGTGTCGGCGTCGATCGCCACCGGCGTCAGGTCGAGCGTGGTCGGGTCGCCGTACAACGGCAGCACCCCGACGTAGAGGATGCGGCGATCCTGGTCAAGGGCAATCATGCTCGGGCGGTGGACGGGGATGATGCCGGTGACCCGGTTCGTGTGGGTGTCGATCGTCCATATCGAGTCACCCACGTTGTTCGCGACGTAGAGGGTGCCGGAGCGATGGTCGAGCGCGAGGCCCAGTGGCCCCGGGCCCACCGCGACGGTCGCGGCCACGGTGTTGGTCGACAGGTCGATCACCGACACGGAATTGTCGCCATCGCTACCGACATAGAGCCGCGAGCGATCGGCATCGACCTCGACCCCCTTCGGCCGGATACCCACCCCGACGGTGGCGGTCACGGCGCGGACGCGGGGGTCGATCACCGACACCGAACCCGGCTTCGACCAAGTGCGGGTATTGGTACCGGTACCGGTCTCGCCCTCCGCGCGCGGATCGGCGGTGGCGTTGGTGACATACACCAGATGGCTGCGGGGGTCGACCGCCACCCCGTCCGCGTTGGCCCCGACGGCGATGGTCGCGGTGACGGTGTTGGTCTTCGCGTCGATCACGAACACCTTGCCAGCGTCGGCGAAGTCGGTTACGTACACCGTGCGGGTTTGCGGGTCGACCGCCACACCCCACGCGCTCGGTATGTTCTCTATGGTGGCGGTGACAGCGAGGGTGGTGCCGTCGAGAACGGAAACGGTACCGCCGGTAGTATTCGCGACGTACACGTTGTGTGTCGTGGGATCGACCGCTATGCCCTGCGGGTTCTTCCCGACGGCGACCGGGCTGACGGTGAAGGCCGGCGAGCCGTGCGGTGGCGGTTTCGGCCACATCAGGACCACAGCGACCGCAGCGATGATCGCGACCGCCGCGGCGGCAACCGCAAGCAACCGGCGGCGGACGCGGCGCTTTCGGACCGGAGTCCCCAGCACCACCGCCGGCTCCGTCGCGCTCGCGTACTCGGCGCCTCCGACTGCCGGGATGCCCTCCGTCACCATCTTGGATTTCGGCGGTGCGGTCGACGATGAGACGGTCGCGGTGAGCTCCTTCGATGCCGCCGCCAGCGCGCCGTTGGCGGCAGCGGCCAGCTCACCACAACTGGAGTATCGACTGTCACGGTCCTTGGCCAGGGCGCGTTCGACGATGGCATCGAAACCTTCGGGCACATGCACTTCGCCTTGCCTGCTGGGCTTCGGGATCGGCAGGCTCAAATGCCCGTACATCAGCTGCGCGGGGGTGCTCCCGGGATACGGCAGCGCCCCGGTGAGCATCCGGTACAGAGTCGCACCCAGGGCGTACACGTCGACACGGTGATCGATCGTCGCACCGATATCGAATTGTTCGGGCGCGGCGTACTGCAGACTCGCCAGAAGCATGCCGCTGCGGGTAAATCCGCCGGTTTCATCGAGAGCCTTGGCGATACCGAAGTCCGCGAGCAACACCCGCTCGGGTTCACCGCGCGACGCGTCGGTCAACAAGATGTTGGCCGGCTTCACGTCACGATGCAACACCCCGTGCCCGTGGGCATAATCGAGCGCAGCCGCGGTCTCGGTGAGGATCCACACCACCCGCCCGACCGGCAGCCCCCCATCCCGCACCAGCTCGGCCACGTCGCTGCCGTCGACATACTGCATCGCGATCCACAGCTGACCACCCTCGTTGCCGCGGTCGTAGACGGTGACGATATTCCGATGGTCCAGCCGGGCGGCGGTATCGGCCTCTCGCAGGAACCGGGCACGCACATCCTCGTCATCGGTCAGAGCACGGTTGAGCACCTTCAGAGCGACCAGGCGCGGCAGATTCGGATGCTCAGCCAGATATACCGTGCCCATACCACCCGCACCGAGCCGACGCAGGATCCGATAGCCGGCGAACACTCCCCCCGACTCCAACGAAGCGCCCATCGCTGAGGACCCCTCCCTTCCGGGAACACCCTCAATCCGACACCCGACCAGCAAACACCCAGCCCGCTATCCGGGCACCCGCACTGGCAACAGAAACCTCTCAATAAGCATAGGCGCGGACACCGGCCATACGAGATGTCGAACCGGTCGGCCTGCTCGAGTCCGAGACGGCGCCAGTGCCGCCCCGGGATCGATCCCCCAGCCAGATCGCCCCCGCTGGCTCTAGCGAAACTCGAGTACGCGCTCAACTACCGTGCCCACGTTCAGGTACCGCCGCATTCCCTGGGTGGAGCTGATGGTGGACGCCGTGTTCAAGCAGATGCCGCGCACGGATCTCACCGGAATGCCATGGCGGCAACGCATTACGACGATGCGGCCGAGAACCGGGAGATGCTGGCCCACCACCCCTACGTCCCGACCACCCGCCTGCCGCTAGGTCCGGGCCAGGCCGCCAAATAGACCATGAACTGAGCGCCTTGCACGGCCTCGGCCCCGGCCTCGACGACCTCTCGATGGACGCGGCGCTCACCTATGTACTCGGTTTCGTGAACTCCGTCGCCCGCATCGCCATCGACATCCAGCGGGCCGCCGCCGACAACAACACGTCCGAACACGAGTGGTGGCAGCGCGCCGCCCCAGTCCTGGAATCGGTCTTCGACCCGGAGCAATATCCGTTGTCCGCCGGCGTCGGCCAAAATCACGACAGCGCCTACGAATTCGGCCTGGCGCGAGTGCTCGACGGTCTGGCCCAGCTCATCGAAGAACGCTCCCGCCGATGCGCTGTCACCATCGACATGCCAGGTGGCTGTAGGAACGCGGGATACGTCAGTACCGAAAGTGGTAGTACGGCAGCGGCTCCCGCCTACGCCAGCACGCCGCTGGTCGCATGTGAATGTCCTTCACACCGGCTCGAGATCAGCCGATCTCGGTTGTATGGCCATCCATCCGTCAGGCGTGAGAATGGGGATTCACGATGCGATTGAGAGCCGTCAGATCCGATTGCAGGGCGTAGAAGGTGCGCAGGGCGACGGCGAAGGCGATAAGCCCACCGACACAGAGGGCTACCATCGAGCCGATCACCGTGTGCTGCTGTTGCGGAGTCAAGAACATCAGCCCTGACGGCACGCCGATCAGCGGAACCGATGCCGCCACACCGAGGTACACACGGCTGCGTTGGATCAGCCGATGCAGCCGGGTGGCGTCGTCGGGGGACAGGTGCCCGGCGGCGACCAAACCCGGGTAGTACCAGCGCAGCACGAAGAAGGTGGCCGGAAAGTACGTGTACACGACCGCTACCGTGGCTGCGACGAGGCTCGAGGCGATCAGATTAGCCAGCAGCCCGCCCGGCAGCGGCCCCAGTGACAGCAGTTTCACCAGGAAGATGCCCATGGCCAGGATCCACCCGGTGAACGCGACTGCCGCGATCCGGTCGCCGCAGGCGAGGGCGTCGGCGCGCGCACGGGCGAGGGTGGTCTCGTCGAATTGTTTGCCGCGGCGCAGGCCGTCGGGCACTAAGAAGACGTTGCGACACCAGTACAGCAGTCCGGCGATGGCGACCGGATAGGAGATCGCGATCACCACGTAACCCAGGTGGGTCAGCCGCCCGGCAGCCTCGGAGCCCAGTTCGAGTTGGATCAGCCGGACATTGTGCGCCGAAAGGTACAGTCCGGCCGCGACCTGGCCGAACATGCCTGTCGGAAGCACCACCGGAATCGGCCGCATGCGCAGCCGTGCCCGCAGGGTGTGTGCGGGTGGGTCGACCAGGTCACGGGCGGCCCGGTCCTGGCTCAATTCGAGCCGCTGGGCCAGCTCGGCACCGCTGGGGTAGCGGTCGGCGGGGTCGGGCGCAAGGCAGGTGAGCAGTGCGTGACGCAGTAGGGCCGGGCAGTCGGGGGGCAGCTCGGCCTCCAGAGTCGCGTCGACGGGCCGGCGGCGGCGATCGATCATCGCCTGCAGCGATTGCTCCGATTCGCCGGCCCGGTCTCCGTCGTCGAACGGTCGCAGTCCGGTGAGCAGTTCCCACAGGACCACCGCCAGTGCGTAGAGGTCGCTGCGGGTGTCCAGATCGGCGGCAGTGGTGGCCACGTTGGGGTGGCAGGCCTCGAGCTGTTCGGGGGACATGTAGCGCAGGGAGCCGCCGAAGTACGCGACGGGGTTCGCACCGGGCAGATGCCGGCTGAAGCTGATGTTGAAATCGGCCAGCTTGGGCTGACCGTCGGCGGTCAACAGCACATTTGCGGGTTTGATGTCGCGGTGCAGCACACCGTGGCGATTGGCGTAGTCGAGCGCGGCGGCCAGCCGGGCGCCCAGCCAGGCCACGGTTTCCGGCCAGGTGAGCTGTTCCAGTTCCGCGCGTGCGGGCGAGGGCTGCGGCGCGAGCACGCCCGTGGTCGTGGTGGCGGCGTCGATGGCCGCCAGCAGCAGCTTGCCACTGCGTCCGGCCGGTGGAGTGCGCCGCAGCAGTTGCAGCACGCCCAGCAGGGTGCCGCCGGGCACGTACTGCATGTACATCAACTTCAGATGCTGTTCAGTGATCTGACGCTGATCGAAGACGCGGACGATATGGTCGTGGTCGAGCTGGGCCAGCGTCTGCGGTTCGGCGCCGTGGTCGCGGGAGATCTTCACAGCTACCAGTCGGCTCAGCGATCGCTGCCGAGCCAGGAATACGCGCGCGAACGCGCCGCTGCCCAGCGGCAGCAGCAGATCGAAATCGTCGAGGGATGTGCCCGTGTTGATGGAGTCGAGAGCATCGACTGCCGTGGGGTCGGCCAGCAGCGTGCTGCGCACGCCGCCGACATCGAAAGTCTCGGCGATGCGGGCCATTTGGGCCGGATAGTCGTGTTCGTACTCGGTGAGGTCGATGTCGTTGCGACAGCTGCGGGCACTGATCTCCTCGTAGATGAGATCCGGCGGCAGCGGGGCAGTGCCCAGTTCCGGGAACTGTTCGCGATAATCGGCAAGGCGCAGCGCGTCGTCGCTGCGCTGCCACCGTTCGTGCAGATCCACTTTGATCAGTTCGATCAACGTGGTCCGCCGCAGCGCCGGCTCGACCGGCAGGTGGATCGACAGATCAGGTGGTTCGCTCGATGAATGCCAGTCCTCGGCGAACTGGGCAACCAGAGTCGTCAACGCGGTCTGCGTTGCAGTCGCGCGGGCGGCACCGGGGTCGAATGCGCTCGCGCCGAGGTCCTTATCCATCGTCGCTCGCCTCGAAGCGGTTGAGCCCGCCTCCCCAACAAGGGGTATTGGATCCCTCAGGTGGATGATCGGCACTTCATCAATAGCGATACACCGTTGCTCCCCAGCTGTCCACCCCCTCCCAAGAAGCCTTCCTATGGGCACCGGATGGTTCACGGCACGAACACGCCGCTGATGTCCTCGAAGAGAAATCTTGGAATATTCGACGTTGAGCGGCACGCCCGGTTTGCATTCGGCTGAACTTTATTCAGCCTGTTGCCCGCTCTGGCGCTGCCGGGGGCGATAGCCTCGAGCTATGGGTCGCATGTACAGATTCCTGGCCGGAACTGCGGCGATATCGATGGTCGCTGGGAGCGTTTTCGCCGGGGGTGCGCAGGCCGCGCCCGCCGAGCAGCGGTCGTGTGAGGTGTCGTCCGGGCGGGACCCGGAACGGGCGGCTCCGGAACAGGTTGGACTGGATTCGGGACTGCTCGCGGACGCCTTGACGTTCGCCAGTGGGCGTAATCGGTTGAATATGCAGGTGTTCCGGCACAACTGCCTGATCGGCGAGGGGCCGACGAACGACGAGACCGGCAATGTCGCGTGGAATATCTGGAGTGCGACGAAGAGCGTTGTCTCCCTGCTCGCCGGAATAGCATGGGATCAGGGGAAACTCGATCTCGAGGCGCCGATCGATCGGTATCTGCCGCCCGGACTCGGTGATGAGCAACATCGGTCGATCACCGTGGAGAATCTGCTGACCGAATCGTCCGGCCTGGCGGCCGATATACTTACCGAGGGTGTCACCGGGGTGATTCCGATCGATCCGAATGGTGCCGTGCAGGCGCTCGGGGTGCCGTTGGACAATCCGCCGGGTGCGGTATTCAGCTACAGCGAGCGCGATGTCGATCTGCTCGCCTATGTCATCGAGTTGGCCATGGGCGAGCCATTGCAGCAGTTCGCGCAGCGTGAGCTTTTCGATCCGCTCGGCATCGAACGCGGTGATTATTACTGGGCGCGCGATCGCGCCGGGCACACCTACGGTTATGCCCATCTGATGATCCCGCCGAACGATTTCGCGAAGCTCGGTCTGCTGATGAGCAATAACGGGCGCTGGGGCACGCAGCAACTCGTCTCCGAGACTTATCTGCGCATGGCACGCGAGCCGTCACCAGCGAACAAGTGTTTTGGCTACCTGCTCTGGATCGGCCTCGGATGCGAAGAGTCCCAGGACTTCAAGCCCGCCGACGTGTATTTCATGGTCGGACTCGGCATGCAGAACGTCTTCATCGTGCCGAGTCTGGATTTGACGGTGGTGTGGACCGGACTCTTCGGAAGTGTCAGCAGCCAGGGCATCGCGGAGGCTCTGGAGGACACCACGGAGCTGGCGCACGAATTCTTGCGCAGATTGTTCGCGGCATTCCAAGACCCTCTGGTGCCCGATCCCGGTCCGTATGTCGAACCGCCGCCGCGCGCGGATTCGAGCCCGTCCGTGGATACGAATCTGCTGATCGCGGTCTTCGGCGTCGGGCCCGCGGCATATCCGGGCTGCAATGTCTTCAGCTGCCTGAACTACCCGTTGGCACCGCCGTTCGCGGATACCGCGCCGGGCTGCGTCATTCAAGCCTGCCTCGGTCCGGACCCGCGCACGCCCGGCATCCGCTGACCGAGCCGGGCCTTCGCGCGGGCCGCCGACAGGGCTGAGCCCCCACCCGGGAACGGGACGGGGGCTCAGCAGAGTCTCTACCAGCAGCGATACACGCGCTGCCCTACTTCTTCGCCGAGGCTCAGACGTTGAATCTGAACTCGACCCCATTGACGTTGAATCCCAAATGTGCGTCGATGATCAGCATCATCTGAAACCCACCGCCTCGAATGTGCTGTTACACAGCATCTTCCGTAGATGGCCACGTCACAGGGCCGGTTCACGAGCGGAGCACCTCAAGTTCCGGAGCCGTATAACCTCTTGAAACAATCGGGCAGCTGACGCCGGCACCTAGCAACACACTGAGATGGCTCCAATTCGAGATTGGCTTCCTTGCCCTGTGATGACCGAGATTTAATACTGGCCGACATGTCGACGATCCGTTCCGCCGCGCTGCGGGGGTTCCGCGCCACCGTGGCCGAGCTTGGTGGTGACGCGGACGAGCTGGCTGCGAGGGCAGGGCTCTCGCCGGTCGCTCTCGACAGTGACGACGTGCTCGTCTCGGACCTCACCGTTGCCAGGGTCCTCGAGTCCGCCGCACAGGTGCTGGACTGCCCGGATCTCGGATTGCGGGTGGCCATGCGCCAGGATCTGGGATCGCTGGGCCCGCTGGCTTTGGCGATCCGGAACGCACCGACCGTCGCCACCGTGCTCGAATGCACGTCGCGGTACCTGTTCCTGCATGCCCGGGGAATGAGCATCGCGGCGGAGGCAGATCCGAACGGGGCACGAGGGGTGTTGGCTCTGCGATACAGGGTCGCGCCGGATGAGCGGGTCGTCTCGGTGCAAGGGGTGGATCTGGGACTCGGCTTCGTTCATCGCGCCCTCGAATTCCTGCTGGGAGGCCGGTACGGGCTGCGGTCGGTGGACCTGCCGTATCAGCCGCGCGCGCCGATCGACCGGTACGAGCGGTTCTTCGGCGCACCGGTGCAGATCGCGCGTCCGGCGGCCATGTTGCGGGTGCCGCGCAGCATCACGACCCTTCCTCTGTCTGGTGCGGACGAGACACTGATGCGCTCGGCGTTGACCTTCTTGGCCGAACAGGCTCCGTTCCGTCCCGCACCGTCGGTCGCGGCACAGGTGCAGCACGTGCTGCAGCAGTCGCTGGGCACCGCGCCGACAGAGATCGGTGTCGTAGCAAAGGTTTTGGCGGTGCATCCGCGCACGCTGCAACGGCGGCTGTCCGCGGAGGGCACCTCGTTCGCCGCCATTCTCGACGAGGTCCGCCGCAACCAGACCCGCCGCTACCTCACCACCACTGATATGCCGATGAGCCAGGTGGCCGCCATGGTCGGGCTGACCGAACAAGCCACCCTGACTCGATGCTGCCGACGATGGTGGAACGCCACGCCGCGCGAAGTGCGCCGCAGCGCTCGAGCACGCTGAACTGGCGTTATCGCGGTTCTCATGGCTGGTCAGACTGAGCCCTGTGCTGTCGCTCAGGGATAAATAGTTGTCATCTCCAATCAAGTAACAGCAGGTTCGCCGCAACAGACTGGGGGCTGAGCAACCCTCGCGCCACTGTTGAAGGAGAACCGATGTCTCTTCCCCCCTACGCATTCGAGGGGACCACCGCGTTGGTCACCGGCGCCGCGAGCGGCATGGGCGAACAGATGGCATACCGGCTGGCCGAACGTGGGAGCAACCTGGTCCTGGTCGACCGTGACGCCGACCGACTCAGTGACGTCGAAGACTTGCTCGGGCAGGCCTACCCGGACCGGGTGGTGGACACCTACGTGGTCGACCTGGCCGATCTCGAAGGCGTGGAGGTGATGGTCGCGACGATCCTGGCCCGGCATCGGGGAATCACCTTGCTGATCAACAACGCCGGAGTGGCATTGGGGGGTGGATTCACAGATCTCGCGGCCGACGAATTCGAATGGGTTCAAGACATCAACTTCCGCGCCCCGGTCGTCTTGACCCGGCTGCTGCTCCCGACCCTGCTCGCGGCACCGGGCAGCCACATCGTCAATGTCTCGAGCTTGTTCGGGCTCATCGCCCCACCGGGGCAAAGCGCCTACGCCGCAAGTAAGTTCGCCCTGCGCGGGTTCAGCGAGGCACTGCGACACGAACTCGCCAATCAAGACGTCGGCGTCACCACTGTGCATCCCGGCGGAATCCGCACCCGGATCGCCGAAACCGCCCGCATCGCCGGAGCAGCCAACGACGATCAGATACGGGCCGGGCGGGCGGCGTTCACCAAACTCCTCACCTATCCAGCAGACAAGGCCGCCGAGCAGATCCTCGACGGCGTCGAGCGTCGCAAACCCCGCGTGCTGATCGCTTCCTCCGCCGTCACGGCCGATGTCGTAGCCAGGCTGTTCCCGGCCTCGTATCTGTCGGTGCTGCAACGCTCGAGCCCCGGACGCAAACGCAAACGCCGCCCCGCACGCATGCTCTGAAGTTCTGGCGATGTTGCCGCCCGCGACACGAGCGGCATCATCGCCGTGGTGATCCTGCAGGCCGGGCGGTTTCGCTGAGCGATGATCTCACCGCTGCGACTGGTTCGATGCTGTGGCCGATTGCCTGCGATGGTCCGCGCGTTCGTCAGATATCGCAGACGCAGGTATGGACGCCTTCGATGACCCGGATGATATCCACGATCGCGATGATCTGATCGAGCGCGGTATCGGAGAGCCCTTCGGCCGCTGCGGCGAGCCGGCGCAGGGCGGGATGGCCGAGCTGAGCAACGATTTCGACGTCGCCTCCGTGCTGGCACCGGTTGTCTTCGCGATCCTGGTGTACCTGAGACATGTGAACTCCGTTCCGCGCGTGGTGGTTTCGAGCAGGGACCATTCACTGTGGTGATTTCGAGCAGGGTCCGGCGAGCCGTCGGGATGATCGCCGGATTCGCCCTCGACCCCGACCAGGTCGGGTCGATCGGGGTCAGCAGGTCGAAGACCTGGGGTCAGGGCAAGGTGGTGACAGTCAGGTCACCGTCGGCGTACTGGGCGCGCAGGCGCTTCTTGTCGAACTTGCCGACGCTGGTCTTGGGAACCTCGGCCAGGAATGTCCATCGCTCGGGCAGCTGCCACTTGGCGAACTTGTCGGCGAGGAATTCCCGCAGTTGTTCGGCGGTGGCGTCGGTGTTTTCCTCGAGAACGATCGCGACCAATGGCCGCTCGTCCCATTTGTCGTCCGGCACGCCGATGACCGCGGCCTCGGCGACGTCCGGGTGCGCCATGACGGCGTTTTCCAGGTCCACCGAAGAGATCCACTCCCCGCCGGACTTGATCACGTCCTTGGCGCGATCTACCAAGGTGAGGAACCCGCGGGGGCTGATCATGCCGACGTCGCCGGTGCGCAGCCAGCCGTCATCGAATTTGTCAGCGTCGACGACCACACCCTCGGGTGAGTAGTAGGACGCGGTGATCCACGGTCCGCGAACCTGCAACTCGCCCACTGCCTGTCCGTCATGAGGCAGCACGGTGCCGTCGTCGCCGACCAGACGGGCCTGCACGCCGGCAGGGAAACGGCCCTGGGTGTAACGGAATTCCCACTCCCGCTCGCCGCAGGCCTCGGCAGGCGGGTGGGCGACACTACCCAGCGGTGAGGTTTCGGTCATGCCCCAGGCCTGCAGGATGCGCACGCCGTGCTGTTCCTGGAAGGCGCGCATCATCGATGGCGGCACAGCTGATCCGCCCACCACCGCGCTGTGCAGGTGCGAGATGTCCTGGGGCGCGGCCGCCAGCGCGGCCAGCACACCACCCCAGATGGTCGGTACGGCCGCCGCGAAATTCGGTTTCTGGTCGGCAATGAGCTCGAGCAGCGGTCCCGGTTGCAGGAAGCGGTCGGGCATGAGCAGGTTCGCGCCCGACATCAACGCCGCATACGGCAGGCCCCAGGCGTTGGCGTGGAACATCGGCACGATCGCCAACACGAGATCGGAATCGTTGCAGCCCATGCCCATCGGAGAGCACACCTGCATCGCGTGCAGCCAGTTGGAGCGATGCGAATACACGACACCCTTCGGATCCCCTGTCGTGCCGGAGGTGTAACACATTGCTGCGGCGGACTTTTCGTCCAGGATCGGGTAGTCGAACGGTCCGGCCGCGGCGGCGAGCAAGTCCGTGTAGGAATGCACCTGCACACCCTCGGGGGCCGCGAGCGCGGCAGCATCCCCGTTGACGACGATCACGTGGCGCACCGTCTTCAAGTTGGGCAGGTACTGCGCGAACATCGGCACCAGCGAGCCGTCCACGATCACGACCCGATCCTCGGCATGGTTGGCCACATACACCAACTGCTCGGGGAACAGGCGGATGTTGAGCGCGTGCAGCACCGCGCCCATGGCGGGCACTGCGATGTACGCGACCAGGTGCTCGTTGTTGTTCCACATGAAGGTGCCGACCCGGTCACCAACGCCGATACCCAAGCCGCGCAGTGCATTCGCCAGGCGTGCCGCCTCGGAACCCATCTCGCGGTAGGTCATGGTCCGCACGCCAGAACCGGTCCAGGTGGACACGGTGCTCTCGCCGTGGGTTGTCGCTGCGTATCTCAGCAGCGTCGCGAGCGAGAGCGGCTCGTCATGCATGGTGCTCAACATCGGTACAGCGTCTCCTTCGTGCATTGGCCGCGTCGCGTCGTCCACGGTGCGGCGGGTGAGCCGGTGCTCGGCTCGAGCCCAGGAACGCGCCGTTGCCTTCCTGGCCGTCGCCGATGCTGGTGGCGGACCTCGCCCAGCCAGGCCGACGCCGGCGGGTTCCGATCCCGGCCGCAGACTTCGCGGCGGGGTGATGAGAACCAAGTTTTGGCAGCACAGGCGACAAGAACTTGTCTGTGCGCGACAAGAATTTGCCTCTGAACGACAGCGTCCGAAACAGCAGCGGCCGCCGTGTGGAGGTGACATGCCTGGGTCCATTCGTGGATCCGCGGGGTCTCACGCTCGACGATCGCGCCGCTTGGCGGACGCGCCAGCGGGCGATTACGCCCTCAGGGTGAACCCTCGCGCAACAAACGCTTGATTCGTTGCATCAGATATGAGTATGTTGCATTCATGAGTGGTCTCGGTCACAACAAAGCCCTCGGCAATCAGGCGGTCGCTCTCGCACGGCGCAAATTCCTGGACGGCGACCGGCTGGACATGCAGAAGCTCGCCGCCGAACTGGGCGTCGACCGGTCGACACTGTTCCGCTGGGTCGGCAATCGTGACCAGCTGCTCGCGACGATCCTGTGGTCGCTGGCCGAACCGACTCACCGCGCCGCGGTGGCAGCGACGACCCGAACCGGCGTCGCCCGGATCGCGGATGTGACGCGAATGTTCGGGCAGGCGCTGATCGACGCCCCGTTCTTCCGGACGTTCCTGCGCCGCGAACCCGAACGAGCGCTGCGGCTGCTCACCACCAAGGACAGCCCGGTCCAGCACGAAATCGTCAACGCCATCGAGCGCGTGGTGCAGCAGGAACTGGACCGCGGGCACCTCATCCATCCGATGTCCGCGCACGACTTGGCCTACCTGATCGCACGCATCGGCGAATCGTTCATCTACGCCGACCTGATCACCGGAGACGACCCCGACGCAGCCAAAGCCGCCCTCGCGGTCGCGGCGCTGCTGGGTGATCCGACCTATACACCGAAAGGGATCTACTCATGACTGCGTCCGGGCAATGTAGCCCCCAATTCGACCAGCTACGAACAACATTCGAGCAGAACATCGCCTCGGGCGAGGAGCTGGGTGCCTCGATCGTCATCGACATCGACGGCGAGACCGTGGTTGACCTGTGGGGCGGTTACAGCGACAGCGAACGAACCCGGCCCTGGGAGAAGGACACCATCACCAACGTATGGTCCTGCACCAAAACGGTCACCAGCCTGGCAGTACTGATGCTGGTGGACCGCGGAATACTCGACGTGCACGCCCCGGTCGCGAAGTACTGGCCCGAATTCGCCGCCAACGGCAAAGAACACATCGAACTGCGCCACCTGCTTTCGCACACCTCCGGTGTCTCGGGCTGGGAACCGCCCTTCGGCCTCGGCGACCTCTACGACTGGGAGCTGGCCAGCGCGCACCTGGCCGCGCAGGCGCCGTGGTGGGAACCGGGAACCGCGTCGGGATACCACGCCCAGAACTTCGGCCAGTTGCTCGGAGAAGTCGTTCGCCGGGTCACGGGCAAGACCCTCGCGCAGTTCGTCGCCGAGGAAATCGCCGATCCTCTGGACGCCGATTTCCAGATCGGTGCGCGCGAAACCGATTGGCCGCGCATCGCCGATGTCGTTGCCCCGCCGCCGCTTCCGTTCGACCTCACCGCGCTGCCCGAGGGCAATCTGCTGCGCAAAACCCTCGGCACACCCCCACTCGACGCGGACGCCGCGAACACCGCGCCGTGGCGGCGCGCGGACCTGGGCGCTTACAACGGCCACGGCAACGCGCGCTCCCTCGCACGCATCATGTCCGTCATTCCACGCGGCGGAACCGTCGACGACATCACTTTG
The DNA here is from genome assembly GCF_040609015.1 of Nocardia sp. NPDC004860. Taxonomy (NCBI): domain Bacteria; kingdom Bacillati; phylum Actinomycetota; class Actinomycetes; order Mycobacteriales; family Nocardiaceae; genus Nocardia; species Nocardia sp. NPDC004860. The sequence continues at coordinate 218,871 of NZ_JBEXJI010000003.1, read as the reverse complement.
CTGACTCCAGCCACGATCGAGTTGATCTTCGAAGAACAGAGCAATGGACCCGACATGGTGCTGGGCGTCCCGCTGCGCTTCGGCATCGGGTACGGCCTGCCGCACAAGCGCCTCGTCCCGTACATCCCCGACGAACGGATCTGCTTCTGGGGAGGCTGGGGCGGCTCGATGGTCGTGATGGATCTGGACCGCCGCATGACCATCACCTACGCGATGAACAAGATGGGCGCCGGCCTCATCGGTTCGCCCCGCAGCGAGGCGTACCTGCGCACCGTCTACCAGGTGGCCAACGCCTGATCCCGCCGCCGTAACCAGCCGGCCGCCGTTCCTCGAGAGCCAGGCTCCTCGCTCGGGAAGGTTGACACGCTAATGACTGGGGAAGGCGATCGGCCGTGACTGCCGAGGAATGGTTCTCGCCCGAAGGTGATGTCCACGTGCGAATCTGGCTGGCCGGCGTGGTCTTCGACTACACGGCCACTGCGGCGGCAGTACGCAACTTGATCCACGATTGGAGTCGAAAGCATTGGTGCACAATCGGATTGATACACGACACCATCGCCGACAGTCCTGTGCTGCCGCGCCTGCCGTGCGAACGACTGTTCTATGGACCATGATCGGTAGCGCCGAGATGCGAGCGGGTCAGGCGGATCCGGGGAGCCGCGATCGCGCTTGGCCTGTACCGGCACACAGAGCTCCGCGGTGTAGCACCCAGCCGTCCGCTTACTGAACCAACCGTCCCGGACACGGCGCTCAGTATCCGAATCTGCTCACACCCCGACGGTTTCACACAACTGCTGTTGTATCTCGCAGCAGCGGCTTCATCGATCGATTCGACATTCGGAGAAACACCATGCGAGCCGCAGCCCACCGACCATCGCCGGCCCCTGGTGGGTTCTACACGCGCTGTGGCCGGCGAGAGGCTCACGCGCAATGACCACACTGCCCCAAGTCCGAACACCCCTGCTCCGTATCGGCCTCGTCGCCGCAGTCGCTGCCGCGGCACTGCTGTACTGGGGTTCTGCGCGCGACCGGCCGAGCCGGCCCTCGAACCACCTGTCCGCCGACTTCCGCAATACCGCAGGCATTTTCGAGGGAAACCCCGTCACAGTGCTCGGACTCGAGGTCGGGACCGTGGACAAGGTCGTCCCACACGGCGCCTACAACGACGTCCACCTGAGCGTCGATCCCTCGGTTCAGCTGCCCGAACATGTTGTGGCAGTATTGGTCTCACCATCGATCATCACCAACCGGCACGTCGAACTCACACCCCGCTACACCGGCGGCCCGACACTGCCGGACAACGCGCACCTGCCCGTTGAGCAGACACGCACTCCCGTCGAGCTCGACACGATGATCAAAACCATCGATCAATTCGCCGCCGCCCTTGAACCCGAGAACGGCACCGACGACGGGCCGCTCTCGGGGCGGGTGCTCTACCCGATGGTCAACGGGCAGGGCGAAAAGATCCGGGACACCCTCGCAGCCTTGTCCGGGGCCCTGAACGCGGGCACAGGCAACGGCGGTGCGATCGCCGGCGTCATCGTCAAACTCAACGAGCTGACCGCCATGCTGGCCGACAACGACCGATCAGTCCGCGAGTTCAGCGACAAGATGACGCAGCTCTCGACGCTACTGGCCCAGCAATCCCCGGGCCTGCAGGCCACCCTCGACCAGCTCAACGCGACACTCGGCAACACCAGCGGCGCATTCAGCCAGTACCAGGATCAGCTCGCGGGAACCCTTTCCACACTCACCACCGTCACTGCCCAATTACGCGCAAACGCCACCGGCCTGACCGAGATGGTCGATATCACGCCACTGCTCTTCCAGAACATCGACCGATCCGTGAACCGAGACCAGCAATACGCCCGCGGCCACGCCCTGCTCGGCACCACTTTCGGGAACGGCGAGATGGTCAGCCTCTTCTGCGAACGCATCCAGATGCGTTCCGAGGGCTGCCGCACCGGCCGCATCGAAGACTTCGGGCCCGATTTCGGAATCACCGCAGCGCTGCTCGGACTGACCCGTTGACGAACGGGATGACCGCAGGAGCTCGATGCTCTCACCTGGTCAGTCGTAACCGAGTGCCCTCCGAGGGGTTTGCAGAATTCCGAGGCTCGCTCCGACTCGCGCAGAGCCATCCGGATGCATTCGAGGAAATCGTCGTCGACGCTCGCGCCCTCATGATTACCAGTCCTTGGCAGTCAGGCGGATGCCCTCCAACTAGCCGCATACCGCGCTGACCGAACCGGCCAGCCCGCGGAGCCGGCGGAATCGACTGAGCCCCCACCGGGACACCGGATGGGGGCTCAGCAGAGTCTCTACCAGCAGCGATACGCGCGCTGCCCTACTTCTTCGCAGAGGCTCAGACGTTGAATCTGAACTCGACCCCATTGATATCCCATATCTGCACGTCAAACCCCCTGCTCACACATCGAGTCACGTTCCGAAGCAGAATAACCTCTGCGCCTCTCCTCGACCCAACCGGCGCTGGCGCCTCGTGAGATCCGACGCGCCGGCCGCATCGTCCGGCTGACTCTAGCGAACTCAAGTGCGCGCTCATGCCGATGATCGTGCTCGGTGAGGATTCCCGCGCTGAGCGGAGCAGATACAGCCAGTTGCTTCAGCCGAGCGCTGCATCCATGCGTGCCTCATTCGACAAGGACGATGTCCGACATTGTCAAGAGCGATCGGGCGTGCCGGGCGTATGAGGTTGTTAAGGATCTTGAAAGCTGGCCTGGATACTTTCGCTTCGCGTCGGACGGAAGATGTTCGGCTACAACGGAAGTCGCTCCAGATGTTGGTTGCGATGCGGAGGGGAACGATATGAAGAAGTCGCTAGTTACTCGAGTGGGTCAGTCGGCGGACGGTTCGTCGGCGCAGCGGGGAAGTCGGCAGCCGGTGCGGCTGCTCGGGACAGGAGCCGCGCTGGCCGCCGCGGCAATGGTGATCTGCGCGCCGTCCGCTTCAGCGGCGAGTATGACGCTGGTCAATGGGCTCGTTCAGGGGACGTGTCTGGATGCGCAGACGATGGACGGTGTCACATTGACGGGGGTCGCTCAAGTCATCACCTGCAACAGTGGGCCCGCGCAGCAGTGGATCAGCGGATCCGCCAACAGTCTGCGAAACGGCCTCAACCCGGGTATGTGCCTCGACGCGCAGACGTTGGACGGCATCTCGCTGACCGGAGTCGCTCAAGTCATCCCGTGCAACGGCGGCCTCGTGCAGGAGTGGTTCACCGGCCCCGGCAACACTCTCCACAATGGCCTCGACGGAGCCATGTGTCTGGACGGCCAAACCCTCGAGGGCAGAACCCTCACGAGCGTCGTTCAGGTCATCCCGTGTAACGGTGGACCCGCGCAGCAGTGGTGACCGCGTGCTGGACAGATGTAGTCGCGTGTACCTCATGTGATTGAGCCGAGTGATGAGTGATCGGTCCACCACTGATTCATCTCGGCAATGCACGGTGACCCGGCCACAGTGCGGCCGCGCTTCACGGTGGGGTCTAATTCCGTCATTTTCGCGCTGGCCACCCTCATCGGGAAGGACGGGTCAAGAGCGACTAGCAGCATGAAACGATGTCCTCTTCTGCCGCATATCGCGCGGACCGAACCGGCCAGCGCGGGTGTCGGCGGCCGGAACCTGTTGCGGTGCAGAACGTCCGCTACTGCCGATTAGCGGACGCCGGGCAGGATCGGCGTGCGTAGCGATGATCGGAGTGGGATGTCGGAGGTTGTGAACTTGACGGCGGGTTGATGCCGCGGGTGTGCTCTGGCCGGTTGTGCTTCGTCTGGGTGAGTCGTCGGTGGAGCTCGTGGGTCATGGGGCTGGTTCTGAGCGTCAATGTGGGCAGCTCGTGCGGTACGCGATGTGGCGGGTAGGTCTGCCGCTACCGGCCTTGCCTGGCCGCCGGTACCCGCCACGTGGGGTCCAGTGGTGGAACGCGAATTGACGCCCGGCGCAGTTCGGCGACCTCATTTACGATCTTGGTGGCGATCACCGGGTCGCGCAGTTGTCCCACGATTGGAATCGTCTTGCTCTTCTCGAAGATCGCTACAGGGCTCGCCGCCGCGGCCGCTGCTGTTTTGTTCGCCGCCCCCGCCTCGGCGTTGCCGTCGGCAGAGCTGTGGCCGGTCGCGGGCCCCCACAACTACGGCCCGTTACAGGACGCGCATTTCGCGTTCCTGCTCATCCAGCGGGATGGCATTCAGATAGTTCCCGACATCATCTCGGATTTCCCGGGCATTTCCGAGGGTGGCCATGCCGTCTGCGATCTGCTCGCGGCCGGCCTATCGAAGCGAAGTCTGGCCGAGTTCCTGAGCGAAGAGCCAGGCGATTTCGGCTCGGCGATGGCCTTCGTGAACGCCGCCGAGACTGCCTATTGCCCCGGCTGATGCCGGTGCATGGCTGGCCCGTCCTGAACGTTCGCCTCGTCCTCGCTGGCTCTCGCGACGCACTCTATTGCCGCATACCGCGCTGACCGAACCGGCCAGTGCACGGGGTCTACGAAAGGACTAAGCCCCCACCGGGATACCGGATGGGGGCTCAGCAGAGTTTCTACCAGCAGCGATACACACGCTGCCCTACTTCTTCGCAGAGGCTCAGACGTTGAATCTGAACTCGACGACGTCGCCGTCGGCCATGACGTAGTCCTTGCCTTCCATCCGGACCTTGCCGGCGGACTTGGCGGCGGCCATGGAGCCGGCCTCGACGAGGTCGGTGAAGGCGACGATCTCGGCCTTGATGAAGCCGCGTTCGAAGTCGGTGTGGATGACGCCGGCGGCCTTGGGGGCGGTGTCGCCCTGGTGGATGGTCCAGGCGCGGGCTTCCTTGGGACCGGCGGTGAGGTAGGTCTGCAGGCCGAGGGTGTGGAAGCCGGCGCGGGCCAGGGCGTGCAGGCCCGGCTCGGTCTGGCCGATGGACTCCAGCAGTTCGAGGGCGGATTCCTCGTCCAGTTCGAGCAGTTCGGCCTCGACCTTGGCGTCCAGGAACACGGCGTCGGCGGGGGCGACGGCGGCCTTCAGCTCGGCCTTCTTGTCCTCGTCGGTGAGGATCGACTCGTCGGCGTTGAAGACATAGAGGAACGGCTTGATGGTGAGCAGCGAGAGTTCCTTCAGCAGCTCGGTGTCCAGCTGGTCGCGGGCGGCGAACAGGGTCTTGCCACTGTTGAGGATCTCCTGCGCCTGCTTGGCGGTGTCGGCGACCGGCTTGCGGTCCTTCTTGACCTTGGCTTCCTTGTCGAGACGGACCACGGCCTTCTCGAGGGTCTGCAGGTCGGCCAGGATGAGCTCGGTCTCGATCACCTCGATGTCGGACAGCGGGTCCACCTTGCCGTCGACGTGGATCACGTCGTCGTCGGCGAAGACGCGCACGACCTGGCAGATGGCATCGGCCTCACGGATATTGGCGAGGAACTTGTTGCCCAGGCCCGCACCCTCGGAGGCGCCCTTCACGATGCCCGCGATGTCGACGAACGACACCACCGCGGGGACGAGGCGCTCGGAGCCGAAGATGCCGGCCAGGGTGTTCAACCTCGGGTCCGGCAGCGGCACCACACCGACATTCGGCTCGATGGTGGCGAACGGGTAGTTCGCGGCCAGCACGTCATTGCGCGTCAGAGCGTTGAACAGCGTCGACTTTCCGACGTTGGGCAGGCCGACGATTCCGAGGGTGAGACTCACGAGAGTGGGAGTCTACCCGGACCGGCGGCCCGCGCCGTCACCGCAGGTCCGGGGCCGGTCTGTCAGGCCCGCGGGTGGCGGCCGAGGTAGGCCAGCAGTTCGTCGGCCACCGGGGTGCCGCTCGCGGGCAGTTCGGTGACGACGGGCGCGAAGACGCCGTAGTCGCGCAGCGGCTCGACGAGGCCGCGGGCGGCGGTGAGCAGGTGCCCGGCCAGTTCTTCGGTGAGCGGCGAGGGCTGCCCGGTGCCGATGGCGATGTCCCAGGCGTGCACGGCGGCGTCGAGCGCGCACATGACCGCGGCCACCGGGGTGGGGAGCTCGCCGTGCGGCAGCGGGGTGGGCACGGTCTCGGTGCCGTCGGTGACGGTGGCCCAGGCGGTGGCGGTGGGTTCGATTGCGGCGGAGACCAATTCGACCGCGCCGCCGTCAATGTGCCCGGAGGGCTCGAACGGGTTGTAGGCCGGGCCGTCACCGATGCCGAGGAACTTGGCGTAGGCCAGCTGATCACCGGCCGCGTGCTGAACCACCTGCGTCACAGTCCATTCCGAGCACGCGGTGGGGTTGTCCCACTGGTCCGCGCCTACACCGGCCACGACCTCGGCGAGCGCGCGGTGCGACGCCGCGAGGACCTCGCGCCAGGCCGGGGCGAGGACGGTGGCGGGCGAGTTGTCGGTCTGCGGGTTGGCGCTCATTGTTCTTGCCTCTCAGGTCGTTTCGATCCGTTGAGATAAAGGTATGACCCGATTAGGCTGGTTTTCTTCCTAATCATCCGGCCGGACGAAAGGGTTCCGTGTGACCTCCACCACAACCCGTTTGCTGCGCCTGCTGTCCCTGCTCCAGGAGCGCGCCCTCACCGGCCGCGAACTGGCCGAACGACTCTCCGTCACCGACCGCACCCTCCGCCAGGACATCGCGCGCCTGCGCGAACTCGGCTACCCGGTGCACGCCGCCCGCGGCCCGGTCGGCGGCTACCGCCTCGGCCAGGGCGCCACCATGCCCCCGCTGCTGCTCGACGACGACGAGGCCGTCGCCGTGGCCGTCGCCATGAACGTGGCCGCCGATGGCAGCACCGGCATCGCCGACATCCATGCCAATCTCGAACGCGCCCAGGCGAAAATGGACCGCATCCTCCCGAAACGCCTGCAACGCAAGGTCACCGCACTGCGTTCCGTCACCGACATCGGCCCCGCCGTCACCGGCTCCCGGGAACCCGACACCCCCGTCCCCGCCGAAACCCTCGCCACCCTCGCCACCGCCATCCGCGCCGCCACCACCCTCTGCGCCGACGCCACCGAACTCGAGCCCTACCGGTTGATCAGCTGGCAACGCCGCTGGTACCTGGTCGCCTACAGTCTCGAATCGCACTCCTGGCAGGCACTCCCGGTGGCGTCGATCACCGAAATCACTCCCGGCACACGCCATTTCGCGCCGCGCCCACTCCCCGACTCCGATCTCGTCGCCTTCGTCCTGCGCGAAATAGCCACCACGGGTTGGCAAGTCCACGCCCGCGTCACCGTCCTGGCCCCCGCCGAAACCGTCATAGCCCGGATCAACCCCACAGTCGGCGTCGTCGAACCCCTCGACGACACCTCCTGCCTCCTGCTGACCGGAGCCGACCGCCTGGAAACCATCGCCATCTACCTCAGCATGCTGATGATGGATTTCCGCGTCACCGACCCACCCGAACTCGTCACCCACATCCGCACCCTCGCCCACCGCTACGCGGCCGCCACCTACCCGTGAACTCCACCTAGAAGTCAGCAGCGATTGCCAGTGTGGTGATTACTACTGGGTGCCGGCCGGTTCGGGGAGGACCGTGACGTGGCGGACGGTTCCGGACAATCCTGGCAGCTCGACGGGTGCGGTCCAGGTGCGGAATCCGTCGTGGCTGTCGCTGTAGAAGTACCTCTTCTCGGTGTAGGCGTCGAAGTAGATCCGGTGTCCTCCGTCGGGTAGTTCGATCACGCAGTGCCCCTCCCGCGGTGTACCCCACCCGGCCCAGTCGCCGGTGCCGATGAACCGGTACGGCCCCAGCGGCGTAGTAGCGACCGCAAGCTCGATGTACTTGCTCGATTCGTTTTTCGTGAAGGCGTAGTAGCTGCCGTCGCGCGCCACGACGGCAGTGTCGATGTAGCCGAGGTGCCCCGGCCGCTGCGGCCCGATCCCCGCGAGCGGAATCGGTGAGCTCCACACCGGCCGCGCCGGATCGGCCGTGACGATCAGATAGGGCCGGAAGCCATACCCCTGCGAGATGGAGACGAGCACTCCGACATATCCGGGAATGAGGTCGAACCATGTTGGCGCCCAGGCAGCTTCGGCTCCCGGCACCGGGACCGGATAATCCGACAGGTGAGTCCAGGTGAGCCGGTCGGTGCTACGGGCGAATCCGATGGTGTGTCCGTCTCCGGCAGTGGTGTACGCGATGTAGTAGGCCTCGTCGGAATGCCGGAGCAAACTGGGATCCCGCACCAGCCCGGCCGCCGGGCGGTAGGCGCCGGCGCGCAGCAGCGTGAAGTGTGCCGCGTCCTCGGATTCATAGACATACAGGTCGGTATCACTGCTATTGGTGAACGCGGTCATCGTGTACCGCGTGGTCGCCGCCGCCCGCGCGATCGCGGTTCGCCCGCCGAGCCCAGCCCCCACCGACAACACGGCCATCGAAGCCAATACCGACCGACGATTCCACCGGATCGCGCTCATCCACAGCATTATTCAGTGCCCGATAGCTGACCCGTAGCCGCCGCGCCGAACCACTTCCGCCACCCGCCACCATCAACGCCTCGCCGACGGATGACGCACGAACGCAAGGCAGCGCCGAATCTCCGCTTCCGGCCGGAGCACCGGCGACCCAGCGCTCTGAGCCGAGTCGACAGCCTCGGTCGATCCGCCCAGCGCGACCCGACGCAGACGAAACCAATTGGCGGCCTTGATCGTCGGTTCAGACGAGCTGATCGAGGATGGCCGCCAGTTCGCGAGCCCGGAACATGACACCGGCATGCCCGGCCTCGAGGCTGTGCACGTCGAAGGGATTGTCCGGGGTGAGGCGGTCGGCGTCGTCGATCATTTTCGTGGCCAGCGCCGCGGAGATGACATTGTCCCGGGTGAGACGTATGTAGCTGTGAGGAATTCGCCCCCAGGTGTCGGCCTCGACCCGGGCGTCGGCGAAATTGGTTTGCGCGCCGTCCTCGGGCTGCATTCCGAAGTTGAGTACCAGGAGCATCTGCTCGAGCGTGGCCTCGGGCATATTGGTCACCCGGAAATCCTCGAGCGCTTCGGGATCGGCCGAACGCAGGTTGAATCGGATGAGGCCGCGGGATACCGGTTCCATTCCCAGAAAGAGCGAATGGTCCGGATTCGGGATCGGGACGTCCTTCAGGGCTTCGGGTGTCTGGCTCAGCGCCATGGCGCTGGGCGCGTCCGGGGTCGGCGGGCAGAAGGCGGACAGGTAGACGATGCGGTGAATGGCTTCGGGTATGGCATTGCCGACCAGACCGATCGTGATGCCGCCGAGGCTGTGACCGACCAGGATCACCGGGCCGTGCCGCCGCACCTGCCGCACCGCGTCGATGACGTGGGTGACATTGTCCTGCACGGTGATTGCCGCCATCGGCGACGGCACGGTGGTGAATGCGGCAATGTCCTGCGCCTGATACGACAGCGGTATCGAGCCGTCGAGCCCGTGGCCGGGCAGGTCCACGGGCAGGCTGCGGTGTCCGAGCAATGCCAGTTCGCGCACTACCGGCGTCCAGAAGAAACTGTTGCTCGTCAAGCCGTGGACGAAAACGAATGTCGGAGCGGTGGTGGAGATTTCAGAGAGTTGACCGTCAGGTTCGGGCACATTTCCCCCAGTGGTCGACAACGACGGATGCTGGGTTCTTTACCCACACCGGCGTGCCGTCAACCTTCCGCACTCAGGGAGGGCAGTTCGCGGCTCGTGCTCGCGACGGGTGTGCGCTCGGCGGCGGGGATCTCGGTGCCGTGTAGTGAGGTTCCGGCGGTTTCGCGCAGGAAAGCGCAGGCGGCCAGGCCGATCAGGGAGGCGACGACCATATAGCCCGCGGGGAACAGGGACCAGCCGGTGCGCTCGATGACCGCCTCGTTGACCAGCGGGGCGGTTCCGCCGAAGACGGCCGTGGATACGTTGTAGCCCAACGCGAATCCCGCATAGCGCACGTGGGTGGGGAAGATGGCCGGGAAAGTCGAGCTGATGGTGGACAGCTGCGGTATGTACAGCAGGCCCAGCACCACGAATCCGATGACGGCCCAGACGGTCCCGCGGCCCATCAGCCAGTACATGGGCACCGCGAGGACGGTGAGCCCCACCAGCGAGACCAGCCACAGCGGGCGTCGGCCGACCCGGTCGGAGAGGCGGCCGAACAACGGCAGCGACACCATCATCACCAGCTGGCCGATGAGCATCATGGCGGTGGTGGTGGATTCGCCCAGGCCGATGGTGTGCTGCAGGTAGGTGGGCTGATACGTGAGCAGCGTGTAGTTCACCACGTTGAGCGCCACCACCAGCCCGATCAGGGTGAGCAGTTCGCGCCGGTAGGTGGTGAGCACCTGGCGCAGCCCGCCCGGCGGGGCGGTCCGGTCGTCCTGCTCGGACAGCTCGGTGAAGACCGGGGACTCGTCCAGCTTGCTGCGCAGATACCAGCCGGTCAGGCCCAGGGGGACGGCCAGCAGGAACGGGATACGCCAGCCGCCGGCGTACATGGCGTCCGAACCGAGCGCCAGCTGGCAGGCCAGCACCACCGCCGAACCGCCGACAAAGCCTGCGAGCGTGCCGAATTCGAGGAAACTACCCAGGAATCCGCGCCTGCGGTCCTCCGCGCATTCCGCGAGATAGGTTGCGGCGCCGCCATATTCTCCGCCGGTGGAGAACCCCTGCACCACCCGCAGCAGGATCAGCAGGATCGGCGCGAGCACACCGGCCGCGGCATGGGTCGGCAGGATGCCGATGGCCCCGGTGGCCACCGACATGATCAGGATCGTGGTCGCCAGCACGGCCTTGCGGCCGATGCGGTCGCCCAGCGGACCCCACACCATGCCGCCCAGCGGGCGCAGCACGAACGAGATCGCGAAGCCCAGCATGGTGCCGAGGGTGCCCAGCGAGCCCGGGAAGAAGGCGGACGTGAGGTAGCCGGCCGTGGCGGCGTACACGCCGTAGTCGAACCACTCGGTGGCATTGCCCATGGCACTCGCGGCGACCGACCTCCGCAGCGGAAAGCCGGCCCTGTTCGGTTCCGTCGTATCTCGCACGAAACAGACCGATACCCATGCACACCATTCGCAAACTGCGAGGACCCCGAACAGACCCTTCCCCACCGACTCTCACCAGCGCGAACGCCACGATCGTGATGGTCGTCACAAATGCGGCAAATTCGTCTCGGCGGTTCGACTGGTAGGGCCGGATACGCCCCAATCCCATCGCGTCCGTCTAGGGTATAAGCGCGGCGATGCCGCGCAGTCAGTGATGCATGAACAGCGGTATGTTCCGTGGTTTTTTCCACCGAATCCGAAAGGCGCTGTATGGCTAGGGACTTGACGCAAATCGAGTTACTGACGGAATTGGAGCCGGTTGTCGCGGCCAATATCGACCGGCATCTGTCCACGGCGAAGGACTGGTGTCCGCACGACTATGTGCCCTGGAGCGAGGGCCGCAACTTCGCGGCCATGGGTGGCGACGATTGGGAGCCCGAGCAGTCACGCCTCTCCCAGGTCGCCAGGATCGCGATGATCACGAACCTGCTGACCGAGGACAACCTGCCCTCCTACCACCGGGTGATCGCCGAGAACTTCTCCCGGGACGGCGCGTGGGGCACCTGGGTCGGCCGCTGGACCGCCGAGGAGAACCGCCACGCGATCGCCATGCGGGACTACCTGGTGTGCACCCGCGCTGTCGACCCCGTCGCGCTGGAGAACGACCGGATGGTGCACCTGACCCGCGGCGTCCACGCGCCGGATGGCTTCGGCGGCGTCCTCGATCAGGTCGCGTACGTGACCTTCCAGGAGTTGGCCACCCGGGTCAGTCATCGCAGCACCGGACGGGTCTGCGACGACCCGATCGCCGATCGGATGCTGCAACGCATCGCGGCCGACGAGAACCTGCACATGATGTTCTATCGCAACATCACCGGTGCCGCCTTCGACGTCGCGCCCGACCAGGCGATGGAGTCGGTGACCAAGATCGTGATGACCTTCGCCATGCCCGGCACCGGCATGCCGAACTGGCGTCGCAACGGCGTCTTGATGGTCAAGCACGGAATCTACGATCTGCGCCAGCATCTGGACGAGGTCCTGTTGCCGGTCCTGCGCATCTGGAACGTCTTCAAGCGCACCGATTTCACCGCGCGTGGCGAACGCAGTCGCGACGTACTCGACCAGTACCTCGAGAAACTCGGTCGCGACGTCATCCGGTTCGAAGAACAACGCGAACGCATCCTCAGCCGCGAAGCGGCACGGGTCGGCTAGCCGCTAGGTCGGGCATGTGGACGGCACGTGCCCGACCAGCTACCGGTCCTGCCCATCAGCGGCCACCCAGGCCGGAGAGGGCGATGCCGCGGACGAAGGCGCGCTGAGCGAGCGCATAGAGCAGCAGCAACGGCAGCAGGATGACCGTGGCCGCGGCCATGAGCAGCGGCCAGTTGGTCGAGTACTGCCCCTGGAGCCGGACGAGACCCAGGGTGGCGGTCGCGTAGTCGTTGCGTTGAATCATGATCAAGGGCCAGAGGAAGTCGTTCCAGACGGTAATCCAGGTGAGGACCGCCAGGACCATGACCGCCGGTTTGGTGTGCGGCAACAGGACTCGCCAATAGGTCTGCCACGGGGTGCAGCCGTCCAGGATGGCCGCCTCCTCCAGTTCGATGGGGAGGGTGCGGAAGAACTGGCGCATCAGGTACGTGCCGAAGGCGCTCCCGAAGAGACCGGGGACGATCATCGCCCAGGGGGTGTCCATCCAGCCGAAGGCCCGCATGAGCAGGAACTGCGGGATGACGGTGACGGTGAGCGGGACCATGAGGGTGGCCAGGTAGCCCACGAACAGCACCTCACGGCCGGCGAAACGCAGGCGGGCGAAGGCGTATCCGGCCAGAGAGCAGAAGAAGACCTGGCCGGCGGTCACGCAGGCGGCGTAGACGACGGTGTTGAGCAGCATGCGGCCGAGCGGGATGGCGTCGAAAGCCTCCCGGTAGTTGGACCATCGGGGGTGCGACGGCAGCGGCGCCGCGTCGGTCAGCTCACCGTCGGACTTCAGGGAGGCCGAGACGGACCACAGGATCGGGGTCAGCGCGCACCACGCCACCACGATCAGCGCCAGATAGGTCAGCACTCCGGTGATCAGGCGGCGCACCACTCCGCCGCGGCTCAAAGCTCCGCCTCGGATCGTCGGGCCAGCCATTGCTGGATCAGGGTGAAGGCCAGCAGGATTGCGAAGATCACCCAGGCCAGGGCGCAGGCGTAGCCGACCTCGTAGAAGCGGAAGGCGTTCTGGAACAGCATGATTCCCAGAACGTAGGTGCCGGTCTCGGGGCCGCCGTTGCTGCCGGTCAGGGCATAGGCCTGGTCGAAGGCCTGGACCGAGTTGATGACGGTGATGACCAGGACGAAGGAGAGCGCGCCGCGAATCAGCGGGATGGTGATCGAGCGGAAACGCCGCCAGGCGTTCGCGCCGTCGATTTTCGCTGCCTCGTACAGGTTTTCGGGGACGCCCTGCATGGCCGCGAGCAGGATGACGGTGGCGAAGGGCACCGATTTCCACACCGTCACCAGGCTCAGCGAGACCATGGCCCACTGCGGATCGGTCAGCCACGGCACCGGGCCGAGGCCGAGCCCGCCCAGGAGAATATTGGCGAGCCCGTCATCGCTGGCGAAGATGAAGCGGAACACCACCGCCATGGCGACGGTCGACGCCACCAGCGGCAGGAACGCCACGGTCCGGAACACCCCGACACCGCGCAGCTTCCGATTCAGCAGTCCCGCGACGGCGAGGCTGACCGCCACGGTCGGCACCAGCGTCAGGATCGTGAACACCGCCGTATTCCGCAGGGCGATATAGAACAGCGGGTCCGCGGAGAACAGCCGCCGATAGTTCGCCACACCCACGAACCGCGGCGGGCTGAACAGATCCCAGGAGTGGAAGCTCAGATACAGCGAAAACCCCAGCGGGAACAGCATGAACACCAGGATGGCGGCCAGATTCGGTGCCACGAACAGCCTTCCGGCGCGCGCCCGCCGTCGCCCCAGCACCGGCCCACCCCTCATACCGCCGCCCGCAGCAGCTGATCGATATCGGCGCTGGTCTGCCCGCCCAGCGAGGCCGCTGTCGCCGCGCCCCGCAGCACTCGATTGCAGCCACGCTCGAGCAGCGCCTCCACCTTGCCCCACACGGGCGTCACGGCCAGCGGACGCGAATTCTCCGGCCCCTCGGTGAAGACCTCGAGATTGCGCAGCGCCGGGTGGGCCGCGGCGAATCCCGGTGACTGCATGGCCGATCGCAGGACCGGCACGAACAGACCCGACTCCGCGATGATGGCCTGCCCCTCGGGCCCGGTCGCGAACTTCACGAATTCCCAGGCCTGTTCGCGCCGCGGACTGCTCGCCGCGATGGCCAGTCCGGTGCTGCCGATATCGGTGATCGCGCCCGGGCCCCCGCCCGGCCCGATCGGCAGCACCGTGACATCGAAGTCGAGGTCGTCGTGCCCGGTGAACTCCGAATACAGCCAGTGCCCGCCCATGAGCATGGCGGCCCGCCCGCTGCGGAACAGATCCTGCGCCGAAACCGATTGCCGGTCACCGACACTGGGCGCGACCCGGTGCCGCACGGCCAGGTCGGCATAGAACTGGAACCCGGCCGCGAACCGCGGATCCCCCAGATTGGTGCTGGTGGGCCGCACCGGCGGACTGAACCATTCGACGCCGTTGTTCATACCGAAGCAGGCCGCCGAGAAGTAGGGCACCCAGGCGTCCACGAATCCCCACTGCCCGGTGCGCCCGTCGGCGTCGCGGCGGGTGAGCGCCCGCGCGGCCGCCAGGAACTCCGCGAAGGTCCAGGCCTCGGACCAGTGGGCGGGCGGGCGAATCCCGGCCTCGGCGAACAGCTTCCGGTTGTAGTAGAGGAACACCCCCGACCACTGCTCCGGCAGCGCGTACTGCCCGCCGTCCCAGACGAAGGTGTCGCGCAGCGTCGCGTACCCGTCGGCGCGCAGCCGGGTGGCGTAATCCGGCTCCCGGTCCAGGAATTCGCGCAGATCCACCAGCACACCCCGATCGGCGAGCCCGGCGTAGAGCAGCTCCCACGCCATCAGCACATCCGGGCATTTGCCGCCCGCGCAGTAGGTGAGCATCTGCTGCAGGGGGTCGGGCCCGGACATGATGGTGCGGATCCTGATATCCGGTCGCCGCCGGTGGAATTCGTCGATGATGCGCAGCCGCGCCCGGGCCTCCTCGGGCCGCGCCTGGAAGAAGAAGGTGACCGCGTCGTCGTCCCGGCCCGCGCAGCCGCCCGCGGCCAGCAGCGCCGCCAGCGCGGCCGAGCGCAGCAGGCTACGCCGATCCATTCCGCCGGGCCGGGCCGCCCATTCGCTCGCCAAAGATATATCTCCGTGAACTAAACGAACTAAAGGACCACAGTGACGCAGATCTCGAACCAGCATGGCAGCATACGGGGAGCAATCTGCGACACGCGGCAAACACGCGAAGTCGCGGGAATCCGACTGGCCCGCACCACCCCCGCGCGCCGGCCGCAGCGTCCGCCGGGCCACCCGTACCTGGCGGTACGACAGCAGGTGAACAGCCGGTCGAAGCCGGTTCACTCGCATGTCGGTTGGGCTACGTTGTGACCATTTCAGTTAGAAGCCGCAGTACCGCAGGGAGAGTTGTCGCATGGCGACCATCGAATACCTCCGGACGGATCCCGACCTACCTCCGGTAGGTGTCGTGGACCGGACGCCCATGACGCCCGCGAAGAAGGGCATCTTCCTCGTCATCGCCGTCATCGGCGCAATCGCCTGGGCCATCCTCGCTTTCATGCGCGGCGAGAACGTGAACGCGGTGTGGATCGTCATCGCCGCCCTCTGCACTTACGTACTCGCGTACCAGTTCTACGCCCGGCTCATCGAATACCGGATCACCAAGCCGCGCGATGACGTCGCCACTCCCGCCGAGGAGATGGAGAACGGCAAGGACTACATGCCGATGGACCGCCGGGTCCTGTTCGGCCACCACTTCGCCGCCATCGCGGGCGCCGGCCCGCTGGTCGGCCCGGTGCTGGCCGCGCAGATGGGCTATCTGCCCGGCACCATCTGGATCATCGTCGGCGTGGTGCTGGCCGGTGCGGTGCAGGACTACCTGGTGCTGTGGGCCTCGGTGAAGCGCCGCGGCCGGTCGCTGGGCCAGATGGCGCGCGACGAGCTCGGCGTGGTCGGCGGCATCGCGGCCATCATCGCGGTGCTGGTGATCATGATGATCCTGCTCGCGGTGCTGGGCATCGTGGTGGTGAATGCCCTTGCCGCGACCAAGAATCCGACCACCGGCGCACTCGAGGGCGGTAGCCCGTGGGGTGTGTTCTCCATTTCGATGACCATCCCGATCGCCCTGTTCATGGGCCTGTACCTGCGCTTCTTCCGGCCCGGAAAGGTCGGCGAGGTGTCGCTGTTCGGCTTCGTGCTGCTGCTGGCGGCGATTCTGCTGGGCAATCCGGTGTCCCAATCCGGTTGGGGCCGCGACCTGTTCACGCTGTCCGGCACCACTATCGCCTGGATGCTGATCATCTACGGCTTCATCGCCTCGGTGCTGCCGGTGTGGCTGCTGCTGGCTCCGCGCGACTACCTGTCCACCTTCATGAAGATCGGCACCATCGGCCTGCTCGCCATCGGCGTGCTGGTCACCATGCCGGTGCTGCAGGCCCCCGCGGTCTCCCAGTTCGCGTCCAACAGCAACGGTCCGTCCTTCGCGGGCAGCCTGTTCCCGTTCCTGTTCATCACCATCGCCTGCGGCGCGCTGTCCGGCTTCCACTCGCTGGTGTCCTCGGGCACCACGCCGAAGCTGCTGGAGAAGCAGTCGCAGGCGCGCATGATCGGCTACGGCGGCATGCTGATGGAGTCGTTCGTGGCGGTCATGGCGATCATCGCGGCGTCGATCCTGGATCAGCACCTGTACTTCGCCATCAACAGCCCCGGCCTCACCTCCGCGCAGGCCGCGGCCGACAGCGTGAACAAGCTCGGTGTGGGCGGCAGCCCGATCGACGCGAAGTACCTCAACGACATGGCGCAGAGCGTCGGTGAGTCCCGGGTCTACTCGCGCACCGGTGGCGCGCCCACCCTCGCCATCGGCATGACCGAGGTGATGCACAAGTTCATCGGCGGCACCTCGCTCAAGGCGTTCTGGTACCACTTCGCCATCATGTTCGAGGCGCTGTTCATCCTCACCACCATCGACGCGGGCACCCGCGTCGCGCGGTTCATGCTCTCCGATTCGCTGGGCAACCTGGGCGGCGTGGCCAAGAAGTTCCGGGATCCGTCGTGGTGGCCGGGCGTGTTCATCTGCTCCGGCGTGGTCGTGGCCGCGTGGGGTTCGGTGCTGCTGATGGGTGTCACCGACCCGCTGGGCGGCATCAACACCCTGTACCCGCTGTTCGGCATCTCCAACCAGCTGCTGGCGGCGATCGCGCTGACGGTGGTGCTGGTGATCGTGGTCAAGAAGGGGCTGGTGAAATGGGCCTGGATACCGGCGCTTCCGCTGGCCTGGGACCTGATCGTCACCATGACTGCCTCGTTCCAGAAGATCTTCTCGGGTGACCCGAAGATCGGCTACTGGACGCTGCACAACAACACCATCGACAAGCAGAACGCCTACATCGCCGCACGCGATGCGGGGCAGCTGCCGAAGGGCGTCAAGGACGTCGCCGCGCTGAATCAGCAGATCCACGATATGGACAAGATCATCCGCAATACCTTCGTCCAGGGCACGCTCTCCATCGTGTTCGCGGTGATGGTGCTGATCGTGGCGCTGGTCGGCGTGTGGGTCTGCCTGCGCGCCATCCGCAAGGGCGGCGGTGAGACCACCGAATCGCCGGAGGTGCCGTCGAAGATCTTCGGCCCCAGCGGTTTCCTCGCCACCAAGGCGGAGAAGGAGGTCCAGCAGGAATGGGACACCCTGATCGCCGAGGGCAAGATCCGCGCGCCCGGCGCGGCCACGGTCGCCAGTCATTGACGCGCCGATGAGTACCCCCGAAGCCCCGCTCGCCGCAGGTCCGCTGCGGCGGGCGGGGCTCGCCCTCGTCCGGGCCGTGAAAGCCGTTGCCTGGTGGTTCAACTCGATCCTCGGCGGCAACGACTACGCCCGCTACGTCGATCACCTGCGGCTGCGGCACCCGGGATGCGAGATTCCCAGCGAGCGCCAGTATTGGCTCGATCGCCATGCGGCCGCCGCCGAGAACCCCGCAAATCGCTGCTGTTGACACGAGTGGCGGTTTTCCGCCAACATCCATGTCCGATACCCGCTAGCAGAGGTCGGCCGGGACTGACATGGTGGTATGCGTGAGTGCGAACGACTTGGATTTCGAGCGTTGCTACCGCGCCGTGGCAACCCGGGACGCCCGGTTCGACGGGCAGTTCGTGACCGCGGTGCGCACCACCGGAATCTATTGCCGCCCTTCCTGTCCGGCCATCACCCCCAAACGCACCAACGTCACCTTCCTGCCCACCGCGGCCGCCGCGCAGCAGCACGGCTTCCGCGCCTGCCGCCGGTGCCTGCCCGACGCCGCGCCCGGCTCGCCCCTCTGGAACACCCGCGCGGACCTGGCCTCCCGCGCCATGCGCCTGATCGGCGACGGCGTCATCGAGCGCGGCGGCGTGCCCGCCCTCGCCGACGCCCTCGGCTACTCCCAGCGCCAGCTCACCCGGGTACTCACCAGCGAGCTCGGCGCCGGCCCCCTGGCACTGGCGCGCGCCCACCGCGCGCACACCGCCCGGCTGCTGATCCAGACCACCCGGCTGCCGATGTCGGACATCGCGTTCGCGGCCGGATTCGCCAGCATCCGGCAGTTCAACGACACCGTGCGCGAGGTGTTCGCGGTGAGCCCGACCACGCTGCGCGAGGAATCCCGGCGCCGCAACGGCGACACGCTGCCGGCCACCAACGGGCTGCTCACCCTGCGACTCCCTTATCGCGAACCGTTGGACAAGTCGTGGCTGGAATGGTTCCTGTCCGCCCACAGCGTCCCGGGCGTGGAGCTGTGGGAGAACGGCGTCTACAGCCGCAGCCTGCGAACCCCGCACGGCCACACCACCATTCGGCTGTCCATCCAGCCCGGCCACGTGCGGGCCTCACTGTCGCTGCAGGACATGCGCGACCTCGCGCCGACCGTCGCCCGCATCCGGCACCTCCTGGATCTGGATGCCGATCCCATCGGGATCGACGAGGCCATGGCCGCCGGCATGGCGGGAAGCCCACCGCGCCCGGGCTTTCCGGGCGCCGTGCTGCCCGCCGGCATCCGGGTCCCCGGCTGCCTGGACGGCCCGGAACTGTTGCTGCGCACCATGATCGGGCAGCAGATCTCGGTGGCCGCGGCCAATACCCACACCGCGCGGCTGGTACAGGGCCTGGGCGAGACCATCGCCGGGCCGATCCCGCACCTGTTCCCCACCGCCGAGGCCATCGCCGAACGCGGCTCCGAGGTACTGACCGGGCCGAGCCGGCGCATCGAGGCCATCGTCGGCGCGGCCAAGGCGCTGGCCACCGGCGACCTGGTGCTGCACTCCGGCCGCACCGCCGGTGAACTGCGCCGCGACCTACTGGCCCTGGACGGGGTCGGGCCCTGGACCGCGGACTACGTCACCATGCGCCTGCTCGCCGATCCGGATGTGCTCCTACCCTCCGACCTGATCGTGCGCCGCGGCGCGGGCCTGCTCGGCATCGACCTCGCCGATACCGCCCGCTGGTCGCCGTGGCGCTCCTATCTCACCATGCATCTGTGGAAATACGCCCTCGCCCACCCCACCGAGGCCAACCGGAGGACCCCGCAGTGAGCTCCGAAACCCCTTTCGGCACAGCCGATTACGCCACCGTCGCAACACCCGCCGGTCCGTTCACCGCCATCGTGGACGCCGACGGGGTGGTCCTCGCCTCCGGCTGGACCGCTGACCCGGAGGAACTGCGGGTGCTCATCCACCCCGGCATCCGGCCCGCCGCCCTGCGCGCACGCGACGCCCTCGGCGCGGTCACGCGGGCGGTCACCGAGTACCACGCCGGTGACCTCACGGCCATCGACGGCATCGCCGTGCGCCAGGTCTCCGGACCGTTCCTCACCCACGCCTGGGAGATCCTGCGCAAGGTGCCGGCCGGAGCTCCCGTCACCTACACCGACTTCGCGGCCATCTCCGGGCGGCCCGCCGCCACCCGCGCGGCGGCCAATGCCTGCGCCCGCAATGCCGCCGCGCTCTTCGTGCCCTGCCACCGGGTGATCCGCACCGACGGCAGCCTCGGCGGCTTCCGCTACGGCCTGCCGATCAAGCGCTGGCTGCTCGACCACGAGTCGGCCTGAGGGCTCTCGCCCCCGGGGTCGGCGCCCGAGCGTGCCCGGGCCGCGTCGGTGCCCGGGCGTACCGTGGCAGCCATGTGCCGCAACATTCACACCCTGCACAACTTCGAGCCGCCGGCCACCCCGGACGAGGTGCACGCGGCCGCCTTGCAGTACGTCCGCAAGATCAGCGGAAGCACCAAACCGTCCCAGGCCAACCAGGACGCCTTCGACCTGGCGGTGGAGGAGATCGCCGCGGCGACCACCCGCCTGCTGAACAGCCTGACCACCACCGCCCCGCCCAAGGACCGCGAGGTCGAGGCCGCCAAGGCCCGCGCCCGCGCCGAAGTGCGCTTCGCGGGCCGATAACCGAATCGGAACAGCGTACGGATGCGCTGTTCGGTTCAGCCGGCCGTCCAGGGCCGCAGTTTCTCCGGGTTCCGGATCACCCAGATGCGGGTGATCCGGTCGTCCGCGATATCGAACGCGTAGACCGAGACGATGGTGCCGTCGAGCTGCGCGACCAGGCCGGGCTGGCCGTTCACCGTCCGCTCCAGCAGGGTTACCGCGGCACCGCGGGTGGCGATTTCCATCCAGGCGTGGGCGACCTGCTCACCGCCGTTGATCGGGTCGTGGAAGGATAGCGCCAGACCGCCGCCGTCGGCCGTGGCGATCACCTGCGGATCGAGCAGGCCGATCAGGGCCTCGATATCCTTTGTCTCCCAAGCCCGTTTGAAATCCCGGACCACCTCGGCGCGCACGGCGCTCGACGGGCTCCGCGAGGTATCGATGCGGCGGCGGGCGCTGGAGGCGAGCTGGCGGCAGGCTGCGGGGGTGCGCCCGACGATGCCGGCGACCTCGGCGAAGGAATAGCGGAAGACGTCGTGCAGGATGAACGACACCCGCTCTGCCGGTGTCATGGAATCCAGCACGACGAGGAAGGCCATGCTGATCGACTCGTCGAGGGTGACCCGGTCGGCGGGATCGACGGGGGCGGGACCGTCGAGCCATTCGGATCGGTCGGGGACCGGCTCCGGAATCCATTCGCCCACATAGCGTTCCCGCCTGGCGCGCGCCGAGCCGAGCAGATCGAGGCAGATCCGGCCGGCGACCGTCGTCAACCACCCGCCGGGCGCCGCCACCTCCCGCCGCTGCCGCTCGGACAGCGCGTACCAGCGAGCGTAGGTCTCCTGTACCACATCCTCGGCCTCGGACAGGGAGCCGAGCAGCCGGTAGGCGAGATTGATCAGCTGACGGCGTTCATCGATCACCCCGGGCAGGTGCGGGTCGGTCATGTGCGGCTCCTTCGGTCTGTGCGTACCCACCGAATCGACGAATCAGCGACCCGATTTGTGAGGCGGCCTGACATTCCGGACGGCTGTGTCGTCGGAGGGTCATGACGTTCTCAGCAGAGCAGGAGTTCCGGAGATGATCAGAATCGGCATCATCCTCGGCAGTACCCGGCCCAACCGCAAAGGCCCGCAGGTCGCACAGTGGGTTCTGGACTCGGCGGCGCAGCGCGGCGACGCCGAGTTCGAACTGATCGACCTGCGCGACCACCCGCTCCCGCATCTCGACGAGCCCGTGCCGCCGATGTTCGGCCCGTCGATGCATGCACACACCCGCGCCTGGGCCGAACGGATCGCCCGCTTCGACGGCTTCGTGATTGTCACCCCGGAGTACAACAGCGGCGCCCCCGGGGTGCTGAAGAACGCCCTCGACCATCTGCTCCGGGAATGGACCGACAAGGCAGTCGGATTCGTCTCCTACGGCACGGCCGGCGGCGCCCGCGCCGTGGTGCAGCTGCGGGTGGTCTGCAGCACGCTGGGCATGGCCGATGTCGGCTATCAAGTCGCGATCTCGGTGCTCACCGATTTCGAGGACCACACCACCTTCACACCTCGCGACCATCATGCCGCCGCCCTGACCAAGACGCTGGATCAGCTCATCGCCTGGAGTGGTGCGCTCGCGCCGCTGCGAGCGGCCGGCGAAACCACGCTCGTCAATTCCTGAGGAGTCGATCATGACCACACCCAACGACTTTCGGTCACGCGCCGACCGCATCGAGGCCGACGAAGTCGAGATTCGCCGGAACATCGACAAGGTGGTCGAAGGACTGCGAGCCAAGGACCTCGACGCCCTGAAACAGGCGTACACGCCCGACGTCGTGTCCTTCGATGTCGAGCCGCCGCTCCAGCATGTCGGGATAGCGGCGAAACTCGAGAACTGGGCGAAAGTCTTCCTGTTCTTCGAGACTGTGACCTATGAGGTTCGTGATCTGACGTTCACCATCGGTGATGATGTGGCATTCGGGCACGCCTTCGCTCGTCTCAGCGGCACGCTGAGGAACGGGGCCGCGACGAGCGGAATGTGGGTCCGGGTCACCTACGGCCTGCGGAAGATCGACGGCACCTGGTTGATCGCGCACGATCAGGTATCGGTGCCGTTCGACATCTCGAGCGGCAAAGGCGTGGCCGACCTGGAGCCGTGACGGGCCGGGGTGCCGGGTGCCGTTGCCGTGCGGGCTTTCGCCCTGTCGAAAGCCTATGCGCCGACCGAGGTTTCGAGGCGAGAGCCGGTGCGGCCGCGAATGACGTGCAGGCGGCTGGGGATACGCTGGCGCATTTCGTCCACATGGCTCACCACGCCGACCACCCGGCCCCCGGAACGGAGCTCGTCCAGGACGCCCATCACGGCGTCGAGGGTATCGGCGTCGAGGCTGCCGAAGCCTTCGTCGATGAAGAGGGTGTCCATGACCAGGCCGCCGGATTCGGCCGACACGACGTCGGCCAGGCCCAGGGCCAGGGCCAGCGAGGCCATGAAGGTCTCGCCACCGGAGAGGGTTTTGGCCGGGCGGATCGCGCCGGTGTAGTCGTCGCGGATGTCGAGGCCCAGGCCGCCGCGGCGGCCACGCGGGCCCGCGGCATCGGTGTGGACGAATTCGTAACGGCCGCTGGACATCCGGCGCAGCCGCACCGAACCGGCCAGCGCCACCTCCTCCAGGCGGGCGGCCAGCACGTACGAGCGCAGGGACATGCGGCGGTTGTTCTCGCCACGGCCGGACACCACCTCGGCCAGACGGGCCAGCTCGTCGTGGGAGCGCTGGAGCGGGGCGATGCGATCGACGGCCGCCGACAGCTGTGCGCACAGGCCCTCCAGCTGCGCCAGCCGCCGGTCCGCCTCGGCGTTCGCGGCGACGGCCCGGTTCAGCTCCGATTCCGCCTGTGCCACCGCGGTTTCCAGCTCGCGCGGATCGCCGGGTTCGTCCTCCCCGGCCGACTGGATCTCGGGTTCGGCCAGCACGGCCTCGGCGTGCGCGCGAGCCCGGTCGGCGGCCACCAGTTCGTCCTCGATGGCCGTTTGCTGCGCGGCGGTGCGGGAGGCGGCGTCGACCGCGCGGGCGTACTCGCCCAGCACGCCGTAGTCCGGCCCCGACTCCCCCATCACCGGCGGCGCGGAATCCACCAGACCCGCGTCGTAGGAAAGCTTTTCGACCCGGACGGCGGCCGCCGCGACCTGCTCGCGAGCGGTGGCCGCCGCGACGCGCGCGGACCGCACCGCGGTGGCCTCCTCGACCAGCGCCGTCAGGCGGGCCCGGCGGCGGTCGACGGTGCCGTCGGCGCCGGCGGCCGCGCGCAGCCGCTCGGTGAGTTCGGCCAGCCGCCGATCGGTGGCGACGATCCGCTCCGTCGTTGCACTGGAACGGCTTTCACATTCCCGCGCCTCGTCCTGTAGCCGGGTCTGATCCGCGCGCAGCGTGCCGAGTTCGGCGGTCAGCCCGTCCACGAGACCCGCGATGCCCTTGGCCGCGGTGTACCGCCGGGTCGAATCGTCCAGTGCGGCGGCAAGTTCCGCCTTGTCGACATCGCCGCCCCGCTCGACCAGCACCTCGACCGCCCGCTCCAGCTCGGCGACCCGTTGCCCGGCCCGCTCCCGCTCGGCCTCGGCCTTCCGCTCCGCGGCCAGCGCCGCGTCCTCGTCGGCCTTGGACACCGCATGCTCGGCCGGCCGCGCCGGATCCGGGTGCGCGAGGGACCCGCACACCGCGCACGGCTCGCCGGCGGCCAGTCCCTCCGCCAGCTCCGCCGCCATCCCGGCCATGCGCTGCTCCCGCAGTGCCTGCGTACGCCGCCACGCCTCGGTGTGCCCGATCCGCGCCCGCTCGAAAGCGGTTCCCGCCCCGGCCAGTTCACCGCGCCGCCGCTCCAATTCCACCGCGGCAGCGGCCGAGGTGCGCAACCGCTGGCACTCGGCCTCCAGTCCGGGCAATGCGGCCGCCGCATCCGCGGCGTCCCGCAACCGGACCTCCACCGCGGCAACGGCTTCCGGCAGCTCCCGCAACCGATGAGCCAGCTTGCCGGCACGGGCAGCCAGATCGGCCTGCTCGGTCCGCAACCCGGCCAGCTCCCGCGTCAACCGGGTCGCCGAATCCGCATCCGCCCGAACCTCATCGAGCGCGCCCACCTGTGCGCTCCACCGCTGCACAGCCGCCTCGAGCCCCCGGGCACGGCCCTCGAGCATCGCCGGTCCAGCGTCCTCGACACCGTTGCCGTCGTGCGTCCGGTCACCAGCGTCGGAGTCGACGGCGTCGGACGGGCTGGGGGCGGTGAGATCTCCAGCGTGACCTGCGCCGGCGTCGATGTCCGCGAGGTCGGCGGCGAGGTCGGTGCCGGTGAGTTCCGCTGCGGCGAGATCGGCTGCGGCCCAGGTGGTTCCGGAGAGCTCGGCGCTGGCCGGTTCGAGGAGGCGGTCGGCGAGTCGCTCGGCGGCGCGGGTGGCGTCGTCGGTGCGGCGGCGCAGCGTGACGGCGGCGGCGCGGGCCTCGGCCAGGGCGGTGGCGACGGGTTCGGCGCGGCGGGCCCGATCGAGTTCGGACTGACGCGCAGTGCGGTGGTCGGCGGTGGCGGCGAAGTCGGCCAGCTGGATGCGGGCCGCGGTGCTGCGGCGGAAGAGCTCGTGGCGGCGGCGCTCCGCCTCCGCTGCGGCGCGCACACCGGCCGAATCCTGCCGGCGCTGCCGCAGATCGGCGGCCGTCTCGGTCACCAAGGAGCGGGCGGCTGCCAGCAGGGACTGCGACCAGCCGACCGACTCGAGCAGCCCGGCCGTCTCGGTGGCGGGCAGGCCCGCGGCCGTGCCGACCTGGGCGATGAGACGGTCGATGCTGTGCTTGCGGGCATCCAGATCGGCCGAGCTCGTCCGGCGTTTGTCGACCAGCCACTGCTCGGCGGTGCCGAAACGCTCGGTGTCGAAGAGCTTTTCGAGCAGCTTCTCGCGATCCTCGTTGTCGGCCCGCAGGAACCGCGCGAAATCACCCTGCGGCAGTAGTACGACCTGGAAGAACTGATCGGCGCTCATGCCCAGCAGGCGCAGCACCTCGTCGCCGATATCGGGAATGCGGGACAGGTTCTGGCCCCGCCCGTCCAGCCACTCCAGCGTGGCGGCCGCGTTCTCCTTCACCCAGCCCGACTTGGCGCGCTTGCTCGGCCGCTGGAATTCCGCCGACCGGTTCAGGCGCAGCCGCCGGCCACCCACCGTGGCCTCCAGCAGCACCCGGGGCGGCGTCTGCTCGTCGGCGTGGTCCGAATGCAGCCGCTTGATATCGCCACGTGCCCCCGGCACGCTCCCGTACAGCGCGAACGCGATGGCGTCCAGCACCGTGGTCTTCCCCGCCCCGGTTTGCCCGTGCAGCAGGAACAACCCGTCCGCACCGAGCTCGTCGAAGTCGACCACGGCCGTCTCGGCGAACGGCCCGAACGCCGTCAGCTCCAGCCGATGCAGCCGCACGCAGCGCTCCCTTCCCTCAACGCCACTCCCCATCCAACTACCCGGCACCCACCGCCCACCGCGGGACACGCCGAAACACTCAGCGCCCCAACGCTCATGCGGTCATCCCGCCGGCCATATCGCCCGATTCGCCCGGCTCCAACCCGAAGTCACCCAGATCGAACAGCCCGAGCGCCGCGTCGGCCTCCGCCGCGTCCACCCCACGCACCGACCCATCGAACCCGGCCGCACTCACCACCCGCGCCGCAACCTCGGCCCCGCCGCCGCCTCCCACCGAATCGGCGCCCACCGATCCATGTCCGGCGCCTGCACCCGCCGCATCGGCATCATCGGGCACGGCGAACAACGCGCCCTCCGCGGCCACGACAGCCTCCCCGGGCACTGCAGCTGTCAGTGCGCCGCCTTCGGAAATGCCGGCCGCCTCGACAGAGACGGCAACCGCGGCGGCCGCAGCCCGTTCGACCGATGCGGCGGCCGGATCGCCCAACGCAGCACCGACAGGCACGACATCCTCGGCGGCGACAGCGGCCGGAGAAACGGGCGCGGCGGTTTCGGCCGGGGCGGGAAGGCGCAGGGGAGCGTCGGTTTCACGGGTGGCGGCGGCGAGGGCGCGTTCGAGCCAGGTCATTTCGCCGGGGGTGGGGGTGCCGCGGACGTCGGCGAGGAAGCTCCGGGCTATCTCGGTGTCACGGCGGCCGTGCACGCGTTCGCGGTAGCGAAGTTCCGGGTTGCCTTCGGGGCGTTGCCATTCCACGTGGACGGCGTGCGGGAAACGCTCGCGGAGGCGGCGCAGCGCGTCCACGGGGCGCGCCTCGTCGGTGAGGGTGGCCGAGACATAGTGCGATTCGGCTTCGGTGTGCTCCGGCGCTTCCAGGAGGGATTCCAGGGGCCCGGCGAGTTGTGAGAGGCCACGCACCACCGGGAGTTCGTGGCGCTCGACGGCGGACAGCCCCGCGGCGTCGATGTCCACGATCCAGACCGCTTTGCGGTGCGAGCGCTCGCCGAACGAATACGGCAGCGGCGAACCCGAATAGCGGACGGACTCCGACAGCGTCTGCGGCGAGTGCAGGTGGCCGAGCGCCACATAGTCGATCCCGGCGAAGGCCGACAGCGGCACGGTCTCCACGCCCCCGACCGAAATGGACCGCTCCGACCCGGTGGCCTCGCCGCCCACCACGAAAGCATGCGCCAGCACCACCGACCGCGCCCCCGCCCGCCCGGCGAGATCGGCACGCACCAGGCTCATGGCCGCGTCCAGGATCTCGGCGTGCGAACGCGCCTGCGGCACGCCCAATTCCACCCGGGTGATCTCCGGCTCCAGGTAGGGAATGCCGTAGAAGGCAATGTCGCCGAATTCATCGGACAGCACGATCGGCCGCGCCACATCCGCGATCCGGCAGCGCAAATGCAATCCGCCCGCCGCCGCGAAACTGCCGAGCGCACCGAGCCGAGTCGGCGAGTCGTGATTACCGGAGGTGGCGACAATGGTCGCCCCCGCCGCCCGAATTGCCTCGAATCCCCGATTGCACACCGCAATCGCATCCGCACTGGGAATGGAACGGTCGTACACATCCCCTGGCAGCACGACCACGTCCACCCCCTCGGCCGCCACCAATTCCGCGATGGCCCGCAGCGAGCACTCCTGATCGGCCAGCAGATCGACGCCATGAAAGGTGCGCCCGATATGCCAGTCGGAGGTGTGCAGGATCCGCATGCCGCAAGACGCTATTGGATCCCCCCGACAACCCGCGCGACACCCTCGCGAGTCGCGTCGAACACACCGCGCGTATGCCAGGGCGACAGCTGTTTTCGCAACGGTCGGGGTAACTCACCGGGCACGCCCGGAATCGGGTCGGCACCCGACCACCGGCACGGACGCCCAACCGTCGACGGCTCCGAGCCGCCCGCTGAAGTCCCGGAGAGGCGGAATTGGTCCCGACGCGCCGCCGAAATCCCGGAGCGGCGGAATTGTCGGTGGTCTCCGGCACTATCTCCGCCATGACCGCACCGATGCTGTTCGCGCTGCTGCTGGTGTTCGTATCGGGGCTGGCCCTGGGCTGGCTCGGCCACGCCGCACGCGCGGGACAGCGGGCGGCGGTGGCCGAGGCGCGGCTGGCGGCCATGCGGGACAACGAGCAACTGTTGCGGCAATCACTCGGCGCGGCCAGCGAGGACGCGGCCCGCCGGCAGTCCCACGCCATCGGCGCGCTGGTCGATCCGCTGCGGGAGGCGGTCGGCAGCCTCGACCGCCACATTCGCGAGGTCGAGCACAACCGCATCAACGCGTACTCCGGCCTGCGCGAACAGGTCGCGGGCATGCAGCGGATGTCACATCAGTTGTTCACGCAGACCGGTCAATTGGTGGCCGCGCTGCGCGCGCCCCAGGTGCGCGGCCGCTGGGGCGAGATCCAGCTCGAGCGTGTGGTCGAACTGGCCGGCATGGCCCGGCACTGTGATTTCGACACCCAGGTCACCCGTCGCGGCGACACCGTGGTGCGCCCGGATCTGGTGGTGCGCCTGTCCGGCGGCCGCCAGATCGTGGTGGACGCCAAGGTGCCCTGCATCGCCTTCCTGGACGCCGCCGGTACCGAGGACCCGCGCGAGCGCGAGGGCCACCTGGCCCGCCACGCCCGGCATCTGCGCAACCATGTGGATCAGCTGGCGGCCAAGGAGTACTGGGCGGCCTTCGATCCCTCCCCCGAGTTCGTGGTCCTGTTCGTGCCCGGCGATCCGTTCCTGGACGCGGCCCTCACCACCGACTCCGGGTTGCTCGAGTACGCCTTCGGTCGCAATGTGGTCCTGGCGACGCCCACCACACTCATGGCCCTGCTGCGCACGGTCGCGCTGGGCTGGCGGCAGGAGGCGCTGTCGGCGGACATGGCGGTGATCCAGCAGCTGGGCCGTGAGCTCTATACCCGGCTCGGCACCACCGGCCGCCACCTGGACCGGCTGGGCGCGCAGCTGGGCAAGGCGGTCGACGCCTACAACCACACCGTGGCGTCGGTGGAGTCGCGGGTCATGGTGACCGCCCGGAAGCTGCACGACCTGGAGATCGCCGATGCGCCGGTCCCGGAGGTCCGGCGGGTGGAGAGCTGGCCGCGGGCCGTGGGGTTCGCGGACGAGTACGCGGTGGGGTTCGCCGATGGGATCGAACAGCGGGGGTGATGCCTGAGCAACCGCTTGGTCTATGCGCTGGGGTCGAATAGCTATCACCGGGTTCATGCGATTCCGCATAGCCGCCTGATGTCGCCTGCCTCGCGAAACACCGATATGCCTTAGTGTGCTTGACGTGGCAGTTACCCAACGCGAGCGAACCGAGGTGCCCCAGTCGCACCGTTCGATCCTGCCGTCGGTTCCCGGCGTCCCGGCCGGAGCCGCGGTGCTGATCGCTGTGACGTGCACGTTCGTCGGTCTTCTGATCGACGCTCAGAGCTCGGGTAGCCGACCACAGGGCGACGAACTCACCGGTTCCTTCGCCCTGCTGTACATCGCCGGCTGTGTGGTGGCCGTGCTCGCGGTCCGCTACCGGGGACTGTTCACCACGCTCGTGCTCCCCCCGCTGCTGCTGTTCATCGCGGTGCCGCTGGCCTACCAGTTCCTATTCGGGTCCTCCGGCAGTCTCAAGCTGAAGGACATCCTGCTGAATCTGGCCATCCCGCTGGTGAATCGGTTCCCCACCATGGCGCTGGCCACCGTGATCGTGCTGATCGTCGGCGCGGTCCGCATCGTGCTGCACCACCGCGAGACCAAGGCCGGCGCGACCGGCGAACCACGCGGTACCCGGGCCCGTGCCACCCGCCCCGGCAGCGCCCGCGCTCAGCGCACCCGCTCCACCAAGGAACCCGCCAGACGCCGCTTCCGGCCCGGCGCGGACGCCGCTGAGGAAGGCGACACTCCCGACACCGAGGCCGCTCGTTCGTCCCGCCGCGCGGACGCCCGGGTCGCGGCCGGGCCGCCGCGGGTGAGCAACACCGGACGACCCGCCGGCGAGGGCCGCCGCCGCCGCGCCCAGGATCCGGATCAGACCGCCGCCGAACGCACCCCGGCCGCCACCGAGGGCCGCCGCCGCGCCGCGGGCCCGAACCAGTCCGGCGCCGCTACCGCCGAGGGGCGCCGCCGGGCCCAGTACGCCGAGCAGCCGTCCCGCGCCGGCGAGCGCCGCGCGGCCCCTGGCGACCAGCCGCGCAACGGTGAACGCCGCGCCGCCCCGGCCGATCGCCCCCGCAACGGTGAGCGTCGCGCCACCCCGCCGGCGCCGGAAGCCGCCCAGGGCGAGGGCCGCCGCCGCCGCGCGCAGAGCCCCGAGCAGGCCGTGGGTCGCGGCGCCGAACGCCACGCCGCCCCCGAGCGCAATCCGGCCCCCGCCGAGGGCGGCCGCCGCCGTCGCGCGCAGCCGGGTGAACTGCCACCGCATCCGCGGCCGAATGTGCGCTACCGCGAACGTGATTCGGGTCGCATCGAACGCTGAATCCCCGGCGACATTCGAGCGACCCGCACCGTGTATTTCCGGCAATCAGGAAATCGGGCACGAAATAAGATCATCCGGATAGCAAATTCGCGCCCTCCACAACGAATGCGGAGGGCGCGAATGCGTTTCGGAACGAGTTACGCGCGCGCGGTGCGAAGTTCGCGCGGCAGCGAGAAGACCAGCGTCTCATTGGCGGTGGTGACCGGAACCACCGCACCGAAACCGTGCTCGGCCAGCAATTCCAGCACGCCCTCCACGAGAATCTCCGGAACCGAGGCGCCGGAGGTGACGCCGACCGTGCGAATACCCTCCAGCCAGGCGGGATCCACCTCGCGGGCATAGTCCACCAACTGCGCGGCGCGGGCGCCGGCGCTCAGCGCGACCTCCACCAGCCGGACCGAGTTGGACGAGTTCCGGGAGCCGACCACGATCACCAGATCGCATTCGGGAGCCATGGCCTTCACCGCGGTCTGGCGGTTGGAGGTGGCGTAGCAGATGTCGTCGCTCGGCGGATCCTGCAGCTTGGGGAACTTCTGGCGCAGGCGGTTGACCGTCTCCATGGTCTCGTCGACCGACAGCGTGGTCTGGGAGAGCCAGATCACCTTGTTCTCGTCGCGCACGGTGACCGAGTCGACAGCGTCGGGGCCGTCCACCAGCTGCACATGGTCGGGCGCCTCACCGGCGGTGCCCTCGACCTCCTCGTGGCCCTCGTGGCCGATGAGCAGGATGTCGAAGTCGTCGCGGGCGAAGCGCTTGGCCTCCTGGTGCACCTTGGTGACCAGCGGGCAGGTGGCGTCGATGGTGTGCAGGTTGCGGCGGGCGGCGGACTCGTGAACGGCCGGGGAGACGCCGTGCGCGGAGAACACCACGAGCGCGCCCTCCGGCACCTCCTCGGTCTGGTCGACGAAGATCACACCGCGCTCGCGCAGCGTTTCCACCACGTGCCGGTTGTGCACGATTTCCTTGCGGACATAGATGGGCGCGCCGTGCTTTTCGAGCGCCTTCTCCACCGTTTCGACCGCTCGGTCCACACCGGCGCAGTAGCCGCGCGGTTCGGCGAGCAGTACTCGCTTGTCTTGTGGGCCCCGTGGCGCGTCGGCATCACCCGCCGCGGACCCGACGATTCCGACGTTCAAAGGGATAGCCGAGGACATGCCCCACAGAATACGTGTGCGCTCCGGCGCGCATTCGCGCGGAGGTCAGGGTCACAATCACTTTTCGCGGCTTTTCGCCTTTGCATCACACGGCGTTTCGGGCAGGCTAGGGACATGTTCCGACCTCCGTTCCTGGCCCGGGTCGCCGCCGGGGCCGCCGTCTATGCTCTCGAGGAAACTCGTCGGCTACCGACGACCGCGATCAATTTCCCGATCACCGCGATCAGCCAGGTGCTGCAGACCACCATGCACCTCCAGCAGTTCGTGACCAGCCTCGCTCTCAAGGGCGACGCCGTTTTCGACCGTTTGCTCAACCAGCCCGAAGAACAGCCCGCCTGGGCCACCTTCGATGAGGACGAGGAAGACGAGCAAACTTCGAGCTTCGCCGCCGAATCGGTTCGGCAGAGCCGTTTCGACCTCTTCACCGATCCGGAACCGGCCGTCGCGGAGCCCGCTCCGGCCGTGGTGGCGCCGGTCGCGGCCCCGGAACCGGTCGCGGTCGAGACCGAGCCGGTCGCGGTCGAGACCGAACCGGTGCCCGCCGAATCGGCCGCGCAGGAGGCAGCCGATCCGGAGATCACCGAGACCGCCGCACCCGCAACGGCTTCCAAGGCGACCACCAACGGCCACCACAGCAGCGCCGTCGTCGAACCCGAAGTGGCGGCCCGCTTCGACTACTCCGCCATGACCATCGCCCAGCTGCGCGCCCGCCTGCGCCAGCTGACCGTCGACGACCTCGCGGCTCTCCTGGCCTACGAGCAGGAGACCCTCGACCGCGCCCCGTTCGTCACCATGCTGACCAACCGCATCGCGACCGTTCAGGCGAAGTGAACCCAACTCTCGGGAGCTCTCAGGGGTTTCACCCCTGAAACCCCTGAGACTGCGGGGCTCCGCCCCGGACCCCCGAAACAACTCGGGACTGCGGGCTCCGCCCGAACCCGATACAACGTTCGGGGCCCGGCCCCGGAACTCCGACGCCGTCACATCGGCAATCCTCGACCAGCGCCGGCCGCTCGGGCTACCGCCCGGCGGCCGGTGTTTGTATCAACCGGGATCCGCGGGGTCGGACAGCGCGCGAATCCCGTGTCGGCGGGCGGTGTGCGCCGGGCGTCGGTGGGCACTGACAGAATCGTGCGGTGAGCACCGATACGACGCCGCGGCCGCCGAGCTCGTCCGCCGAGAACCCGATGCCGGTGCGGACCGTCGCGGTGAAGGTGGCGCAGTGGATCGACCGGCTGGGGGCGGTCTGGGTGGAGGGGCAGATCACCCAGATGAATGTGCGGCCGGGGACGCGGACGGCCTTTCTGGTGCTGCGGGATACGGCGGCGGACATGTCGCTGTCGGTGACCTGTGACCCGGAGCTGCTGCGTAATTCGGCGGTGCCGCTGCAGGAGGGCAGCCGGGTCGTCGTGTACGGCAAGCTGTCGTTCTTCACCGGGCGGGGCACGGTGTCGTTGCGGGTCACCGAGATTCGGCCGGTGGGCATCGGCGAGCTGCTGGCCCGCATCGAACGCTTGAAGGCGCTGCTGTCGGCGGAGGGCCTGTTCGATCCACGGCTCAAGCGCCCGATCCCGTTCCTGCCCAATCGGATCGGCCTGATCACCGGCCGCGCCAGCGCCGCCGAGCACGATGTGGTGACGGTGGCCACGCAGCGCTGGCCGGCGGTGCGCTTCGAGATTCGCAATACCGCCGTGCAGGGCCCGACCGCGGTGCCGCAGATCCTGGAGGCCATCGCCGCGCTCGACGCGAATCCCGAGGTGGATGTGATCGTGCTGGCGCGCGGCGGCGGCAGTGTCGAGGATCTGCTGCCGTTCTCCGATGAAACCCTGTGCCGCGCCATCGTTTCCGCCACCACGCCGATCGTGAGCGCCATCGGCCACGAGCCGGACAATCCGATCTCGGACTATGTCGCCGACCTGCGGGCCGCCACGCCCACCGACGCCGCCAAGCGCATCGTGCCCGACGCCGCCGCCGAAACCGCGCTGCTGCAGGAACTTCGGTCCCGCGCGAACGCGGCCCTGCGCGGCTGGGTGGACCGCGAGGCCCGCGCCCTGACCCAATTGCGTTCCCGCCCGGTGCTGGCCGACCCGCTGCGGCTGCTCGATCAGCGCCACGACGAGGTGGAGCGGCTGCGCGCCGGCGCCCAGCGGGCCGTGGACCATCTGCTGAGCAGTGAGTCCACCACCACCCGGCACCTGCGCGAAAAGCTCTCCGCGGTGGGCCCGGCCGCCACCCTGGCCCGCGGTTACGCCGTGGTGCAGCGGGTGAACGGCAAGGACCGCGAGGTGGTCCGCGCCATCGAGGACTCCCCGCCCGGCACGCAGCTCCGCATCCGGGTGGCCGACGGCGCGATCTCCGCCGCCGCCCTCGGCGCCCAATCCCTGGCTCCCCGCCCGACCCGGAAGGACTCCTGATGACCGACGACGAACGCGCCGAAATCGCCACCTTCGGCTACGAGCGCGCCCGCGACGAACTGGTCAATGTCGTCAAGATGCTCGAGCAGGGCGGCATGGATCTCGACGACTCGCTGGCCCTGTGGGAACGCGGCGAAGCCCTCGCCACCCGCTGCGAACAGCACCTCGCCGGCGCCCGCAAGCGCGTCGAGGACGCCCTGGCCCACCGCACGGCGCAGGAGTGACCGCTAGGCGACGACCGTGCCCTGGTGAAAAACGATCTGCCAGTCCGCCCCGCCCCGCCGCCAGATGGTGGCCCGCCGGCTGACCCGCTCCGGCTGCCGCAGGAGATAGGTCAGCAGGTACAGGTCGGGAGCCAGCTCCTGGCATCGGAATTCGCTGGTCTCCCAGATCTCCTCGGCCGGCGTCCGCTGCCGCTCGGCCAGCACCTCGAGCACATGGTCGCGGTCGAAGCACCGCCCGGACGCGCCGATCTCCCAGAAGTCGGCGGCCACCATCGGCGCGAAATCGGTGCCCAGTTCGGGCCGATGGAAAATCGGTTCGCGGGCGCGCAGTTCGTCGAGGACGCTCATGCCGCTCATCGCAGCAATAGACCGCGGTGACGTCGAGCGATTTATCTGATCAGCCGCGTGGCAGCGGCTGGGCCTGGGCGACCGCGGTGGCGAGGGTGTTGAAGGCGGGGCCGTTGCCCGCGCCCTTGATCAGGACACGGGCGTCACCGAAGTCGGCGATCCAGGCCGGCTCGGAGCCGGGTTCGGTGAAGACGCTCCACTTCTGGTTGCCGCGCTGCTCGGTGCCGGTCGCGGTGAGGTTGGCCGCGTACTTCTTGGCCAGGGCGTCCACGCTCGCATTGGACTGGGTCAGCTGCATGTAGGTGCCCTGCGGCGTGATGTAGCCGACTGTGCTGGCGTTGCCGCCGCCGGTGCCGGTGAGGACGTCGTGGCTGCCGGAGTTGGGGGTCCACTTGTCCGGCCCGGAGTCCGGGAGCACGGGCAGGCGGATGGGGAACGACATGAGCCTGGCGTCGTCGGTGAGCGCGGCCTTCACGTCGAAGTGGGGAATCTGCCCCTGCGTCGGACCTTTCGCGGAGAACGAGCACTGGCTGGCGATGCCCGCGATGACCAGGCAGATCAGCACCAGCGGGAGCAGGGACCAGGCCAGGTCCTTGTAGTCGTGCTGGGTGCGCGGCTTTTGGTACGACACGCACTCAGTATCCATGGGGCCCGGGTGCGACCGAGCTCACGGTCTCGGGAAACGTAAGTACGTGCCGAGGGCCGTAAACCGCAATGCGACAATTTACGCAGCTTTAGACAACCAAGGAGGCTCTCGTCATGACCGCATCCAGCCGCCGCGAGGCACCGGACCGCAACCTAGCGCTCGAGTTGGTCCGGGTCACCGAGGCCGGCGCCATGGCCGCGGGCCGCTGGGTCGGCCGTGGTGACAAGGAGGGCGGCGACGGCGCGGCCGTGGACGCCATGCGGCAGCTGGTGGCGACGGTCTCCATGCGCGGCATCGTCGTGATCGGTGAGGGCGAGAAGGACGAAGCGCCCATGCTGTACAACGGCGAGCTGGTCGGCGACGGCACCGGCGCGGAACTGGATTTCGCGGTCGACCCGATCGACGGCACCACCCTGATGTCGAAGGGTTCCCCGGGCGCGATCTCCGTGCTGGCGGTCGCCGAGCGCGGCGCCATGTTCGATCCCTCGGCCGTGTTCTACATGGAGAAGATCGCCGTCGGCCCCGACGCCGCCGATGTCATCGACCTCTCGGCCCCGATCGCGGAGAACCTACGCCGGGTCGCCAAGGCCAAGAACTCCTCGGTCTCCGACCTGACCGTGTGCATCCTGGACCGCCCCCGCCACGCCGAGCACATGAAGGCCGTGCGCGACGCGGGCGCCCGCATCCGCCTCATCTCCGACGGTGACGTGGCCGGCGCCATCGCCTGTGCCCGTCCGGAGTCCGGCGTCGACATGCTGATCGGCATCGGCGGCACCCCCGAGGGCATCATCGCCGCGGCCGCCATGCGCTGCCTGGGCGGCGCGCTGCAGGCCAAGCTGGCGCCCAAGGACGACGCCGAGCGGCAGAAGGCCATCGACGCCGGCCACGACCTGGACCGCATCCTGAACACCACGGATCTGGTCTCCGGTGAGGACGTCTTCTTCAGCGCCACCGGCGTCACCGACGGCGACCTGCTCAAGGGCGTCCGCTACTACGGCGGCGGCGCGTACACCCAGTCCATCGTCATGCGCGCCAAGTCCGGCACCATCCGCATGGTCGACGCCTACCACCGGCTGACCAAGCTGCGCGAGTACGCGTCGGTGGACTTCGTCGGCGACGAGCACGCCACCCCGCCGCTCCCCTGATCCGAGCGAAACAGCTTGCCGCCCCGGTGGATCCGTCCACCGGGGCGGCGCTGTGTCCGGGGCCGGCGATGTCCTATTCCTGCGGGCGCTGTGCGGATTCCCTCAGGCGTGGCACTCCCACGGGGTGCGCGGCGGGCATAGGGTCGGTTCATGAGCGAGGAGACGCAGTACCGCATCGAACACGACACCATGGGCGAGGTCCGCGTTCCCGTCGACGCGCTGTGGCGGGCGCAGACCCAGCGGGCGGTGGAGAACTTCCCGATCAGCGGACGCGGCCTGGAGCGCGCGCAGATTCGCGCACTCGGCCTGCTGAAGGCGGCCTGCGCGGCCGTGAATCGCGATCTGGGTCTGCTGGACAAGGCCAAGGCCGACGCCATCATCGCGGCGGCGGAGGAGATCGCCGACGGCCGCCATGACGACCAGTTCCCGATCGATGTCTTCCAGACCGGATCGGGCACCAGCTCGAACATGAACGCCAACGAGGTGATCGCGAGCATCGCCGCCCGTGACGGCGTCACCGTGCACCCCAACGACGACGTGAACATGTCGCAGTCGTCCAATGACACCTTCCCCACCGCAACGCATCTCGCGGCCACCGAGGCGGTGGTCAAGGATCTGGTCCCGGCCCTGGATCATCTGCGGCTGGCGCTGCTGGACAAGTCCCAGGAGTGGAAGTACGTGGTCAAGTCCGGCCGCACCCATCTGATGGACGCGGTTCCGATCACCCTGGGTCAGGAGTTCGGCGGCTACACCCGGCAGGTGAGCGCGGGCATCGAGCGCCTGCTGGCCACCCTGCCCCGGGTGGGCGAGCTGGCCATCGGCGGCACCGCGGTCGGCACCGGATTGAACGCGCCGGCCGGTTTCGGCGCGAAAGTCGTTGCGGAGCTGACCCGGGTGACCGATCTGGATCACCTGTCGGAGGCCCGCGATCACTTCGAGGCGCAGGCCGCCCGCGACAGCCTGGTGGAGTTGTCCGGTGCGCTGCGCACGGTCGCGATCAGCCTGACCAAGATCGCCAACGATATTCGCTGGATGGGTTCGGGCCCGCTCACCGGTCTGGCCGAGCTGCAGCTGCCGGACCTGCAGCCGGGTTCCTCGATCATGCCGGGCAAGGTGAATCCGGTACTGCCGGAGGCGGTTACGCAGGTGGCCGCGCAGGTCATCGGCAATGATGCCGCGATCGCCTGGGGCGGCGGCAACGGCGCGTTCGAATTGAACGTCTACATTCCGATGATGGCCCGCAATGTGCTGGAGTCGATTCGCCTGCTGGCCAATGTCTCCCGCCTGTTCGCCGACAAGTGCGTCCGCGGCCTGGTCGCCGATGTGGACCGGCTGCGGCGGCTGGCGGAATCCTCGCCGTCGATCGTGACCCCGTTGAATTCCGCCATCGGTTACGAGGAGGCGGCGGCGGTCGCCAAGCAGGCGTTGAAGGAGCACAAGACGATCCGGCAGACGGTGATCGATCGCGGTCTGATCGGCGACAAGCTCTCGCTCGAGGAGCTGGATCGCCGGCTGGATGTGCTCTCCATGGCGCAGGTGGATGGAAAGAACGAATAGGGCGTCACGTTCGGGATCCGGCTCGGCGGGTGTGGCGGCGGTGGCTGCCACACCCGCGCCAGGTGTTCAAGCGGCGCCGACCATGTCCGGGTAGTTCTTCAGATCGATGTCGTTCTTGGCGTTCTCGGCGTACTTCGCCATCATCTTGAAGCCACGCGAACGCACGAACCAATTACGAAGGCGCAGACCGCGCGCGGTCCGGGGCGCCAGGAATCGGCCGGGGTTGGCATCGTCGGTCTTGCGCAGCAGGCGCTTCATGATTTCCTCGTAGCGGGCGAATGCCGCGGTGTGATCGCCGTCGGCCGTGGCCAATTCACCGGCCAGCACATAGGCCCCGACAATCGCCGAACCGGTGCCGAATCCGTTCAGCGTGTGGCCGTGCGCGGAATCGCCGACCAGCGCCACCCGCCCCGACGTGAAGTGCTTCATCGACACCTTGGCGATGGCGTCCAGGTAGAAACCGTCCAGGCGCGGAAGTTCGGCCAGCATGCGCGGCACCTCCCAGCCCATTCCGGCGAAACGCTCGGCGACGATACGGCGCTGCTGATCGAAATCGTCACGCGAGTAGTCGATTTCGGGCGAGGCGAACAGGTACATCTGCGCGGCCTTGTTACCGCCCGTCATGGCGAGCCGGCCGGGGGTATTGCAGCCGAGAGACCTGGCGCGAGGCCGATTCCCTTCCGGCATGTCCTCCCAGACCGAGGCGCCCGCGATGGCGTAGTAGTAGCCGTCGTGCGTGACGAAGTCCGCCTCCGGGCCGAAGGCCA
Organism: Nocardia sp. NPDC004860; assembly: GCF_040609015.1. Classification (NCBI taxonomy): domain Bacteria; kingdom Bacillati; phylum Actinomycetota; class Actinomycetes; order Mycobacteriales; family Nocardiaceae; genus Nocardia; species Nocardia sp. NPDC004860. Next base: position 180,165 of record NZ_JBEXJI010000003.1, on the reverse strand, counting down.
GCTTCCGCACCCGTGAATGGATGCCGTCGCACCCGAAGACCAGATCGAAGACCCGCGCGGGCGCGTTCTCGAATTCGACGTATACCCCGTCACCGGTCTCCCGCAGCGCGGTGACGGTGTCGCCGAAGAGGTATTCGCACTCCCCCGCGGTCCGGCTGTAGAGGATCCGGGCGAGGTCGCCGCGCAGGATCTCGATATCGCCGCCGAGGAACTCCCCGGCCATCACGGCCTGCTCGACGCCGCTCTCGTCGACCAGCACCCAGTCGGTCTTACCGGTCTGCCGCCGCTCGATGTCGTCGAGCACGCCCATGCGCTCGAGCACGGTCATGTGGGTCTCGCCGGTGAAATCGATGGCCTGGCCACCGGCACGCAGGGCGGGCGCCTTCTCGACCACGGTCACCTGGAAGCCGTAGCGGTGCAGCCAGTAGGCGAGGGCCGGACCGGCGACGCTGGCTCCGGAGATGAGGACGGTGGTGGTGCGCATGGCGGTGACTCCTTCGATAACTGCGTCCGGCGGACGCTGTTGACGGCGATAGCGTACGATGGACGCAGTTTCGCGTCAAGCCCGGAATCCGGAAGGATGGCGACCATGCCGGCACCGACCACCCTCGAACTGCTCTGGGGCTCTCCCGACCGCCCTCGGCGCGGGCCCAAGCCGTCCCTCACGCTGGAGCGCATCGTCGCCGAGGCCATCGACCTCGCGGACGCCGAAGGACTGGCCAACCTGTCCATGGCGCGGCTGGCCGAACGCCTCGGCTGCGCCAAGATGGCGCTGTACCGCTACCTCCCCGGCAAGACCGAGCTCATCGCGCTCATGCTGGACACCGCCATCGGCGTGCCGCCGGAAAACACCACCGCCCCTTCGGATTCCGATCCGGAACGCTGGCGCACCTATCTACGCCCGTGGACCGAGACCTTCTTCACCCGCGCCGTCGCACACCCCTGGGGGAACGACGCGTCCACCGGCGTCCGCCCCATGGGCCCCAATGAGCTGGCCTGGCTCGATTCGGCCGTCGGCGCGCTGGACGGCACCGGCCTGACCGCGGCCGAGTGTTTCGACACCGTCGTGCTGCTGCTGGGTCACGCCCGCGGCATCGCCCAGCAGACCGCGACGGCGGGTGAGGATCTGGAGGGCGGACTGGCCCGGGAGCTCGGCGCGGTGCTGTCGGCGCAGGCAGAGCGCTTTCCGCACGCCGCGGCCGCCTTCGCCGAGACCATGTCCGGAACCGCCGCCGAGACCGGCCGCGACAATGCCCTCGTCTTCGGCATCGACCGCATCCTGGACGGCTTGGCCGTGCTCATCGAGACCCGGCGTCGCCGCCCCGAACGGACACAGCGGTAGTTGCCGCGGATATCTGTGCGACTGCCCGGTTTCGGCCTACGCTCGGCTCATGTCAGAGCTACCCGAGCTGAAGCAGGATCCGGTCACCACGGTGCGCGAGTTCTTCGCGGCAATGGAAATGAAGATCGTCGGCGAAGCCCTGGAGCTGGTCGATCCCGGCATCGTCTGGAAGAACACCTCGCTCCCCGACATCCGCGGCGTGGACCGCGTGCGCTGGGTGCTGAATCTGCTCAACAGTCCCCGCTACGGCTTCCGCGCCGATATGCATCACATCGCCGCCACCGAGGACGGCACGGTGCTCACCGAACGCACCGACTATCTGCGCATGGGCCCGGTCGAGATCTCGTTCTGGGTCTGCGGCACCTTCGAGTTCCGTGACGGCCGCATCACGCTGTGGCACGACCACTTCAGCTGGGAGAACTTCCTGCGCGGCACGGTCACCGGCGTCGTGCGCGCACTCCTTCCCCGCTGAGCCGGCTCTCCCGGCGGAAAGCACGACGCCCGCCACGTTTTCGCGGCGGGCGTCGGCATCGAACCGCGCACAGGGCACGGGATCAGGTTCTGCGGGGCAGGGGCACGCTCAGGGGCGCAGGTGGGCCAGTTCGGCGCGTGCCTTCTCGCCTTCCTCATCGAAGTCGGTGCGGCTGAAGACTTTCCACTGCTCGAGCAGGGGCGCGAAGACCAGTTCGGCTTCGTTCGCGCGGTCGTAGACGCCGGCCTCGGCGAGGACCTCGTCGCTGGTGCGGCCGTCGGCGAGCTGCACCACCGGGGCGTGGAAGTCGGCGATGCGGTCGGCGATGGCGCGCACGGTCTGGTCGGGGGCCAGGTCGAGGGCCGCGCCGACCAGGTTGGCGAAGAAGACGGCCTGCAGTTCGTCGTCGGCGGCCAGCCGGTCGGCGATGGTCGCGACCATGACGTTCTCGGCCAGGCGCGCGGTGGCGCGGTGCCGGACGGCGGCCGCGGTCTCTTCCAGGGCCCAGGCGGCGAGCACGTCGGGCAGGTGCATGGCGGGGCGGCGGAAGCCGGTGGTCATGTGCGCCATGCGCATCCGCTCCAGCGCGACCGGGTCGACGGCGCGGGTGACCATCAGGTAGTTGCGGATGAGAATCTCGTGCCGGTTCTCCTCCGCGGTCCAGCGGCCGACCCAGCGCCACCACGGTCCGCTGCGCAGGTACTTGCCGACCTCGCGGTGGTAGGCGGGCAGGTTGTCGGCGATCAGCACGCTCACCGTGAGCGCGGTCTTGGCGACCTCGCTGAGGCCGGATTGCGCCGGATCCCAATCGGTTCCGCCGAGGAACTGGAAATTGCGGCCGTCGTCCCACGGCACGTAGTCGTGGGGCTGCCACTCGGGGGCGGCGGCGATGTGCCGCGCGAGGTTGGTCTCCACCTCGGCCGCGAGTGATTCCAGCAGTTCCCGATCGGACAAAACGTTCTGCACGCGAACAACCTAGCGGCATCGGGGCAAACATGGGGGCCTTCGCGCGGTATTCGAATCGGCTATGGCCGCAGCCAGGTCCGGGATGCCGTCACCGGGCGGCCCGGACCGGCCGGGCTACTTCTCGGTGACCGTGGTCTCGTTGTCCACCCAGGTGATGGAGCCGCCGCTGAAATCGCTCTGCTTGCCGCCGGTGATGTCGTATTCGTCGCTGGTCGGGTAGCCGAGCGTGCCGCCGGCGCCGCCCTGGTCGTCCCAGGCCTTGCGGATCTCGCCCCACACCACGTGGGTGCCGTGGGCCGAGCTGAAGTAGATTCCACCGCCGTCGAATTCCTGCACCATGCCGCCGCCGGGCCCGTCCATGGCGGGGCCGGTCGGCATGCCGAGAGCACCGGTGGCGCCGCCCATCTGGTTGTACTTGTCGAGAATGCCGCCGGCGACGGCGATCTCGGCGCCGTCGCGGGTGGCCATCTTGGTTTCGGCGGCGTGGGTGTCGTCGCCGGCCGGCGCGGCGGCGGTGGTGGTCGAGGTCGACGCGGAGTTCTTGTCGTCGTCCTTGCTGCAGCCCGCGCCGAGCGCGGTGACGACCGCAAGCACCGCGATGGCGCCAGCCGTACGTCGTGCGAAATGGTGCATTTTCCATCCTCCCGCGAATCCTGGCCGACAACTCGGTTACGATCCGGCGAATCGGACAGCACTCACCGAAGGGGTATCCGAGCTGGAATTACAGCGAAAGGTACCCCACCACATGTGAGTTCAACCACTTGCCAAAAAATTGCCCGGCCGGGGGCGCGTCGCTCCCCGACCGGGCAGATCCTAACTACCGGGCGTCAGGAATTGGGCCCGAACTCCTCCAGCATCTCGGTGACCAGCGCCGCGATCGGCGACCGCTCACTACGGGTCAGGGTGACGTGCGCGAACAACGGGTGCCCCTTGAGCTTTTCGATCACGGCGGCCACGCCGTCGTGCCGGCCCACGCGCAGGTTGTCGCGCTGTGCTACGTCGTGGGTGAGCACCACCCGCGACCCGCTGCCCAACCGGCTCAGCACCGTGAGCAGCACATTGCGTTCCAGCGACTGCGCCTCGTCCACGATCACGAAGGAGTCGTGCAGCGAGCGCCCGCGAATGTGGGTGAGCGGCAGCACCTCCAGCATGCCGCGCGCCTGCACCTCCTCCATCACCTCCGGGCTGGCCAGCCCGTCGAGGGTGTCGAAGACGGCCTGCGCCCACGGCCCCATCTTCTCGCTCTCGGAGCCCGGCAGATAGCCGAGCTCCTGTCCACCCACCGCGTAGAGCGGCCGGAACACCACCACCTTCCGATGCGAGCGGCGCTCCAGCACCGCTTCGAGCCCGGCGGTCAGCGCCAGCGCGGATTTGCCGGTGCCGGCCCGCCCGCCGAGCGAGACGATGCCGACGCTCTCGTCGAGCAGCAGATCCAGCGCGATGCGCTGTTCGGCCGAGCGCCCGTGCAGCCCGAAGGCCTCCCGATCACCCCGCACCAGTTGCACCCGCTTGTCCGGCGTCACCCGCGCCAGCGCGCTGCCGCGCGGGCTGAGCATCCGAATTCCGGTGTGGCAGGGCATGTCCCGAGCCTCGTCGAGGTCGATGACGCTGTCGGAGTAGAGCTTGTCGACGGTGCCGGTGGCGACCTCCAGTTCCACCATGCCGGTCCAGCCGGAGGTGACGACGTCCTGCGCGTGGTACTCGTCGGCCCGCAGGCCGACCGCGCCGGCCTTGACGCGCAGCGGAATGTCCTTGGACACCAGCACGACTCGCTGTCCCTCGGCGGCCAGGTTGAGCGCGCAGGCCAGGATGCGGGAATCGTTGGTGTCCGTGCGGAATCCGACGGGCAATACGGTTGGGTCGGTGTGGTTCAACTCCACCTGGAGTGTCCCGCCCTGGGTGCCGACCGACACCCGCTGATCGAGCCGACCGTGTGCCAGACGCATGTCGTCCAGCATGCGCAGTGCCTCGCGAGCGAACCAGCCGAGTTCGTGGTGATGGCGTTTGGCCTCGAGCTCACTGATCACCACCAGCGGCAGCACCACATGGTGCTCGCCGAAGCGGGTCAGTGCCCAGGGGTCGGACAGCAACACCGACGTGTCGACTACGAAAGTTTTCGCCGGTCCGGAATCGGCCGACTGCGAGGCGCGAACTCCCCGTGTCGTGGTCAGCCGGCTCTGGTCGGAGCCGGCGTCCCTGCTGGGAGCGTTGACGGAGCGTGCATCAGTCACGGTGGGCTCCTTTGCCACTCGCGCGACACCGCGCGAGCGTTCTCGCTGGGCCGGTCAGCCTTGGGGTCGTACGACCCGAGGGCCGGGTGCCGGCCCCCTCGCACTGAGTTGCTCAGTCACGATCAGGACCTCCCGTACGAGCCACACCTACGCGGCTCGCACTCCCGACGCTACCGCCGAAATCGCGATCCGGCTTCCGGACTGCGGGGCGCATTGGTGAAGATCGCGTTAACGCGAGTCCGCTCTGTGTGTTTCGCCCAATTCACTCAGCAGCACGGGAACATGGCTGTGCTCCGGCTCTTTGGTGGCCGTGACCAGCGTCAACGGGGCGGTTGCGGCCTCCGACCGCAGGCGCGCCAGCCCCTCCTGCGCCGCGTCCGCGGTGAGCTCGATTCGATACCTGCGCTCGAACTCGGCACGGCGTGTCTCCGGCGCGGCGTGATACCACCTCCGCAGCTCGTTCGACGGCGTCACGTCCTTGGCCCATTCGTCTATGGCCGCTTGCTGTTTGCTGATGCCGCGCGGCCAGAGCCGGTCCACCAGTACCCGGCGGCCGTCGGCCGCATCGGGATCGTCGTAGACGCGCTTGACCCGGTACCTGGGTTGCTGTGTCATGTCCTCCATTACAGTCGAGGTCATGGCCGAAACTGCGGATCTGGCAACGCTGCCCACCAAGGAATTGCACGACCGTGCCGTGAAGCTGGCAGCCCGGCGCGGCGACATCAAGTTCCTGTGGCAACTGCTCAAGGCGATTCCCGGCGCCGAGGTCGCGGCCGGCAATCAGGGCGAGGGCGAGGTCGACATCTGGAACACCGTCGCCCTGCTCGACGACTACTTCCACGCCGGCGAGGGCAGGGTGGGCGAGGCGCTGCGCCCGATGTACCTGGACTACCTGAGCAAGCACGCCTGAATCAGGAGCCGTCGTGCGTGCCGTGCCACCCGTCGGCACGGCACGCGACGACGGGCTACAAGCCGAATCACCTGCGCTGCTTGGCAATCCCCGATTCCGCGGCACCGACTCCCGGCCTCGGCGTCGCCCCGCCGGCATGGTGGCGGCGGCCGCGCGGACCTAGACTCCGATCATGACCACCGACGCCACCCCGGAACTGGTCGTCTACCGCCGCCCGGGCTGCCCCTACTGCTCCCGCATGCGCCGAGTGCTCAATCGCCACGGCATCGTCCACCGCGAGGTCGACATCTGGCAGGACCCGGAGGCGGCCGCCTTCGTCCGCTCGGTGGCCGACGGCAACGAGACCGTCCCCACGGTCGTCCTGCGCGACGGCGACTCCGAACGGAACTGGGTGAACCCGCATCCCAAGCAGCTGATCGCCACCGTGACCGCGGACGCACCGAGCCTCACGGGCGGGCCGCGCAAGTTCTGGTCGTTCTAGCCGGGAATCCTTGGCAGGCAAGGAATCTCATCGCGGCATGGAGTCGCACCGCGACGCGGAGAGCCCGCCGCGATCAGGGAATCGCGGCGGGCTCTCGGTTGTCCGGCGGGCGTCAGCCCAGCAGGCGCCAGTCCTCCAGGCCGTCGTACAGCGGGAAGTCCTGCGCCAGCGTGGAAACGCGCTGACGCAGCGAGTCCAGGTCGGCGGAGCCGGTGAGAGCGGCGGCGATGATGTCGGCGACCTCGGTGAACTGCTCGTCGCCGAAGCCGCGGGTGGCCAGCGCCGGGGTGCCGATGCGCAGGCCGGAGGTGACCATCGGCGGGCGCGGATCGAACGGAACGGCGTTGCGGTTCACGGTGATTCCGATTTCGTGCAGCAGATCCTCGCCCTGCTGGCCGTCCAGCTGCGAGTTGCGCAGGTCCACCAGCACCAGGTGCACGTCGGTGCCGCCGGTGAGCACGGTGATGCCCTTGGCCTTGGCGTCGGGCGCGGTCAGGCGCTCGGCGAGGATCTTGGCGCCGGAGATGGTGCGCTCCTGGCGCTCCTTGAACTCCGCGCTGCCGGCGATCTTGAAGGCCACGGCCTTGGCGGCGATGGCGTGCATGAGCGGGCCGCCCTGCTGACCCGGGAAGACCGCGGAGTTCAGCTTCTTGGCGAATTCCTGCTTGGCCAGGATCAGACCGGAGCGGGGGCCGCCCAGGGTCTTGTGCACGGTCGAGGACACCACGTCCGCGTGCGGCACCGGCGACGGATGCAGCCCGGCCGCGACCAGACCGGCGAAGTGCGCCATGTCGACCCAGAGGTAGGCGCCGACCTCGTCCGCGATCTCGCGGAAGGCGGCGAAGTCCAGGTGCCGGGGGTACGCCGACCAGCCGGCCACGATCACCTTCGGGCGGGTGTCGCGGGCGATCTTGCGCACCTCGTCCATGTCGACGCGGTGGTCTTCCTTGGCGACGCCGTAGGCGTGCACCTCGTACAGCTTGCCGGAGAAGTTCAGGCGCATGCCGTGGGTGAGGTGACCGCCGTGCGCCAGATCCAGGCCCAGCAGCTTCTCGCCCGGGTTCATCAGCGCCATCAGCACCGCGGCATTGGCCTGCGCGCCCGAATGCGGCTGGACATTGGCGAATTCCGCGCCGAACAGCTCCTTGACGCGGGCGCGGGCCAGATCCTCGACGATGTCGACGTTCTCGCAGCCGCCGTAGTAGCGGCGACCCGGGTAGCCCTCGGCGTACTTGTTGGTGAGCACGCTGCCCTGCGCCTGCAGCACCGCGCGCGGCACGAAGTTCTCCGAGGCGATCATCTCGAGGGTGTCGCGCTGGCGAGCGAGTTCGCCGCCCATCGCGGACGCGACCTCGGGATCGAGTTCGGCGAGGGACTGGCTGTTGACAGAGGCGCTCGTCTGGGTCACGCTGCCGAGTCTATTGGCCGCTGCCGCGGAGCCGATCCGGGGGTTCTCTGTCTCGTTCATCGCGCACCTCCGTTGTCCGGGTACCCCGAATACGGTTCGGGGGTCGCCAGGCACCCAGGCGCGCGGTGCCGGACTTCGGTGCTTCCCGGTGGTTGCTTCCACCTCGAGTGCGCCAGTCGCGGTCCGGTCATCCTATCCCGCGACCGGCGGCGACCATCCGGCGGTCGCCACGCGCGGACGAATCGTGCCCCGGTAATTGGGGGCAGAGGAATCGTCGGCGCAGGGGAGACGACCGAATCCGCCCCGGAGCGGTGGACATCACTCCGAAATCAGGCTATGGCGGGGCAACAAATCTCGGTAATGTATCGCCGCGCTGGCACAAGTTACGCCAGTGACATTGGCCCATCCGAACTTTCGAGGAATCTTTCATGAGCGCTGACGCCACCACCATCCAGACTCTGATCTTCACCCTGCTCCGGACCATGTGCACCATGTCCAGCGGCGGCACGTCCTGTTCCAGCTGGGGCGCGTAAGCACCAATCAGGACGTCGGGGAGTACCCCTCACAGCCGGCGGATCGCGCCGGGTGTGAGGGGTTCGTCCAAGAGACGGCGAAAACGCTCGGACCGGTCTTCCGGATCGGCTGCCCGGTCCAGCCACCCTCCCAGCAATCGATATCCCTCCACATATGTGGAGATATAGGCCCGCCACAGCGGCGATGACAGGAATCGCAGCGATTGCGCGGCCCGCTCCGGGGTGACCAGACTCCAGCGCTGCAGAAATTCCGACACCTCGCCGGCATCCCGCCGGCGATCGTGCAGCAGCAGCGCGGCATCCTGGCGCACACTCAGCAGATTCGCGGACGCGTTCGAAATCCTTTCGGCGCGTTCGCCATCGAAGCGCAGCCCCAGGTCCGCGTAGATCTCCTGCGCCCAGCGGCCCCAGCCCGGGCCGACGATCGACTTCAGGGCCAGATCGGCCAGCCCCTCCGCCATCAGGCACTGCGGGGTGTTCACCAGGAACAGCGTCTGCTCGGCCTGCCCCGCGCCCACCAGCCCGGCCTCTTTCCGGCAGTGCTCGGTGTGATGACCCGGGTAGGCCTCGTGCGCGATCAACTGCGGCAGCTGTGACATGTGCTGCTTGAGATCGGAATTGATGGCCACCCGGGATTGGTAGTTGCCCAGGTAATAGTTGAAGCCCGACCACGGCTTGTCGCCCACCACTTCGTATTCCACGTGCTCGTTGTCCGGCAGCGGATAGCGGTCGCGCACGAGTTCCCGCAGCGCGCCGGAGAACGCGGCCACGCATTCCTTCAGGCGTTCGGGCGGGATCTCGTCCTGGCGGCGATGCACGGTAATGCGGTCGAGCAGTTCGCCGTCACCGGGCAGCACCTCGTCCAGCTGCCGGTGTGCCTCGCGGTAGTTCTCGGTATCGCCGGGGGTGATGTCCACGTCGAAGTAGGCGCGGACCTCGTCGATGAAGTTGATGTCCTCGCCGGCGAATTTGCGGCCCGAGCATTCCATCGCCCGCAGGTGCGCATCCAGGAATTCGACGCGCTCCGCGGGCAGGCCCGCCTCGGGCAGTTCCTTGCGCAGTGCGGCTGCCCCGTGGGCGATATCACGCGGCTCCGGCGCGGGCGCGTTCTCCACCTCGCGGCGCAGGCCGGGATCGCCGGTATAGGCGTCCACGAAACCCTCTTCGAGCCGGTCGAATGCCAGACCCAGCCGCAGATATTCAGTGACCAGTGGATGCGCTGCCATAGTCCGACCCTATGCGATCCGATCGCTGCGGGCGGGGCGGATCAGGCTGTCGCACAACCTCACCGGACATGCCCGGCCACTGAGATGTAGTCCATCTCACTCTGGTTACCCGCCAGTAGCAACACCTGGTGTTCACCCGAATGTTGGAGCCGAGCACAATTCGGCTATGCGTGGAGTGTTGGCCGGATCGCCGGGCACGGCGACGATGCGGCTTCCCGAGAGCTGTTGTTGTCGGCCGGCCCGAATGCGGGGACACGAGTCCCGAGTGCGGGGGCGCGGGTCTCGACTGCGGGGACACGAATAATGGCGCGGATGAGCGAGCCCAGCCCCTACGTGGAATTCGACCGCAAGCAGTGGCGCACCCTGCGCAAGTCGACTCCCCTGGTCCTCACCGAGGAAGAACTGATCGGCCTGCGCGGCCTGGGTGAGCAGATCGACCTCGAGGAGGTGGCCGAGGTCTACCTCCCCCTGGCCCGTCTCATCCACCTCCAGGTCGCGGCCCGGCAGCGCCTGTTCGCCGCCACCGCCACCTTCCTCGGCGAGACCCACCCGGACCGCCAGGTGCCGTTCGTCATCGGCGTGGCGGGCTCGGTGGCCGTCGGCAAGTCCACCACCGCGCGTGTGCTGCAGGCGCTGCTGGCGCGCTGGGACCACCATCCGCGGGTGGATCTGGTCACCACCGACGGATTCCTGTACCCGACAGCCGAACTCACCCGGCGCGGCATCATGCACCGCAAGGGCTTCCCGGAGTCCTACGACCGGCGCAAGCTGCTGCGCTTCGTCACCGAGGTGAAATCCGGTGCGCACGAAGTGTGCGCGCCCGTCTACTCCCACATCGCCTACGACATCGTGCCCGGCGAATACCACTGCGTGCGCCAGCCCGACATTCTCATCGTCGAGGGGCTGAACGTGCTGCAGACCGGGCCGCGGCTGATGGTGTCGGACCTGTTCGACTTCTCGGTCTATGTCGACGCCCGCATCGAGGATATCGAGAACTGGTACGTGCAGCGCTTCCTGTCGCTGCGCAAGACCGCCTTCCAGGATCCGAATTCGCACTTCCACCACTACGCGAACTTCAACGACCAGGAAGCCACCAACCAGGCCAAGGAAATCTGGCACAACACCAACCGCCCGAATCTGGTGGAGAACATCCTGCCGACGCGCCCGCGCGCGACGCTGGTGCTGCGCAAGGACTCCGACCACTCCATCAACCGGCTGCGACTCCGGAAACTCTGAGCTCCCCCGCCTCCCCGAGACTTCAGCGGACGGCTGAGTGCCGTCGGCAGTTTCGTATCCGTGCCTGCGTTGGGAGCCGAACCTATTTTGGACGTACCCGGCGAGTTACCCTCGCCTCACGAAATCAGTCGTCGCGTTGGTTCATAGCTTCCAGGCGGCATCCAGTCGCGCGCCGACGTCGATATTTGTGGCCGCCTGGATGTGTGGTTTGCGGATCTCCGTGGCGATGTAGCGCGCGACGAAGCGGCGGATCTCGTGGTCGACGCTGGCGAGAATGCGCAGCAATTCGCCGCGGCGGGTCGCGCTGGCGACATTGATGCGGACATTGCTGGGCTGCGGCTCGTCGATTTCGATGAGCACCCGCAGCGGCTCCGCGGTGCGGACGGTCAGGTGCAGGTGAATGGTGCCGTCCACCCGGAACGGATACCGGTCCACCGCCAGGTCGATGAGCAGGTCGACCTTGAGCGGGATCACCAGGTCGAACGAAATCAGGTCGTCCACTTCGCGATTCAGCCGTGGCCGCCCGAGCCGCACGGCGGCCGAGAGTTTCGCGAGCTTGCCGGGGCCCGCCCCGATCGGCCCGAATTCGAACGCCTCCCCCGTGAGCTTCTCGAACGCCCCCGCTATCCGCTCGGTGGAGGCGGCGTATTCCAGGAATCGGCGGCCGAAGTCCTCGTAGCTGATGTACGGCACCGCCACGACCTGGCTCTCGGCCGGGCCACTCAGCCCTTCACGCAGCTCGCTCATACTCCCCGACGGTACGGCAGCGACCGTCCCGCGAACACGGAAGCCATTGCACTGCAATGGAACCGTTGATTCGCCGTGTTCTACACCCCGAAGCGGCGGTGCCGCGCCGCGTAATCGCGCAGGGCGCGCAGGAAATCCACGCGCCGGAATTCCGGCCAGTACGCCTCGGTGAACCAGATCTCCGAATACGCGCTCTGCCACAACAGGAATCCCGACAGCCGCTGCTCACCGGAGGTGCGGATGACGAGATCGGGGTCGGGCTGGCCCGAGGTGTAGAGATGCTGGCCGATGGCGTCGACGGTGATGGACTGGACCAGATCCTCGCCGGTCTCTCCCGCGTCCATCTCCTGGCGGACCAGCGAGCGCACCGCGTCGGCGATCTCCTGACGGCCGCCGTAACCGATGGCGACATTGACGTGCACGCCGGTGCGGCCCTCGGTGCTCTTGGCCGCCTCGCTCAGGCGCCGGGCGAACTCGGCGGGCAGCTGATCGAGGGCGCCCACGATGCGGACGCTCCAATTCTGTTCCGGCGCAGAGAGTTCGTCGACGACGTCGGTGATGACCTCGAAGAGGGTCTCGAGCTCGTCGGAGTCGCGGCGCAGATTCTCGGTGGAGAGCAGGTAGAGGGTCACCATCTCGATGCCCGCCTCGCCACACCAGCCCACGAGTTCGGCGATCTTCAGCGCACCGACTCGATGGCCATGGCTGATATCGCTGAACCCGTTCTCCCGCGCCCACCGCCGGTTGCCATCGCACATCACGGCGACGTGCCGGGGATGTTGTTTGCCAGCCAGCTGCCTGGACAGCCGTGACTCGTATATGCGATATGGGAGTCCACGCACCTGACTCGCAATCTTCACGGCCGCAACCCTACGCCCCCGGAACGAATGGCGGAGCGACCGGGACAGACCAGCGAAACACCCGGGGCCCGTCGTGACGACAGCCACTATGAGAGGTGGCCCACCGCCAACCTACGCTACCGTAGGTTACCGAGGAGGAAACTGATGACCGAGGCAGTACAGCCGGTCGATCCGGCGGTGGGGATCATCGAAACCGTCCGCGAGGAGCTGGAACTCATCAAGCCCCGCATGCGCGGATGGATTCACGCCTGGGCCGTGGGCGTCGCCGCCATCGCGGTGATCGTGCTGGTGTCGGTGGCGATCACCGTGTCGGCGCAGGCCGCCTGGTCGACGCTGGTCTACGGGATCACGGTGTGCGGGGTTTTCGGGATCAGCGCGACCTATCACCGGGTGAACTGGAAGACCGCGCGGGCCCGCATGTGGATGAAGCGGGCGGACCATTCCATGATCTTCCTGTTCATCGCGGGCAGTTACACGCCGTTCGCCCTGCTCGGGGTGCGGGGCAGCGCCGGGACCATCCTGCTGGCCATCGTCTGGGCGGGGGCGCTGGCGGGGGTAGCGCTGAAGATGCTGTGGCCCACCGCCCCCCGCTGGGTAGGGGTGCCGCTGTACCTGCTGCTGGGGTGGGCCATCGTGCCGGTGGCCGGGACGCTCATCGGGCATGTCGGCTGGACGCCGGTGATCTTGCTGCTCGCGGGCGGTATCGCCTACAGCGTGGGCGGGATCCTGTACGCGTCGCGCTGGCCGGACCCGTGGCCGGAGGTCTTCGGGCATCACGAGTTCTTCCACGCGGCAACGGTGGTCGCGTGGCTGTGCCACTACGTTGCCATCTGGTTCGTGCTGTTGCGCTGATCCGAGCAATTACTCACAAACGTGCAATCCGAGGCGAACGTTCTCTAAAGTCTGCGACGTGACCAGCAGACTCATCCTGTGGGCGCTGCGGGCGCCGGGGGGTCTGTCTGCTGTCGTCATGGCGTGCAATCTCGGTGGCCTCGCGGTGATCACCACCGAACTCTTCCTGAGTGGTTTCCTGAGCCGGCTCGGACCGGACTGGATGGCCACCTTCATTCAGGTATCGATCTATCCGGCCATCGGCGCGCTGGTCGGCATCATGCTCGCGGTGCGGGATCGGCACCACTATTTCAGCTGGCTGGACCAGCACCGGCCACCGACCGAGGTCGAGGCGAAACGGCTGCTGCGGCTGCCGGTCGCGATCACCGGACGGGCCCTGGCCATCTGGCTGCCGGGTGTGTTCGTGGCCGCGTTCGTCTTCGCGCACGCCACCGAGGACCGCAGCTTCCCGGTGGTGCTGTCGATGTTCACCCTGGGCGGGCTGGAGTCGGCGGCGCTCACCTTCCTGATCGTGGACCGGCTGACCCGGCCGACCATTCCGGTGGTGGCCGAGGTGCTGGACGAGACCGCGCACTGGAGCAATACCGTGCTGGCCCGGGTGCTGGTCACCTTCGCGGTAGCGGGCGCGGTGCCGCTGTTCATGCTGATCACCGTGCTGGCCGACCCGTCCACCGATGCCCAGGACCGCATCCGGACCGGGATCTACATGGCCATCGTCGGCCTGTCCGCGGGCGCGGTGGCGACGGCGGCGCTGGCCCGGGCGGTGGCCACGCCCATGCACACGCTGCGCGACGCGCTGGACCGGATCGCCCGCGGCGATCTCGACGCCCGGGTGACGATCAACAGCACCAGCGAGATCGGGCGGCTCGAGCATTCGGTGAACGAGCTGGCCGCCAATCTCAGTGAGCGCGAGCGCATGCGGACCGTCTTCGGCCGGCACGTGGGCACCGAGGTGGCCGAGCGGGCGCTGTCGGGCAGCCCCAGCCTGACCGGCGACATGCGGGTGGCGACCGCGCTGTTCGTGGACGTGACCGGGTCGGTGGCCATGGCCACCGAGCTCGCCCCGCATGATTTCGTGGCCAAGCTGAATCGGCTGCTGTCCATCGTGGTGGCGGCCACCGAGGACAACCAGGGCCTGGTCAACAAGTTCGAAGGCGATGCGGCGCTGTGCATTTTCGGCGCACCCATCGCGCTCGACGACAATGCCACCCCGGCGCTGCGGGCCGCCCGCCGCATACGCGACGAGGTGGCCGCGCTGGGCGAGCTCGATGTGGGCATCGGCATCGCGCGCGGGCTGGTGTTCGCCGGCGATGTCGGCACCGACACCCGGCTGGAGTTCACCGTCATCGGCGACGCGGTCAACGAGGCGGCCCGCCTCACCACCGAGGCCAAACTGGTGCCGCGCCGCATTCTGGCCAGTCAGGCGGTCATAGACGCCGCCTGCGACGCCGAGCGCACGCAGTGGATCCTGCACGACACTCTCCACCTCCGCGGCCGCAAGGAACCCACTCCGGGCTGGACCGACGTGGTGTCCCCCGCAGCGCCCCACCGCAACGGCAGTGCCCCGCAGGCCGGCCCCCGACCGGCCGCACCCCCGTCTTCGGAGTCCGCCGGCCGGGCCGCGGATCGCTAATCATCAACCCGCGCAAGGGTCGGCATTGCACCTGGCGGGACCTGGCAATTCTCCGGTGAGAAACTTGAACCGAACACCTCCGGGACTGTATGACCGCCCGCTCCGGGCGGCAACGGATTAAGCACCGGCGGCACGGCCGGGCTCGGCCCATCGAATCGCGGTGTCGTACCTGAGGACTGGGCGCTTGTCGTACTCGCGGGGGATTCGGTGCGGATCGGGACGCCGGACAGTAGCGCTATGAATGAAATCGGCGCGTTCGAGCGGACTTCGGCGGCGGTGTGGGCGCGGCCGCAGCGGGCGGTACTGGCTTATCGAGCGATCGTGGTCGCGCTGATCGCGGGCGTGGGCGAGACGTTGGGACGCGTCGCGCTCGCCCTCGATGAGCCCGGGGCCCACCTGGCCGGCCTCGCACTCGGGCTGCCGATCCGGGCGGCGATCTATCTGACGGTCTTCGCGCTGGCGGCCCGCATGCTGGCCGGAAACCTGTGGGCGCGAGGGATTCTCGTGGTGGGGTTGGGCACGCTCGGCCTGGCCTCGCTGGCGGTCGAGCCGCTGCGGGCAGCGCTGACGGCCGAGCACCTCGGCGACCTCTTCACGCACTGGACCCCGAATGCGGTGATACTCGGGCTGTTTCGCGCCGCCCACATCATCGCGGTGCTCGTCGCGGTGCCCGCCGCGGTCAAGGCCGGGCACCGCGTCGACAACGCGACCTGAACGCCGGCCGTGCCGGCAGCGGCGATCAGGCGGTGGGCGGGGGCAGCAGTCCGGCGCGCACATCCTCGACCGTGGTGACCGGGAGGTCGCAGACCGAACCGCGGCAGATGTAGGCGGCGGAGGTGTCGCGCACCGGCGGCCGGTCGGCCAGCAGCGGCTGGGAGCCGACGGGGCCGGACACGATCACCGATCCGCCCGGTGCGGCGGCGCGGGCGGCCGCCACCAGCGTTGCGGCCCAGCCGGATTCGCCGTCCGGGCCGTCCACCACGGCCACCTGGATCGGGCCGCGCAGGGCGGCCTCGGCGACGGCGAGCCAGTGGCCGGCCGAGCGGGGCGCGCGAGCCAGCAGCACCGCACCCCGGGTCAAGGTGTGATCGGCCAGCTGCCGGTAGCGGTCGGCCCGCTGCGGATCGATGAGGGCGGCCGCGGTGAGCAGTGCCTCCGCGAGAACCGCGGTGCCGGACGGGGTCGCGCCGTCCAGCGGGTCGCGTGGCCGGGTCAGCAGGGTCTCGGCGTCGTCGGCGGTGTCGAACCAGCTGCCGGAGGTTTCCGGATCGGCGAAGTGGGCGATGGCGGCGTCCAGCAGATCCTGCGCCGCGTCCAGCCAGTCGCCCTCGGCGGTCTGATGCAGCGCGAGCAACCCCAGCGCCAGCCACGCGTAATCCTCCAGCACGCCCGGAGCCGCACCGGGCACGCCGCCCAGCGAGGCGCGGCAGACGCGGCCGCCGCTCATATGGGTGTCGAGCAGGAAGCGGGCGCACCGGACGGCGGCCGCGATCCACTCCGGATATCCGTGTGCCGCACCGGCTTCCGCGAGCGCGACAATGGCCATGCCGTTCCAGGCGGTGACCACCTTGTCGTCCCGATCCGGCTGCGGGCGGCGCGCACGGGCGGCGGACAGCTTCGCCCGGATCGCCTCGAACCGCTCGTAATCGGCCGGTTTCGGATCGGTGTACCGGGTCAGCACCGAGGTGCCGTGCTCGAAGGTGCCCGCCGTGGTGACATTGAAAACCTCTGCCGCCCAGGCACCGTCGAGCGCGCCGAGCACGCCGTTGAGCTCGGCGGGCGTCCACACGTAGGTGGCTCCCTCAACCCCGGGCCCGCCCGGTTCCAGGTGGGTGTCCGCGTCCAGCGCCGAGGCGAAGGCCCCCTGCTCGGTACCGAGGTCCGTCAGCAGGAATTGCACGGTCTCACGAGTCACCCGCAGCGCCAGCGGTTCCCACGCATCGGTCGCACGCTCATCGGCCGACTCGTCAAACCCCCGCCGGGCCAGATGCGCGTACACGCGCAGCAGCTGCGCATTGTCGTAGAGCATCTTCTCGAAGTGCGGCACCACCCACGCCGCATCCACCGAGTACCGCGCGAACCCGCCCCGCAGCTGGTCGTAGATGCCGCCGCGCGCCATCGACTCGCAGGTGAACGAAACAGTCTGCAACACGGTCGGATTGCCGGTCACCTCGTAATGCCGGAGCAGTCCCTCCAGCAGGGCCGACGCCGGGAACTTGGGTGCGCCCCCGAACCCGCCGTGCCGGCCGTCCACATCCTTCAACACGGCGCCGACCGCATGCTCGAGCAACTCCGGCCCGACCCCGATCTCCGCATCCGGCAGCCCCGCGGTCTGTTGCCGCAGCGCGTCGGCCACCTGCGCCGCCGCCGTGTTCACCTCGTCGCGCCGGTTCCGCCACGTCTCGCTCACCGCCGTCAGCACCTGGGTGAACGACGGCATCCCGTGCCGCGGCGTCTTCGGGTAATACGTCCCGCAATAGAACGGCTCCCCCTCCGGCGTCAGGAAGCAGGTCATCGGCCACCCACCCTGCCCGGTCATGGCCACGGTGGCATTCATGTACACCGCGTCCAGATCAGGCCGCTCCTCCCGATCCACCTTGATACACACGAAGTTCTCGTTCATGACCGCCGCCGTGGCCTCGTCCTCGAACGACTCGTGCGCCATCACATGACACCAGTGGCACGACGCGTACCCGATCGACAGCAGAATCGGCACATCCCGCTCGGCCGCCTCGGCCAACGCCTCCGCATCCCACTCCCGCCAGTGCACCGGATTCCCAGCATGCTGACGCAAGTAAGGCGATGTCGCGCTGCCCAATCGGTTCATATCCCCACCCTTCCACACCCGGCGCTCACGCAACACGACCCGGAGGCGACCTCGCGCGGGTCGGGATCAGTGGGCGAGCCAGCCGCCCAAGCGGCGGGTGAGGAACGGCATGACGATCCACACCATGGCCGCGACGCTGATCGGGATGAGCAGGGCGAGCCTCAGCGGCGTCGGCCAGGATGCGAGCACCGGGCCCAGAATCGTTGCCAGAACGGTGATTACCGGATAGATGCCGCACACGGTGAGCAGCCACAGCTTCCAGCGGACGGGCTGGTTCATCGACCGGCGTCCAGGCAGTCGACGACCAGCCGGACGGCTTCGGGGAGCTGGATGTGGTCATCGGGGGCGGCGCCCAGGTGGCCGCCGGTCGGCAGGATCAGGGCGGTGGCGCCGAGCTCGCGGACCAGGACATTGACGTGCTCGAGCGGGTCCGGGGCATTGACGGGGTCGTCGATCGCTTGCAGAACGCGGAACTGCCCGGCCGTCCGGCGGATGTGCGACCAGTCGAAATCGTCCTTGAAGAATTCCGCGAGCAGGTCGTAGCCGACCTCGTGCACCGACGCCGAGACCAGGACCACGCCGGCGAAAACCCCGGTGCCCGGGTCGTGTGCTTCGAGCATACGCAGGACATTGACCGCGCCGATGCTGTGACCGACGAGCACGATGTCCCGGGCCGGGCCCGCCGCCGCCGCGGTGAGTGTCTCGCGCCACGGATCGAGCCGCGGCGCGTCGGTGCCGGGCAGGTTGGGGATCACGACGCGGTGCCCCCTGCCTTCGAGCTCGGCCTCGAAGGCAGGGAACCACACGCTGTCGTCACGCGCCCCCAAGCCGTGCGAAACAACGATCGTGCTCATGAGGTACTCCTCGATCTCGAAATGTCGGATGCGGTCGCACCGCATCCGCTGGCACCGTATTGCCGACGCCCCGGCCGTCGTTCCGGCCACGATGCAATTGTGCTGGCCTGCAACCGATTTGAGAAACAAGGATCCGAGGCCGGTCCACAAGTCAGGCTTGTGGCAACCCTTTGCACAGCGGAGACGGGCTTGCGCACCGCCTCGACAGTCCTGACGCTCTACGATCCCGGTGTGCCCCACCTCGACACCCAGCACGTGCGCTCCTTCGTGGCCGTCGCGCAGGAATCGAACATCACCCGTGCCGCCGCGAAGCTCCACCTGACACAGCAGGCTGTCTCGCTGCACGTCCAGCAGTTGGAGCGCAGTCTCGGTGTGAGCCTGCTGATCCGGACACCACGGGGTGTGGTGCTGACTCCGGCCGGCGCGGAACTGGCCACGGGCGGCGCGGAAATCCTCACCGACCTGAACGCACTGGCACTGCGTGTCCAGACCGTGGCCCAGCGTCAGGAAGGGCGGCTGCGCGTGGCCTGCTGCCCCTACGCGGCAACCGACTTCGCCACGAATATCGCCGATGCCCTCGAAATCGCGGTCCCGGGCCTGCGTGTCGACCTACTGACCATTCCGGCCACGCAGAACGGCTGGCAATTGCTGTTGTCGGAAGCGGCCGACGTCGCATTCATGTGGCCACCAGCCGACCATGATCAATTGGAACGCGCGAATGTCCGCGCCGATACCCGCATGGTCGCGCTACCCGGCAAGCACCGCCTCGCACATCGCGAGGCCGTGACACTGGCCGACCTCGCCGACGACCCGGTCGTGATGCCCGAACTCTTCCTCCCCGAGGACGCCCGCGGCCGCCGAACGGCCGCCCCGGACACCGCGGCCGCCGCTCGGGTACCCATGCTCAACGATCTACACGACGCGATCCTCTTGGTAGCTCGTGGTCGCGGCATAGTCCTGGCCCCCGAACCGTTCGGCCGTGCGGCCGCTGTCCCCGGAGTGCGCTGGCTGCCGGTGACCGACGCCGAACCCGCCTACATGGCCGCCCTGTGGCTGCCCCGGGGCCCGGTCGGCCTGATCTCCCGACTGGTCGCCGAGGTGCGCACCGCAACCGGCTGGGCCGACGAGCCCGCCGCTTCCTGAATACCGCTCTGCTACAACGCGATCCTCGTTCATCATTGTCGCGCTGGTCATCTATCGATCGACGGCCGCTACTGTGCGCCGATGGCCGGGCTGACGGCGGTGCCGCCGCTCACATCGACCACATTGGCGGTGATCCAGCGGGCGTCCTCGGAGGCGAGAAAGGCCACCACATCGGCGATATCGGCAGGCTGCCCCACCCGGCCCAGCGCGGTCATGACACTGATACCGGCCCGCACCCGGACGCACCGCGCTGGCCGAGGACCGGCGCGCCTTGCGCGGGCTCGCCCGCGAAGTCCTCGGCGAGGATTGAACTTCAGTGTGACGCAGCCGATCTCGCGGTGGCCGTCAGGCGCGCGTCCACCGACCAGGACCCGGCACCGACGAGCAGCAGGAATACGCTGCCGCACAGTTGCGCGAAATCCAGGCGGGCTTCGTGCAGAAAATCACCGAACCCGGATTCGCGGGCGAACAGCGGCGCGTCGCCCCACACGATAGGAAGTTTCGTGATCAGCAGCGCGCCGACCATGTCCACGATCATCGGCACAACCGCGAGACGGGTGACAAGTCCGGCCAGAATCAGTGCACCGCACACGATTTCGAACACCCCATCGACAGGGGCGAAGAACCCCGGAGCCGGGATGCCGGCCTTGTCGAACCGGCCGGCGCCCAGAGTGTCGGGGCGGGTGAACTTCAGGATGCCCTCCGTGAGGAACACTACGCCCACGTAGACGCGGATCCAGATCACCGCCGCCGGTGCCGACGTCGCGATCAGCCGGGCTCGCCAAGTGCGGTTGTCGGACACGTCGAAACCCCTCTCCTGTCAGCCGAATCCTTCTGCGACCGCGGCCCGACCAGTACCGACGGCCCCGGCAGGGTGAATGCCGGCATTCCATCTCCCAGCCGCTCGATATCGGTACCGGCACCGGGCCGAAAGAGTTGACCACCCGCGAACGCGAAGCCGTGACCCTCGTCGCCCAGGGTTTGTCCAACGACGAGATCGCGGGCCGCATGGTCATCAGCCCGCTCACCGCGAAAACCCACGTCAACCGAGCCATGACCAAGCTCCACGCCCGCGATCGCGCCCAACTCGTGGTCCTCGCATACGAATCAGGCCTGGTTGCCCCGCGCAAATCCTGACATCGCGCAGCGCAGACCACCGACTCTACGCACCGGCGGTGTGCGACATCTCGGCGATGTTCCGCGCCGCCACCCGATGGCCGGCGGTCATCGGGCCGCCCTCTGGTTGCGCAGCTCGGTGCGTGCGAGCGTGCTCTTGTGCACCTCGTCCGGTCCGTCGGCGAACCGCAGGGAGCGGATGCTCGCGTAGGCGGCGGCCAGCGGGAAGTCCTGGGACAGGCCGCCGGCGCCGAATACCTGGATGGCCTTGTCCAGGATCCACTGCACGGTGGCCGGGGTGGCGATCTTGATCGCTTGGATCTCGGTGTGCGCGCCCTTGTTTCCGACCGTGTCCATCAGCCACGCGGTCTTCAGCACCAAGAGCCGGAGTTGCTCGATACGGACCCTGGACTCGGCGATCCAATCCCGCACCACGCCTTGCTCGGACAGCGGTTTTCCGAATGCGACCCGTTCGTCCGCCCGCGCGCACAGCAACGCGAGCGCACGCTCGGCGACGCCGATGGACCGCATGCAGTGGTGGATCCGGCCGGGTCCGAGCCGGGCCTGCGCGATGGCGAACCCGTCGCCCTCGTCAGCGATGAGGTTCTCGACCGGGATCCGCACATCGGTGAACGAGAGTTCCGCGTGGCCACCGTGGTCATGGTCGTCGTAACCCAGGACATGCATGGCCCGATGGATCTCGAATCCCGGGGTATCCCGTTCGACCAGGATCATCGACTGCTGACGGTGCCGCTGGGCGGAGGGGTCGGTCTTGCCCATCACGACGAAGATCTTGGCGTTCGGGTTCATCGCGCCGGTGATCCACCACTTGCGGCCATTGATGACGTACTCGTCGCCGTCCCGTTCGATCCGGGTCCCGATATTGGTGGCATCGGAGGAGGCCACATCCGGCTCGGTCATCGCGAAGGCGGAACGGATCTCGCCCTCGAGCAGCGGTTCGAGCCACTTCTCGCGCTGCTGTCCGCTGCCGAAGAGCGAGAGCACCTCCATGTTCCCGGTATCGGGGGCGGCGCAGTTCATCGCCGCCGGAGCCAAGTGACTGCGGCCGGAGATCTCCGCGACGGCGGCGTACTGCAGATTGGTGAGTCCCGCTCCCTCTTCGCCGGGCAGGAAGAGGTTCCACAGCCCGCGCCAGCGGGCCTCGGCCCGCAGCTCCCCGATGATCGGCACGGAGTCCCAGGCCCACTTGTCGTCGAGCTGGGCCAGTTGTTCCGCGAAGACCTTCTCCGCCGGGTAGACGTGGTCGTTCATGAACTCGAGCATCGTCTCCCGCAGCTCCGCGGTGAGGGGGTCATAGGCGAAGTACATCAGCGGACCTCGTGCAACGCGTCGAGACCGGCGTCGAGCAACGGGTGGATCGCCGCCCCCAGTTTGTCGAACCCCGCCCCGACCGTCTGGCCGTTGAGATACCGGAAATGAATGCCCTCGAGGATCGCGGCCAGCTTGAACGAAGCCAGACCGAGATAGAAACCGAACCGCGACAGGTCACGGCTACTGGCCCGGGCGTAGCGCTCGATGATCTCCTTCTCATCGAGGAAGCCCGGAGCCGAAGCCGCATCGGCGACCACCTCACCACCGAGCAATTCACCGAGCCGGTGATAGGTGAGCATCAGCGCCAGGTCGGTCAGCGGGTCGCCGAGCGTCGCCATCTCCCAGTCGAGCACCGCGGTGACCTGATCGCCGGAGTCGACGAGCAGGTTGTCGAGCCGGTAGTCACCGTGCACGATGCCGGTGGCCGACTCCTGCGGCACGTCGGCGGCCAGGCGCTCGTAGAGCGCGTCGGCCGCGGGAAGATCCCGGCTGTACGAGGCGTCGAGCTGTTTCTTCCAGAGATGCACCTGGCGTGCGAGATAGCCCTCCGGCTTGCCGAATTCGGCGAGGCCCACCTCCGGCGGGTCCACGCGGTGAAGTGCGGCCAGTGTGTCCACCAGATGCGTCGAGATCAGGCGAGTGCGTTCGACGCCGAGCGATTCCAGCTCCGCGGCCCGGCGGTAGGGCACACCGGCGCAGCGCTCCATCACATAGAAGGGCGCACCGATCACGGCGTCGTCCTGGCACAGCGCGTACACCATCGGCACCGGCACCGCGGTCTGCTGCAGCGCCCACATCACGCGGTACTCGCGGGCCATATCGTGCGCGGTGGCCAGCACGTGGCCGAGCGGTGGCCGGCGAACGATCCAGCTCGACGCGCCGTCGGTGACCCCGTAGGTCAGATTGGACCTGCCCCCGGCGATCAGGGACGCCCGCAATCGGCTTCCCGCACAGGGGATCTGGGCGGAGAACCAGGTACCGAGTCGCTCGAGGTCGAGGCCCGGGGGCGCCTGGACGTCCAGGTCGGAAGGCTGCCGGTTGTCAGACATTGATCGCACCCGCCGTCCGGAAGAGCCCGGCGTCACCCAGCCGCTGCCCGCCATCGATGACGAAGGTCTCCCCGGTCACCCAGCTCGCCGCGTCCGAAACCAGGAACGCGATCGCGGAGCCGACGTCGTCGGGCTCACCGATCCGCGACAACGCGGTAGCCGAATTCAATTGGTCCTCTTGCTCTTTCCACAGCGCTTCGGCCAATTTCGTCCGCACCACGCCTGGCGCGACGGCATTCACTCGCACCTGCGGCGACAACTCGAGCGCCAATTGCTTGGTGAGATGGATCAGTGCGGCCTTGGATGCGTTGTACACACCGAGGTTCGCCTCGAAACCCATCCCGCCGATCGACGCCGTATTGACCACGACGCCCCCGTGCTCCCCCATCCACGCGCGGGTCGCCACCGAGGTCCACAGGATCGGCGCCCACAGGTTCACCTCGAAGGTTTTGGCGAATCGGGCGTAGTCCTGGTCGCAGACCGGTCCATAGGCCGGGTTCGTCGCCGCATTGTTGACCAGGATGTCGACGCTGCCGAACCGTTCCAACGCCACGTCGATGCAGCACCGGGCCTCGTCCTCGTCGGCCGCGTGCGCGGCGAAACCGATTGCATTGCCGCCGATCTCGGCCGCCGCGGCATCCGCGGATTCCTGCCGGCGCGACGTCACGACCACGTTGCCGCCGGCTGCCGCAATCGCGTGCGCCGCCGCCAGACCGATGCCGCGGGAGGCGCCGGTGACGATCGCGGTCCGGCCGGTGAGATCGAATCGGCTTGTGTCAGCGCCGGTTCTGCTATGAGTCTGCAAGATTATCCTCTGTGTCGAATTCGGATGGCTGTCGCCGCGGGTGCCACGCCGCACCTGTCAGCGCCAGTGATGGTGTTGAGAGCCCGGTCGCTCATGCGAGCACTCCCGACTGCCGGAGCAGGGCCTTGAACTCGCCGTGATGACGTAGTTGAGAGACGAGCGTGGCGACCAGGATGAGCAGCGCACAAGCCAGCGTGACCAGGTAGCCCACCGTGTAGAGAGATGCCGTCGGCAGGTGGGTGGCCGGGTCGGTGCCGGCGCTGAGCACGCCGGTGATCAACGCGGAGCCGAAGGCGATGCCGATCGCCATCGTGGTGCCCGCCATCCCCGCGGCCATCCCGGCCTTGCGTTCCGGCACGAGCAGCTGCGGCACCGCGAAGGCGCCGCTGTATCCGGCGCGACTGCCGAGTCCGATGAGGGCGGCGCCGACGAGGTACTCCCACCACTGCCGATGGGCGACGACCAGAAAAGCGAGCCCGCAAGCGGAGATCGACGCGCCGAGGACGAGCACCTCGCCCGGACGGCCCTTGGCGACACGTTTCTCCGCGACCTTGCCGCTGATGAACATCGTCAGGGCGAAAGGAAGCATCAGCAGACCGGTGCCCAGGGCATCGATGCCGAGCCCGTAACCGGCGCCCCTCGGTGTCTGCGTGTAGTAACTGACCAGCAGGAGGAACCCGGCGTCCACGGCACCGAACAGACCCGCGGACAGCAACGCGACCCCGACGAACGGCATCTTGAGCAGCTTCAGATCGAAAACCGCTGTTGCCGAACGCCGTTGCGCGCGTATCCAGGTGATGCCGCCGACGATCCCGGCCACCAGCGGAACCAGCACGACGTCGCCCCACACCAGCCCCTGAGTGAAGGTGAGGAGCACGGCAGTGAGCCAGCCGAGCATCCAGACGGTGCCGAGAACGCCGATCTTGCCGGCCGATTCCGGCTTCGCGGACGGGACGATGATCATCAGGGCCACCGTCGTCGCCGCGGAGACCAGCACCAGGATCCAGAAGAAGCTCGCGATCGACAGACTGCGGACCGTCAGCCCGCCGCCGATCATGCCGGCGACGACACCGGTGCCGGTCGCCATGATCAGGACGCTGACGGCGGTCGAGACCTTGCTTCCGGGAAGGTGCCGGCGC
Source organism: Nocardia sp. NPDC004860 (assembly GCF_040609015.1). Taxonomy (NCBI): domain Bacteria; kingdom Bacillati; phylum Actinomycetota; class Actinomycetes; order Mycobacteriales; family Nocardiaceae; genus Nocardia; species Nocardia sp. NPDC004860. The sequence continues at coordinate 155,003 of NZ_JBEXJI010000003.1, read as the reverse complement.
AGGAATCCGATCGGCAACAGCTGCGCCGAGCTGCCGAATCCCAGTAGGGCACAGCCGAGAACGATTGTGGGGTACGAGTTTCCGATGGCCGGGATCAGCGCCCCCAGTGTCAGGACGCTGCCCGACAGCAGTGCGGTGGTGCGGTCGCTGAGGACGTCGGCGAGCCGTGGAAGCAGGACGAATCCAGCACCGCCACCCAGGGTCAAGGCCGTGAAGATCCAGGTCTCATCCGACAGGCCGAGTGCGAACCTCGCCTGCATCAACGGCAGCAGCGGCGGCAGCATGAACGTGACCGCGTTGGTGACGGTCGCGAGGAGCGCCGCGACGCCGATGAGCGATAGACGCTTCGATGCCGCGCTCGGCGGGGGTGGTGCCATCAGGCTGGCGATATCGAACGCCTGGTGATTGTGGGCCATCGTTTTCTCCAAGGGACGCCAGCTGTCTCAGCAAACTCGAATATGATTCGATTTCGAAGTAAGCTAAGTCACGATCCATCGGGTGTCAATGGACTCCACGGAAGGCATTGACGGACCTGCCGGCCGACTCCATACTCAAACTCGAATTGAGTTCTACTTCAGGGTATCGAAGCTGCCGCGGCGCACCGCACGTACCCCGTGTATCCCAGCCCCAGGAGATTTGACAAGCATGATCATCAAGCGCAATGGGCGCTCCACGGAACACCGTTCGAGGCACGTCGACGTCCTGGTCATCGGCGCCGGGATCTCCGGAATCGGCATCGCCCACCATCTGAAGTGTGAACGTCCAGGGACGTCGTTCGCGATCCTGGAGGCGCGCGAGGAGATCGGCGGCACCTGGAGCCTGTTCCGCTACCCGGGAATCAGATCCGACTCGGACATGCCCACCTTCGGCTACAGCTTCAAGCCGTGGACCAGCCCCCTGTCGATCGCCGAAGGGCCGTACATCCTCGAATACCTGCGCAAGACGGCCGAAGAATGCGGGATTCGCGAGCGAATTCGCTTCGGCCACAAGGTGGTTGCCGCCGACTTCGACACCGGCTCAGGGCTGTGGACGGTAACGGTCCACCGGACCGGCAGTCGGCGTCCCGCGACCTTCACCTCGCGCTTCCTGTTCCTCAGCACCGGTTACTACGACTACGAGTCCGCCTTCGTCCCCGACTTCGAGGGCATCGGCGAGTACAAGGGACGGGTCGTCCATCCGCAGTTCTGGCCCGACGACCTCGTCTACGCCGACAAGCGCGTAGTGGTGATCGGCAGCGGCGCCACGGCCGTCACCCTGATCCCCTCGATGACGCCACTGGCCAAGCACGTCACCATGCTCCAACGCTCGCCGAGCTACGTGCTCTCGGCCCCCGGCGTGGACGTCACCGCCCACCTCCTGAACAAGGTCGTCGGACCGGAGCGGGCACACCGGATCAGCCGGCGCAAGAACATCGCACTCGGCCGGGGACTCTTCAGAGCGAGCAAGCTGGCGCCGGGGTTGATGCGCAAGCTGCTCATCGCACAGGTTCGAGCTCAGCTGCCCGAGCACTTCGACGTCGACACGCATTTCACGCCGCGCTACAAGCCGTGGGAACAGCGCCTGTGCATGGTGCCGAACGGCGATCTGTTCAAGGCCATCTCCTCGGGGAAAGCGTCGGTGGTGACCGACCACATCGACAGGTTCACCGAGAACGGCATCCGGCTCCGGTCGGGCCAAAAGCTGGTCGCGGACGTGGTCGTCACGGCCACCGGACTCAATATGCTCCCGTTCGGCAGCATCACCCTCAGCGTCGACGGGCAGCAGGCCCATCTCCCGGACCTGGTCGCCTTCAAGGCGATGATGCTCTCGGGGATTCCCAACCTCGCCTACGCCGTCGGCTACAGCAATCTCTCCTGGACCCTCAAAGTCGAGCTGGTTGCCGAGCACTTCTGCCGATTGCTGGACCACATGAAGGCTTTCGGCTACGACACCGTCGTCCCGGTCCTGGACAATCCGGGCATGGAGCGGTTCCCGATCCTGGATCTCCAGGCGGGCTACGTCAACCGCGGAATCGGCGCATTCCCCCGGGCCGGCGACGAGGGGCCGTGGACCCTCGAACATGTCTACGAAAAGGACGTCGAGCGCCTGCGCCGTGGTCCCGTCGACGATCCTGCCCTCCATTTCACCACCGTGCGCAAGTCTGCCTTCGCCCGAGCCGGGAGCCGTTGAGAAAGCGATGACGAATTCGATGACACGCAAAGATCTCTCATTCACCAGTCACGGAATCACCTGTGCCGCATGGCATATCCCCGCCACGAGCACTGCCTTCGAACGGCGTTCCGGGCGGCCGTGCGTTGTCCTGGCACACGGATTCGGCGGAACCCGGGACACCGGCCTGCTGCCCTACGCCGAGTCGTTCGCGGCAGCCGGGCTGGACGCATTCGTCTTCGACTACCGCGGCTTCGGCGATTCCGAAGGCACGCCACGACAGCTCATTTCGTACCGCCGGCAACGACAGGACTACCACGCCGCGATCGATGCCGCGCGCCGCCTGCCCGGCGTCGACCCCGATCGAATCGCCCTGTGGGGCACCTCGTACTCGGCGGGCCATGCGATCGCGGTCGCCGCACAGTCACGTCGGATCGCGGCCGTGGTCTCGCTGACACCGGCAACCGACGGCCTGGCCGGCCTCGCCTTGATCGCGCGCAAGGACGGGGTCGGCCGCCTGGCTCGCCTCGCAGCACGGGGACTCGCCGATGCGGCGACCGTGATCACCGGCGGCCGGCCGCGCATGGTGCCCATCGTGGGACAACCCGGCAGCACGGCGATGATCACCGTGACGGGTGCGAAGGAGGCCTATACATCGTTCGCCGGACCCACGTGGCGCAACGAGATCGGTGCCCGCCATGCGCTGGAGGTCGCCCGCAACCGACCGACGATCTACGCCGAACAGGTGACCTGCCCGGTACTCGTCCAGATCGGCGAGGCCGACCGTGTCGTCCCGGTCGCCGCGGCCCATCGCATGGCGCGGAAACTCGGCGATCACGCTGTCGTCAAGGAGTACCCGGTCGATCACTTCGATGTCTATGACGGTGTGTGGCAACGACGTGCGCTCGCCGATCAGCTCGAGTTCTTCGGCCGGGTGCTCCGCTGATAATGTGTCGAATTGTGATCGACTTTCCGGCTGAGGGCAGTATCCATGGCTGAGACTGCCCGCTCCCCCAAGCGTTCGGCTTCGACCAGGAAGCCGAACGCGAAGGCCGCGCCGGCGGCCGATCGCATCCGCGCGAACAAGCACCAGGCACCCGCACGCCCGGACGCCGTCCTGCAGCGCCGCGGCGCCGAACGCGTCCAGGCCATCCTGGACGCGGCGGAGAGTCTGCTCGCCGAAGAAGGCTACGAGGCCGCGACCCTCAAGGCCATCGGCGAGCGGGCCGGCATCCCGATCGCGTCGGTCTATCACTACTTCTCGGACCGCCACCAGGTCGACACCGAGATCATCGGTCGCCACATTGCCGAACTGGATCAGCAGCTCTCGACTTCGCTCGACGGCGATGTCCGGCTGGACTCGGTACAGGATGTCGTCGATGCGGTGATCGATCCGATGCTCACCTATTTTCGTACCCACCCGAGCTGCGTTCAGCTGTGGTTCTCCGGGCGTAGCGACGCGGTGGCCGAACTCGTGCAGTCCTTCGACGAATCGACTGCCGAGCGAACGCTTCAGCTGGGCGTCCAACGCGAACTGCTCCGGCCGGACACGCCCCCGCTGGTGATTCAGCTGGCTTTCGAGGTCGGCAACCGCCTGTTCGACGTCGCATTCCGCCGGACACCGAACACCGGCGACGACGCCACCATCGCCGAGGCACGCCGCCTGCTCGGTCTCTATCTGGAGTCGTACGCCCCGAAGTCCGACTGACCTGCCGGCAAGATCCGACCACCTTTCACACCGCGCGGCGGCCTGGAGCCAGGTAACGCCTCGCGGTCCGAAGTCGCGCCCCGATTACCCCCCGTCAGGCCACGACCTCCCGCGCTGACGATGCGCCGAACCCGGGATCCGACCGGCTGCGCACTCCTCGATCCTTCATTCAGATCCCGACGCCTCCCCCATTGACATAGATCACACTTCTTCATAAAGTCGAATTCGAGTCGAGTTCCATTTCAACTCGATGAGCGGCCGGAACGGAGAAGGTCATGGCAGCCGATCACAGCGAGGTACGGGACATCGACGTTGTCGTCGTCGGCGCCGGACTCTCCGGCCTCACCGCCGCCCACCAGCTGGTACGGAAGGGGCGCTCGGTGGCGGTCCTCGAGGCCGGTGAGCGTGTCGGCGGGCGCGCGCTCAACCTCCAGTGGGCCGGCACCGAGGCCGCACCCCAGTTCGAGGGCTACCTCGAGGGCGCCGTCCGCGCGGCCGAGCGCGCCGTGACCGAGGCCCTCACCACGCTCTGACACTTGCCGACCCACTCGTCGGCGAGCCGCTGCGGCAGCAGCTGAAAGCCCTTCATTTGCGGGGGGCTTCAGCGGAACGGAGGTTCCAACGCTCTACCAAATCTAGTCGGCAAACAAGTCAGCAGAACCAACGACGACCCCAGTGTTGCCGCTCGATAACCCTGCGGCACTGTTCAATTCGCGTTTCTTGGAAGGTTCGGTTCACCGATGAGGAAGATCACCGCCTACACCGTCGCCGCCGCCGTCACACTCGGCGTGCTCATCTGCAATATACCCGACTCCAATGCCGTTCCGGCGCAGCCGATCCCGGCCCCGGCCGGTCCGGTCGATGCACAGCAGTCCGGTATCCGCTGGACCGCCGACCGCGTCGGCGACTCCGTGGTCGTCACGACCGATCTGGGCTCACTGGCCACCGACGGCGGCCAGTTCCAGGTCCTCGACTCGACCGGAAAGATCGTCGCCGGTCTGCCACTGAGCTACGACATACGCGGCCTGCGGTTCCCGATCGCAGCGAAGATCGACGGCAATACCGCCACCCTGACCCCGAGCACCGACCCGGCCGCGGCCGCCCCGGTCGACATGATCACCCTGCCCGCCGATCCGCTGCAGCCGGTCGATGCCCAGTTCGACGCCGATCTGGGCCGCGCCGCTGCCCAGTTCGGCCTGGCCACGGGCGTCGGGACCCTCCTCGGCACCATCGTCGGACTCGGCGGTGGCTGCATCCTGGGCGCGGTGGTCGGCGCCGCCCTGATGACGCCGATCTTCGTCCCCGGCTGGGTCGGCAGCTGTATCGCCGGCGCGGCGATCGGTACCGCGCTGGGGGCGGCGGCAGGCATCATCCTGCTGGGCGTGCCGGTGGGCATCGCCTCGGCGATCCAGTTCTTCCAGATGGAGAACGCACCGGCTCCCGCATCCTGACAGCCCTATGTGGTTGCGCCGGTAGCGATCTCGCCCGGCGCAACCACAAGATCCACTGGTCGGTCCCGGTGGGTCTTCATCGCAACGGAGCACCCCACCGCACCTGCCGGCGCAGATGGTTCTTGAGCAGTTTGCCCCCGGCATTGCGCGGTAGCGCCTCGGTGACAACCGTGGCGTACTGCGGAATCTTGAAGTCGGCGAGATGGTTTCGGCAATGCGCGAGCACGGCGGCGATATCGATCGGCGCCCGGTCTCCGAACAGGACGGCGCCGACCTTCTCCCCCATCACGTCGTCGGGTACGGCGAGCACCGCGGCGTCGGCGACACCGGGAGCGGACAGCAGTACCGCCTCCACCTCCACGCTCGAGATGTTCTCGCCGCCGCGGTTGATGATGTCCTTGATCCGGTCGATGATGCGCACGCGTCCGGCATCATCGATCCGGACGACATCGCCGGTGCGCAGCCAGCCGTCCACCATCGTTTCCGCGGTCGCCTCCGCTCGGTTCCAGTATCCCGCAGTGACATTCGGACCTCGGACCACCAGTTCTCCCGTGCCCGGTTCACCGTCGATCGGCACGATGCCCAGATCCACCGACGGCACCGCGTAGCCGACCGAATCGGCGTGCTCGATCGCGTCCCGGTCCGGCAGCACGGCGATCAAGGACGCCGTCTCCGTCATGCCGTAGCCGTTCATCACGGTCGCCTGGGGGAACGCCGCCTGCAACGCCTGTACCAGCGACGGCGCGATCGGCGCGCCACCGTACCCGACTATGCGGACCCGGGACACGTCCGCGTCGGCGAAATTCGGATGGCGGAGCAGCAGGGAGTACACCGCGGGCACCGTCACGAGGAAGGAAATGCGTTCCGCGGCAATAGCTTCGATCAAGGCGGGCAGGTCGAGTGCGGGCAGGATCACCGAGGTGCCGCCGGCGTACGCGGCGACCAGCAGCTGTGAATTGCAGGCCGTCACATGGAACAGGGGCACGGAGATGAGGGTGCGCAGGTCCGGGCCGGCGTCACGGGAGATGCCCGAACAGCGAATCATGTTCTCGGCGCTGGTGATGAATGCCTCGTGTGTCGTCGGAACGCCTTTCGGGTGTCCGGTCGTACCCGAGGTGTAGAAGAGCGCTGCCACATCACCGGCGTCGAGACCCTCCGCCACGTACGGATCACCGTCGGGCAGTGGAGTATCGGCCGCCAGATCGACCGTCACATCGGCGTCGTCGAGCACGAACTCCACCTCCGGTCGAGCCGAGCGCGTATTGACCGGCACCGCGATACCGCCCGCGAACACCGTGCCCCAGAAGGCCAGCACCCAGTTCGCACCGGCCGGATATCGCAGGGCGACTCGATCCCCGCGCCGCACGCCGAGCGCCCGTAGCCCACCGGCCACCCGAGACGCGCGTTCCCACAGCTGGGCATAGGTCAGCCGATCGCCGCCGATCTCGACAACCGCCTCGGCATCGGGGTGCGCGTCGGCATGCGCGCGCACCATGTCCGGCAACGTCGCCGGCACATCGGTGTAGTGCGCGATTCCCAGCGCGTCTCTGGTCAACGCCGATTGGTCGAAAGGGTTGCGCGAGCGCGTTATTTCAATGATCGCGGTGGTCATTCGGCGGCCTCCGGGCGGCGGCGCGAGTCGGCTACGGACATCATGGTGATCTCTCCTCTGTCATCGCTGGGGGAAGTCCGATTCGGCACAGGATGGCCCGCTGGACCACGGCCTCGACGATCTCGGCGCGCGGGGTGCCGACCTGCTCCACGGCGTCGTAGAGCGCCTTCGGTCCGGCCCAGTCCTCGGGCGCGAAAGCGCTTGCGCGCGTATCGCTCTCGTCCAGCGTCGGCACCGGGACAGGTCCGCGCGGCACCGATGAGGACAACCCAGCGCGCGGTCATGCGATCGCCTCGGCATCGCTGATGTCTACGACGTCAGCACAGTTGGCCATCAGGCCACTCCGTCCTCGTGGTGTTGTCGTGTGCACGGCGACTTCGCACAACGCGGCCGGCAGCCTCCGCGATGCTATTCGATATCGAATCGAATTCGACTTTATGGCTCGTGGCGCGAGCTTGTCAACATCCGGCCGACGTGCGCGAGGGTCGGGACTTTCCGCCTCAGCCCGGTGGCGCGTATGTCCCCAGGTACGCAGCGACCAGGCGACGCGCCTCGTCGATCGTGGCGTCATGCCCCTCCGGAGAGCGCCGGAAGGCGACATCGAAGAGCCTGTCGGCGGCCTCGAAGGCGAGTTCGACAACGACCGGCGGGGTATCGGGACGAATCAGGGCCTGCTCGGTGAGGTAGCGCCACAGGTGCCGCGCCTGCGACGCGTCGAACGTCTGTGCCAGTTCGCTGAGCAACGAGCTACGCCCCGAGAACCAGAGCTCGCCGAAGCTCGGATGTTCGCGCATGTACGCGAGATACAGGTCGCCGACCGTATCGCAGGCGTCGCGCAGGGTGCCCGGCTCGCTGCGACCCAATGCGGCACGCAGACCTTCGTCGAGTTCGCGCAGATACCGCTGCGCCAGCTCGGTTTCGACCTGATGCCGGTCGGCGAAGTAGTGATACACCGAGGCCACCGGAATGCCCGTTCGCTCGCCCATCGCCTTGAGGGTGGCAGCCTCGTAGCCCCGCTCACCGAGCAATGCCTCGGCGGCGTCGAGAATGGCCTGCACACGCTTGACTCCTCGGCGCTGGACCGGAGCAGGGCGGGTGGAAGCCCGAGGTGTCGACAGATTTTCGAACACGATTCGAGATCGTAACAGCGCCAAATTCGAGACCGAAATCGATTCGATATCGGTAACGCAAGACAGGGCCGGACGAGGCTACATCGCGGCAACCGTGCGATGAGGCGGCCGCACCGTCGCCCATCAGGGTTTGCGAGCCACACCGCAGTCGCAGAGGACCTTGGTTTCCGAGCAGGGCAACCACCCACCTTCTCGCGACGAGCAGGACTCGCACTAGATGTCACATACCCCCCTTGGGTATGGGATAGGTCACAGCTGTCAAAGCTGTTCCAATATACCCCTTGGGGGTATCAATGGACGGGTTGGAACTGCCAGCGGCCGACCGGCCGCCCGAGATCTCTGTCAGGGGAGTGATTCCTATGTCCACCCGGAACTCCGCGCCGCCGCCGTCGCGACGCTGGATCGCCTTGGGGCTCATCGCCCTCGCCCAGTTCATGGTCATCATGGACACCTCGATCATCGGCGTCGCGCTGCCGGAAATGCAGGGTGCCCTGGGGTTTTCACAGGGGAATCTGTCGTGGGTGTTCAATGCGTACGTCGTCGTCTTCGGCGGGTTGCTGCTGCTCGGCGGCAAGCTGTCCGACATTGCAGGGGCGCGGCGGATATTCCGGATCGGCTGGGGCGTACTGGGTATCGGGTCACTGGTGGCGGGGCTGGCCGGGAACGCCGCGGTCGAGCTGATCGGGCGTGGCGTGCAGGGCGCGGGGGCCGCGCTGATCGCCCCGTCGGCGCTGACGCTGCTCATGATGCTGTTCGGCAGCAATCCGGGCGAGCTGACCAAGGCGTTCGCCGTGTACGGGGCCGCCGCGCCCGCCGGTGGCACCGCAGGCGTGTTCCTGGGCGGGCTGATCACCCAATACGCCTCGTGGCCTTGGGTTTTCTACATCAATATCCCGATCGCGCTGGCAGCGCTGCTGGCCGCGCCGGCCCTCGTGCCCGACGGCGCGATGGCGCCGCACGCCTCGGTCGACCTCCTCGATGCGGTGACCGCCACCCTGGGCCTGGGCGCCGCGGTGTTCGGTGTGGTGCGGGCGGATTGGGCCGCGAGCTCGACCTGGGTGGTGCTGTTCGCGGCCGCCGTGCTGCTGGGCGCGTTCGTCGCGATTCAGGCCCGGCGCAAGGAACCGCTGATGCCGCTGAGCATCTTCCGGGCCCCGGATCTGGGTGCGGCCAATCTCGCGCAGGTGCTGCTGGGTGCGGCGTGGGTGCCGATGTGGTTCTTCCTGAACCTGTATCTGCAACAGGTGCTCGGGTATTCGGCGTTCCCGTCCGGCGCGGCGCTGCTGCCGATGACCGCGCTGATCATGGTCGGCATGATCGCGATCTCGCCGAAACTGTTCGCGCGCTTCGGGGCTCGCACCATGACCGTCGCCGGTCTGCTGCTGCTCGCGGCCGGCCTGGTCTGGCTGTCGTTCATCCGACCCGACGGCAACTTCTGGATCGACGTCCTGCCCGGCTCGCTGGTGGCCGCGCTCGGCATGTCGCTCGCGTTCATTCCCACCCTGCAGACGGCCATTTCGGCCGCGCCGCCGCAGGAGGGCGGTCTCGCCTCGGGCATCGTGAACACCGGCTACCAGATCGGTTCCGCGCTCGGCCTCGCCGCGGTCACCGCCATCGCCGCGCACGCGGGCGCCGACCGCCTCGGGGATACGGACGCACTGACCGGCGGCTTCTCCGCGGCCTTCGTCGCGGCGGCGGTCATCGCGGTCGCCGCGGCGGCGCTCGCCCTGGCCACCTTCCGGTCACCGGCCCGGCGCGCCCGGGCGGTCGCGGCCGGAGTGTGACGGGACCCGGCCGGATCGGAAACATGAACGGCCCGACGGGAACCCACCCCGCCGGGCCGTTCGCCCGCACCGGAGATCGGGCGCCCATTCGCCGGGGTGCATGATGGGGCGCATGCTTCCCACCGACCGCCTGCACCAGGTCGACCGGCATCCCGCCGTGATCGATACGCCGCTCGGCACCGTCGTGTTCGCTGTCGCGCTCGGCTCGGAACGGGTACCAACCGGTCCGGATGCCGTGTGGCGCTTGGCGAACGGCTCGCACCTGCACCGCTGGCGGCACCGGGACGCCACGGTCGATCTGCTCCTGGGCCGCATCGAGATGCCGGCCTGGGACGGCGGCGCGGCCGTACCCATGTGGGCGGGAATCTGGCAGGTGCAGGCGCATTCGGCGGTCCCGGCACTGTCCTTCTCGGCCGAACTGACCGATCTGTCCGCGGACACGTTCTGTGGTCCCGACTCCGGTGAATGCCTCGCCGCCGTGACCGCCGAGAACGACCGCTTCTCGGTGTCGATCGGCGGCCCGGATTCCGAACTGCTGGCCATGCAGGCCGCCGACGGCCGGCTCATGCCCGCCGACTGGGCGGACCAGCTGCCCGCCGACGGCAATGACGACGACTCCGAATACGGTGTGCGCTACCTGGATCCGGCCGGAATCCAGTGGCGGCTACCCGGTCTCGCCACCACGGAGGTGGCACGGCTCTGCATCGCGACCGCCTGGTGCCCCCGCGACGACGACCGGCCCGCAGCCTGGTTCGCGGTCGACATCCCCCTCGACACCGCCTACCTCCACCTCACCACCGACCGCCCCTGACGACCGCCGGCTACCCGGATATCGAACCGGTGGCCGCCCACCGGCGGAACTCGTCCGGGGATTGCCCCGCCCGACGGCGGAACGCCCGCCGCAGCGACCTCGGGTCGGTGTAGCCGAGCCGGGCCGCGATCGCGTACATGGGAAGATCGGTGCCGCGCAACAGATCCGACGCGTGCTCATGGCGGACCATGTCGACCTCGGCACGCCAGCTGGTGCCCAGCTCCTGCAGACGACGTTGCAGGGTGCGCGGGCTGATGGCGAGCCGGGCGGCGACCTGATCGAGTTCGAGTTCGCCGCCCGCCATCGCCTCCAGCAGCACCTCCCGGATCCTGCCGATCGGGCTGGGCACGGGACGCGCACTGGCGAGCAGCAGTTCGGCGTAGCCGCGATGGATCCGGCCCAGGTTCGGGTCGCCCCCGGTGGGCAGGGCCGCCGCATCGAGGAAGGTCAGCTCGGAGTGGGGGGCCTCGAAGCAGATCCGGTTGGTACCGAACGCCTCGACGAGATGCCGGTGATTGCGCGGCGCGCGGTGCCGGAACGCCACCCGGACCGGAACCAGCGGATGCCCGGTCGCCTCACGGGCCCGCTGCAGCATCACCGCGAGCGTGAACTCCTCGACCAGCCCCAGGATCGGCCCCGGTTCGACGGTCGCCGTATCCCGGACGACGAGCAACCCGCCGCTCTCCAGCACCTGGCCGCCGCCGAGCGGATCCGCGACGACGGCGCGCAATTCGACCACGCTGCGCAGACTTTCGGCCAGCGTCGGCCCGCTCGAGAACAGGTAATCCCACACCGACAGGCTCCCCCGTGTGGCCGTGGCCGCCGCGCACAGACCTCCCGTCGGCCCCGCGGCCGCATAGATCAGCTCCCAGAGCCGCCACGCCGAGCCGGTCGGAACCCGCACCAGATCATCGCCGAGCTGATCGGCCCCCAGCTCCAGCGCGCTGAAGAGTTGCGGCGCCGACGCTCCCGCCCGCAGCGCCGCCTCCCGAACCAGGGCCGCCAGCCGCGACGAAATGGTATTGCCGATCATCGCCGCAGCTTAGCGACCACCGATTACTTCTGAACGGGACCTTCGGGACCGCGACCCGACCATTGCTGCCCGGCCGCTGACCGGCCGGCCCGCCGTCACCTCGGACGCTGAGGTCACCCACGTCGTGCGTCCTGTTTCAAAAACCGCACCGCACAGTCTAATTTGGACCCTCGTGCATTGCACCGTGAGTGCAACACGATGCCACCGCCCGTCGATGACGCTCCACTCCCGGGATCCCAATGACCATCCACCCCACCGGTATTCACGCCCCCGCCGGGGCCGGGCTCGACCCCGACGCACAGGTGATGGACACCGTGCTGCTGCCGGGCTATGTGCTGAGCACGATCGGAGTGTGCGAGGACACGCGACATCGCCTGGCCCTCGCGGCGGACCTGCCGGGCTGGCTGCTGACCTCGCCCGAATCCATGGTGCCCAGCGAGCGGTATCTGCGGCTGTGGGAACTCGTCGAACACGAAACCCAGGATCCCGCCATCGCCGTCCGCACCGCACTCGAGTACACGCCGGGACAGCTCGGCATCATCGACTACCTGCTGCTCACCGCACCCACCCTGGGTGCGGGACTCGCGCTCACCGATCGATTCATGGACGCGTGCTCGACCAACCGGGAGTTCCGGGCGGTCGCCGACGCCGATCCGGACGGTGTGACGACGGTGTACACCGGCCTGACCCGGGGTGAGGGCCGCGGCAGCGAACTGGCCATGCACACCGGCCTGTGCGGGATGATCGTGAAAATGCGCACGGCCACCGGGCAGCACGTGGTGCCGGTGGACGTGCGACTGCGACAGCGGGCGCCCAAGGGCCGGGCGGAGCTGACCGCGCTCACCGAGCTGTTCGGTACGCCCCGAATCGATTTCGGGGCGGCCACCAATCGCGTCACCTTCCGGAACGCCGATCTGGCGCTGCCGCTGCTGCGCGCCGACCCGGTCCTGAACCGAATCCTGGTGCAGCAGGCCGAGATGACGGCGCCACCGCGCATCACCACCTGGTCCGACCGGCTGCAGCAGGAGCTGGCGTCGATGCTGATCGACGGCGCGGTGACCATCGACGCGGTGGCCCGCCGGCTGCTGACCGGCCGTCGCACCCTGCAGCGCCGCCTCGCCGAGGAGCGCACCTCCTGGCGGTACGAGCTCGAAAAGGCCCGCAGGCGACAGGTTCTCGACCAGCCGCTGGGCCTCACCCAGGCCGAGCGCGCCCGCCGCCTCGGCTACTCCGATCCGAGGTCGCTGCGCCGCGCCCAGCAACGCTGGACCGACGTGAGCTGAGCGGGCCGCGGTGCGCCTCCGCGCCAGCGGTCACCGCGGCTGATCCCGGCGGAAGCTCGCGGGTGACTGCCCGGTCCAGCGGCGGAAAGCCCGGGCCAGCACCCGGTGATCGCGGTACCCGAGGCGCAACGCCACCGACCGCACCGGCACCGTGTGGTCGCGCAGCAGGGCGATCGCCGTGTCCCGGCGCACGATCTCGAGCTCCGCGCGCCAGCTGGTGCCGTGCTCGGCCAGGCGGCGCTGCAAGGTCCGGTCGCTGATCCGGAGGGCGGTGGCCACCTCCGCCAAACCCACCCCGTCGCCGCCGGACTCCGGCAGCGCCGCGTGCAGCGCCGCGCGGAAGACATCCAGCCAGGCCGGTCCGGGCCCGATCGAGTCGATCAGCTGCTGCGCGTGCGATCGCAGAATCCCCTGCAGGACAGGATCATTCGTCCGGCCACGGGTCTCCGCGGTGGTGAGGAAGGTGATGGCGTCCCGGTCCTGACCGAAGTGGATGTTCCCGGTGCCGAGGGCACGGATCAGGTGCGCACGATGGTCGGGACCCCGGTGCGAGAAGTCGACCCGCACCGGCCGGCCCGCGTCGCCGAAGCTCTCCGTCGCCCGCCGCACCATCACCGCCATGACGAATTCCTTGTTGGCGGCCTCGGCCGCGCCCCGATGCGGCAGATCGAGATAGCGTGCGGTGAGCAGGGATCCGTCCTCCACCACCTCCAGATCGACCCGGCGGTCGCAGATGGTGTTGTTGTAGCGCGCCGCGTCGCGCAGGCCCTCGGCGAGTGTGGGCGCATTGCCGATGAGGTAGTCCCACACGTGCAGCCGCCCCAGCTCGGCCACGTCCGCGGCCAGCACTCCGGCCTCGGGTCCCGCCAGCCGGTGCAGCAGCTCCCACAGCCGCGACGCCGTCGCGGTCGGGATACGCATCGTGTCGTCGAACAGCAGTGCCGGATCACGACCGAGCAACTGGGCGATCTGCTCCGTCTCGGCGCCCGCCCGCCGGGCCGCGTCCGCGATCACCCCCACCACATGGGACGAGACGGTATTGACCGCATTGCCGGACGGGTCCAGGACCGTAGTCGCCATCTCTGCCACCTTCTCACGGAATTGCGCCGAGACTCCCGTTAACTCGGACCTTTCGGTACGTATTCCCCTTGCGCCGACCCGCAGAGTAAGCGCATCGGGAACCGCCACCGCCCTGCTGGAGGAGCTGGGCATAGGCGATGATGCCCGTCCGGCGTACTGTCGAGTCTGTGAGCAGTGACGCCGTCCCGGCGGCAGCGGCGGAGGGCTCGGACCTGTGGGCCCGGGCTTTCGCGACGCTGTACGACCCTCTGCTGTGGATGGGCGAGAGGGCGGGGATGGGCACTCGCCGGCGAAATTTACTCAGCCGTGCGAGGGGGCGGACTGTCGAGCTCGGCAGCGGCACCGGCCTCAACCTGGGGTACTACCCGGACGGCCTGGACGAGCTGATCTTGACCGAACCGGAGGCCGCGATGCGGACGCGGTTGGCGCGGAGGCTGCGTCGCAGCCGACATCACGCACGCGTGCTCGACGCATCGGCCGAAAAACTGCCGTTCGCGGATGGAACCGTGGACACGGTCGTCTCAACGCTCGTGCTGTGCACTGTCGACGACCCTGATCCGGTGTTGCGGGAGATCGAACGCGTGTTGCATCCCCGCGGCCAGCTGCTGTTTCTCGAGCACGTGCGTTCCGAGTCGCCGCGACTTTCCGCTTGGCAAGACCGTCTCGCCGAGCCGTGGCGCCGGTTCGCCGAGGGCTGCCACTGCAACCGCGCCACCCTCGAACTGATCCGGGCGTCCGGGCTGGAACTCGAAGACGTCCAGGAAATGCCGTGGCGGGCAATGCCCCCGATCGTTCGACCGCTGATCACGGGCGTGGCCACCAAAAACGGTTGAGAGCCGGCGACCCATCCGGGCGGTGGCCACTCGCGCCAGGAGAGTGCCGTTCCGCGTCAGCGGCATGGTGAAGTGGCATCCTTCAGGGGTTCATGCCCCGCTCGTCGCACCCCGATCAGGAGGCACCATGGCCGGATTGGTCCGCATCCGCCACGTCAAACTGCCGGTCAGCGACCTGGCGCACAGTGTCGCCTGGTACTGCGACCTGCTGGATCTGCGCCTGGCGGGCGAGTTCCGGGAGGAGGGTGAGCTGCGCGGGGCCCAGCTCATGCACCCGTCCGGCTTCGGCATCACGCTGTGGGAGCGCGAATACTGCGCGGGCACACCGGATTTCCGCGGCTTCGATGTCTTCGCCCTGGAGGTGGACTCGGTCGACGACCTGCACGCCTTCGCCGCCCGCGCCGACGAACTGGAGTACACCCGCGGCGAGGTGATCGATCGCGGCCCGTACGGCGCGATCCTGGATCTCGCCGACCCCGACGACACCGTGGTGCGGCTGCTGGCCAACAACCCCTTCCACGCGGATCGATTCCTCGGGATGGACACCGACGGCAAGGGCGGGTTCACCGTCTACGACACCCCGACCCTCGGCTGAGTACCTTCCCGGAAGCACATATCTCCAGGTAGGCATGCCTGAGACATTTGTACTAGACAAGCGTGCCAGCGATTTAGTACATTTGTCTTAGACGTTAGAGCCAACCGAGAGGGCCCGACACACCATGAAGACCACCGCCAACTCGCTGCACATCCTCGTTTCCGGCGGCGGCATCGCCGGCAATGCCGTTGCGCTGCAACTGCTCCGGGCCGGAGCACGGGTCACCGTCGTGGAGCGCGCCACTGCGCCCCGCCCCGGCGGCCAGGCCGTCGACCTGCGCGCCGCCAGCAAGGAGGTCGCCGAGCGCATGGGCTTGATGCCGGGCATCCGCAAATACCAGCTCGAAGAGCTGGGCATGGCCTGGGTCGACCGCAACGGCACCGAATACGCCGCCCTGTCGATGGAGGCCTTCGACGGCAAGGGCCCGATCGCCGAAATCGAGATCACCCGCGGCGATCTGAACCAGGTGCTGCTCGATCTGCTGGCCGAAACTCCGGGCAAGCTCGACTACCGCTACGGCGAGTGGATCGAGACCCTCGACCAGGACGACACCGGCGTCACCGTCGGCTTCGGCTCCGGCGCGACCGGGCGCTTCGATCTGGTGGTCGGCGCGGACGGCGTGCACTCGCCGGTCCGTCGCCTCGCCTTCGGCCCGGAGGAACAGTTCTCCACGTACCTGGGCGGCTACACCGCCTTCTTCACCATGCCCACCCCCGCCGACGCCAAGCCGGGCTGGTTCGCCATGCACTCGGTGCCCAGCGCCGCCGTCGGCATCCGCCCCGACCGCGACCCGCGCACCGCCAAGGCCATCCTGACCCTCCGCACCGCGGAGAACCCCGCGCTGCGCCGCGATGTCACCGCCCAGCAGCGCCTCATCACCGACATGCTCGCCGAGGCCGGCTGGCACGCGCCCACCGCGCTCGCGGCCATGCCCGACGCACCCGACTTCTACTTCGACGTGCTGGCCCGCATCGACATGCCGACCCTGGCCGCCGGGCGGGTCACCCTGGCCGGCGACGCGGGCTACTGCGGCTCCCCCCTGACCGGTATGGGCACGGCGATGGCGCTGGTGGGTGCGTACATCCTGACCGGCGAAATCGCCGCCACCCCGGACGATCTGACCGGCGCGCTGGCCCGCTACGAGGAGCGGGTGACCCCGTTCCTGGACGCGGCCAAGGAACTTCCCGGCGGTGGCATCCAGATGATGCTCCCGAAGTCGAAGGTCCTGACCGCCCTGGGCCGGCTCAATATGCGGATCATGACCTCGGGCCCGATGCTCCCGCTGACCCGGAAGCTGTTCGAGCCCAAGGCCGAGGACTACCGGCTGCCCGCGTACGAGACCGGGACGCTGGTCTGAATCCCGGCCTCAGCCGAGATGCTTGCGCAGGAAGGCCGCGATCTCGTCGGTGGCGGCCGCCGCCTCACCGGGCGACAGCGTCACATCGACGCCCGCGGCCCGCGCGGCGGCCGCGAAGCCCTCGGAATCACTGAGCAGCAGTTCGGCCGTGCCGACCTGGATCAGCAGCAGCGGCAAACCGGCCGGGTCAGCGAAAAGCGGTGAGGCCGAAGGAATTCGGGGATCAGCACGATTCAGCACCAATTCGCCGTTTGTTCCGGCGGCCCCCGGACATGCCACGACCCCGGTCACCGGACCGGGGTCGTGGGATGCCGAGGGGATTCAGGCGGTGCCGTTGGTGGCTTCCGGCTTGGTCTCGCTGCGCGGCTCGGACTCGGTGTCCTCCGCCTGCGCGGCCTCGTGATCCTCGCGCGCCGCGATGCCGTGCTCGGTGCCCTCGTCGGCTTCCTGGTCCGCCTCCGGATTTTCCGGGGAGAACTCGGCGGGCAGGTTCTTGATGTGCCTGTTCATGTTCCGGATGAGCAGGATGGTGCCGGCCAGCAGCACCAGCACGATGACCAGACCCAGCGGGGACGCCTTGCCGAACTCGGGTCCGGTGGGCGAGTTGGTGCCCTGGGCGAGCAGCGTGAGCATCATCGGTCGGTGTCCTCGGTGTCGGCGGCGTCGAAGCCGGAATCGGCCTCGTCGATTCCCGCGAACAGGTCGGTCTCCGGGATCGCGGTCTTGACCCGGGTCTTGGCCAGCTCGAACTCCTCGGTGGGCCACAGTCGCTGCTGCATCTCGAGCGGAATCGCGAAGAAGGCGCCGTTGGGGTCGATCTGGGTGGCGTGGGCGCGCAGGGCGTCGTCACGCTGCGGGAAATACTTGGCGCACTCTACCTGGGTGGTGACCCGCGCCATGATGTCGCCGCGCTCGGCGGCGTACTTGCGCATGCGGTCCATCCAGTCCTGCATGGGGAAGGGCTCGCCGCGGCGCGCGTACTCGTCGGCGAACACCTCCAGCCGGGTGAGGCTGAAGCCGTGGTTGTAGTACAGCTTGAGCGGCTGCCAGGGCTCGCCCGCGTCGGGGAACCGCTCCGGATCGCCCGCCGCCTCGAAGGCCGCGACCGACACCTTGTGGCACATGATGTGATCCGGGTGCGGGTAACCGCCCATCTCGTCATAGGTGGTCATGACGTGCGGCCTGAACTGGCGGACCACACGCACCAGCGCCTCGGTGGCCTCCTCCAGGGGCACCAGCGCGAAGCTGCCCTCGGGCAGCGGCGGCAGCGGATCGCCTTCCGGCAGACCGGAATCCACGAAGCCGAGCCAGGTCTGGCGGACGCCGAGCGCCTCGGCGGCGGCGGCCATCTCCTCGCGGCGGACCTCGGTGATGCGGTCCTTGATGCCGGGGGTGTCCATGGCGGGGTTCAGGATGTCGCCGCGTTCCCCACCGGTGAGGGAGACGACCAGCACGTCATTGCCTTCGGCGGCATAGCGCGCGGTCGTCGCCGCGCCCTTGCTGGATTCGTCGTCGGGATGCGCGTGCACCGCCATGAGGCGAAGACCACTCACTTCTCGTTCACCTCACCGATCACGTTTTTCACCTCGTAGCGTCGAGCTGTATCAATTGGCACGTGCAGGGGTCCTGTGTGGGTACGCAAGCTTCCGCCTCCGGACCCTGACCGCACGTGCCGAGTCCAGACACAGGCATCAGATATGCATTCCCTATAGTTCCATCCGATCGTTGTTTGTTCCGACCTACCCCCCGGGAGCGTCCCCGACATGAGTGAAAGACCGGCTGACCGGTACGGGATTGCGCCTCGGAAGACCCGCCGCTGGCTCCCCTACGCCCTCGGAGCGGTCGTCATCCTCGCCGGGCTCGGGGTCGCCTATCTGGGCTACCGCACCTACGGGCCGCAGGCCATCGAACCGGATCGGATCGGCTACACGATCGTCGACGACTCCACGGTCAGCGTGGATTTCAAAGTGACACGCAAGGATCCGGGCCAGGCGGTCGTCTGCTTCGTGCGCGCCATGGACGGCGACTCCGACGAGGTCGGCCGCCGCGAGATTCTGGTGCCCGGCTCCGACTCCGGCACCGTCCGCGTGGTCACCACGATCAAGACCACCCGACGGGCCGGCGCCGGCAATGTCTACGGGTGCACCGACCATGTGCCGGCCTATCTGCGCGCCGGGTGAATCGTCCGTTAAGCGACCCGCTTTGACGCTTCTACCTGCGCCTTTCCGAATCGTGCTAAAATGACGCGATACACGGTTCCGACGTTCGGAGCCGTGTTTGCTGCATTGACGGCCGGCGCTGTCGGGACTCTCCCCAGGGATCGCTCTGGCTGTCCACTGGCTGCTGTGCCCATCTCCGGATGGCCACGGTAGCGGGCATCAGGGAATCCCGGCTTGCCGGGGACAACTACTAGGGAGTGATCGAGATGACTGAGACCGTGACTTGGCTGACCCCGGAGTCGCACGAGAGGCTCACGAGCGAACTCGGCGCGCTCATCGCCAACCGTCCCGTCATCGCGGCCGAAATCAACGAGCGCCGTGAAGAGGGCGACCTCAAGGAGAACGGCGGTTACCACGCGGCGCGTGAGGAGCAGGGCCAGCAGGAGGCGCGCATTCGCCAGCTGCAGGAGCTGCTGAACAACGCCAAGGTTGGCGTCGCGCCCACCAAGTCCGGCGTCGCCCTGCCCGGCTCGGTCGTCAAGGTCTACTACGACGGCGACGAGACCGACACCGAGACCTTCCTCATCGCCACCCGCGAAGAGGGCCTCGGCAGCGCCGACCTCGAGACCTACTCCCCCAACTCCCCGTTGGGCGGCGCCCTCATCAACGCCAAGGTCGGCGAAACCCGCGAATACACCCTGCCCAATGGCAACACCATGAAGGTGACGCTGGTCTCCGCGGAGCCCTACCACAGCTGATTTACGACCGACGGATTCGCGGCCCCGGTCCACCCGGACTCCGGGGCCGCAATGTTTGTCGGTACCGGCCGCGAACAGCGAAGCGCCGCACCAAAAATGGTGCGGCGCTTTGTTTTTCGGAACGCGACAGCTGATTTCGGGAGGCCCGTGGTAACTCACCGGGTACCCCCGAAATCGGTTCGGATCCAGACCGCCGGCACGGGTGCGTGACCGAGCACGGCACCCGGCCGCCCGCTAAAGGCGCGGGGAGGCGGTCAAGCCAGGGCCTGCTCGATGTCCGACAGCAGGTCGCTGATGTCCTCGATGCCGACGGAGAGGCGGACCAGGTCGGCGGGGACCTCGAGGGCCGAGCCGGCGGTGGAGGCGTGGGTCATGGCGCCGGGGTGCTCGATGAGAGATTCGACGCCGCCGAGGGATTCGGCGAGGGTGAAGATCTTGGTCTTGGCGCAGAAGGCGAGGGCCGCATCCCTGCCGCCGTGGACGCGCACCGAGATCATGCCGCCGAAGCGGCGCATCTGCTTCTGGGCCACGGTATGGCCGGGGTGCTCGGGCAGGCCGGGGTAGATGACCTGTGCGATCTTGGGGTGATTCGCGAGGAATTCGGCGATGGTCTCGGCATTGTCGCAGTGCCGGTCCATGCGCAGGGCCAGCGTCTTGATGCCGCGCATGGTGAGGAAGGCGTCCATCGGGCCGGGGACCGCGCCCGCACCGTTCTGCAGGAACGCGAACTTGGCGTCCATCTCCTGATCGTCGGTGATCAGCGCGCCGCCCACCACATCCGAGTGCCCGCCCAGGTACTTGGTGGTCGAGTGCAGCACGATGTCCGCGCCCAGCAGCAACGGCTGCTGCAGGTAGGGCGAGGCGAAGGTGTTGTCCACCACCAGCTTCGCGCCGCCCGCGTGCGCCACCTCGGCCAGCGCCGCGATATCGCCGACGTTCAGCAGCGGGTTGGTCGGCGTCTCGACCCACACCAGCTTGGTGTTGGGGCGCATGGCCGCGGCGACCGCGTCCACATCCGACACCGGCGCGACCGAGTACTCGATCCCCCACTGGGTGAACACCTTGTCGATGAGCCGGAAGGTGCCGCCGTACGCGTCGTTCGGGATCACCATGTGGTCACCGGGCCGCAGGTTCGCGCGGATCGCGCAGTCGGTGGCCGCCATACCCGAGGCGAAAGCCCGCCCGTAGGTACCGGATTCGAGCGCCGCCAGGTTCGCCTCCAGCGCCGTGCGGGTCGGGTTCCCGGTGCGCGCGTACTCGTACCCGCCGCGCATCCCGCCGACACCGTCCTGGGCGAACGTCGAACTCGCATAGATCGGCACGTTCACCGCACCGGTCTGAGGGTCCGGATCGAACCCAGCGTGCACCGCCCGTGTGGAGAAACCCAGCTCGCTCATGCGAACAGCCTAAGGAAGCTGCAGATTCGCCCATGCCCCGGGTCGGGGCCCGCACCGCCGCCACCGCTGCCCGCGCGTCGAACGACCACGGCCGACACCCTGCTCGGAGCGGAAACCCCTGGTCCACCCCGCAGAGCGAGCGGGGTGCCGGAGCCGTCGGCACCGGACCCGGCGCTGCCGGCCGTCGCCCGGCCCGGCGCTGTCGACCCGGCGCGGCATTGTGAGTCCGGCGGCGGCGGTTCTAGGGTGGGCCCATGGTCACCGTGGACGAGCTGTTCGCCATCGATTCCCTGCTCAGTGACGAGGAGCGGGCGATCCGGGATACGGTGCGCGCCTTCGCCGCGGAGCGATTGCGGCCGCGCGTGGCGGAGTGGTTCGAGGCGGGGACGTTTCCGGCGCGGGAGCTGGCGCCGGAGCTGGGGAAGCTCGGGCTGCTGGGGATGCATCTGGACGGGTACGGGTGCGCGGGGACCTCGGCCACGGCGTACGGGCTGGCCTGCCTGGAACTGGAGGCCGTGGATTCGGGTGTGCGCAGCATGGTTTCGGTGCAGGGGTCGCTGGCCATGACCGCGATCCACAAGTACGGGTCCGAGGAGCAGAAGCTGCGGTGGCTGCCGGAGATGGCGGCGGGCCGGGTGATCGGATGCTTCGGGCTGACCGAGCCGGACTTCGGTTCGAACCCGGGCGGCATGCGGACGCGAGCGCGGCGAGACGGGGACGACTGGATCCTCGACGGGTCGAAGATGTGGATCACCAACGGGTCGGTCGCGGATGTGGCCGTCGTGTGGGCGCAGTCGCGCGAGGGTGAGCGGGATGTGATCCGCGGATTCGTAGTGCCCACGGACACACCGGGTTTCAGCGCTCGCGAGATGAAGCACAAGCTGTCGCTGCGCGCGTCGATCACCGCCGAACTCTCCCTCGACGGCGTCCGGCTGCCCGCCGACGCCCTGCTGCCCGAGGCCCGCGGACTCCGCGCGCCGCTGGGCTGCCTGTCCGAGGCGCGTTTCGGCATCATCTTCGGCGCGCTCGGCGCGGCCCGCGACTGCCTGTCCGCCACAATCGAATACGCGCGGACCCGCGAGGTGTTCGACAAGCCGCTGGCGGCCTACCAGCTCACCCAGGCCAAACTGGCCGACATGGCACTCGAACTCGGCAAGGGCGAACTGCTGGCGCTGCACCTCGGCCGATTGAAGGACCGGCACGAGATCTCCAACGAGCAGATCAGCGCCGGCAAGCTGAACAGCACCCGCGAGGCCATCAAGATCGCGCGCGAGTGCCGGACCATCCTGGGCGCGAACGGCATCACCCTCGAGTACCCGGTGCTGCGGCACGCCAACAACCTGGAGTCCGTCCTCACCTACGAGGGCACCGCCGAAGTGCATCAGCTCGTCCTCGGCGAGGCCCTGACAGGCGCGAAAGCGTTCCGCTGACCGGCAGTTCCGGCGAATTGCGCGATATGTCACAGCCGGTCCCCCAGGTGCCGGTCGATTGCTAGCATCACCGGGTGTTTGTGCCCGGCTCCGCCCTGCTCGTCGTTTCGGCGCGTAAAACCCTGAACCGCCTGCAGCGCACCCACGGAGCCCCCGCCGCGGAGGCCGCGGCCGTCTTCCCCGGTGTGTCCGCAGCGATCGACCAGCATGCCGCGGCCATCCGCGACATCCTCGACCTCGGCGTCGAGAACTCCGGCCTCGTCCCGGCAAGCGTCCTGCTGGCCGGCTACGCCCGCGGCATCCTCGAGGACCTGCGCGAAGCCGAGGCCGTCCTCCCCCACTCCCTGCTCGACTGGCAGGACGCCGACTGGCTCCACCTGCGCCTGGCGGGCGTCTGCTCGCTGGCCCGCGCCTCCTGACCTCACGATGACGCAGCCCCGGGGTGGAAGCCCCGGGGCTGCTCGGTTTCCGGCTGCGTGGGATCAGCCCATGTCGTCGCGATCGCCCCGGTCCTGACTGCCGGGCCGCGGCATCTGCCCGCTGGAACGTGGGGGCTGTCCGGGCGGCATCGGCGGTCCGGGCGGCGGCATCTGGCCGGGTTGTGCAGGCATCTGGCCGGATTGGGGCGGCATCTGCCCAGGCTGCGGCGGCATCTGCCCGGGCTGCGGCGGCATCTGCCCGGATTGCGGCGGCGGCATCTGGCCGGGCTGCGGCGGCGGCATCTGGCCCCCGCCGCCCGGTCCGTGGCCGCCATACTGGCCGTATCCCGGTTGCCCGTAACCCATCTGGCCGCTTTCGGGCTCGGCCCACTTGCCCGGAGGCATCTGGCCCATGCCCTGCCCCGCCATCATGGGCCGGGTGGCCGAGCGCTGCGCCCACATGGCCGCCTCCTGCGCCTGCCGCTGGCGGGCCGCATCCTCACGGCCCCGCTGATAGGCCTGCGCATGCCCCTTCACCTCGGGCATTTCGCCCTCGATGGCGTCGAGCCAGCCCGCCCACCGTTCCTGCATGGGCCGGATCAGGCCACCGCCGAGACCGACGATGAGGACACCGCCGATCGTGGCCAGCACCGTGATGAGAATCGGCATGGTGACCGATGTTCCCACCCCGATCTGGTTGAGGGCCGCGATGATGCCGATGCCCCAGATGAACACCGCCGCAATGCGTCCCAGCGTGCGGCCGTAGTCCAGACCGCTCAGCATGTTGGACACCATGTCCTGCACGACGCGCGCGATCGCGCCCGCAATACAGACGATGACGATGGCGACCGCCAAGCGGGGTAGCCAGGCCACGATGCCGTTGAGCATGGTGCTCACCGGGTTCGGGCCGAAGACGCCGAAGCCGAGCTGCAACGTGATCAACAGAATCGCGTAGTAGGCCAGCTTGGCGATGATGCCGGTGGCGTCGTAACTGCCGCGGGCCAGCATGTCCTTGATGCCGCCGCGTTCCACCAGCCGATCGAACCCGACCCGGTTCAGGATCCGGGTCACCAGCTTGGCCACGAGTTTGGCCACGAGCCAGCCGATGAACAGAATGACCAGGAACCCGACGAATTTGGGCACCCACGTGGCGATGGAACTCCACGCGTTCGAGAGCCCCTGTCCGATCTGGATATCGATAGCCGAACTCGAGGTGTGCATGACCCCGTCCCTTCGCTATCCGTTCCGGCCGTGTGCCGGAACTGCTCTTCGGGGTCGTTATACGCCTGGTCGATCGTCGAGTTCGCTCGTTTGCGAAATAGTTGCCAAATCAGATGCCTGAGATTAGCTAAATGGCGGTAAGACCGCCGCCGAGACTCCGGCGACGGGCACCGCGAGCCGAGAAACGACACGATGGCCCGCCCCTCACGGGGCAGGCCATCGCGGTGTGGTCCGGTACGTCGTCGGACCGGATCAGTAGGCGCTGAAGACGTTGTCCATCGAGCCGTAGCGGTGCGCCGCGTAGTTGCAGGCAGCCACGATGTTGGCGACCGGGTCCCAGACGTCGAAGGCGGTGCCGTCGACGTGGTACGCGTTGAAGGTCGGGTCGATCACCTGGAGCAGGCCCTTGGACGGGATGCCCATGGCCGCGTTGGAGTCGTACAGGTTGATCGCCTGCGGGTCGCCGCTGGATTCGCGAATGATGTTGCGGTAGATGCCGTCGTAGCTACCCGGGATGCCGTGCTGGGCCATGATGTCCAGCGCGTGGCGGATCCAGCCGTCCAGGTTGTCCCCGTAGGCGGGGGCGGGCGGCGCGGGGGCCGGAGCCGGCTCGGGAGCGGGCAGCGGGGCCGGCATGGGCGCCGGGGCCGGAGCCGGAGCCGCAACTTCGGCCGCGGGAGCGGGGGCGGGAGCGGGAGCGGGCTGTTCCTTGACCGGAGCGGCGGCGGGCGCGGCGACGGCCAGGGAGGCCTTCAGCGCGGCCGGCTGGACATCTCCGCTGGCGGCGGCGCCGGCGGCGGTGATGATGGAGCCGAAGACGCCCAGAGCGAGGGCGGCGGCGCCGGCCGTACGAGCGGTGGCAACTACCTTGCTACGTCTAGCAGGGTCACTGAGAGCAGTCATAACATTCTTGGGCATGGCGAATTTGGATTCCTGTTCGGTTTCGGGCTCGCGGGCCTGAAGAAGGCAGCGCAGGACCATTCGGGCGTCTCACGGACCCCCGTCTGCGTACCTCGGGCTGTTGTGGATGCTGTTGTGAAACCCGGTATGGGTCAATGGGTTTGGCACACTGCGCGGAGTGCAGTGGAGACCTTTGCGACCTTCCGGCCGCGGTGCCTCATTGCACCGATGTAGTGATCACGTTCCGCATGTGTGTTCACATCTCCTTGCGCCATTCAGACTTGCGGTCTGTTTCCGACAAGGTCACAGCTTGATTGCGTGTTGTGAACACAGCCTGAATCAAAAGTGAACAGAAAGTGAACTGGCCTGTCTGGCAGCCCCGGGACCTGCATTAATACATGCGCTGACCTGGTGATTCAATTCCAAACGCAAAGTGTTTCGGATCACAGAAAAATATCGCCCCAAGATCGCGATATACCGATATTTGCCTGATTTCTTGCCGTTCATCGGCGTTTCACATTCCAAAAGTAACAGCTCAGCAAATCCACATTGGTTACCACAAATCACATACGTCCCAATCTTCACGCAATATAAAGACCCCGCAACGGTGCATCTCGCTGCCCGCACCGCGGACGACGCACCTGACGGCTGTAACCCGCCGAGGTATCTCCAATGCCCCTTCTGACTACACCATTCACAGAGGCGAGATGTCCTTGCTGACAGACGTTTTCACCGCGTCTCGGCGCAATCTGATCGCGGTGCCGGTGCTGCTGGCCGGCGCCGCGGTCGCGATCGCGCTCGGGATGGCCGGCACCCACTACTGGCCCGGCGCCCAGCCCCTGCCCACCTGGGGCTTCTCCGCACCGCAGATCTTCAAGGCGTATCTGAGCAGCGTGGTGCTGGTGCTGATCGGCGGCCAATTGCTGACCGCCGTCTGGATCTACCGGTTCCACGCGCCGCGATCGGTGCACCTCTACCACCGGCTGTGCGGCGTGCTGGCCTTCCTGCTCAGCCTGCCGGTGGCCTTCTACTGCCTCTACAGTTTCGGCTTCCAGTTCGGCCGGGGCGTCACGGGCCGGGTCATGGCGCACTCCGTCGCGGGCGTGGTGTTCTACGGCGCCTTCGCCTCGAAAATGCTGACGCTGCGGCTGAAGCGGACGCCGGGCTGGCTGCTGCCGATCCTCGGCGCCCTGGTCTTCACCAGCTTCGTGCTGGCATGGACGCTGGCGTCGCTCTGGTGGTTCCGTACCGTCGGATTCGGGAGATGAGCAGCCGCGAAAAGCAGACCGCCCGCCGGAACCAGCTGCGGTTCCGGCGGGCGGCGAATACTCGGCTGCGACCTAGGAGAGGGCGCCGGTGCTGAGGAAACCGAGCAGGTCGTGGCGGGTGATGACGCCGACCGGCTTGCCGTCCTCGACGACCATGAGGGCGTCGGTGGACTCCAGCAGCTTGGTGGCGGCCGCGACCGGCTCGCCCGCGCCGATGAGCGGGAAGGCCGGGCTCATGTGCTTGGCGACCGGGTCGGTGAGCTTGGCTCGACCCTCGAAGACGGCCGACAGCAGATCGCGCTCGGTGACCGAACCCGCGACCTCGCCCGCCATCACCGGCGGCTCCGCACCGACCACCGGCATCTGCGAGACGCCGTACTCGCGCAGGATCTCGATGGCGTCGCGCAGCGTCTCCTGCGGGTGGGTGTGCACCAGGTCCGGCAGCTCACCGGACTTGCCGCGCAGCACGTCTCCCACGTGCACCTCGGTGTCCGCACCGTCGAGGCGGGTGCGCAGGAAGCCGTAGGAGCTCATCCACTGGTCGTTGAAGATCTTGGACAGGTAGCCGCGGCCGCCGTCCGGCAGCAGCACGACCACCACGGCGTCCGGATCGCGCTCGGCGACCTTGAGCGCCGCCACCACGGCCATACCGCAGGAGCCGCCGACCAGCAGGCCCTCCTCACGGGCCAGGCGACGGGTCATCTCGAAGGAGTCGGCGTCGGAGACGGCGATGATCTCGTCCGGGATGGCCGGGTCGTAGGCGGTGGGCCAGAAGTCCTCGCCGACGCCCTCGACCAGGTAGGGGCGGCCGGTGCCGCCGGAGTAGACCGAGCCCTCCGGGTCCGCGCCGACGATCTTGACCTTGCCGCCGGAGATCTCCTTCAGGTACCGGCCGGTGCCGGTGATGGTGCCGCCGGTACCGACGCCCGCCACGAAGTGTGTGATCTTGCCCTCGGTGTCGCGCCAGATCTCCGGGCCGGTGGTCTCGTAGTGCGATTCCGGGCCGCCCGGGTTGGAGTACTGGTCCGGCTTCCACGCGCCCGGGATCTCGCGCACCAGGCGGTCGGAGACGTTGTAGTAGCTGTCCGGATCCTCCGGCGCGACCGCGGTCGGGCAGACCACGACCTCGGCGCCATAGGCGCGCAGCACGTTCCGCTTGTCCTCACTGACCTTGTCGGGGCAGACGAACACGCACTTGTAGCCGCGCTGCTGCGCGACCAGGGCGAGGCCCACACCGGTATTGCCGGAGGTCGGTTCGACGATCGTGCCGCCGGGCTTCAGCAGCCCGGCCTTCTCGGCGGCGTCGATCATCTTGACGGCGATGCGGTCCTTCGAGCTGCCGCCCGGGTTCAGGTATTCCACCTTCGCCGCCACCAGTCCCGAGTTCGGACCCACCACGGAGTTCAACCGAACGAGCGGGGTGTTTCCGATCAGATCGACGACATGGTTAGCGATGCGCATACCCCTTATCGTTGCAGAAAGGAGATCCGCGCCCACGCGCACGTCGGAGATATCACGGCGCCGCGAACTACGATCGGCCCTATGTGGATGCCGACGAGCGTGCCCGCCGCCTCCCTGCTCGCCGCCTCCGGCCTCGCGACCATGATCGTCGCGGCCGCGCCCGCGGAGGCCGCGACCGTCGAATTCCCGCAGGTCCCGAGCGTTTATCACGATGCGCTGATCTGTGGCGGCAATATCCGATCCTGGGCCGACATCGGCCCGCAGTGGCCCGGCCGGGCGATCATCAGCATCCAGGCGCTGCCGGTCGCCGGGTTCGATCCGGGCGAGTACAGCTTCGCCCCGCAGTGCATCACCGTGGCCACCGTCGCGTGGCGGAACATGGACACCGGCGCGGCCGGCGAATATCGAGTTCCCGTGCTGGCCGGCTTCTACGGCAGCGAGCACTACGCCCTGTTCCAGGACACCGGGCCCGGGCACATCATCGTCACCGTCTACACCGACATGCCGAACATCCCGGCGCACAGCGCCTTCGACGTCCCCGGGTGACCCACCTTCATCGACTTGCCGAAGATCCTGATCCGCCCGATATCGCGCCTCGACCTGCCCTGGTGAGCCAACTTCATCGCTGCGCTGCCCCATTTCTCACCCTGTCCGTGCCGCGTTCTCACCCTGTCCGTGCCGCGTTCTCACCCGGTCTGTGCCGCGTTCTCACCCGGTCTGTGCCGCGCTGCCGGCAGGCAGCGCGGCGCGAGAGCCGCGAGAGTGAGCGATATCCCACAGTTCAGTAGTTGGGATACGGGCATACCGGATGTTTGAGCCGGAACACACCCGTCGTAAATTCGAAGAGGATCACCCCAGCAAAAAAGGAGTCCTCATGGCTGAGGCCGTCATCGTTTCGTACGCCCGCTCGCCCATCGGCCGCGCTGGCAAGGGTTCTCTGGTGAGCATGCGGCCGGACGACCTCGCCGCGCAGATGGTGCGCGCCGCCCTCGACAAGGTGCCCTCGCTCGCCGTCTCCGACATCGACGACCTGCACCTGGGCTGCGGCCAGCCCGCCGGTGAGGGCGGTTTCAACATGGCGCGCGCCGTGGCCGTGCAGCTGGGCTACGACTCCCTGCCGGGCGTCACCGTCAACCGCTACTGCTCGTCCTCGCTGCAGACCACCCGCATGGCCTTCCACGCCATCAAGGCCGGCGAGGGCGACGTGTTCATCTCCGCCGGCGTCGAGACCGTCTCGCGCTTCCCGAAGGGCACCGCCGACGGCTGGCCGGACTCGCACAACCCGCTGTTCGCCGAGGCCGAGGCCCGCACCAAGGCGACCGCCGAGTCCAACGCCACCTGGACCGACCCGCGCAACGACGACATCCTCCCGGACGTCTACATCGCCATGGGCCAGACCGCGGAGAACGTCGCCACCTACACCGGCATCTCCCGCGAGGACCAGGACCACTGGGGCGTGCGTTCGCAGAACCGCGCCGAGGAGGCCATCAAGTCCGGCTTCTTCGAGCGGGAGATCACCCCGGTCACCCTGCCCGACGGCACCATCGTCACCACCGACGACGGCCCGCGCGCCGGCACCACCTACGAGAAGATCTCGCAGCTGAAGCCGGTCTTCCGCGCCGACGGCACCATCACCGCCGGTAACGCCTGCCCGCTGAACGACGGTGCGGCCGCCCTGGTCGTCATGTCCGACGTCAAGGCGCGCGAGCTGGGCCTGACCCCGCTGGCCCGCATCGTGGCCACCGGCGTCTCGGGCCTGTCCCCGGAGGTCATGGGCCTCGGCCCGATCCAGGCGGTCCGCAACACCCTGAAGACCGCGGGCATGACCATCGACGACCTCGACCTGTACGAGATCAACGAGGCCTTCGCCGTACAGGTGCTCGGCTCCGCCCGTGAGCTGAACATGGACCTGGACAAGCTGAACGTCTCCGGTGGCGCCATCGCCCTCGGCCACCCGTTCGGTATGACCGGTGCCCGCATCACCGCGACCCTCATCAACAACCTGCAGACCCACGACAAGCAGTTCGGTCTGGAGACCATGTGTGTCGGTGGCGGCCAGGGCATGGCGATGATCATCGAGCGCCTGAGCTGAGGCACGAGATACCCGTAGCTGAGCTACGGCATTAGTAGGGCCGCTCGACCTCACGGTCGGGCGGCCCAATTCGTTTGGGGGAAGGCGGGCCACACCCCCTCAGGAGCCGGCTTTACCTGGCGAGTAATCGACTTCGTTCCCCGCAGGCGGAAATATCAAGGGCAGCAAAGCAATCCGACCGAGGAGCCCGAAATGCCCGCCTACGCCATAGCCAATCTGTGGGACGTCGACATCAATGCCGAGATCGTGGAATACCTGGAGCGCATCGACGGCACGCTGGCGCCCTACGGCGGGAAGTTCATCGTGCACGGCGGCACGCAGCGGGTGATCGAGGGTCCGGCCAGTGCGATCGTCATCGTCATCGAGTTCCCCGACTATCAGGCCGTGACCGACTGGTACGAGTCGGCCGCCTACCAGGAGATCCTGCCGCTGCGCCTGCGCAACTGCTCCAGCGTCGGAGTTCTCGCCGCGGACTGCGGCGAGAATCACGTCGCCACCGACGTTCTGAAGGAGGTGGTGACCAACGACTGAACGCTCTCAGGCTGGCTACACAGCAGTGGGCGGGCACCGGATTCCGATGCCCGCCCACTCTTTTCGTCTCGGACGAACTGGGGGTTCGGGGGCCTGGCCCCCGAAAATCTCTCTCAGCCGCGAAGCGGCTGTTCGACTATCTGTCCTGGAAGTAGCTCAGCAGGCGCAGGATTTCGAGGTACAGCCAGATCAGGGTGACGGTCAGGCCGAACGCCACGCCCCACGCCGCCTTCTCCGGAGCCTGGGCCCGGATGAGCTGGTCGGCGGCGTCGAAGTCCAGCAGGAAGCTGAAGGCCGCGACACCGATGACCACCAGGCTGAACACGATCGAGAGGGTGCCGCCCGAGCGCAGGCCGAAGCCGTCGGCGGTGAAGAAGCTGGCGACCAGGTTGCCGAGCATGAGCACCAGGATGCCGATCATGGCGCCCACGATCATGCGGGTGAAGCGCGGGGTGACGCGGATCGCGCCGGTCTTGTAGACCACCAGCATGCCGAAGAAGACGCCGAAGGTGCCCAGCACCGCCTGCGCGATCAGGCCGGATCCGCCGACGCCACCGAATTGAACATTGGTGAACAGGAACGAGAACGAGCCCAGCAGCAGGCCTTCCAGCGCCGCGTAGCTGAGCACCAGCGCCGGGTTGTCCTGCTTGCGGCCGAAGGTCATGATCATGGCGAGCGCGAAGCCGCCGAGGCCGCCGACCGCGAGGAACAGCACGGCCAGGCCGTGGTTGGCCGAGGTGAGCGCGTAGGACAGGATCGCCGTCAGGGTGACCACGCCGAGGGTGATGCCGGTCTTCTGCACCACATCGTCGATGGTCATCGGGCGGGTGGTCGGTACGGCCGGCTGGTAGGGCTGCTGGTAGCCCGGGTACTGCGGCTGCTGACCGTACGGGTTGCTGGGGAACTGTCCGGCTCCAGGCGCCGAGCCGAAGCCGGCGTAGCCGCCCTGCTGCGGCT
The DNA here is from genome assembly GCF_040609015.1 of Nocardia sp. NPDC004860. Lineage (NCBI taxonomy): Bacteria > Bacillati > Actinomycetota > Actinomycetes > Mycobacteriales > Nocardiaceae > Nocardia > Nocardia sp. NPDC004860. Next base: position 123,585 of record NZ_JBEXJI010000003.1, on the reverse strand, counting down.
GCAAGTTCCGGAAGACCGGGTTGGATGTGGAGCGCATTTCCGTGCGTCCCTTTCTGGAGTCGCGGCTCACGTCGGTCGTGGCCATTGAAGCTACTCGTCCAACGCGCTGTGGGGGCCCGGAGTTCCCGAACCCCCACAGGTCGGACGAACCGGACTTTACCTTAGCTTTACTGAATGCGCCGCCCGATAAGCCGCGGTCCGGCCGCGCCGCAAGCTGGTCTCAGCCCAGCCGGCTCATCACGCGAGTTGCGATGAGCTCCAGGTGATCCAGATCGGACAGATCCAGAATCTGCAGGTAAACCCGGCTGGTACCGGCGATCTCGGCATAGCGGCCGATCTTCTCGACCACCTCGTCCGGGCTGCCGGCCAGGCCGTTGGCCTTCAGCTCGTCCACCTCGCGCCCGATGGCGGCCGCGCGCCGCGCCACCTCGGCATCACTCGCGCCGACACAGGCGACCAGCGCGTTGGAGAAGGTGATGTCTTGCGGATCGCGGCCGGTGTCCTTGGCGGCCATGCGGACTCGCTCGAACTGCTCGGCGCTCGCCTCGGCCGACTGGAACGGCGCGTTGAACTCGGTCGCGTACCGCGCGGCCAGGCGCGGGGTGCGCTCGGCGCCCATGCCGCCGATGATGACCGGGATACGCGGCTGCGCGGGCTTGGGCAGCGCCGGGGAATCGGTGAGCGTGTAGTGCTCGCCGGCAAAGGAGAAGGTCTCGCCGACCGGCGTCGACCACAGGCCGGTGACGATCGCCAGCTGCTCCTCGAAGCGGGGGAACCTCCGGGCCGGGAAGGGAATGCCGTAGGCGGCGTGCTCGGCCTCGAACCAGCCCGCGCCGAAACCGAATTCGACGCGGCCGCCGGACATGGCGTCGACCTGGGCCACCTCGATGGCGAGCACGCCCGGGTGGCGGAAGGTGGCCGAGGTGACCAGGGTGCCCAGCCGGATGCGGCGGGTCTCGCGGGCCAGGCCGGCCAGGGTGATCCAGGCGTCGGTGGGGCCCGGGAGACCGTCGGCGTCGCCCATCTTCAGGTAGTGGTCGGACCGGAAGAAGGCGTCGTAGCCGAGGTCCTCGGCGGTCTTGGCGACGGTGCGCAGCGTGTCGTAGGACGCGCCCTGCTGGGGTTCGGTGAAGATTCGAAGATCGATTCGTCCCATGCGCCCGATTATTCGACGTCGCGCGGGCCGGGTACCCAGCGGGTCACAGTGGGCGGATCCCAGCGGGTCACAGGGGACGCACCGAGCGGGTCACGGTGAACTTGCGATTGCGGCCCATCACATCGGTTCTGCCGACCATGCGCTCCATGACGCCCCGGTAGTTGAGGTGGGTGTTGTAGACCGTCCACAGCTCGCCGCCGGGGCGCAGCACCCGGCCGGTCTGCTGGAACATCTTGATGGCCGAGCCGGTGTGCACGGCCGCGCCGACATGGAAGGGCGGGTTGCACAGCACCAGGTCGGCGCTGTTGTCGGGGGCGCTGGACATGGCGTCGTCCTGCAGCACGGTGACGCGGTCGGCGACGCCGTTGGCGGCGGCCGTGGCGCGGGTGGAGGCCACCGCGGCCGCGGACTGGTCGGTCGCCGTCACCCGGATGCCGGGGCGGGCCTTGGCGAGTGCGACCGCGAGAATGCCGGTGCCGCAACCCAGATCGATGGCATCGTGGGCATCGGGCTTCATCCGCTTCAGGTGGTCGAGCAGGAAGCGGGTGCCGATGTCCAGGCGCGGGCCGGAGAAGGCCGCACCGTGGGCCACCACTTCCAAGCCCTGCTCGTCGAGCCGGTTGCGGATCGGAAAACGGGGCTCGCCAATGGTTTTGGGCTCGGCGGCGAGCAGGATGCGGGATTTCTGGCGGCCGCGGGTGGCGCGCACCGAGCCGAAGGATTCGGCGAGCACCTCGTTCATGGCGGGGGTCAGGTACTTGTCGCGGCCGCCGGCGAAGACCTCGACATCGGGTGCGGCCCAGCGCGCGATGGCCTCGGCGGTTTCGGCCAGGCCGGACAGCGCGCGCGGCAGCCGCCACAGCACCACGCGGACATCGGAGAGCAGTCCCGCACCCAATTCGCGGGTCGAAAAGCGATCGGCTAGACCGACAATTCGGGCATTGCTGGCGAGTGCCAATTCACCGGTGAGCAAATCCTGATGCACCCGGACCCCGTGCAGGTCGTGCGCGGCGATGGCCCCGAGCGTCAACGCCCCGTAGCCGTCGTCGATCACAGCCACCCGCCCATCCCCGGCGGTGGCCAGCGAATCCGCGGCGACATCCAGCATGAGACGGTCGGCGGCATCGACCGCGTACAGGTTCACCGCTTCGACATCCGGATACCGCCGTAACCGGCCCAATACGTCCTCGACCTCAACCACACCTACAGTGTGCTAGATCATTGCCGAAGGATTCCATTCGGCACGGTCGGCGGCCTTTTTGCGGAATTAACCGATCCCGGCGCTAATCTGCGATTCCGCAAATCACATGTCGATCGTGTTCACGCCGCATGGATTTCCGAGTTGCCCGCGCTTCGCCGGGGCATGACGGCCGCCGCACCGATGAGAACCACCGCCATGGCGGCCACGCCCAGGAACACCAGGTGCACCGCCGGCGCGAGGTCCGACGCGGCCGGCTGGCCGGCCTTCCCGAGCCGGGCATTGACCAGCGCGCCGAACACGGCCACGCCCACCGCGCTGCCCAGCGAGCGGGCGAACATATTGGTGGCGGTGACCACGCCCCGCTCCGACCATTCGGCGCTCGCCTGGGCGGCGATCAGGGTCGGGCTGGCCACCAGGCCCATCCCCATGCCGACGACGAAACAGCCGATCGCCAACTGCCACAGGCTCGAACGCGCGTCCACCACCAGCAGCGACGCCGCGCCCACCACGGCGAACAGACTGCCGACCACCGCCGTCGCCCGGAAACCTATGCGCAGGTATACCTTTCCGGCCTGCGACGCCGACACCGGCCAGCCCAGCGTGAGCGCGCCGACGGTGAGACCCGCGATCAGCGCCCCGCTGCCCAGCACACCCTGCGCGAAAGTCGGCACGTACGAGGTGAGACCCAGCAGGATCGCGCCGACCAGCAGCGAGGCCAGGCTGCTGGCCACGACGATGCGCCGGGTGAAAACCCACAGCGGCAGAATCGGATTCGCGGCCCGCCGCTCCACCAGCCCGAACACCGCCAGCATCACCCCGCCGCCAGCGAAGAGCGCGAGACTCGCGGGTGAGCCCCAGGCCCAGGCCTGGCCGCCCTCGAGCAGAGCCAGAATCAGCGCCCCGGCTCCGACGGTGAGCAATCCGGCGCCGAGGTAGTCGACCCGATGGCTCTGCCGCGGAGTGCTTTCGGTGAAGTTCCGCAGGATCATCCAGGCCGCCAGCGCCGCCAGCGGCAGATTGATCAGGAAGATCCACCGCCAGCTGATGTACTCGGAGAACACGCCGCCGAGCAGCGGCCCCAGCACCGACGAGGTCGCCCACACACTGGCCAGATACGCCTGCACCTTGGCCCGCTCCGGGACCGTGTAGATGTCGCCCGCGATGGTCATCGAGATCGGGCTGACCGCGCCCGCCCCGATGCCCTGCACCGCGCGGAACGCGATCAGCGCGGGCATGCTCGTCGCCAGCCCGCACAGCAGCGACCCCACCGCGAAGGCCCCGATCCCGAACAGCATCACCGGTTTCCGCCCGACCATGTCGGCCAGCTTCCCGTAGATCGGCACCGTCACCGCCTGCGCCAGCAGATAGATGCTGAAAAGCCAAGGGAACTGCGCGAACCCACCGAGCTGATCGGTGATCGTCAGCACCGCGGTGGCAATGATGGTCGAGTCCAATGCCACCAGCGACGTCGACAACATGATCGCCGCGAGAATCGGCCCCCGCTCCGACCGCAACCCGATCGACGACGTCACATCCGTAGCCGTCACCGGCAGCCCCTTCCCTCAACACAACTCACCACCACTGTCGAACACGCCATCCGGGCCGCTATTCCCGGTGCGGTTGCGCCGGCTCGTGCGGGACGCGAAACACGAAGGTTCGCAACGGCCGGCACGCGGTCGCGCCGACGGCGAACCGGCGTGCCCATGAAATCGGGGGCGCAACGATCTGCGTCCGGGACTCGACGTGCTCGGTAGTACCGAGTGGGAGGGATTTTTCATGAAGAGGATCGTTGGCATCATCGCGGCGGTCGCCGCGGTGGCCCTGGCGACGGCATGTCAGGACGGTGGTTCGACACCTGCGACCAGCGGGGCGTCGGTGCCGAGCTCCGCCACCGTGACCGCACCGGGAACGGTTCAGTCTCCCGCCCCTCAGCAGTCGCCGGGCGCCACACAGCCCGCCGGTGACGGCGCTCCCGCCACCGCCGGAAACGGCAGATGCGTCGATCTGAAGTCGGCGGTGGTCACCGCCGCGCTGGGCCGACTCGGCTCCGGTGTCGGCGGTGACGGCTACTACGCGGACAGCGGTACCGATGCCGCCGTCGGCTCCTGCCCCGCCCTGCTGTGGGTGCTGGCCGGGACTCCGCACGGCACGGCCAGCTCACCGTGGCACGTGATGCTGTTCAACCACGCGGGTTATCTGGGCACCGCGACCAAGAAGTCGACGTCCTACACCCAGGTGGTCGGCTCGTCCGATCGCAGTGTCCAGGTCCAGTACCGGTGGCTCGCTGGTCAGGACGCCAGCTGCTGTCCCTCGGGCGGGCCGGTCACCGTCACGCTCACCCTGGGCGCCGACGATCACACCGTCACCCCGGATCGTGACTTCCCGGCCGAGGTGACCGATCCGAGTTCAGCGGGCACCCCGCCGGTGTGCCCGGTCACCAAATCCGTTCTGCTCCAGGCGTTGCACGGCACCGACATCGAGTCACGATTGGCGCAGCCGGTCGAACTCGAGGATCGAATCGACTGCTCGGGCGATTGGGCGATGGCCCACAGCGGAACCCACAACAACACGGTCAACCGGGCGCAGGTCCTGTTCCACTACGTGGCGGCCGAAGGCGGCTGGAAGCCGGTGAACCTCGGCAGCGCCCTGCACTGCACCGAGATCGGCGTTCCTGCCGATGTCGCGGACAAGATCTGCCACTGATCGATCTGTCACCGAGTGGGCAGGCCGGTGAGCCACGCCCACCGGCCTGCCCGCCACAGCGTGTCAGAGCGAGTCGGCTAGATCGCGCAGAACCGGGAGGCTGACCGAGCCGGAGCCGAGCACCGTGTCGTGGAAAGCCTTGATGTCGAAGGCGGATCCGAGGCGGTCGGTGACCAGGGCGCGCTGGCGGCGGATCTCCAGCTGACCGACCTTGTAGGCGACCGCCTGGCCGGGCATGGCGATGTAGCGGTCGATCTCCACCCGGATTTCCTCGAGCCCGACGGGGGCATTGGCGGACATGAAGTCGACGGCCTGCTGACGGGTCCAGCCCTTGGCGTGCAGGCCGGTGTCCACGACCAGGCGGCAGGAGCGCCAGGAGTCGGCGGCGAGCATGCCGACGCGGGTGAGATCGTCGGGGTACAGGCCCATTTCGTCGGCGAGGCGCTCGGTATAGAGCGCCCAGCCTTCGACGAAGGCCGTATTGGAGAAGGACATGCGCTGGAAGCGCGGCAGATGGTCCAGCTCGTTGGCGATGGTGAGCTGGAGGTGGTGGCCGGGGATGGCCTCGTGGTAGGCGACCGCGGCGGTCTCGTAGCGGTTGCGGCTCTTGGGTTCCCGCAGGTTCACGTAGTAGGCGCCAGGGCGGGAGCCGTCGGCCGCGGGCGTGAAGTAGTAGGCCGCGGGCGCGTCCGCGGCCAGGAAATCGGGGACGGGCAGGATGTCGCAGGACTGGCGCGGCAGCCGGCCGAACCAGTTGCCCATCTCCGCCTGGGCGGCGGCCAGATACGCCCGGGCGTCCGCCATGATCTCCGCACCGTCGCCGTAGCGCAGCGCCGAATCCTCGCGCAGCCGGGCGAAGATGGCGGTCTGCTCGGCGAGGCCGAACAGGCGGCCGCCCACCTCCTCGTATTCGGTGCGCAGGCGGGCCAATTCGTCCAGCCCGAGCTGGTGGATCTCGTCCGCGCCCAGGTCGGGCAATGTGGTGTGGTGGCGCAATAGGCGGCGGTAGATGTCCGCGCCGTCGTCGCCGAGCCAGCAGAGGCCGGGCTGGTCATCGGGGCGCGAAACGGGTTCGAGCTCGGCGGCGAGCACCGCCCGGTAGGCGGCGAACGCGGGCCGGATGACCTCCCGCGCGACCTCGGCCAGCTCTGCGCGCCAGTCGGTTTCGCCATCCCAGCCCGCCGGGCCGGCCAGGGTGACGAACGGGTCGTCGGCGAGATCCGAGGCCAGGTAGCCGTCCAGCTGATTGAGCGAGCGCTCGATGGTGATGTGCGCGGGGGTGCGCCCGGCCGCGAGTCCCGCCCGGAAGCGCTCCACGGCCTGGTTCATCAGGGTGCCGAACTGCCGGTAGCGCTGCACCAGCCGTTGCGCGTTCTCCGGTTCGGGCGCGTTCACCAGGGGAGCCATGGTCAGCATCCCGGCGTGCACGCCGGTCATCTGATCCGAGGCCATCTCGACGGGCCGCCACTCCAGATGCGAGACCGCCGAAGCCAATTCGGTGCGCAGCAGGCTCCGCGTGGTCCGGTCCTCGTCACCCAGCCGCGCCGGATCCAGCGCATCCACCTCGGCCAGCAGCCCCCGCCAGGTACCCAGCAGCCGTTCCTCCGCCGCGACCGACAGATCCTCGATGCGATCGTCGAATCGCCTGTCCCCCAACAGGGTCGCCTCGCTGGGCGCGGACTCCAGCATGGCGTCCCAGTACCGGTCGGCGAGTGCGATGAGTTCCTCGTGCGCTGTGTTCAATTTGCCCTCCGCTTCGCTCCGGGCGGGTTCGCGGCCTGGAGGTCTCGTTCTTCCCTCCCTGCGCTCCCCCGCTTCGCTCCTCCGCTCCGCTCAGTCCAGAACGAGACGGGCCGCGAACCATTATGGCCTTCTTCTCCGATGTCAGCGGCGTGGCGGAACCGGAATGCGCATCAGATCCTCGGCCACCACGATCTCACCGTCGAAATGGGCACGGGCATCGGCCAAATGCTGGTCCAGGGTGCGGTAGCGCTGCGAGTAGTGGGTCAGCACCAGGGTGCGGACCCCCGCCCGCGCCGCCACCTGCGCCGCCTGCCCGGCCGTGAGATGACCGTATTCGACCGCCAGGTCCTCATCGGCATCGATGAAGGTGGACTCGATGACGAGCATGTCCACGCCCCGGGCCAGGTCGTGGACGCCGTCGCAGAGCCGCGTGTCCATGACGAACGCGAAACTCTGTCCCGGCCGCGCCTCGCTCACCTCGTCGAGCCTGACGGTGCGCCCGCCGATCTCGACTTCGCCGCGCCGCTGCAATTCACCCACGACCGGTCCGGACAATCCCAGTTCGCGCAAACGCTCGGGAATGAAGCGCAGGCTGTCCGGCTCGTCGAGGCGATAGCCGAACGATTCGACCGGGTGGGACAGCCGCTCCGCGCGCAGGGTGAAATCGGCTCCCGGCGGCGGCAGTTCACCGGCGTCGGTGATCGGGTGCGGGTGCAGTTCCACCCGGCGGTTGTGCGCCGAGGAATCGATGAGCCGTTCGTAGTAGACCTCGCCGGATGCCGGGAAGTAGACGTCCACGGGATGCAGCGCCCCGTCCAAGCTGATGCGGCCCAGCACACCCGGCAGGCCGAAGCAGTGGTCCCCGTGGAAGTGGGTGATACAGATGCGAGTGATCCCGCTGGCGGCCACACCGGCGAAGCTCATCTGCCGCTGGGTGCCTTCGCCGGGGTCGAACAGCAACCCCTCGCGGTCCCACCGCAGCAGGTAGCCATTGTGATTGCGCTGTTTGGTCGGTACTTGGCTGGCCGTCCCCAGAATGACCAGTTCGCGCTGTGACACGGCCGTCAGGCTACCGCCCACCCCGCCGATCCTCGCGATGGCGAGCCGGGCGCGTCCCATGACGATACCGACAGGGGGTATCCGGCACGGGGCAGCGGCAGGTCCGTAGAATGGCCGCCGTGATCGAGCAGCAGCCCAGAGGCACCCGGTTCATCCGGGCCTTCGGGCTGCTCGCCCTGCTGGCCGGGCTGGTGGCCATGCACGCGCTCGTCCTCGGCATGAGCCACGACCGCATGACCGGCGACCACGCCGGGAGCGCGGCGACCGTCATGACCGAGCACCTGCACGACGCCGTTCTGCCCATGGCGGGTATCGCCCCGATCGCGATGGCCGCGGGCGAGGACCACGAGATGTCCATGCCCGGCTGTGGCGGCGATTGCGGCAATGGCCACGCCGGAATGCACGGTTGCCTGTTCGTGCTCGCCGCGCTGCTGCTCGGACTGGGTCTGGCCGTGCTGGCCTGGGTCGGCATCGGCCGGAGCGACGCCGCCGCCTCGACACCGCGCCACCCGCGCGCGCATCACGCCCGTCCACCACCCTGGACGGTGCTCTCCCTGGCCGAACTGGCGATCCTGCGGATCTGATGGGCCGCCGCGGCCGCGTATCCCCCACGCGGACGCGGGTTTTCGCCTGCTCATTTCCCGATTCACCAGTACCCACCAAGGAGTTCGACCATGTTCAGCACCCGGATCAAGCTCGCCCTGATCGCCGGCACCGCGGCCACCGCCCTGATCGCCGCCGGCTGCAGCAGCAATGACAGCGACACCTCGAAGGCCGCGCCGTCCTCGACCACCACGGCCATGGATCACGGCAGCATGCCCGGCATGGATCACGGCGCGACCGGCACCTCGGCGCCGGCGGCCACCCGCAGCGACTTCAACGCCGCCGACGTCACGTTCCTGCAGATGATGTACCCGCATCACGCGCAGGCCGTGGAGATGGCGAAGCTGGTGCCCACCCGCTCGCAGAACCAGCAGCTGATCACCCTGGCCACGGCCGTGGAGCAGGCGCAGTCGCCGGAGATGCGGCAGATCACCACGCTGCTGCAGAGTTTCGGCAAGCCCGCGCCGAGCGGCGACATGGGTCACGACATGCCCGGCATCATGTCGAAGGACCAGATGGCCGAGCTGGCGGGCCTGTCCGGCCCGGACTTCGACAAGCTGTGGATGCAGATGATGATCGAGCACCATCAGGGCGCGATCACCATGGCGAATACCGAACTGGCACAGGGCTCCAACGCCGAGTCGAAGGCTCTGGCGCAGTCCATCGTGGCCGCCCAGCAGCAGGAGATCACCCAGATGAACACCATGCTGGGCCAGAGCCAGCAGTAAGAAGCCAACGGGTGCGCCGGTTTCCGGCGCACCCGCAAGCCTCGCTCTCCCAAAGGGATTCAGAGGCGAAACCCACGGCCTTGGGAGGTATGGCCGCGAGTTACGGGAGTTGTTCTAGTTTCCGATGACGGTGTTCATGATGGTGCCGGCGCTGGTGGCGGTGGCGCCGCCGATCATCGCTCCGGCGATCATCTTCGGTGATTCGAGGCCGCCGCCGCTCCACTTCTCCCAGGCGAACCGGCCACCGCCGTAGGTGATGGCGGTGACGCCGGACAGCATGGTGAACCAGGTGAAGTACCGGACCAGCTTCATCAGCTTGTCCGCTACGGGTGGGGTCTCCGGGGTCGGGTTGCCGATCTGCGCGACAACCGTCGTGTAGGCGTCATGCACAGCGAGGAGCATGCTCACGATCGGTTCCTCTCGGGATGCTGAGACGGTGCTGATGGGCCGAACTTGTGGCACAACTCTCAATATTCAGAGCAATTGAACCGCATTCCACGAGGTGGCGTAGGGAAGACACACCACCAGCACCGAACTCGAGCACCCGATCAGCTACCGGTTTTCGCCTCCGCGCGAGCCATCACCGAGTGCCGTCGGCCGTAGGCGAAGTACACGATCAGGCCCAGCGCCATCCAGATGACGAACCGCAGCCAGGTCTCCACCGACAGGTTGAACATGAGCCAGGCGCAGGCGATGACCGACAGGATCGGGATGAGCGGTACCAGCGGCACCCGGAAGCCGCGCTTCAGATCCGGCCGGCTGCGGCGCAGCACGACCACGCCGACGGACACCAGCACGAACGCGAACAGCGTGCCGATATTGACCATTTCCTCCAGGGTGCCGAAGTCCACGAACCCGGCCAGCACCGCGCAGATGACGCCGACGATGGCGGTGATCCGCACCGGCGTGCCCTTGGTGCCGGTGTGCGCGAGCCGGCGCGGCATCAGGCCGTCGCGGGACATGGCGAACAGCACGCGGGTCTGACCCAGGAACAGCACCATGACGACCGTGGTCAGACCGGCCAGCGCGCCGATGGAGATGATGTTCTTGGCCCAGGTGACACCGTGCAGGGCGAATGCCGTCGCGAGGGTGGCGTCGTTGCCCTGCAGGTCCTTGTAGGACACCATGCCGGTGAGCACCAGCGAGACCGCCACGTACAGCACGGTCACGATGGCCAGCGAGCCCAGGATGCCGCGCGGCACATTGCGCTGCGGATCCCTGGTCTCCTCGGCGGCGGTGGCGACCACGTCGAAGCCGATGAAGGCGAAGAACACGATGGAGGCCGCGGCCAGCAGGCCGTACCAGCCGTAGTGGCTGTTGCCGCCGCCGGTGACCAGCTGGAACAGGGTCTGCTGCAGCTTGCTCGCGCTGCCGGAGTCCGCGTTGGGGACCGAGGCGGGGATGAAGGGCTTCAGGTTCGAGGCCTTGAAGTAGGTGGCGCCGACCACGACCACCAGCGCGATGACGGCCAGCTTGATGGCGACCGCGACCGCGGAAACCCGCGAGGACAGTTTGGTGCCGAGGGCGAGCAGCACGCCGAGCACGGCGATCAGTACGACCGCGCCCCAGTCGAACTTGACCGACCCGAAGTGCCAGATGGGCTGATGCCCGCCCATGACCGTGCCCAGGTACTGCGACCAGCCCTTGGCGACCACGGAGGTGCCGAGCGCGAATTCCAGGATGAGGTCCCAGCCGATGATCCAGGCGACCAGCTCACCGAAGGTGGCGTAGGAGAAGGTGTACGCGCTGCCCGCGACGGGGACGGTCGAGGCGAATTCGGCGTAGCAGAGTGCGGCCAGGCCACAGGCGACGGCCGCGAAGACGAAGGCCAGCGAGACCGCGGGTCCGGCCATGTTGCCCGCGGTACGCGCGGTGAGGGTGAAGATACCGGCGCCGACCACGACCGCGACGCCGAAGACCGTGAGGTCCCACGAGGTCAGGTCCTTGCGAAGTTTGGCATCGGGATCGTCGGTGTCCCGGATCGACTGTTCGACGCTCTTGGTGCGGAACAGTCCGGTGGTGCGTTGGGCAGCGGGACCGGCAGCGTCTCGCGAGGAGTCCGATATCGCCACTGTCTCTCCTAAATCTGGCTTCTCGGCAACAATGCAGTTCTCACCGGTCGGTCACCATCAGGCGAGTTGTCGGCGTCACACGGCACCGTATCATCAGCTGGTACGTACCAGTTCAGCAACAGGCTGGTCACCGAGAAGGCACCCGCGTGCCGCCGCAACACCACGCCGGGGACCGCTGGGCGTATTAGTGTTTCGGTATGGCTTTCGGGGGAACGTCCGCGGGTGGGGATCCGGTCGCGCTGGATCGGGTGCTGGCGCATGCGCACGGCGTCCGGGTCAGGGAGATGCCCGGGGACGCGCCGACCCTGCTGGAGGAACGGGACCCGATTGCCGTGCGAGCGCTGCGGGACGCCCTGCGCGTCGCCGACCTGTCCGGTTTCGTGTGCATGTGCTGGGGCGATGTGGTGCTGGAGTTCTTCGACACCGACGAGCGTCCGCTCACCACGGTGACCCTGCATCACGGCTATTCGATCCGCTGGGACGGCTGGCCCCGGGACGCGCTGCTGGCCGACGGCGTCCGCTCGCTGGAATGGCTGGCCGTGCGCGGCATCGCCGTTCCCCTGCGCGAATACCGCGTGGCCGAGCAGCGCCAAGCCGAAATCGACCGCACCGCCCGGCTCTGGGTGGCCGAGATCCCCGCACCACTCACGCCCTACACGGACATCTTTCTCGACACGTCCACCTCCGGCGGCGGTCTGACCGGACCCCAGGTGGCAGCGGCCCGGGCCCTGCTGTCGGCGGCGTACCCGGATGCGGTGGATCGAATCCTGCGCCTGTGCGCCTGGTACGCCGCGGGCACCGGCGCCTACTCGGGTTACCCTCCGTACGAACGCATTCCGGCGCAGTTCCTGGATCTGGAGAACCACACCGATTTCGCCCGCGCCGTCGACCTGGCCGACGACGCCGCCATCGCCGACGCGGTCCGTTACCTGATCAGCTGGGATACCCGAAAACGCCTGGCCCGCCTGCTATCCGCGCTCTCCCCCGCCGCCCGCCGCAAGGTCCTCGTCCACGCTCGCGACGCCGAATCCCGCCGCTGGCTGGAGCGCCGCATCGCGGGGTTGCAATGAGATACCGCCGGGAGCTGGCGCCCGGCGGATAATTCGAGGTGTGGCCGGATGCCCCGCACGCCATCAACGGCGAGTTCCCGGACGAGATCGCGGCGCGCGTCGCGAAGTTCCTCGGCGAGATAGAGCCCGCCGCAGGCTGATTCGTCCGGCCTGTCTCGGGCTCATTCGCGAATCGGTCAGGGCACCAGGACCGCGCGCCCCCGGATCTGGCCCGCGTCCAGGCGGCGGAAGGCTTCCGGCCCCTCGGCGAGGTCGAAGCGCTCGACCTCCATGTGCAGCTTGCCCGCCTGGGCGAGGGCCACGCAGGCGTGCAGGTCGCTGCGGGTGCCGCCCAGCGATTTCCGCACGGTCGCGCCCCACGGCCAGCCGGGGCCGCCGGCCGGTCCGGCGGTGATTTCCGGTGCGCCGCCGCCGATTCCGACCATGCGGTAGGCGCCGTTGGGGGCGACGGTCTCGCACGCCAGCTTGGCGGTGGAGTCCACGCCGACGAAGTCGAAGACGGCGTCCGCGCCGCGCCCGCCGGTGAGGTCGAGGATCTGCTGGGCGGTGTCGCCGCCGGAGAGGATGCCGAGTTCCGCACCGCAGTCGGCGGCCAGGTCCAGCTTCTCCTGCGCCTGGTCCACGGCGATGACCCGCACGCCGGAGATGGCGTGCAGGATCTGCACCGCCACGTGCCCGAGCCCGCCGATGCCGATGGCGACCGCGGTGCCGCCGGGCCGGAGTGCTTCGCGCGCACCGCGAATGGCGTGGTAGGCGGTGAGTGCGGCGTCGGCGACCGGCGCGGCCTGCAGGAAGTCCAGGTCGCCGATGGGCACGAACGAGCTCGCCGGAATCCGCACGTACTCCGACATCCCGCCCTCGATGGTGAGTCCGGGGCAGGGCGGCATGGCGACGCGACCCGCCGCGAGACAGACGTTCTCGTTGCCGCTCACGCACTCCCGGCAGACGCCGCAGGTCCAGAACAGGTAGACGACGCCGCGTTCGCCGATCTCGCGCCCCTTCACGTCCGAACCGATGGCCTCGATGGTGCCGGCGATCTCGTGGCCGAGGGTGAGCGGATCCTCGCGCAGCTGGATCGGGAAGTTGACCAGGGTCAGGTCGGAGTGGCAGACGCCCGCGGCGCCGACCTTCACCAGCAGGTCGGTTGGTCTGATGTCCGGGACCGGAATGTCGTTGATCTGCACCTTTTCCGGGCCGGTCCACTGGAGTGCGCGCATCGTGCTTCCTTGTCTCGAACTTGTGATCTGGCGCACACGGTAGCAGTGGCTTTACACTGTGTCTAGCGAATGACGGAATGTCTACTGATTTACTCGAAAGTCTTCCCACCATGTCGGACAGCTGTCTAGGCTCGCGTCCCATGAACACACCGCGGATCGCCATCGTGGGCGCCGGAATCTCCGGGATCTGCATGGCCGTGGCTCTGCAGCGGGCAGGATTCACCGACTTCACCCTCTACGAGAAGGCCGACGAGTACGGCGGCACGTGGCGCGACAACAGCTATCCGGGCCTGGTGTGCGATGTGCCCTCGCGGTACTACCAGTTCCGGTTCGCCATGAATCCCGCATGGTCACACCTGTATTCGGCGGGGCCGGAGATCAAGGACTATCTGGCCGGAGTGGCGCGCGAGCACGGACTGCATCGCCGCACCCGCTTCGGGACCGAGGTGACCGGCGCGGTGTTCGACGGCGACGGCTGGCAGCTCACCACCTCCGACGGCGTGACCCGGCGCGTCGACTTCGTGCTGTGCGCAACGGGTTTCCTGCACCACCCGAGCCGGCCGGATATCCCCGGCTTGGACGAATTCGAGGGCCCGGTCATGCATTCCGCGCGCTGGCGGCACGATGTCGAGCTGACCGGCAAGCGGGTGGGCGTGATCGGCACCGGCTCCACCGGCACCCAGCTGGTGAGCGCGCTGGCGGGCACGGTGCCGGAAGTAGTGCTGTTCCAGCGCACTCCGCAGTGGATCCTGCCGACGGTGAACCGGCCTTACACGCGGGTGTCGAAGCGGCTCTACTCGCTGATCCCCGCACTGGGCGCACTCCCCTACTGGTTCAATCGCGCCGCCTTCGCCGTGTTCTCGCAGGGCCTGGTGCATCCCGGCCGGGTGCGCCGGTTCATCCAGTGGGTGGTGGAGCGAAACCTGCGATCGGTCAAGGATCCTGAACTGCGGCGCAAACTGACGCCCGACTATCAGGCCATGTGCAAGCGGCTGGTGGTGTCCGACCGCTTCTACCAGGCGGTGCAGCGCCCCGATGTCACGCTGGTGACAGAGGGCATCGATCACGTCGAGAAGCGCGGCGTGGTGACCACGGACGGTCGTCTATACGAGCTCGACATCCTGGTCCTGGCAACGGGTTTCGACTCGCACGCTTTCATGCGCCCGATGGCCATCACCGGACTGGACGGCCGCACCCTGGATCAGGCCTGGGAGCAGGGCCCGCGCGCCTTCGAGGGTGTCATGATGCCGGACTTCCCGAATCTGTTCATGCTCGTCGGCCCGCACAGCCCTTTCGCCAATCATCCGCTGACCGCGGTCGCCGAGGCGCAGTCCGCCCGGATCGTCGGCTGGCTGCGGCGGTGGCAGGCAGGTGAATTCGCGACCGTCGCCCCCACCCGTGCCGCCACCGACCGCTACAACGCGCGGATGCGGGCCGCCGCCCCGAGCACGGTGTGGACCACCGGCTGCACCAGCTGGTACCTCGGCAAGGACGGGCTGCCCGAGCTGTGGCCGTGGACCCCGGGGCGCTACGAGAAGCTGATCCGCAGCGCTCCGGATCCGGTCGACTACGACTTGAATCAGCGTGTCGAGAGTCGGAAGTGACATCGTGGAAATAGCGTTCTGGCGCTTGCTCTCCCGCCTGGTGGGCCACTGGTGGTTCGGCCCCGCCCCCGACTGGTCCCGGGTCCGCGCCCGGGCCGGCGCGGGCACCACCTTCGCCCGGGCGCCGCGCGGTATCGCCGTCGAGACCAGTCGACTCGGCGGCATACCGGTCGAAACCCTCACTCCCCGTTCGGCGCCCGCCGATGCCGCAGTGCTGTACCTACACGGCAGCGGCTATGTGATCGGCATGCCGCGCATGGTCCGCACCCTCACCGGCGCGCTGGCCGCGGCCATGGGGACGACCGTGCACGCCCTGGACTACCGGCTGGCCCCCGAGCACCCGTACCCGGCCGCCATCGACGACACCGTCGCCGCCTATCGAGCCCTGCTCGCGGCGGGCATCCCGGCCGAACGCATTGCGGTGGTCGGTGATTCGGCCGGCGGCGGCCTGGCGCTGGATCTGGCCCTGCGGCTGCGCGAGAAGCACTGGCCGCAACCCGCGATCCTCGGGCTCATCTGCCCAGTGCTGGACTTGACCGCGAATTCCTCGGCCTTCCAGTGCGATCCGAGCCGGGAGCCGCTGCTGAACCCGCCGCTCATGACGCAGTTCATGGACGCCTACCTGCCGGGCGTCCCCGAGGACGAGCGCCGCGCCCGGTCGCCGCTCTACCGCGACATCACCGGCCTGCCGCCCATCATCATGCATTCGGCGGGCGACGATCTGCTGGCCGGCGACGCCCGCCGCTTCGCCGCCATTGCAGCGAAATCGGCTGCGCCCCTGCGGCACCGCGAGTACCGCAATCTCTGGCACGTCTTCCACGCCATGCCCATGCGCGTGGCACGGGAAGCCGTGACCGATCTCGCCTCCGCGCTGTCCGACCGCCTCTACGGCCACCACGTCGGACATCGGGCAGGCCACTGATCCGATCGCGCCACCGGGTCCGCCCGGCCGGTGAACTCCCGATCGTGGCCCGCCGCACCACCTTCGGGCCCCGTCCGCCCACCGTCACGGTGATGGGCCGGGAGCCACAGGCGCATCGAGCTCACCGGCGTGCGCTGTGCTCGTCCAGCTCGAATGCGATGAACGTGCCGATCATGGCCCGCCAGACCGCTTCTGCCACAGCGGGCTCCAGCCCTGCGGCGGCGGCGCGCTCGCGTGCCAGCGAGACGACCCGCTCAACACGATCGGGCGCACGCACGGCCTGCTCGTCGGCCTTGAAGGTGGCGGCCGCGCGCACCAACTCCTGTCGCTCGGCCAGCAGCCGGATCAGGTCACCGTCGAGAACGTCGATGCGCGTGCGGACTTCGGCCAGCGAACGTGGAGCGGACATGAGCAGGCAGCCTATCGAACGCCCCGGAGCAGTGCCGCCGACCGCGCGCGTGACCGGCTGGTTCGGGGCCGGACCGCACCACCGCACTGCGGTCACAGGCCGGCGGCGTCCGACTGTCCGGTTCGGCGGCCCTGCGGATCAGACGAAGGCGCGGCTGACGACCGGCACCACGAACTCCTCCAGCATGGCGCGCTCCTCGGCGTCGTCACGGCCGGGGGCGGCGAGGAAGGAGACGATGATGCGGGTCAGCCAGCGGGCCAGCCGGCTGCGTTCGGGGTCGGTGAGGGCGGTGGGCGTGAACAGGCCCGCCGCAATGGATTCGATGACGTCGGAGTCCTGGCTGATGCGCCCGGCCGCGCCGGATTCGCCGGGGCGGAACCAGGCGATGAGCATGGGGTCGGCCCGGACCGCGTGGATCGCGCCGAGCATGGCGGTGACCACCTTCTCGCCCGGATCCTCGATCGTGGCAACCTGTTCGAACACGCCCCCGGCAATGCGGCGGGTGGCGCGGTGCACGAAGGCCAGGCGGACGGCCTGCCGGTTTTCGAAGTACCGGTAGAGGGTCGCGCGGGAGCATCCGGCCGCCTTGGCGATATCGCCCATGCCGACCGCGGTGACGCCGCGCTCGGCGAACAGGCGCGCGGCGGCATCGAGGATGCGCTCGGCGGCCAGGTCGGCGCGGTCGTCGGCCAGCCAGTCTCGGCTCATGGATGTCCCTTCGCTGCTCGCGGGTCCGGCGGCGGGGCAGCCGCCACCGGACCCACTCGTGCACACTCTGCCCGCGCGGTGCGCGAATGGTGCGATCGGGCCGACCTTGGGTGCTGGCCGGCCTGGAGTCGGTCAGGCCGTCGCCCGGAACGGGACGGAGATCGGCCAGCGCACATAGTTGCCGTGCGCCCACTGCACGGTATCGAGATCGACGGTGAAGTCGGGGCAGCGGGCCAGCAGTTCCTCCAGAGCGACCCGTGCCACCATGCGGGCGGCGGCCGCGCCGAGGCAGTGGTGGTGGCCGTGGCTGAAGGTCATGATGCGCTTGGGATTGCGGCGCACGTCGAGTTCGGCGGCGGTGGGCCCGAATTCGCGTTCGTCGCGGTTGGCCGACCCGTAGAGCAGCAGCACGCGGCGGCCCGCGGGGATGGTGACGCCGTGCAGCTCCACATCGCGGGTGGCGGTCCGAGCCAGGCCCTGGACCGGGGAGGTCATGCGCAGGAATTCCTCGACGGCGTCGGGGATGAGCGCCGGATTCTCCACCAGCAGGCGGCGCTGGTCGGGGAAGGCGGTGAGCAGTTGCACCGCACCGCCGAGGTTTCCGGTGGTGGTGTCATTGCCGCCGGTGATCATGGTGAAGGCGAAGCCGAGCATGGCCAGCAGGCCCTCGTTGTCGCCATCCGCGCCGAGCCCGGAGGCCAGCAGGTGCGAGATGGTGTCATCGCCGGGTTCCTTACGCCGCCGGTCGATGAGTTCGCTGAAGTAGCCGACCATTTCACCGACCGCGGTGAAGGCGTTCTGGTCGCCCGCGGCCAGTCCCGCACCCTCGACCGCGCCGCCGACGATGTTCTCGGTCCACGCGTCGAACTTGCCCCGATCCTGTTCCGGCACACCGAGATAGTGCGCCACCACCATGGTGGGCAGGGGCTTGAACAGGTCCTTGACGATATCGCCGGAGCCCGCGGCCCGCAGGCCCTCGATGCGCTCGACGACGAAGGCGCGCACCTCGGGTTCGACCGAATTCACCTGCCGGGGTGTGAATCCCGGTGATACCCGGCGGCGGAAGTCGGTGTGGTCGGGCGGGTCCATGAAGACGAACGGCTTGGCGGCGCCGAATCCGGCGGCCAGCAGGTCGACGTAGTCGACGGTCAGGCCGGAGGCCGAGGAGTAGGTCTCGGGGTCGCGCGCGGCCGCGTACACGTCCGCGTGCCGGGACAGGACGTAGAAGTCGTCGGATTCGCGGCCCTCCGGGACGGCCCGGTGGACCGGATCGTGGTCGCGCAGCTGGGAATACATGGGATACGGGTCGCGCCAGGTTTCGCCGGAGCGCAGTTCGAATCGCACCGCATGAGACGCCGTTGAACTCATGAACCGAAGGTAAGACAAAACTCGCGATATGTCTAGAACCTGTTGCATAACTGTCCCGATGTACCAGGCAGCCGGAATCAGAGCACCCGGAAGCGCACCGGATGGGCCAGCGGCCGGCCCGCATCATCCAGGTGATGTAGCAGGTAGGAGCCCGTCGGCAATGGACCGGACCGCGGGGCCGCGTCGGCCGGGACCGCGCCGACCTGCCGCAGTCCCGCTACCGGAGCGACCGCCGCATCTGCCGCGCCAGGCTGGGCGATGACCGGCAGGACCACCTGATCCCGCGTCACCCCGTTCCCCAGCGTGAGAGTGCGCAGCGCGGGCGTGGCGGGCACCGTGGCGGCCAGGCCACCGGGATCGGCGTAGACGGCGAGGCGATGCCCGGCCACCGCACCCGCGAGGCCGTAGCTGACGACCAGGTCCCGGCCGGGCGCGTAGAGGGACCGGTCGAGCAGCAGCCGGTCGAAGGGCGCCGCGTCGTCGGCGGTCCTTCCGGCGGCTCCGGTCTCGACGAATCCTCTTGTCCGGCACCAAAATCCGGCATCAGCGGCGGCCGTCACCGAGAAGTCGTACCAGCCCGCTCCCTCGGCATCGGTGTCACAGGACATCTCGCGCCGTTCGGTCCCGCCTGCCGCGATATCGATAGTCCAGGGCCCGTCGTGACGGTAGGCATTGGAGATCACCGCGACCGAAACCCGTTGCGTCCCGCCGTTTTCGAATACCCAGGAGAGCTTGCGCCGGCCGGAGGCGGCCGCGGTGGCGGTGACCCGCAGCGCGCCGCACGGACCGGTGAGATCGCCGGCGAAGCGGCGCTGGAAGCCGTCGGGGCCGTACACCGAATAGTCGTAGCGACCGTTCACCGCCGGAAAGTCCTGTGCGACAGTGCTGCCGCCGGGGATATCGAAGCGGGTCGGCGTGAAGTCCGCGGCGAAGGCATTCGGATGCACCCGGCAGTGCACGGTGCCGGTGCCGCCGTTGTCGATGGTGAGGGTGATCCCGGCCTGCCCGTTGGGCGCGCACCGGGCCTGCATCCGGTACGGCAGCGGCACCCGCGCCTTGCTGCCGCTCTGCTGCTTCGGCAGGCGCTGCACGAACGGAAGTGGTTGCGCGACACCGGACATCGTCTGCTCGGCGCGCGGGGCGGCGGTGGGCAGGATGAGGGTGCGGCGCGCGCCGAAGTCGAACAGCGAGGACAGGTCGCCGCACACCTCCCGCCGCCACGGGCTGATATTGGGTTCGGCGACACCGGTGACCCGCTCCAGGAACTTCAGCACCGAGGTGTGGTCGAACAATTCGGAGCAGACGGCCTGTTTGCTCCACGGCGACACGATGATCGCGGGTGTCCGCGCGCCCAGGCCGGCATTGTGGCGGCCGAAGTATTCACCGGGCGCGCCCTCCGGTGGCGCCGGCGGCGGGATGTGGTCGAAGTACCCGTCGTTCTCGTCGTAGTTGAGGATGAATACCGTCTTGTTCCAGACGTCCGGGTGTTCGGCGAGCGCCTCCAGCACCCCGCGCACCATGGCCTGCCCATTGCGCGGGCCCATGACCGGATGCTCGCAGTCGACGTAGGGCGCAACGATCCAGGACACCGTGGGCAGCCGTCCGGTCGCCACGTCGGTGCGGAAGGATTCCACGAGCGTGCCGGTGCGCGCCCGCAGCAGCCCCTGCTCCACCAGCGCCCGCTGCCCCGCCGACAGCTCGTCCAGGCCCCGCTTCAGGTCGGCGGCGTAGGCGGGTTCGAGGCTCGGATCCCGTTGCAGGTCCGTGTAATAGCGGAAGAAGTTCTCGAAGGCGACCCCGCGCCCGCCATTGGTGTACTTCAGCGCCGCCCGCGCGGCCTCACGGAAGGGCAGGAAGAACTCGAGCGCATTGTCGGTGTAGTTGTCCCACTCCTGGTAGACGCGCCAGCCGATGCCGCGCTCCTGGAGTCGTTCGGCGTAGGTGGTCCAGGGCAGGCCGAAGATGATGTCGTTGACGTAGCGTCCGGCGTCGGGGCCGAGCAGCGCGTCGTAGAGGAACAGATTGCCGGTCCGCGGCGCCACCAGCCCGGCCAGCGATTCGGCGACCGAGTGCGGGAGGGCGCTGGTCAGTCCGTGCACCATCCCCAGTACGGCGTCCACGATCCCGGCGACCGGCAGGCTGCGCATCCAGCGCAGTTTCAGATCGTCGGCGAACAGCGAGACCTGCAGGGACTCCGCGAAATTGTCCAGGGCCAGCGGGTTTTCCACGGTGCCGGTGAACAGGTACATGCGATTGGGGTCGGTGGGCCCGTTCACCGAGCAGTGGTAGCCGTCGCACAGGGTGAACGCCTCGGCGAGCTGGTAGTAGAAGCCCAGGCTGTCGCGGTCGTAGCCGACCATGGTGCCTTCGCCCTTGGCGGGGATCCAGCCGTCGTGCCGGCCGAAGGCGAAAGCGTCATGGCCGGTGCGGGTTCCATGATCGGTGCCGTCGATGTTCTGGAGCGTGGTGGGGTATGGCAGCACCACCCGGCCGCCGTCGGGCTGGTGGAAAACCGAGCGTCCGGTGGACAGTTGTAGCGCATTGAGATCGGCGTAGCCGCGCACGCCGGCCATGGAGCCGTAGTAGTGGTCGAAGGAGCGGTTCTCCTGCATGAGGATGACCACGTGTTCGATCCGGTCCCAGCCGCCGGGCGGGGCCGGTTCGGCCCAGGCCTGCACCAGGCTCGGCGGGAGCATCGACATGGCTCCGGCCGCACCACCCAGCTGCGCGGCGTGCTTCAGAAAACGCCTCCGATCCATGGCAACCCCTGTGAGCATAGGAACGGCTACCGTTGAGGATCGCCGACCGAGCTTGGGGGTTCGTGGCGGTGAGGGGGATCAGTAATGAAGGGTCAGTTAATCATTGGCTCCGGACGTCGCGGATCTGTCATGTGTCATTCACTGCTGTTCAGCCGGCGTTGTCCTCGTCGCGAACCAGCAGGAAGACCAGTTCGGTATCGCCGATGCGCAACACCGCTCCATCGGACAATAATCCGCTGTCGGCAACCCGTGCGCCATCGACATAGACGCCGTTGGAGGAGTGCAGGTCCTTGATCACCCAGGTGTGCCCGTTGTCGATGAGCAGCGCGTGGTGGCGGCTGACCCGGCCGTCGGCGAGCGCGATGTCATTGTCGGACAGGCGGCCGATGCGGGTCGTGGAGCCGGTCACCGGGAAGACGTTCCCGGAGCGGTCGCGCAGCAGCGCCTGCGGCTCGTGCCAGCTGCGGTCCACGATGGTGGTGGCGCGGGTGGCCGAGGCCGCCGCGACCGCCGGCACACTGAGCTGATCCTGGCGCAGGATGCGTGATTCCAGCTCCCGGATGCGATGGCCCGGATCGATGCCGAGTTCCTCGGCGAGGATGCCGCGCAGCCGGCGGGCCGCCTCGAGCGCGTCGGACTGCCTGCCGGTCAGGTAGAGCGCGGTGATCAGCTGCTCCCAGAGCGATTCCCGCAGGGGATGATCGCGCACCAGCAGGGCCAGTTCGGAGACCACGCCCTCGGCGCGGCCCTGGGCGATATCGGCCTCGGCGCGGGCCTCGATGACGCCGATGCGCTCGTCGTCGAGGGCGACGGCGTAGGCGTCGGCGAAGCCGAGTCCGCGCAGATCGGACAGGACCGGTCCGCGCCACTGGGCGAGCGCGTCGGAGAGGGCGTCGGCGGCGGCGGCGAACCGTCCGGCGGCGAGGGCGCGCAGGCCGTTCTCGCGGCGGGCGCGGAAGCGGAAGACATCGCAGGCCGGGTCCGCGAGCACGATGCGGTAGCCGGTGCCCATGTGCTGCAGCATGTTCCGGGCGTCGATGCCGCCGTCGCGCAGCGGCTTGCGCAGATTGGAGATGATGGCGTGCAGGCTGACGCGTACGTCGGGCGGCGGATTGTCCTCCCAGACGGCGCTGGCCAGGGCCTCGACGGATACCGGACGGTTGGCGTTGATCGCCAGGTAGGCGAGCACGGCGCGCTGTTTGGGCCCGCCCAGCGGCTGGGCCACCCCGTCGATGGTCAGCTGCACCGGGCCGAGCACCCCCACCCGCGCGCGCACCTCGCCCATCGCCGACCTCCCACCCGGCCCCAGCTGTCGCCCGTCACTGTAGCTATCCACGGCTGCCCCTCGCATCCACCGAATTCCTCTCACCGAACTGGTCGGTCCCCGGCCCGAATTCGTTCCACCCGGGCGCGAATACGACGGGCATGCACTGGTGCCCGCACCAGTGCATGCCCGTGGATGCTGTCCCCGGTCAGGGGTTGAGGTTGTAGACCTCCACATTGCCCATCATGGTGACCGGGTAGTTCGCCTTCACCCAGGCGGTGATCTGGGCGGAGGTGGACTGATCCGACTCCGAATTGCCCAGGCCGGACTGCGGGTTGCTCGGCTGACCGGCATTCGGCCGGCCACCCCGAGAGTTGTTGTCCTGTCCGGATTCTTCGCGCTGACGCACCAGCAGGTAGCCGATCTGGTGGTCGGCGACGTACTGCTGGAACTGGGCCAGCGTCGGTGAATCGTCGCGACCGCTGAAGCCACCGACCGCGAGCAGCGCCTTGCCCGTGCTCAATTCGAGCGAGCTGACGTCCTGAGCGCCGATAGCGGCTGCGGCCCAACGGGTGTCACTGCCCGCGATGAGGCCGGCGATCTGCGGGTCGGCCACGCCGCCGCGCTGGCCGGGGCCGCCACCGTGTTCGCTGCGGGGCGGACCGGCGGTCGGGCTGCCGCCATTGTGCACCTGGGCGACGGTCTCGAGGGTATAGACGGTGGGACCGAGCAGCCCGGCGAGCAGGGCGAATACGCCGATGGCGAGTGCGAAGCGCGGCAGCTTCGGGGCGACCAGCAACGCGGCCGCGGCGACCACCGAGAGCGCCACCAGGGTCCAGCGCAGCCACGGCAGCCATTCGGGGGTGCGGTGCAGCAGCACGAACGACCACCCGCCGGCGGCGAGCGACATAACCGCGAGGGTGCCGCGGGCCGCGAGATGCGTACGGCGCCGCCACAATTGGGTCGCGCCGATGCCGATCAGCGCGGCCATCGCCGGCACCAGTTCCATGGCGTAGTACGAGTGGAAGCTGCGGCTCATGTAGCTGAGCACGGCCCCGGTGACCAGCAGCCAGCCACCCCACAGCAGCAGGCCGGCGCGCACGCGATCGGTGCGCGGCAGCCGGCGGGCCAGCCACAGTCCGGCGATCAGCGAGATCAGCGCGGCGGGCAGCAGCCACGAGAATTCGGTGGCGAGCTCACCGCTGAACAGGCGGGTGAGACCGGGCTGCGAACCGAAACCGCCGAAGCCGCCGTGCATCTGGGACGGGTCGGCATGCTGGGCCGGGTCCGGTGTGGGCATCGGGGGCGGCGTGGGCCGGTGGCCGCCGCCGTTCTTGTTCCCCAGCACCCGGCCGAGGCCGTTGTAGTCGACGGCCAGTTCCCAGAGGCTGTTGCTGGTGGAACCGCCGATGTAGGGCCGGGATCCGGCGGGCCACAGTTCGACCAGCGCCACATACCAGCCCGCGGACAGCACCAGGGCCACGCCCGCGGACGCCAATTGCGTGATGCGCGTGCGCCATCCGCCCGCGCCGGCCACCAGCACCACCAGCGCGAGGCCGGGCAGCACCAGGAAGGCCTGCATCATCTTGGCGAGGAAGCCGAAGCCCATGAGGACGCCCGCGCCGATCAGCCAGCCGGTGCTGCCGGACCAGAAGCGTTCGCCGCGCGCGTCGATGGCCCGCACCGTGCAGTACGCGGCGGCCACCAGCAGCAGGAGCATGAGGGCGTCGGGATTGTTGAAGCGGAACATCATGGCCGCCACCGGGGTCACCGCGAGCGCCGCGCCGGCGATGAGGCCGGCCGCCGGGCCGGCCCAGCGCCGCACCGCGGCGATGAGCAGCGCGACCGCGGCCACGCCCATGAGGGCCTGCGGCGCGAACATGGACCAGGAGTTGAAGCCGAAGATGCGGCCGGACAGGCCCATCACCCACATGGCTGCGGGCGGCTTGTCGACGGTGATGGAGTTCTGCGGGTCCAGGGACGCGAACAGCAGGGCCTTCCAGCTCTGGGTGCCGGACTCCACGGCGGCGGCGTAGTAGCCGTTACCCCAGCCCGCGCCGCCGAGGCCCCACAGGTAGACGACGGCCGTGGCGATCAGCAGCGCCAGGGTGGCCGGTCGCTCCCAGCGCGGCTGCCCGGGCGAGGTGAGCAGCGTCGCCCACCGCGACGCGCGCCTACCCTCCGACAAGGCTGCGTTGCCCTCCCCGATGGCGGCGTCGCCGCCTCCGGAGGAGGCCGCATCGCCCGCGACGCTGGTGATGGTCGACATGCCACCCGCCTTCCTGTGTTCCCAGATTCCGATTGACCTCGCGGAGCCTAGGCGGCGGGTTTCGAACCGAGCTTCAGGTCGGCTGGGAGTTCCCTGTGAGAGACCACGAGGGCGCCTCTACCTGGGCAGACAGCAGGAAGGGCAGCCATCCGGATGCCCTTCCGCGTGTCGTCCGCGCTGCGGACCGCGTTGTTCGGTTGTCGCGCTCCGGGGACATCGGCGGTCGCACATGGCTGCTCCGATCCGGGCCGGTGGGTCAGACGGTGGGCAGGGTGAAGGCGGCGGTGCGGACCTTGTCCGCGTGCTTGAAATCGAGGAACAGCCGGTAGGTGCCGCGGCCGGGAACGGCGGTGTGGAAGGTGATGTCGGGGCCGGGCGCGGTGACGCCGTCGCCGGGCTCACCGTTCGGGTGCACATGGACGTAGGCCAGATCGCCGGCGCGCAGGATCACCAGATGGCCGTAGGCCGCCAGGTAGGGCTGCAGATCGGTGACGGGCGCACCGTCCTTGCGCACGGTGAGGGTGAGCAGGCGGCCCTCGCCGGGAACCAGATCGCCGTCCAGGGTGACCTCGTAGCCGTCGACGGTGATGGTGCGCTGCGGTTCCGGCGCGGTGCCGGGCCGGTAGTCGCCCGCGATGGCGAAATCGGCTCCCAGCGTGATGGTCTTGCCGAGAGCGCGCGGCGCGATGTCGGTGAAGGCGCGGTAGGCGCCCGCCTCGGGCAGGTTCAGCCGGACGGTCCAGGTGCCGTCGGCCTGTCGCTCCGGGTGCACGTGCCAGAAGCCGGTCAGCTCGCGCTGCACGACGATCAGGTGCAGTTCCTTGTCGTGGATGGCGTCGAAGTCGTTGACGGGCAGGCCGTCCGGGCCCAGGATGCGGAACCGGAACTCGATTTCGCCTGCGGCTACGACCTTTTCGGCCAGGTCGAGGGTGTAACCGTCCTGGGTGATCTGGAGTCCGCCCGGCAGGCCGCCGTCGTCGTGGCCACCGTGAGCGCCGTGCGCCTCGTGGGCCGCATGAGCCGCGTGTTCGCCGTGCCCGGCATGGGCCGCGTGATCGGCATGGTGGGCATGAGCAGTGTGGTCGACCGGGGCCGCGTGGTGCGCATGCGCGGCGTGGTCGCCGTGAGCCGCGTGGTCGTGGTGTCCGGTGTGCGCCTGGGTGGTCATTTCTCTTCCCTCTCAACTGCTTCGGTGCCTTACAAAAGATCAAGTTAATACCCCCCAGGGGTATGTGCAAGAGATGCTGTTGTGAACTGGATCACCGCCGAATCAGCGCGGGTTCGGATCACCGTGACGGCAACCATGGCCGGAGGAGCACGGTTCGACAATCGTCCAACCCATGGCGAGCGAGAGCGAGTACCGAACGGGCCTGTTCGCGTTGGGAATCGAACTCGACGGGGAGGGTCACCACCCCGCCGCGTGGCATCGAGCCGGACACGAACCAGACCGTCTATTGCATCCACAGACCGTGCGCACCCGGGTCCAGGCGGCGGAGAACGCGGGCTTCACGTTCGCGACCTTCGACGATGCCCTGAACCCCGGGCCCGGTCCGGGCGGGCGGCTCGATGCCACCACCCGCGCGGCCTTCGTCGCGGCCACCACCAGCACCCTCGGCCTGGTCCCGGTGTCGGCGGCGACCTACGCGGAGCCGTTCCACCTGTCGTCGCAGCTGGCCTCGCTGGACTATGCCGCGCGCGGCCGGGCCGGCTGGCTGGCCGTCGACGAGCCGGGTGCGGCGCGGGCCTGGGGCGCCACCGCCCGCGCGACCCCGGCCGAGATCCGGCGCGAGCGCGTCGATGCCGTCGAAGTCGCACGGCGACTGTGGGATTCGTGGGAGGACGACGCGGTCGTCCGCGACTACGCGGCCGGGAAGTTCCTGGACCGCGACAAGCTGCACTACATCGATTTCATCGGCGAAACATTTTCGGTGAAGGGCCCGGCCATCGTGCCCCGGCCGCCACAGGGACAGGTCGTCGTATTCGGTTACGGCGCAGCGGGAACCGAGGGCATCGACGTGGCACTGGTGAGCGGAACCACGCTGCCCGAGATTCACGAGGCGATCGAGAACGCCCGAGCGGGAGGGGTTTCGCGCGTACTCGTGGATATCGAGGTCACCCTGGACACGCCGACCGCGACCGCCGCGGAACGCCGCACGGATCTGGACGGTCACGGCGACCCCGGATCCACTGGGCGACTGTCCTTTTCGGGCTCGCACGCCGAGCTGACCGCCCGGCTCACCGAGCTGGCCCCGATCGCCGACGGCGTCCGCCTGCACCCGGCCGTCGTCGACGAGGACCTTCCCGTCCTCGCCCGCTACGTCCTCCCCGCCCTGCTGCGCGCGGGTCTCGCTCATCGCCCGGTCCCCGGTTCGACGCTGCGCGCGAATCTGGGCCTGGCCCGCCCCGCCAACCGCTACGTCAAGGAGCTCGCCCGATGACCGAGGTCCCCTTCCCCGACGCCCAGGTGCATTTCGGGGTCTTCTTCCAGGGCGTCAACCACCACACCATCTGGGCGGATCCGAGCAGCGGTTCGCAGATCGACTTCGAGACCTTCCGCCGGGTCGCCACCACCGCCGAGCGCGGCCTGTTCGACGCCTTCTTCCTGGGTGAGGGCCTGCGCCTGCGCGAACAGGACGGGCAGCTGCTCGACACCGATATCGCCGGACGGCCCGACGCCATCACGCAATTGGCGGCGCTGGCGGGAATCACCACGCGAATCGGCCTGGTGGCCACGCAGAATGCCACCTACAACGAGCCCGCCGATCTGGCGCGCCGGCTGGCGAGCCTGGATGTGCTGTCGGGCGGGCGCGCGGGGTGGAATGTGGTGACCACCGACAATGCCTGGACCGGTGAGAATTTCCGGCGCGGCGGATTCCTGGATCACACCCAGCGCTACGAGCGCGCCGCCGAATTCCTGAGCCTGGCACGGGAGATCTGGGATGCCTGGTCCGGCAATGCCATTGCCGCGACCCGCGACCACGAGAGCTGGCTGCACCCCGGCGCGGTGCGCGTGGTCGAACGCGACAGCGCGCAATTCAAGGTCGCGATCACCCCGACGGTGCCGCGGAGTCCGCAAGGTCATCCGGTGATCTTCCAGGCGGGCGTCTCCCCCGCCGGTCGCGATTTCGCGGCCGCGCAGGCGGAGGTCATCTTCTCCCCCTTCGGCACCGATTTCGATCCGGCCCTGGAATTCGCGAACGATATTCGTGCCCGGCTCGTCGCGGCGGGGCGGCCCGCCGACGATATCCGGATTCTGCCCGGCACCCAGATCGTGCTGGCCGAGACCGCCGCCGAGGTCGAGGAGAAGCGGCGCTGGGTGCTGGAGCAGCAGATCACCGGCGCGACGGCGCTCTCGCTGGCGGGGCAGGTGTGGGGACGGGATCTGTCGCACCTGGATCCGGACGGCCCGCTGCCCGCGGAAGATCCGGCGCCGTCGGTGATTTCGTCCACCCGCGGCGCGCAGCGGGACGGGCAGGACCGCGCGGCGATCGTGGCGCAGTGGCGGGCGCTGGCCGAGTCGAAGGGGCTGACACTGCGGCAGGTGGCCGTCGAGACCACGGCCCGTTTCGGTTTCGCGGGCACGCCGGGGCAGGTCGCCGATGAGCTCACCCGCTGGGTGCGGCACGGCGCGAGCCACGGCTTCAACATCACCCCGTGGCGGGTTCCGGCTGGTCTGGACGAGATCGTGGACCTGCTGATCCCCGAACTCCAGGAACGCGGTTCGTATCGGACCGCCTACACCGGCGTCACCCTGCGCGAACACCTGGGCCTGCGCCCGCCTCTCACCCGGCGCTGACGCCTGCTCACCGCTCCGCGCAAAAATACGCCGGAAAGCGGTGTCATACCGCGAGGTGCGGGCGGCGGCCGCGTTCAATGAGGGCCGTGGTCGAGACACTCGAGACTCCGAAGCGGCATCCGCTGACCGTCGACCGGCGGATGCGCCGCGATCAGCGCGGGGACGCCTACCGGCTGACCGCGCTGGGCGGGCTGGCGGCGCTGTCGCTGGACGCCCTGTCGAGTGTGGCCTACGGCCCGGAAGCCATTGTGCTGGCGCTGATTCCGGCCGGGATCGGGGCGGTGTCGTGGACGCTTCCGGTGTCGCTGGCCATCACGGCGCTGCTGCTCGTGCTGGTGCTGTCGTATCGGCAGGTCATCGCGGTGCACCCGGATGGCGGCGGCGCGTACGCGGTGGCCAAGAAGGATCTCGGGCGCGGGGCCGCGCTGCTGGCGGCGGCCAGCCTGGTCGTCGACTACGTGCTGACCGTGGCGGTCAGCCTGGCGGCGGGCGCGGCCAGCCTGGCCAGTGCCTTCCCCGCCCTGGCCGATCATCTGCTGCTGGTGACGCTGCTCGGGCTGGTGGTGCTGACGGTGCTGAACCTGATCGGCATCGCGGAATCGGCCAAGGTGCTGATGGGGCCGACCATCGTGTTCATACTGGCCATCTTCGCGGTCATCGCCGGCGGCTTCCTGCACCACGATCCCGTCGCGATCATCGGCACCGACCTGGGTCCGGTGGAGCCGGTCGAGTCGGTGGGAATCGTGTTGCTGCTCAAGGCGTTCTCGGCCGGCTGCTCGGCGCTGACCGGTGTCGAGGCCATCGCCAATGCGGTGCCCGCCTTCCGCACGCCCGCGGTGAAACGCGCCCAGCACACCGAGATGGCGCTGGGCGCGCTGCTGGGGATCATGCTGATCGGGCTGTCGATGCTCATCCGGCAGTACGACATGGTGCCGCGCGGGGACGTGACGATTCTGGCGCAGCTCTCGGCGGCCGCGTTCGGCACCGGCTGGATGTTCTATCTGACCAATATCGCGGTGACCGTGGTGCTGGTGCTGGCCGCCAACACCAGTTTCGGCGGGCTGCCGGTGCTGCTCTCGCTGCTGGCCAAGGACCACCGGGTGGCGCATGCCTTCGCCATGCGGTCGGAGCGGCCGGTGTTCCGCTACGGCGTGGCCGCGCTGGCGATCCTGGCGGCGATCGTGCTGCTCATCGTGAAGGCGGACACGCATCGGCTGCTGCCGGTGTTCGCGATCGGCGTGTTCATCGGATTCACCATCAGCCAGACCGGTCTGGTGCGGCACTGGCGCGAAGTGCGCGGGCCGGGCTGGCTGCCGCGCGCGCTGCTCAATGGTTTCGGCGCGGTGCTCACCGCTGTCGCCGGGGTGGTGCTGATGCTGGAGAAGTTCCGTGAGGGCGCGTGGCTGCTGTTGATCATCATCCCCGCCCTGGTGCTGCTGTTCGCGCGCACCGAGAACTACTACGCGCAGGTCGCGAAGATGCTGGGGCTGGGCCGGATTCCGCCCGCGCCGGCGCCCGGCACGAAGACCAGCCTCATCGTGGTGCCGGTGGTGGCCGTCAGCGCGCTCACCGAACAGGCCCTGACCACCGCGCTGCGACTGGACGGCGAGGTGGTGGCGGTAGCCGTGGCCATCGAACCGGACTCGGCGAAACATCTTGGAGCGCAATGGAAGAAGTGGGATCCTGGCGTGCCGCTCATGGTGCTGCCCGCTCCGAACCGCAGCCTGGTGGCCACGCTGGTCGGATACGTGCGCAAGCAGACGGCCAAGGGCCACCAGGTGACGGTGCTGCTCACGCAGGTCGAGACGCGCCGCTGGTGGCATCGGCTGCTGCACAATCCGCGCGGGCCGGTGCTCACCGCCGCGCTCCGCGCCCGCACCGATGCCGTGGTGGCGACCCTCGCCGTGCGGGTGGATTGATCACGGCCGTGCAGGGGGCGAATCGTCCGCTATGCCCGAGACCCGCTACGCCTCCTAGCGTTCCGGGAGCTGGCCCGTGGCACAGCGGGCGTAGGTGTTCTCCGGGTTCACCGTGCGGCACGGCCGATGTGGTGGCGACCGCCGGCGGACGCGACATGCCCGTGACGGTGGTGTGGCCGGAGGGTGCCGGGCGGCCCTGAGCCGCCCGCCTGGTCACCAAGGGGCGGTCGAGACCAGCCAATCGACCATGATCCGGGTCGCCTCCGGCAATTTGGTGATCGCACAGTGCCCGGTGTCCGGGAGCAGGTGCACCGCGGTGTCGCGGCGGCCCTCGAAGACCAGGGTGTCGGCGGCGGGGATGTGCACGTCATCCGCGCCGTTGAGCACGAGCATGGGCGCGTTCCAGTCCCGATCCAGCCACTGCCGCAGCGTGAACGGGGACATGCGCTGCGCGAGTTCGGCATCGGTGGGCTCGGTGTCGAAACCCAGTGCATTGCCGATGATCCCGCGCATGCCGTAGGCCCAGGTGCGGTCCGGGTCGAAGGCACGCTCGATCGGGCCGCCCAGCACGATCGCGGCGTCCACCTCGGCGGCCAGGCCGGAGCGGGCGGAGAACCAGCCGCCCATGGAGATGCCCAGATGCGCGACCCGGCCATTGCCGAGCGTGCGGGCGCGGTCGATGATCGCGCGGACCACGCCGTAGCCGCTGTCGGCGGACATGGGCACGGGTGTCTCGCCGGTACCCGGAATGTCGAAGGCCAGCACGCGCATTCCGGTACGCACGGCCATGTCGGCGAACAGCGAGTGCAGGTCGATCTTCCAGGAGTCGACGCCGCCGGAGGCCAGCAGAACGGGGTCGGCGGCCGACCAGCCGGGCGGGGTCAGCAGGTGCACCGGGACGTCGATCCGCACGCCGCGATAGGGAGCCTCGACGGTCAGCCGGGTGAAATCGAGGCCGAAATCCGGAGCGGCGAGCAGATATTGATCAACCTGCTCGGACAGCGCCGCGCATTTGGACTCGTCGGCCAGGGTCGGGAACTTGGCCCAGCCGTAGGCCAGCGCCGCGAGCCGGTGCCGTCCGGTGGACGCGTATCCCCCGGCCAGGGTGGACCATTCGTGCACCCAGCCGCCCGGTCCGTCGAGCCACATGTCCGTGATGGCCGCCCGCGTGGTGTCGACGTCGGCCTGCGGCAGGCCGGTACCCACCATCTGCGGGTATCGCTCGACGAAAAGGTCCTGCGGGTCGATCTGCCAGTGGAATGCCATTCGATCCTCCTGCCGCTAACGCAAAGATGGTTGCGTTTAGGACGGTAGACCTAGGCCGAATCTAACGCAAGATTCCTTGCGTTAATATTGCCGGGTGACCGATTCCGAAGTTCGCCGCCGGACCGGCGGCCGCTCCGCACGCGTCCGGCAGGCCGTGCTGGACGCGACCTTGGAAGTGCTGGCCGACAATGGATTCGACCAGCTGAGCATCGGCGCGGTCGCCACCCGGGCGGGCGTGCACGAGAGCTCGATCTACCGGCGCTGGAAGACCCGCGAGCGGCTGATCTTCGACGCGATGCTCGAGCACAGCGCGGAGAACCTGCCCGTGCCGGATACCGGATCACTGCGCACGGACCTGATCGCATTCAACCGATCCATGGTGGCGATCGTCGATTCGCCACTCGGCACGATGCTCGGGCGGGCCATGGCGAGTGCGAGCGACAACCCGGAACTCTCGGAATCCCGCGCGGAATTCTGGCGGGTTCGCCTGGACGGCGCACGCGTGATGCTCGATCGCGCCGTCGGACGCGGCGAGCTGGAGACGGCTCCGGACCCCTGGCTGGTGCTCGAAATACTGACGGCGCCAATTCATTTCCGCAAACTGCTCACCCGGGAGCCACTGTCCGGCGACTACGCCGAGCGGGTCGTCGACCTCGTGCTGACCGGGCTGGTTTCGGCAGGCGAAAGGACATCGGAATGATCGTGGTGATGGGAGCGTCCGGGGAGACCGGCGGCGCTGCGCTGCAAGGGCTCCGAGAACTCGGGGTGCCGTGCCGTGCCCTGAGCCGGGACCCCGCCCGATTGCGAGATCGGCTCGGCGAGGTGCGCGGCGTGGAGTTCGCGGCCGCCGATGCCGCCGACCCGGAATCGCTGCGCGCGGGGTTCGACGGCGCGTCGCAGCTGTTCCTCACCATGGTGAACGGCCCGCGGCAGGTCGAGTTCGAGACGCGCGCCATCGATCTGGCGGTGAGCAGCGGTGTGGAACACATCGTGAAGCTGTCCGCGCCCGCCGCCGAACCGGACTCCCCCGTCGCGATCTCGCGCTGGCACTGGGCCATCGAGGAGCAGCTGCGCGGGTCCGGTGTCGCGCATACGATTCTGCGGCCGTACGCCTTCATGCAGAAGCTGCGGACGCTGGCTCCCGGGTTGGCGGAAGGCGTCATCGTCGGAGCGATGGGCGACACGGCCTGCAACTGGGTCGACTGCCGTGACATCGGGGATGTCGCGGCCGCCGTGCTGACCCGGCCCGAACTCCGGGGGCAGGTACACACGCTCACCGGCGCGGAGGTCTTCGGCTATCCGGAGATCGCGGCGCGGCTGTCCCGCTTGCTCGGCCGTCCGATCCGCTATGTCGATGTACCGCCGGAGGCACTGCGCGACAACCTGATTCGGCAGGCGCATCTGCCCGATTGGCTGGCCGCCCACGTGACAGAGATCCAGCTCCTGGCCCGGACCCGGCTCGAGCGGCCCACGGGCGTGGTGGCCCACATACTGGGGCGTGCGCCGCGCACCCTGGATGACTTCCTCGCCGAAAACCTCACGCACTTCCGCCGAGCCGGCGGTCCGCCCCCGGGCCTTGACCTCAACGTGGGTTGAGGTACCAGGATGCCTGCATGGGCTGCTCGCAGCCCGGCCCCGCGGCCCCGCCGAGTCCCCGTACACCCCTCGGCTGGGCCGCGGGTGTGTTCCGCCGCCGGTCCGGGACCTGACCGGAATTCCCGTGACCCGGATCGCGGTGCCGCTCGGCCGCGGCGGGCCCGCGTCGGCGTAGGGTCGATGGCGACCGCTCAGCTATCCCGCAGCCGCACCGCGTGATTCACGATGGGAGAGGACTCAGCATGTCGACAGGGGAAGCCGTCATCGTCGCCGTGGACGAATCGGCCGGTTCGGCCGTCGCCTGGGCGGCCCACACCGCCGCCCTGCACCACGCGCCCCTGCACCTGCTGCGCGTCCTCGAGATCACCCCTGATCAGGGTCTGGGCCTGGGCACCGCGATCACCAGCGAGGACTACTCCCGCCTGGAGGAACACGGCAACTGGCTACTGGAAACCGCCGCCGAGGAAGCCGCCAAGATCTCCCCCGGCCTCACGGTCACCACCGAATTGAGCACCGGCGCCGTGGTCCCCACCCTCCTCGAACGCACCCGCGACGCCCGGATGGTCGTGGCCGGCGCCCGCGGCGGCGGCACCCTGCGCCGCGCCCTGCTCGGCTCGGTCAGCTCGGTTCTCGCCCGCCGCTCCCACTGCCCGTTCGTCGTGGTCCGAGACGGCGTCCCCCTCCCCCCCGATCTGCTCACCCGACCCATCCTGGTCGGCGTCGACGGCACCAAGATCAGCGAGCCCGCCATCGCGGCGGCCCTCGACGAAGCCTCGGTCCGCGGCGTGGCCGTCATCGCCCTGCACGCCGAAGGAGCCTCCGACGACCCCGAAATGGACGCCCTCGACGACTACGTCCTCGCCGAGAGCCTGGCCGGCTGGCAGGAGCGCTACCCGAACGTCCGCATAGACCGCGAAACCTCCCACGACAGCCCCGAACGCTCCCTCCTCGAACTCTCCTCCAGCACCCAGCTTCTGGTGGTGGGCACCCGAGGCCGAGGCGGCTTCGTCAGCAAGGTCTTCGGCTCCACCAGCCAATCCCTCCTGCTCTCCGTCCAAACCCCCATCATGATCGCCCCCACCCCCTGACCCGCCCCCCAAATACCTGCTACCAGCACGACCGTACGGCTCGGTAGTCTGACCCAGACGCCCCCGTAGCCCAATTGGCAGAGGCAGCGGACTTAAAATCCGCCAAGTATCGGTTCGAACCCGATCGGGGGCACTGAAAAAGTGCTGGTCAGCGCAGTGTGGAACGGGTGTGGCAGGTCGGTACAGCCTGCCGTGCCACCCCGATGCCATCCCGGCACGGTTACATCTCCGCAGACGGCACATTGTTTGGTCCGGCGAACGTTGGGATTCATTCTGTGGCAGTGGCATTGGAGGCGGGTGACCCCGACAAGGCTGCGCGCGAAGGCTGCGCGCGAAGGCTCGGCCCTCGTACTCCTCAGGGAGATCGCGCCGCCGCGTGCGGGGCACCACTGGCAGGACGTGAGCCGCGCGTGGCTGATGATCGGTAAGCCGGACCAAGCGCTGAACGCGCTGAATCGGGCGAGGCGTGTTGCCTCGCAGCAGACCCGGTTACATCCCTCGGTCCGGGAAACCGTCTACGGCATCGCGGCGGTGTAGCGCAGGCAGACCAACAGCCTCACGGGGTTCGCCTCCTGGATCGGCGTCCAAGTTTGAGGACATATTTTTCCGCCACAGCCGGGAATCTGAATACAGAGCGTTGTCAGCAAGCTAATTAGGTAGGGGTGACCAGTCATCTCTTATAAAGACGATCTCACCGTCGGAATTGACGGTGGATACGGAAAATCCTCGAGTGCCGTGCGCGTACCTTTCGATTCGCTTCTGCGCGCGTAGATGTCGCATCACACGGCGGCCGACCCGGTTCCAATTCGCTGGCTGTTCTTGCCCTGCTGTGAGCCAATCGGGCCGAACGTTGTTCTCATCGTGCCAGAGCTGCAATTCTGTTGCCCTCGCGCGTAACTCGTCTTTCTGAGCTTCGCTCCGCGTATCAATCTCGGTCCAGAACCACTCGTAGAACTTCCGGACCGACTTCATGTAGCTCTCGATGATCGGAGCCAGGTCAAAGTGGGCGTCCTGACGTTCGAGGTATGCCTTCGCCGCGGCACCCCAGCTGTCCCAACGCAGCAGTTTGTCACGGTCCAACTGCAGCGTGTTGACGTGAATAACTGGACCGCCGTTCTCCCACTTGATAGTCGTGCCGAGGGCTGGAAGCGGCACAGAGTAATGCGTGCAGTAGTTCCGCAGCTTGACCATGAACTCAGCTTCGCCCGTGGCGAAAGTGGCTCGAAGCTGGTCCGCGTAGTCCTTTCTCTCGAACTCCGACTTCTCGTCCTTGTTTTTCGATGGCCAGCGGTGGCGCATCACCACTCGTTGGGCGTCGATCAGAGACGTGACGGACGCAAGGTAGTTGTGAAGCAAGCGCACCAGCTCGTTGACGTACGTGTCCGATACGTCGTTCACGTGCTGCCGCGACGAGACGAACTGTCCGACGTGATCCGCGAGCTCTTTGCCGTTCGCACCGATGATGTACGAACACCGGTTCATCGCATCAAGATCCGCTTTGAGGCGTGCGCCTGGGAGCACTTCGATCAGCGCCTTCCGTCGCTCCATCTCGGCAACGAGGGGGGTTCGGTATTCCCGCTGTTCCACAGCTCACGAGGCTATCAACGGGCACCGACAGCCTGCTACTGAAATATGGACATGACTACCCCGCCGACCTTCGACCAAACAGCGGCACCACATTTCCCGGAAGCGACTCCGGCGCAGGGGAGTCAGTGACGTTCGGCGCGGAGAGCAGCGCATTGGGCGGTTCGGGCAGGTTGTTGCCTGCGCCGCCTTCTTCCTCGGGCACACGAACACGAGCACGAGTGAATATTCGCCCATGCCGCATTCCGCGCTGACCGAACCGGCCAGCGCGGAGCGCCAGCGGCCGGAACCCGTTGCGGTGCAGAACGTCCGCTACTGCCGAATTCAGTGCATTCGAGGTAGAGACCCAATGCAAGATGACCTCGATGCCCTTCTCCTGCAAGATCTCCAAAAAGCAATTCGAACGGGGTTTGCCCGCCGGCCACCTGCTGGTCTGCCGCCAGGTGGTCCTGCGCCTCATCGGAGTGCAGCCATTTCAGCGTGAACGGGCTTGTAGCACCCCAGCCTCCGCGCAGACAGTCCACCAAAGCATCGAGGTTCCAACCGAAATAGCCCCCAGGGCCGTTGATCGCCTCTCCGAGAGCACAGTAGAAGCTGTCGATGTCAGTGACAGCCTGTCCATCCAATGTGAACACGTGGCCTGCGGCATGATCCAGCCTGCCTCGCCGCTGGTGCGCACTCGTCCACAGCGCCACGGCCAGCAATGCCGTCCTGTCTTCTGCGTCGAGCCCGCGCCAGATATCCCGACGGTTCAGCCGGCCGTCGCGGATGAGATTCCAGACCCACTCACCACCATACTTCGCGTTATTGCACCACAGGGTGACAACGAGATCGACCAAACCTGCTCCGAGGCTCGACGGACGAGCCGCGGTAATCGTCATCCTGTCAACGAAATAGGAGCCCATCGATGCACCGTCGCGGTCGAGAACGTCGAGCCAAGCGCTGCCGACCTGGACTCCGCCTACAGATCGGGAGTCCAGGCACTTTCGCAGGCTGCCCTGTGGGGCACAACCCAGCAAGTCGACCTCACGGCGGTCCTCCTCGGCCCGCAATGTGAAAAGTCCTCGGACGTCGTGGACGTCACCCCAATGGTCGTCGTCTTCATCCCCTGTCAGGGTGCACATTCCCAAGCCACCGCACTGACGGACTGACATCTCCACCCCCTTTCACGAGCCGCTTATCCTATGAGCTCTCACATCGGCGGCATAGCCAGAAGCTCTCCCGAAACGCGCGCTTCTGCCGCATACCGCGCTGACCGAACCGTCTAACGCCGGGCATCGGAAGATCAACTGGCCGTGCGGATCCGACGCCGGCGGAACGTCCGCTTCTGCCGATGAGCGAGCATCCATTCGCCAGTCAGATGCGCAAGTATGGCGGGATGGCGAGCGATAATTTCATGCTGATCCACGATTCCGAGCTCCTTGCCCAGGGCGAACGGGTTCTCGGTGCCGAGTTCAAAGCGATGCACGAGCGGGTTGTGCAGGTCACGGAGTTGACCTCCCGGCTCAACATCCTGCCCTTCGACGACGAGACCGGAAAGACAGCCCTGCTCGAACAGATCCTGGGCCGCCCTCTCCCAACCGGAGTCACGATTTACCCACCCTTTTACACCGACCATGGACTTCACCTCGACTTGGCCGAGCGCGTGTTCATCAATCAGGGGTGTACCTTCCTGGACTACGCCGGTATCCGGTTGGGCCGGGGCGTGATGATCGGCCCGAAAGCCACTTTCATCACCATGGGCCACCCGGTAGACCCGGAGGAACGGCGCCGATTCCTCACCGGTGCCCCGATCGATGTGGCGGAGAATGTATGGATCGGTGCAGGGGCGATGATCTTGCCCGGGGTCAGCATCGGGCGTGACGCGGTGGTCGCCGCAGGTGCAGTCGTGGCTGATGACGTGCCAGCGAGGAGCATGGTGGCTGGGCCCAAGGCCGCTGTGCGCCGAGATTGGTAGCGCGAGGCAGCGGCGGTTTCACCTTGCCGCTGAACGCACTAATTTTGCCGCGTGGCGCGCTGATCGGATTGAGTTCGCGCGAAATCACTCTCGGAGACCGCCCCTGAAAATCGGGGGCTGCCGTCGTGAATTATGCGCCGCTACAGTGGGTGTCGGGTCAGGCTGATAAAGGAGAGTTGACATACGCATGGCGCAACGGATGACGGTCGGCCTGGGCGTCGCCGCCCTGATCTCGGCCGGACTCGGGGTGCTCGCCCCGCAGGCCAGCGCCTGGAACGCCAGGGACGTGGCCCCGGGGCTTACGTGCGGGGACGACTTCTACTGCCACAACAGCACCGACGACGTGTATTTCGTGACCGCGCGGGTGACCTGCTCGATCGGCGGCGGCGTCCACGAGACCCGCAGCCGCATCGGCCGCGGTCTGACCGAGCGGGTGAAAACCGACTGCCCGAGCTACAACAAGCCGGGCGGATACCACACCGAGTCGACCATGGACAAAGACGGCTGGCACCACAGGCGGGTCGAGGATCCGGGCACCCGGGAGCAGACCTTCCCGGTTGGCGTCGAATACCTGCACGCCGAGACCGGGCCCGACGCCGTACCCGCGCCTTCGGGTTCCGCGGGCTGATCCGGAGCGGCTCGCGCGGTGGGCGCTCCAGCAGCAGGATCTCGACCATCTACGTGCGCTGGAGACCCTGCTCCGGCGGCGGCATCGACGTGCTGCTGTCCGTGCGCCGGGTCGGAGAGACCGGTAAGGCGTTCGGCGTCGATATGACCGACGAGATGCTTGCCCTGGCCCGGGAGAACGCGGCCAAGGCCAGCGTGAGCAATGTCGAGCTCGTGAAGGGACGATCGAGGCGGTTCCTTTGCCCGACAACAGTATCGACGTGGTGATCTCCAACTGCGTGATCAACTTCTCGACCGACAAACCCGCACCAACGTCAGGAAACTCTGACAATCAGGGTGCTGACGGCTCTCCTAAAGCGGGCGTCCCGGCCGCCCGACCGGCCCGCAGCGACCTTCAATCACAGCAATGCGATCAAGCAGACAAACGCCCGAATCTGCTGCTACAGAGCATGATTCGCGCACCGTCAGCTTCGACCAACCCCACCAACAGTCGAGAAGTGCCACCTTATCCGCCAAGTGACGGTTCGAGCCCGTCCGGGGGCACTACGAAACCGCTGGTGAATCGCTCTCGGACACACCCGCTTGCATCCCCCGATACGCACTCAGCGGGACGCCGATTGCGGTCAAAGAAGTGCTACTTCGAGCTGATCCGGCGGGGGCTGAAAGGGGCTGCGGCAGCACGGATCGCTGTGGTTCCTCGACGCCGGCGGGAACTCGTTCCCGACCCGACGGGAGATACCAGCTATGGTCGGCCAACAACCAGGCGCTGCTGCGTCGGAAGCGACCTGAGTCCAACAAGATTCGCGACAACGACACACTGATTCTGTTAGGCCCGTCGAGAAGTTTTGCAGCACAACAATATTCACTATACAGCCTTGATCAGCAGCCCGTCGGACAGCAGGGTGAGCAAGCGGCGCCAGTCGCCGCTGCCGGAGCGAATGGTGGCGGACAGTGCGCCGACGACCATGTAGACATCGGCGACGGTCAAGTCCGGACGCACCGTTCCAGCGGCCCGGTCGGATTCGATGAGCGCGCCGATGATCTCGGCGAGCTGTTCCCGTGCCGCGCCGCGCGGTTCACTACCGCGCGATTGACGGGCGGCTTCGATGGCGGCGGACAATCCGCTGTCGGCCGCCAGGGTTTCGCCGACATGGGTCAGATAATCCAGCACTGCCCGGCCGGGCTCGGCGTGGTCCAGACATTCGGTGCGCGCGTACTCCTCGATCTCGGCGAAGCGTTGCGCGGCCGCGGCTTCGATCAGGTCGGCCTGGGCCGGGAAGTGCCGGTACACGGTGCCGATCCCGACACCCGCAGCCCGCGCCACCTCCGGCAGTTGGACCTGGCTTCCCCGCTCCGCGAACAGGTTTCGTGCGGCTTCCAGGATGCGGTCACGATTGCGTGAGGCGTCCGCACGCGGCTTGCGCGACGGCGACGATGGGCTTGACACTCGGGTCCCCTTCCGACCTACACTCGAAACGGATCCGGATTCCGGTTCCGTTTTTCTTGAGTCGAAGGGTACCACCATGTCCCACAATCGATTTCTGCTGCTCGACGCCGGCGCGGCCCGCCCCGGCCGCCTGCCGCTGCCGCCTGCGTTCGCCGTGAAGGCCACCACCGCCGATACCGAAGGCCGCTTCTCGCTCCTGGAAGTCACCCTCGCCCGCGATATCCCCCGCCACACCCATCACGTGGCCGACGAATGCATCTACGTGCTCGACGGCACACTCGAGGTGGAATTCGACGACCGCGTCGAGCACGCCACCGCCGGAATGTTTGTCCTACTCCCCCACGGCATTCCACACGCTTTGCGCCGCGCCTCCACACCCCCGCCCCGCCTCATCCAGATCTCGTCACCGGGCGGCTGGGAGTGCTATCTGGAGGATCTGATCGAGGCGGGGCCGGCCGTGCTCACCGCCGGCGCCCTCGACCCGGTCAAGATCAACCCGATCGCCGCCAGGCACCAAATCCGGTACGAGGAACCCACGGTGGCATAGAAACCGCCGCGCCTGCACCTCCGTCTCGCATGCCCCGATTCGGGCGATATCACATCTGAAATAGATGTCAGTCACTCGCGATACGCTGCGCGCGGCGGGCAATAACACCGGAGTCGACCGGTGGGACAGGGGTCCATTCCGGTGATCGGTGGTCTCCTGAGTAGCCTTTCAGCTCAGAAGTAACAATGCCGCCACGAAAGCCCTTGCGTGCCAGGGCTTTCGTGGCCACGCATCGTCTGCAGTAGAGCCAAGCCTGGTCAAACCAAACGTCACCACTGCTGAAATCCACTGGTAGGGACCGATTTACAGCATCATCAGCCCTCGCGGAAATCGGACGAATAAGACCGATTGATGGTTCGGGATCAAAGCACGGTGCCGGCAGCGCCGACTGCTTGCCCAGGTCCGGCTGGACGCCCTCAACAAGCCGAGCTGAGGAATCCGGTCAGTTCCGTGGCGACCGCGACGGGATCGTCCTCATGGGCGTTGTGGCCCGCGCCTGCGAGCATTCGCAACGTCGATGTGGGGATCAGGTGTGCGAGTTGCGGTGCCTGCGATGGGTTTATGACGCGATCCTGTTCTCCCCAGAGGATCAGGGTGCGTGCTCTGATCGTGCTTGCTTCCCATTGCACCTGGGACAGATCGAGATTGCGCGGCTGCTTCCACATCGCCGTGCGGTTCTCGTCGTGGCTCTGCGGGATCCAATAGGTGTCCGCCAGGTCCCTGGTCAGTTCCTCGGGGCGCGCATACGCATCGCGCAGTCCCGCCACGTAGATGTCCTCGGTCATCACACGCGTAGCCAGTTCGCCCAGGACGGGCGTGCGCATCAGCTGCATGTTCACATTGAGCTCGGTATCCAGAACAAGCGGTGAGATGAGCACCAGCTGATCCACCTGCGAGGGATATCGCGCGGCGAAATCCACGGCGACCGAACCGCTCAGGGAATGTGCCAGTACGGACGCACGGGCAATTCCGACCGCCGACATGAACTGCCGCAGAGCCTCTGTCATGGCCCGCACGTCATATCCGAAATCCGCGTCGTGCAGCGTGGTGAACCCCGAACCCGGCAGGTCGACCGCATAGACAGTGTGGCCGGTCGCCAGCGCGCCGATGATGTCGCGATAGGTGTAGGACCACAGCGTGCCACCCGGCAGCAGAACGATGGGCGGCCCCTGACCCGCCTCCAGGAAATGAAAGCGGGCCACCGCGGTCTCGACGAACCGGCCACCGTCGAGAACCGGCAAATCCGCATGGCTGTCCGCACTGGATACCGCAAATGGCATCGCCACGTTGAGGTGCAACAGGGCGATCATCGTTGACAGCGCGCCCAACCACCGGCGCCGGCGGTGCGAATTCGAGTCGATGTCCACTCGATTCTCTTTCCGCTCAGGACTTCCGGATTACGGCAACATCGAACTGCAGCACCACCCTCGGGCTGACCATGCCTGCGGCCGCCTTCCAGTGCACTCCCCAGTCCTTGCGGTCGATCGTGACGCTGCCGGTGAAGTCGATCCGGAGGGCGCCGCGCGGTTCGGTCTGAGCGCCGGTCAGCTCGAATTCCATGGTGATCGGCCGGGTGATGCCACGCATGGTCAAGTCACCGGTGACCTCGACATTCGCCTCGCCGGACTGTTCCACCCCGGTCAGGACGAAAGTGATCGTCGGGTGGTCGTCGACGCCGAGGAATTTCCTGCCCACCAGATCGTCGCGCTGCCGATTGCCGGTGTCGATGCTTTTCGCCTGGATCGTGAGCCGACCGCTCGACCTCGGTGGTGCGTCGAAGTCGAGGTGCGCGTTGCCGTCGAACGTTCGGAAGTTCCCACGCACCTTGGTGGCCATTGTGTGCCGGGCGATGAAGCCGATCCGGGTGTGGGCTGGATCGAGGACGTAGTCACCGGTCAGCTCGCTGAGTTTGTTGGTTGACAAGATGTTTCACTCCTGAGGACAAATGGTTTGCTGCGACGGCTCGCTACAGCGGGCGGCGGGCGATCGTGCGCGCGATCGAGAGGGCGGCGAGCTTGTCCGGGTTGCGGATACCGTAACCGTTGACGATCCTGTCGCCGGCCAGCTCGAGGAAGAGGACCGCTTCGAGGCGGTCGCCGGTGTAGATGGCCACCGCGGGCTCGCTGTTGCAGGTCACCGGCTCGATCCGGATGTCCGGTCTGCGCAGCATCGAGCCGAACAGGGCCATGAGCGTCGTGGCCACCTGCGATGCGCCCGTCATCACCTGACTCACCGCAGTGGCCTTGCCGCCGCTGTCGGTGGTCCAGGTGACATCCGGTGCGAGCATCGACAG
Source organism: Nocardia sp. NPDC004860 (assembly GCF_040609015.1). Classification (NCBI taxonomy): domain Bacteria; kingdom Bacillati; phylum Actinomycetota; class Actinomycetes; order Mycobacteriales; family Nocardiaceae; genus Nocardia; species Nocardia sp. NPDC004860. Next base: position 80,610 of record NZ_JBEXJI010000003.1, on the reverse strand, counting down.
CAGGCCCTCCATGTCACCGGTCGTCGCCGCCGTCATGAACAGTTCGGTGAGCTCGGCGGTGCGCGCGACGTCGACGGGCCCGAACCGGTTGCGCCGCGCCTGCACATACCGGCGGGCCCGGTAGGACATCTGCCGCACCGCGGCGATGGATTTGCCTACCGCCGCGGCGATGTCGTCGTAGTCGAAGCCGAACACCTCGCGCAGGACGAACACCGCTCGTTCGTCAGGGCTCAGCGTTTCCAGCAACACCAGCATCCCCATCGAGACCGATTCGGCCAGCACGACATCGGTCGCGGCGTCCTGTTCGGTCACCAGCAACGGCTCGGGCAGCCATGGGCCGACATAGTCCTCGCGACGCCGGATGCCGGCCCGCCGCGTGTTCAGCGCCTGCCGGGTCACCAATTGCGCCAGAAACGATTTGGTGTCCCGTACCGTCGCGAGATCCACCCGCGCCCACCGCAGATAGCTGTCCTGCAGCACATCATCGGATTCTGTTACCGAGCCGAGGATTTCGTAGGCGATCGTGAACAGCAGCGGCCGCAACAGGGTGAATCGCTCGGCATGCTCGTCGGTGGTGCTCACGGGTTCGTCACCACTTCGACACCGCTCACCGGATGTTCGAGCCGCCTGCCGCCCTTGGCCCAGAACAATATGCCGGGCTTGCGTGCTTCCCATCGGATTCCCGACACCGTCCATTTGGTGGCCGTCTCCTTGATCGGCGCGCCGATACGGCCGCCGAGGTATGCGTTCACCGCGGTGTCGTCCTTGCGGGCGAACTGCACGATGCCGGCCCGGCGGCCGAGGCTGACATTGGAACCCAGGAACGCCAGGTCCAGCACTGCGGGCCGAGCTCCGCTGATGCCGGCCAGTACGGTGTCCGCGGCGGTGGCGCCGAGCGGCCCGGCGGCCTGGCAGCTCATCCGCAGTGGCACTCCGGACGGCGCGGCGGCGTCACCGGCCGCAACGATCCGGTCGTCGTCGACGCTGGTCAGCGTCTCGTCGGTGAGGAGCCGACCGAGTGCGTCGGTGGGCAGGCCGCTGCGTGCAGCCAGGTCCGGAACACCGAATCCGGCGGTCCAGATGGTAGCCGTACCGGGTACCACCCTGCCGTCGGCCAATACGACCCCATCCGGCAGGACCTGGGCCACCCGCGTCCGCTCGAGCACCTCGACCCCATTCCTGGCCATCCATGTGGCCACCAACCGCCGCCCTCGCTCGGAGAACGTCGGGGCCAATCTATCGCCGCAGACCAGCGTGATCCGATGGCCCTGTTCGGCGAGCTCGGCCGCCGTCTCGACCCCGGTCAGCCCCGCACCGACGACGGTGATCGCCGCCGCCGACAACCCCGCGATAGCGGCGCGCAGCCGCTCCGCGTGCTCCAATTCCGCTATGGGGTAGGCGAATTCGACTGCTCCGGGCACGGAGGCGGGCACCGCCGCAGTACTGCCGACCGCGTAGACGACGTAGTCGTAGTCCAACGCGCGGCCGGATGCCAACTCCACGGTCCGTGCGGCCCTATCGATTCGAATGGCGTCGTCGACCACCAACCGCACGCCCGCACCGAGCAGCGTGTCGTAGTCGATCGCGACCTCACCTGTTCCGGCCACGAACTGATGCAACCGCAGGCGCTCGACGAACCGCGGACGAGAGTTGACCACGGTGATCTCGACGTCGTCGCGCTGCCGCAGACGGTTGGCCGCCACGGTTCCGGCGTAGCCGCCACCGATCACCACGACCTTCGTACAGCTGCTGTTGTGCTCACTCATGTCCTCGGGACACCGCCCGCCACCTCGACATAACAACACGTGATGCAGGTCACCACGCCAGGCACGGTCGTGATTCACGATGGTCACGAATGGCAACGCCCCCTCCCAACTCGAGAAGCGCTCTCGATTCGGCTGGGGGCGTTGCCTTTCCGCGGGCAGGTCGACGAATCAGGCTGCGGGCGTGTGACCTTGCGCCTCGATCGCGATCTTGTGCCAGTCGGCCCAGGTCGCCAGCCGGTCGGCGTAGACCTGCGGAACGATCTCGTTGCCCTGCGCCCCGAAGAACACCCGCAGCGGTGGGTTGTCGCTGTCGACGATCTCGAGCAGCGCCCGCCCCGCAGCGGCCGGGTCACCCTGGTCGAGCGTCTGCGCGTAGGCGGCGAAAGCCGCACGGAGATCGGCATACTGTGGGTCGATCTCGGCGTGGACGGCGCCGGCCGCCCCCTCGGTCGCGTACGAGCTCGGTTCGACCACGGTCACCTTGATGCCGAAGCCCGCAACCTCCTGCGCGAGAGACTCGCTGAGACCTTCCAGCGCCCATTTCGACGCATGGTAGGCGCCACCGAGCGGCCACGCGGCCACGCCGCCGACCGAGGAGATCTGAACAATGTGCCCGCCACCCTGCTCGCGCAGCTGCGGCAGCACCGCCTGAACAACCCAGACCGCACCGAACAGGTTGGTCTCCAACTGATCTCGCAACTGTTGCTCGCTCAGCTCCTCCACAGCACCCAGTACGCCGTAACCCGCATTGTTCACGATGACGTCGAGACGACCGAAGTGTTCTCCGGCGCGCTCCACGGTCGCGAACACCGCCGACCTATCGGTCACGTCCAGCTGTAGCGGAAGCACCGCGTCACCGTAGGTGGCGGCCAATCCGGCAAGGTGTTCGGCGTTTCGTGCGGTCGCGGCGACCTTGTCGCCGCGGGACAGGGCGGCCTCGACGAAGTTGCGGCCCAGCCCACGGGAGGAGCCGGTGACAAACCAGACCTTGCTCATGATGATTTCCGTTCTTCTGCAGGAGCAATCACGGCGGTGCGGGCGTTCGCACCGCTGATGTTCCGTGCTGCGCACCGAACGAACACAAGACACCGACGGCCCCGTCCCTGTAACAGAACAGCGATGTGACCCGGGACACCCTGTCAGCTCAGAAGTAGCACCACGCAGAGCGCCCGCGACAGCGCCATGCGTGGTCTTACGGCCGAATGGTGCTTCGTTTCAGCCGGCCAGGAACGACAACCGCACGTGCCGCACCGGGTTGTCGACATTGAGATCCACGATGGCGACCGATTGCCAAGTCCCCAGCGCCATTTCGCCGCGCAACACCGGAATGCCGGCGTAGGGCGCAATCAGCGCGGGCATGACATGTGAGCGTCCGTGTCCGCGTGAGCCGTGTGCGTGCCGCCAGCGATCGTCGGCGGGCAGCAGGTCCTGCAGAGCGGCGAGCAGGTCATCGTCGCTGCCCGCGCCGAGTTCGATCAGTGCGATGCCCGCGGTTGCGTGCGGCACGAATACATGAAGTAACCCGTCGGATTCCGTCGCCGTTTCACGCAGAAAAGCTGCACACTGCGATGTGAGGTCGTGGACAACCTCGCGACGGCCCGTCTCCACCTCGATCAGTCTGCTCTCCATGGGCACCATCGTCCTCCAGCTGTGCCGTCTCATGAGATAGGCGTCCCCGACACCCAGGTGAAGGCGTGGCCCCCTCCGCCCGAAGTGACTTGATGTCGCCGTCAAAGCCGGGCTTTTCGCTCACCGGCGGAGTTCAGGATTCTTCCAGAAGCGCTCGCGATTCATCGCGAACGATGTCATCGATATCGGAATATGTTGGCTTCCAGCTGATTTCGGTCATCGCCTTGGTCGGGTCGTTGATCAATACCGCAGGTTCCGCTGCCGCCGAACGATGCTGGAGCGCAACAGGTCGGCCGGTTACCCGTTCCACCGCGGCAACCACGTCGAGCACACTCGTACCCCGTCCACTGCCGATGTTGTAGCGGGTAGCGGTGCCAACGGGCGGGAGGTGCTCGATACATGCCACGAAGGCCCGGGCCGCATCCATGACGTGGAGGTAATCACGAACGGCGGTGCCGTCACCGTTGACGATCAACGCCGAATGCCCGGATGCAGCGGTCAGCGCACGCGGTATCAGCCGACTCGAATCCCCGTCCGCACCGCCCGCGATATTCGACAGTCGAACAATGACTGCCGCCAGTGCCTTGCTACTGGCGACGGCCTCGATGGCCAGCTCGGCGGCAAGCTTGCTGCCGGCGTATGGGTGAGGCGGCGCATCACCGATGTCCTCGGTCATCGGCTGCACATCCGGCGTGCCATAGATGGCCCCGGTCGAAGCAAAAACGATCCCGCGGACCCCCGCGTCGACCATGGCTTCGAGCACCGAGAGCGTTCCGGTGGTATTCACGCGGAAATAGCGCAATGGTTCGTCGACCGACTCGCGGGCTCGGGTCAACCCGGCGAGGTGACAGATCGCGTCTACTCCGTCTACCGCGTCGCGAACCGCCCTGTCGTCGAGCAAATCAGCCACCCGAACATCGGCTGCGCCCGGAATCGCCGACCCATGAGCGCGAACCATCGCGACGGGCTCGTGCCCCACAGAGTGAAGGGCTTCGACCACAGCACGACCGAGGTAACCATTCGCTCCGGTGACAAGTACGCGCACACGGCCATCATGTCATCACGGAAGCGACAGGCCGCGATGTCGCACGGCCACAGCATGATCGGGTGGAGTGCTATTCCGGGACGGTGAAGGCTTCGGTGATGCCGCCGTCGAGTGGGAGTGCGGCGGTCAGAACAGCAGGAACGGTCGGTGACAGCGTGGGCCGATGGTGGTGCAGGCACAGCTGTTGGCAACGGCTACCGACATTGGCAGCCTCGTAGCGGGCTGCGGGAACGCAATGAGCCGCCTTTCCCGGGCCACCCGCTGCGGCCGGTCGCCACCGAACAACCCACCTGCAGGGGACCCAGCTGCCGGCCGTAGCGGGACTACCGGTGAACGCACTCTCCGATCACGCCATGAGGTCCTTGACGACCAGTATTCGGCGACGATGAAAGCTGTTCTGTGGCAGTTGTTCCGGCTCACTGCGCCGCTCGCGGACGGACCCCTGCCATTCCGATGCCGGCGGCGGCCGTCCGGTGCGGCGTGGCGTGGCAGTCAGAGCCGAGGGTCCGGCGTGGGCAGCCGCCGACTGGCGTTCCCGGGTTCGCCCGTGCGCCGGGTGGGCGGCCCTAGCCTGGATACTCGCGCCGGTCGGCACCGGGAATGCCCCTTGCAGTGGGGGTTTCGGCTGTGGCGCTATGGTTCGCGCCGGGCGTCGGTGGGGTCGCGCGGCACGGCCCGGCCGCCATCGCACCGTTGCGCCGGTCGGGGTACAACCCCCGCTGGCGGGCCGCCGGGTCAGAGGTGGCGGAAGATCCAGCGGGCGCGTGGCTCGTCGCCGATGGTCCCGAGCAGTGCGACGGGTGTGGTGGAGGTGGTGTCGCCGTACAGGGTTCGGCTGGGGTCGGAGGCGAGGCTGACGCGACGGTTGCCGTTGGTCTCGCTCACGTACCACAGGCCGGTGTCGGCGACGCCGCACACGTTCTGGCCGACGGAGTAGGTCAGCGAGTCGAGCCGAACGGGTTGCAGGCACAGCCTGGTCGAGGAGTTGAGGAGCTGGAACACCGGCCCGGCGGGCCGGTACCCGATCAGGACCGGCTCCCACCGGTTGGTGTCCGCGCCCTCGTCCGCACTCGTTCGCACATCGGCGATGTCGGCCGCGGTGACGACGGGCCGCAGTGTGTAGGCGGGCTGGGCCTCGAGGAAGATCCGGTACCCGCCCGACCGGAGCGGTGCGGCGGCGGCGGGTGTGGCCGCAGCGGCGAACAGGACGTGGGCCACGATCACGAGGACTGCGCGGGCGGACATGACGCTGGGGTCCTTTCACGGAAGGCAAAGCGGAAGGTCGAATCATGCTGTGCACAGGGAGAATTCACAGAAGGTGGCGTGCCCGGTCGGAAGACACGAGCACGCCACCCCACGTATTCGTGGCCGGACCCGCTTCAGAGCGCCCGATATGCGCCGAGCAGGCGGAGCGTCCGGAATTGGCAGCGAGAGCCGGTGGGACGGCACCGTGAGCCGACAATGCCCCGTTTGCCTGCCGGTTTTCGGCGTGATGGGAGGAATATCCGAGATTCAGGAGGTGCCGACGATTAGCCATTCACGTGTTTAAGCTTCCGGCTCACGGGTGCCCGACGGCGCGCACCTCGATGGTGGCGGGGCGCGGAATTGCGCACGGAACGGGGTGGGAGCTGACTGATGAGCGTGGTGTTCGACACGGCCACCCTGCCGCCGAGAAATCGCCTCCCCGCCCTCATAGCAACGCTCGAGCAAACAACAATTCGGGCGGATCGGAAACTCGAACTCACGCCCGGGCAGGATGCGGTGTCGGCGCGGCTGGAGACGTGGCAGGTCGGGCCCGTGGCCCTGCTGCGGGCGAATATGCCGGGCATGTCGACCACCCGCAGCGCCGCGCATGTGCGTGCCTCCCCGACTTCGATGCTCACGGTGTCACTGCTGCCGTCGCGTACCGGTCGCCGCGAACACGAGCACCGCCGATACGTGGCGCGGCCGGGGGCGTGCGAGGTGTTCGACTACTCGCGGCCACTCCGATTCGATTGGTCCGGGCAGGATTCCCCGATCGGGATGTTCCTCGACGCCGACGACCTCGACCTACCCGGCGACACCATCGCCGCCGCGACCGGACACCTGCACACCAGTCCCCTGCACTCACTCCTCACCACGCAACTGGCGTCCATGATCGACCATGCCGATGGTCTCACCGGCGATCCCGCCGCCGAGCAACTCGGCCATGCGTGCATCGAACTGATTCGCGCAGTGCTGATCTCGGCCGCCGAGCACGGCCCCTGCGACGGCACCGCGGTCCCCGCCCACCTGCTGATGCGTCAGATCCTGGACTTCACCCGCCGCCGCGCCACCGACCCCGACCTGCACGTGCCGACCATCGCAGCGGCACACCACATTTCGGTGCGCCGCCTCTACCGCTTGTGCGCCGAGGCCGGGATCAGCCTCGAACAACGCCTCATCGCCGCCCGCCTCGACCACGCCCGCCACCTGCTCTCCGCCCCCGCCGCACATCAATGCTCCATCGCCGCCATCGCCCACGCCAGCGGATTCCGCGACCCCACCCACTTCACCCGCCGCTTCCGTCAACGCTACGGCCTGACCCCCGGCCAATGGCGCGCCGAACACAAAGTCCCCCGGGCTAGCGGGTTGCCACCCGCCACCGCGGGGCCCTGAACCTCCCGGCAGACCATCAAGATCAGGGAGCTCTCACCGTGGAAGCATGCCCGGTTTCCCTCACTGAGAGCTCCCCGATCTTGATTGCCAGAGTTGGCGGGGGCGACCGCTCTGTCGATCACCGAATACTGCCCGGGCCGGTCAGTGACCGGAATACCCTCTGAGCCAGGACGACTCCGCCAGACGCGGGCGACGTGATCGTCGATTTCTGAAATCGGATGTCGCCAGCGCGGCTGACCGGCGGGGCGCAGTGTCGGTCGGGCGACCAGTTATTTCCGGTGAATGTCCCAAAAGTTCGTCACGGTTGGTTTGCTATCCGCTATCCTCACTCCCGAGGCACCGCTGGAGTCCGAAAATTTGTGCAGGCCAACGGTATTGAAATCGGCATGCGGGCCGGCGGATCGGCTGGTTGCCGCGTCGTCGGTGCTTCGTGTGGTAGCCGTCCGGACAGCAAGGAAACACCGTGCACGCACGCTCCCTCGTCACCGCACTCGGCGCGCTCGCCGTCACCACCGTGCTGGCCACCGGCACCGCGGACGCGACCGCCACGCTCACCGTCGATACCGCCCGAGAAACCAACGGCAATGCCGTGATCGGCGTTACGTACCAGTGCACCTCCGGTCTCGGCGCGGAACTGTCGGTGACGGTCCGAGCCACGCCCTACCTCGGCTCAGGAGTCAACGGCAGCTCCCTCGCCCCGGTGAACTGCATCGGCCAGCCCCAGCAGACAATCGTCACAGTGAATCCCGTTCAACTGTTCGGCGAGTCGCCCAAATTCCAATCCGGATCCATCACCGACGTGACGGTCACCGTACTCGACCTGACCCTGAATTCCCCTGTCACCACCACGAAGCGCCGCTTCGATCACCTCGGCTGACGAAACCTCGGGCGGGACTTCACCGTTGGCTGAGGTCATGCCCGTGTTCGGTGATGGACACGGGCACGACCGGTGACAGGCGGGGTTGTCAGGCGTGGCGGCGGGTCGCGAAGGCGGCGCCGCCGAGTGCTCCTGCGGCCAGGGCGATTCCGATGCCGCCGAGCCAGCGGGCGGTGGTGTCGTGGTCGGCGGTCGCCGCGGTGGCCGGCTTGTGGCCGGAGCCCTTCGGCGCGAGATCCAGTGTGGGGAGCGGGCGTTCGGGTTCGGTGCCGTCCGGGTTATCGGCCTGATCCCATTTCACGACCTCGCCGTCGGCGTAGGTCTGGGTGGCCGGGAAGGTGAGGTGGTCCTGGTCGGGCAGGTCGTCGGCGAGGACCTGGAACTGCTGGAACTGGCCGGGTGCGATGCCCGCGCCGGGATCGGCGGTCCAGGTGACGGCGGTGACCTTGCCGCCGGCGTCCTTGATGACGACCGACTTCCACCCCGGAATCGGCTGCGCGTCGACCGACAGCAGGGACGGGAACTGAACGGTCAGTGCGGTGGTCTGGCTATTGGTGCCGGACTCGTTGGGGACGCGGAAGGTGAGGACCGCGTCGCCGGACTGGACGGCGTCGGGGGCGGACACGGTAACGTGCGCGGAGGCGACGCCCGCGCCGGTGAGCAGGGCAGCGGCGCTGATCGCGGCCGTGATGGCGGTCCGGGAAACGGAGGAGAGGGCCATGGCGGGAAATCCGTTCGGAGGGAGCCGAATTCGCCGTGCCCGGGCGCCCCGGCGACGCGGGACACCCGGGACGCGGATCAATTCTGGCTGTTGGTGAGGGTGTTGTACATCTGGATCAGGCTGACCACGGTCACCGGCGCGCCGATGGCGAGGGTGCCGATGGCGGTGCCGAGACCGGCGCCCACGCCCGCGCCCGCGATGCAGCCGCCGGGCGCGCCGACCAAGAACACCGGCGGCATCAGCTCGGTGCCGACGATCGCACCGGCGATGCAGCCACCGACGAGCCCGATGGCCGCGCCGAGCATGCCACCGATCGCGGTGGCCAGGCCGATCTGCGTGCCTGCCACACCGAGGGCGTCGTTGAAGTCGTCCTGGGAGAAGACCGGCTTCAGGGCGACCTCGGCGGCGGGGGTGGCCTGCGCGGGGTCGGCGCTCGGGGTGAGGGTGATGGTCTTGCCGTCCGCGTCGACCTGCGCGGCGATCGGCCAGTCCTTCTTGTCCAACTGGTAGGTCAGCGGCATACCGAAGGCCAGCTTGCCGTCGGCGTCGAGGATCTCGAACTGGGTGCCGCGCACATTGATCCGGCCGGCGTCGGTCCGCAGCACCACGGAGTGGTCCACCACATTGGCGGTGTAGTGGATGCCAGGGGCGATGTCGGTGCTGACGGTGCTGCCCGGCCGTTCCTGGGTCGCGGGGGCGTCGGCGGCGGCGGCGGTGCCGGTGGTGATGGCGAGCGCGGCGACGGCGAGCGCGGCGGTGGCGGTGAACTTGTTCAGGGTCTTCATCAGGGGATGTCCTTCCTCGCGAACTCCGGTCCGCGAGACGAAAAGCTGTGGGGAGGAGGGGAACTACTGCTGCGGTGCGGTGCCGTCACCGGGCTGGGCCAGCGTGAACGTGCGCTGCCCCTCGATGCGGTGACCGTCCTTGGACGTCACGGTGAAGTGGGTGGTGTAAACCCCGGCCGGGCCCAGCGGAGCCAGATCGACGCTGAGCGTGCGACCGTCGACGTGCACATCGCCGACCGACCAGGTGTTGCCGTCCGGACCGCTGACCGCCAATTCCGGATCGTCCACCTTCTCATTGAAGGTGACGCTCACCTGCGGCGGACCCGCCTGCAGCACCGCACCGTCGGCGGGCTCGGCGTGCGTGATGTGCGAGTGCGCGTCGGCCACTCCGGTGCCCAGCACCGTCGCGCCGATCAACGCGGCAGCCAGCACCGTGAACGCGGGCCGCAGCCGGGGCAGCCCGCGACCGGGCCACGTGAATTTGTTGCTCGACAAAGCATTCCCTTCCACACGCCGACCGGAACGGTCGACGGCAGCACGAATCCGTCATGCGCGCAGCACGAATTGCCAATGGTCGATAAAACGATCGACACCGCGCGCGATTTCGATATCGGTGCACAGAAGTCAATTACATACGGCCACGGGAGAATTTCTCACGGCGCGAATTACGCAGCCGTGAGCCGGACCGAAAATGGACGCACCGATATCCTTCCGGCGCGGGCTACGTATCCGCGACGGGCACAAGGGCAGCCTCGGACGCACGCGTACCCGGGCCTACCCGGATCAGAGCGCGGTCGCGAGGGCGGAAGAGGTCGGCGGGCCACGCCGGGAGATGGCGCCGAGCAGCAGCGCACCGGGCGGCCGGACGTGCGCGTCAGGCGTGCGGACCAGCCGATCATCAGCCGGCGCAAGCGATTCGAAGTGGGCGAGCAGCGACCAGACGGTGCGCGACACCGCGGCGTAGACACCCTCCACCGCGGCGATCAGCAATGCGGCGAGCACGGTTGCCACGGCATGCGCGGCCAGCATCGTCCATCCGGCGACGCCGGACCCTTCGACGGTGGCGTGGGAATGATCCGCGACGGTCGCCATCATCAGCGCATTGTGCGCGAGGAACTGCCCTGCTCCGAGCGCCGCGACGAGCCGGACCCGCCCGCGCCCGGCGGGAGAGCCGACCGCGGCGCCGACGGCACCGCTGACCACCAGAAGGAGTGTCAGTGCCGCCGAATGCGGCAGGGTACCCTCGAAGCCGTGGGCCGCTACAGCCAATAGGCCACACAGAATTCCGGCCAGGCTGCCACGTATTCGGTCACGCGACGGAGCGCCGGCGCAGGCGAGCACAACCATTGTCGACAACCTTCACAGACAAGCCAGAGCGGAATGGATCCGCGAAGACTATAACCGCTCCCCCGGAATTCTCGAAATCCCTTCCGCGCCTCGAAATCAACTCGACTACAAGGCCAATTCTCTTCTGAACGGAAGAGATTCGGGCGACCGAACCGAGCCGCTTCGACATCGCTCAGCGAGTTATAGATATCGGCTCTGAACAGGTGGCATAGTCTACGGAGAACACGAGGTTGTCTCCGATCCCGTTCAGACGAAGGAGTGACCGTTTCGATGAAGAATTCATGGATGTATCGAGCCGGGTTCACCGGCGTCGCCGCGGCCGCGGCCGTCGTGATCGCGGCCGCACCCGCGGGTGCCCATGTCAGCGTCTCCGGGCCCGATGCCGCCCGGGGCGGTTCGGCCGTATTGACGTTCCGGGTGCCGAACGAGTCGGCCACCGGCAGCCCGACCACCGCGCTGACCGTGCAATTCCCGGCGTTGACGGAGGTGAACACCCAGGCAACGCCGGGCTGGCGCGCGGAGGTCTCGCGCGACGCCGATCACAAGGTCACCGGCGTCACCTGGACCGCGGACGCGGGCGGCGGCATCGGCCCCGGACAGTTCGGGTCCTTCGCCGTGCTGGCCGACGGCCTGCCCGATACCGATTCGATCACCATGCCTGCCACCCAGACCTATGCGGATGGTCAGGTCGTGAAGTGGGACCAGACCTCGTCGGGTGGCTCCGAGCCCGAGAATCCGGCTCCGGTACTGCAATTGGCTCCGAAGCAGTCCGGGACGGCCGGTCACGGCGATATCAAGACCGCGATGCCGCAGTCCCAGTCGGAGAAGGACACGACGGCCCGCTGGCTCGGCAGCATCGGCATCGTGCTGGGCGCACTGGGCCTGCTCGGCGCCCTCGGACTCGGATTCGCCCGCCGCAAGTCCTGACGCATCACCCGACCCCGCACCGCGGCCGACCGGTATGCCCTACCCGGGCAGGTACCCGTCGGCCGCGTGTCTTCTCAATGGCTGTGGCCGTGACGGACCGTCGTCGTCGGAGCCGGCGGTCCGGACTGGCCTGGAGCAGCCCACGTGCCGACCGCCCAGGCCGCACCGAACACGACCGCGAGCACGAGCAGGAATACGGCGATCCTGGGTATGACGCCGAACCGTGTACTCATCACCGATTCCTCTCTGGCAGTCCCCCGGGTCCGCTCGGTTACCCGAGGCTGAAGGGCTGTCCCCAGAGCGTGACCCAGGTCTTGACGTTATCGGTCTCCACTTCGACGTTCACGAACGAGCGCGCCTGGGCGTAGCCGCCGCAGCCCGACAGGCCGATGGTCTCATCGGACCAGCTGACGCCGCCGTTCGGACCGTGGAAGTCATTGCGCCAGCGGTGGGTCTCGCGGCCGAAGTCGTCGGGCTGTTCCAGATCCAGCAGGTGGAAGGCCTGCGCCTGACCCGGGCCGAGGCTCAGGTTACCGCCGCCGTTGACGCCCGCCTGCGGGGTGACATTGCCCTGGTTGTCCCAGCTGGCCCCGACACTCGGGCCGCCGTTCACGCCACCGCCGTCGATGGCGACCTGGCAGCCGACGACATATCCGGGGTCGATGCGGCCGCCCTTGGCGGTGGTTCCGGACAGCTGCACCGAGACGGCGCCGGATGCCCAAGCGTTGCGGTGCACCGGTGTCGCGCCCATCGACGGGCTGATGGTGGCGGATTCGCCGGTCAGCGTGACATCGATGACGGTGCCGTCGGACAGGGTCTGGGTCAGGTGACCGCCGGGCAGCGGCACGAAGGTGTCGGCGTGAGCCGCCCCGGCGGCGGACAGGCCCAGGGCGACGGTGGCGGCCGCGCCGATTCCGGCCAGCCGGGCCGCGGTCTTACGGAACTGCATGATGGTTTCCCTCTGGGTATCGAATTCGCTGATGCGAGAGGTGAATTGGCGATGTCGGCCGCGGCGTCAGCCGATGCTGAACGGCTGCCCGTAGAGGGTGGTCTTGGAGTAGTGGTCGCCGATGATCTCGACCACGGTGTAGGCCCGCGCCTGGGCGTAGCCCGCGCAGCCCTGGATCTGGATTTCGGCGTCCCGGTACTCCACCGAGTAGGTGCCCGCCTTCAGAATGTCCTTGTAGTCGATCTGCACGAAGTGCACTTGGCCGGGGCCGAGATTCACGCCGATGGACCCGCCGAGGCTGCCGCCGTTGAGGCTGAGCGAGCCCGAGATCCCGGCCGAGACGGCATCCTCCCCAATGCTCACCTGGCAGCCGACGATGTAGCCGGTGCTGATCTGCGAGGCGCCGTGTGTGGAGGAGTTGTTGGAGCCGGCCTGGTTCACCGGGCCGTTGTCGGGGCCGACGGTGCCGTCCGGCGTATCGGTGACATCGGCGGTCGCGATGCCGGAAACCCAGACCACCCGGCCCGCACCATTGGCAGCCAAAGACGGTGAGACCACGGCGTGTTCGCCGGTGCGGGTGACCGTGACGCCCGGCGCGGCCTTCTGCCCGTCCGGCAGGGGCACGAAGGTGTCGGCATTGGCCGCGCCGGTGGAGAGCAGGCCGATGGCCACGGCCGCCGCTGCCCCGGCGCCCGCGACACGGGCACCGCGACGCACGGCGGAATTCTGGATTTCCCTCACGAATGGTCCTTCATCAACTCTGGCTTGCGTTTCCGGACAGTTAGTCGGATGCGACCGCCTCCGGTTCCCGGCCGCCACGTGAGGTGGATCACCGAATTTATTTCAGGCAGAAGGGTTTTCGTTGGATTCCACCATCCGGCGCAGGGCGCGGCGGTCGACCTTCCCCGCCGGGCCCAGTGGCAGCGCGGGCAATGCGAGCAGGCGCTCGGGGAACTTGCGCGGTTCCAGGCCGTGCTCGGCGAGATGCTCGGTGAGATCGCGCAGGGTGAGCGCGACTGTGGCAGCGACGCAGGCGCACAACCGTTCCCCGTACAGCGGATCCGGCACCGCCACACACGCCACATCGGTGATGGCCGGATGAGTGAGGAGTAGCGATTCCACCTCGGCCGGGCTGATATTGAGCCCGCCCCGGATGACGACGTCCTTGCTGCGGCCCACGATCGTCAGGTATCCGTCCGGATCGAGGACGCCGAGGTCCCCGGTCCGGGTCCAGCCGTCGGGGGTGCGCAGCGTGCGATCCAGTTCGGCGTCGTCGACGTAGCACATCGGCGACATCGGCCCGCGGGACACGATCTCCCCTACCGATCCGGGTGGCAGGCTGGTGAATTCCCGGTCCACGACCCGGATTTCGGCGACGGCCGGATCGGGACGGCCCGCCGTGGTGGCATGTTCGGGCGGATCGTCGAGGGCGGTGTGGCAGGAGACGCCGTCGGCGGATCCGTAGAGGTTGATCACCGGGCAGCCCAGCACCTCGCGACCGCGCACGGCGGTCGGCGTGTCGAGGGCGGAGCCACCGACCACCACCGCCCGCAGGCTCGACAGGTCGGCGGTGGCGATGGCCGGATCATCGAGCAGCATCCGCAGCATGGTCGGCACGCCGAGCAGATGTGTGGGAGCGGCCCTTTCGATCATGGCGAGCGTCGCGGCGGCCTCGAACCTGGGCTGCAACACCAGCGTCGCCCCCAGGGTGGCCAGGGTGACCGACGTACCGCTGGATCCGAACGCCGAGGCGAGCGGAACCAGGAACATATTGCGCATGGCGGCCGGGTCCTCGTGCAGCGCGGCCAGCATGGCCCCGCGCCCGCCCGCCAGCGCATTGTGCGAGTAGAGCACCATTTTCGGTTCGGCTTCCGAACCGGAAGTGACCAGAATCCGGGCCGGGCCGTCGGGATCCGCGGTCCGGGCACGGAATTCGCACGCGTCCGTGGCGAGCAGGGCGTGCACAGGCACGCAGCCGCGCGCGACGTGCCGCCCGACGGCGACGACCGCGCGGAGTGCGGGCAGCTCGGCCGCCATTTCGCGGATGCGTGCGGCGCAGGGGAAGCCATTGTGTTCGGCCAGGGTGATGACGGCGACGGCTTCGGAGCGTCGCAGCAGGCTCGCCGCTTCCCGGCCGCCGCGTCCCACCGGGAACGGCAGCGCGACCGCCCCCAGCGCAGCGATGGCCAGGTCCGCGGCACAGGCCAGGCGGCCGTTCGGAAGCTGCACGGCGACCACGTCTCCGGCGGTCACGCCGAGCCCGGACAGCCCGGCCGCCAGCCGCCGGGCCTGTTCATCGAGTTCGCCGTAGGTGACGGCGCCGTCGGCGTCGATCACAGCGGGCTTGTCCGGATGCTGTGCGCACCGCGCAGCGTAGAGCGTGTAGATGTCACGGCCGGGGTAGTACCCGGCTCGCGCCCAGGAATTCCGGAGCTCGGCGGGCACCAGGTCCGAATACCAGTGCGCGACCGCACTTTCGGTGCCGCTCACGAGATTCGCCACGGGGTGTTCAGGGCCGGGCAGCCGAATTCGTCGCGGCCGATCACCGCGGCGAAGCGCGCATCGGTGAGCAGGTCACCCAGATCGGTGGCCACCGCCACGGCCCCGGTCGTCCAGCCGTCCCCGTCGGGAATCGGCTGCCGATCCGCCGTCTGCGGACGGACACCGCAGCGGCGCAGCGTATTCGAGGCGCTCAGCAGGCTGCTCTCGACCGCGGCACCGGTGCGGTCGCGCTGCCGCAGCAGCAGTCCGGCGACGGCGGCCTCCGCTCCGAGGATGCCGCCCAGCACATCGAGCAGGGTCATCAGCGAGGGCGCAGGCGGCGCACACGGCGGGCCGACCAGTTCCGCGAGGCCGGTGCGGGCCTGAACCATGAAGTCGGTGCCGGGCGGCAGGTCGCCGAGGTCGAGACCGGACCAGCCGGAGGTGTAGACGTGAACGACGCCGGGTGGCATGTCGGTGGCCGAGAGCTCCAGCACCTCGGCCTTGCCGGGCGCCCAATTGTGCAGGAAGACATCGGATTCAGCGGCCAGAGCCCGCAGGCGCTTCCGGTCGGAGGTGGATTTGATGTCGAATTCGGCCGCCCGTTTGCGCCGGTTGAGGGCCAGCCAGCGCGACGACAGATCGCCGCTGCACGGCGGCATCTCACGCAGCGGGTCACCGCCCGGCGGTTCGATGCGGGTCACGTCGGCTCCGAGCAGGCGCAGCAGGTGCGCGGCCAGCGGCGCTTGCACCCGGCGGCCCGCTTCCAGGACTACGAGGCCGCTCAGCGGAGTTTCGAGGATGCCGCGACATCGATCCGGCTGGGCGAGCGGCGAATTCGGGACCGGCAGCACCGTCCACGGCGCGGGCAGCGACCGGGGGGACGGCGTACCGGACTCCGCCGCGCTGTATAGGCGGCACACCTGGACCCCGGAGTGCGCGGCAGCTATCCGGATCTGGTCGAAGGTGTGCGCCCGGGTGGTGTCGTGCAGGTTCCCGGCGAGCGGCGCGGTCGCCGTGGCGTAGCGGAATTGGAAGGGGCGCCAGCCCTTTCGCCAGGCACTGGGTTCCGCGCCCAGCTCGGTCCAGAACGCACCCCATGGCTCCGGCTGCAGCGACTCGATTTCGAATCGGATGCCGTCGGCGCTGGTGAACGGCGGGCCACCCGGGGCGAGATCCACGGCTTCGGGATCGTCGGCGCCGGCCGCGGCCAGGTACTGGGAGATCGACAGCAGGGCGGCCTCGGCGACGCTGGTCTCGACCCGGGCGAAGCCGCCGGGCGCGGTCAGCAGACTGGCCAGCAACGCGGTGCCGGCGAGGGCTCCGGCGGCGGTCTCGCAGTAGTCGACCGACAACCCCCGGGGGCGGCCTGCGCGGCGGCCGTTCACGTGCATGACACCGCAGATCGCCTGCACAGCAGTCTCATTCGTGAGCGCCGGTTCGGTGACCGGACCCGCCCAATCCACCGTCAAGGCACGCCGGGTGCCGTCCGGGAGAGCCAGGTGCGCCGTCGCCGCCACACCGCGGGGCAGATCGCCGACGGTGACGGCCGCGCCGAGCGCGTCGAGATGGATGCGCAGCACCTCGGCCGCCGCGCCGGACCCGCTGACGGTCGCGGTCGCGCCCGCGAGCAAGGGGGCGACCGCCGGGATGGTTGCGTGTGTGTGCGACATTGCGCGCCTTCCGCCGGATTCGGGTGTGCAGTCAACGAGTCGGCCGGAAGAGCGAATGAGTTCCGACAAATGGTTCGATCGGGACATGTCGCCCGAATCACCCCCTGTGTCCGCCCCGTCCGCGACCCTGCCGAGCCGGATCCGGGAATTCGTTGACTCCCAGGTCATTCCACTCGAGGAGGCGCTCGACGCCGATGACGCCGCGGCCTGGGCCACACTGCGCGAGCAAGCCATTGCCGCCGGACTCTGGGCGCTGCCCCTGCCACGGGAGTACGGCGGTGGAGGCGTCCCGCTGGCGGACTACCTCGCGCTCGCGGAGCTGGAGGGCCGCAGCGATCACGGGCCCGAGGCGCTCGGCTCCTCGGCCCTGCTCACCGTCCGCATGCTGGGCGCGCACGCGCATCCAGAGCTGCGCGCGAGCCTGCTCCCGGAGCTGGTGGCCGGAAGCGCCAAGGCGGCGTATGCCATGACCGAGCCCGGGGTGGCCGGATCCGACCCGAGCGGACTGCGCACCACCGCCGTCCGCGACGGTTCCGGTGAATGGATCGTGACCGGCCGCAAATGGTTCATCACGGCCGCCGCCCGCGCCGACTGGGTACTCGTCGTCGCCCGCACCGGCGTGGATCTGCCCACCCGGCAAGCGCTCTCGATCCTGGCCGTACCGACCACCGCCGCGCGGTTCCGGGTGATCCGCGAGGTCGACGTGCTCGGTGCGGGCGGCCAGCACGAGATCGAATTCGACCGGGTCCGCGTGCCCGGCACGCACCTGCTGGGCACGGTCGGCGCGGGGATGAAGCTGGCGGCCGAACGGCTCGCGCTCGGGCGCACCCTGCGCGCGCTGCGCTGGATCGGCCAGGCCCAGCGCGCCGTGGAACAACTCGCCCGCCGCGCGAGCGAACGCCGGCTCGGCGACGGCGTGCTCGCCGATCGGCAACTGATACAGCAGCTGCTGTTCGAGTCCGAACTACAACTCCGCTCGGCACGGCTGCTCGCCGCCGAGGCCGCCCGCCCGGTGGCCGCCGACGCCCCCGCTCAGATCGAGGTCGGCCTGGCCAAGACCGCCGCCGCCCGCGCCCTCGGCACCGCCGTTGATGCCGCCATCCAGGTCTACGGCGCCGAGGGTCTCACCGCCGCAACGGGTCTCCCCCGCCTGCTGCGCACCGCCCGCGCCGCCCGCATCCTCGACGGCCCCGACGAATTCCACATCACCGCCACCGGCCGCCGCCTCCTGCGCGACTACTCCGGCCAGGGTCGACCGCCCGCCAACTGACGCCCGCCCCGCCCCACCTGGCCACCCGGGCGGCGGGTCAGCGGTCGCCGAACGCCGCCAACCGGCAGCTACGGCGATCGTCGGCTCGTGACACTCGTCCGCTGGCACGAGAGCCGTTCATACGACGAAGTCGCCTCTGCCCCAGCTGATTCAGGCTGAATCCATCGCAACCCGTTGTCCCGAGCCGAGGGTTGGATCACCGATCGAGCCACGTCGGCCTGGCCCGGTTCGTCCGCGAGAGGCGGGCAGCGGCGGACGGCGACCTCGAAATCCCGGGAACCGAATCGATTCGCGGCACGACTTGTGGATCGACGACGAGCGGGAGCTGAGGGTGCGAGCGGGATCGAGGGTGGAGCTGACCGGGGTGTGCTGTGCGCACGACCGGCGGCCGGTCGTGCGAGAGGTCGATCTGGTGGTCGAACCCGGTGAGCGAGTCGCGCTCACCGGTACCAACGGGTCCGGGAAGACGACACTGCTGCGTGCGCTGCTGGGGCTGCACCCGGTGTCGTCGGGTGTCATTGCCGTGGACGGGGATCGGGCGCGGTCGGCACGGGATTGGGATCGCCGGCGGAAGGTCGCGGCGTGGATTCCGCAGCGGCAGTCCGCCGGCCGGTTTCCACTGCTGGCGCGCGAATTACTCATCAGCAGTGGCGATCTCGGCGCGGCGCTGGAGGCCGGGGAGCGGCTCGGCGTGGCGGAGGTCGCGGACCGGCCGATGGACACGCTGTCGGGCGGTCAGTTGCAGCGCATGTATCTGGCCCGGGCGTTCGGCTGCGTCGCCGCGGGCGCACGACTGCTGCTGGCGGACGAGCCCACGGCCGCACTCGATTTCGCCGGCCAGGCCGAAGCGGCCGAATTGCTGGTGGCGCTGCCGGTGACGGTGCTGGTGGTCACCCATGATCGGGCACTGGCCGACCGCTGTGATCGGGTGCTCGAGATGGCCGACGGCCGGTTGCGCGAAATCCCCGCCCGGCATGAGGAGATCGCGTGAACAGTGCGGCGAATTTCATGGACGTGTGGCAGTTGGCTCCCGTGCAACGCGGGCTGTTCGCGCTGGTGCTGGGCGCGGTCGGACTGCCGATCGTGGGCGTGGTCATCATCGGGCTGGACATCATGCCGGTCCGGTTCGCCATGATGCACGTGGCGCTGCTCGGCATCGCGGTCGGCATGCTGACCGGGCTGGACCCCATGCTCTGCGCCCTGGTGGGCTGCGGCGGATCGGGAGCGGCGCTGACGCCGCTGGCCCGCAGCCGCACCGGATTGTCCGGGGCCATGGGCCTTTTGATGAGCCTGTCCATCGCGGGCGCGCTGCTGGTGCTGTCGATCTCGGGCGTCAACGCCAATGGCGCGTTCGAGCTGCTCTGGGGATCCATCCTGGCCACCCGCACGCCCGATGTGGTGCTGCTCGGGGTGCTCGCCGCGGTGGTGCCGCTGCTGTTCGCGCTGCGCCGCCGCCAGATCGGACTGCTGCTGCACGACCGGGAACTGGCCGCCTGCTCGGGGGTACGGGTGGACCGGCTCACCCTGATCCTGTTGGTGCTGGTCGCGGTCGCGGTCGCCGCCGGCATCCGGCTCACCGGCGCGCTGCTGGTGGATGCACTGACCCTGCTGCCCGCCCTGGCCGCACGGCGGCTGGCGAATTCGCTGACCACCATGGCGATCACCGCGGTCGTGGTGGGCGTGGTGGTGAATATCGCGGGCTTCACGCTCGCGGTGGCGCTGGACCTGCCGCCCGGTCCGGTCCTGGTGCTCTTGGCGGGGGCGGTCGCCCTCGTAGTTCATGTGATACCCGATGGGAGAAGACGAGGATGGCCCTCATCCGACGAAACCGGCTCGCGCGCATCGCGATCGGTGCCGTTGCACTGATCACCGGTGCGGCCGTTGCCACCGGCTGTTCTGCGAGCAGCGACCATGACCACAACGGCCCGCATGTGGTGGCCGCGAGTTCATGGGAGGCGGCGTTCGCCAAGGCCGCCGGGGCCTCCGACGTGACGGTCATCGTGCCCGCCGCTATCAAGCACGCCCCCGATTACGATCCCAAGCCCTCGGATCTGGCCACGGTCGCCAGGGCCGACTTCGTGCTGTACGCGCAGTTCGAAGGCTTCGCGGGCAAGATCAAGGACGCGGCCGGTTCCAAAGCCAAGCTGGTCGAGGTAAATCTCGACAATGCCAAGGACACCATGGAATCCGAGGTGCGCCGCCTGGGCGACCTGTTCGGCACCCGCACCACCGCCGACAAGTGGATCGTCGATTTCGAGACCGAGTACGGCAAGCTCGCCATCGACGTCAAGACCGCCTGGCCGGGTGGGCAGCCGCCGAAGGTGGTGCAGCAGGCGTTCATGGGCTTCGCCGCCCAGCTGTCCGGCGCGCAGGTGCTCGGCACCTACGGTCCGGCGCCGATCACCCCGGGCCAGGTCGCGGACCTCTCCGCCAAGAATCCGCAGTATGTGCTGGGCAATGAGCAGATGAGCACCGGTCAGGTGCTGCCCGGCTCGTCCGCCAAGCAGATCGATCTCACCAATTACCCCACGCAGGACCAGGATCTGCTCTCGGTCTACCGGGACGCCGCCACCAAGCTCACCGCGGCGATGCACGGCTGAGCGGCCGGGCCGGGCGGCGTGTCCGGCGGGGCGATCACAGTTCGGCTGGATCGACCTCGCCGGACAGGATCGCCAACGCCAGCATGAGAAAGAAGTCGCCCCAGACCAATTCGTGGCGGGTTGCCAGACCGCGCGACAGGTCGTAGCAGCCGTTCACCAGTCGCCCGGGCGACTCACCGGTCGAAAGATGTTCGCCGACAAGGACCTCGACCAACTCGCTGGCGCGATCGGCGCACCCGAGTTTGCACAGCGCCACCGCCATGATCGAGGCGGCCGACGTGTCGAGAACCAGTGGTTCACCGCGCACGGCCGCCGGGACAGTCACCGGCGGCCATGGCCATTCGCTCAGCAATTCGACTGCCCGCCGGGAGTATTCGGCATCGAGCCAGAGTCCCGCATCGGCGAGCGCCAGCAGCAGCCACGCCTCACCCCGCGACCATCCGGCGGCGGGCTCGGCGCGCGGCTCCCAGCGACCGTGTGCGAACGACAGGGCCGGGATCAACTCCGCCGGACCCGAGCAGACCTGCAGGTGAGTTGCGAGGTGACGCTCCGCGACGGCTCCGGCACCGGTCCACGCGAGCAGCGGGATCGTGCCGGCGAGGCCGTCCACGCGGGCGATGACCGGTTCGGCCGGATCGTTGAAAGCCGTTCCCCAGGGCAGAATTCCGGCCTCGGCGTCGAAGGTCGTTGCGAGTTGTTCCGCGCCCTGACATACGAGTTGATGGCCCGATTCCGAGACCCCGAGCCGGTGCCCGGCAGCAGCCCCGTACCACAGGGTTAGCCCGCGGGTGACCGTGTCCGCTGCGGCGGCGGGGGACAGCCGACGCGTCCACTCCTCCGACACCTCCCGGTGCCGCGCATCCCGTGTCAATCGCGCCCGCAGCGACAATTGCCCGACCCAGAACCCGGCCACCCAGGAGCCGCGGCGGGTCGTCGTCCACTCCCCTGTGCCCGGCTCGGCGTACAACGGAAATCGATCTCGCACAGCCGCTTCGGTCACCGCGATGCTGTCGAGGATCGACCCCAGCGCAGCGGCTGCGCGCATGCCCGGAAGTGCCCGGCCAGTTCGATCCGTCTCCGAAGTCATCGCGCATCAGCCTCGATCCGCGCACGCCACCACCACGCCACCGCTGCCGCCGCCAGGAACGCCCACGACACCAGGGTCCACGCGGGTCCGTAGCGGCCGTCCGAGGTGTCCACGAGCGCACCGAAAACCGGTGGACCGATGACGAATCCGGCGAAGAACCCCGCCGACACCACCGCCGAGTCACGGCCCACATGCTCGGGCGCGGCCGTCGCGATGACGGTCATCATCGAGACTGCATTCGCCGAGACCGCACAGCAGCCGATGCCGAGCGCGCCCAGCCACACCCACCCGCTCCACCAGGTCCCGGCGAGAATTCCCAGCGCCGCGACCGCCGCGCCGCAGGCCAAGGGCCCCAGCAGCATCGCCGGGGTCGGCAATCGGGACGACCATCGGGTCCAGCCCACTCGCCCGGCGATTCCGGCGACGCCGAGCACGGCGACCAGGGCGCTCGCCGCGCCCGCCGACAGCCCCAGCTGCTTGGCGGCGTACAGCGCGATATAGGTGTTGATCGCCGAGATTCCGGTTCCGAGCAGTACCGAGTAGCCGCACATCCAGCCTGCCGCGCCGTGCGGGCGCGCCACCACCAGTGGCGGAAAGCGCGGCGGCTGTGGATCTTTCGCCACCGCGAGCGCCGCCGCTGCCGCCAGCGCCGCGATCGCCGCCGCCGTGGCCACGGCCGCACGCCAGCTCACCGCGCCCGCGATCGCCGCCAGGGGCAACCCCGCGAGAAACGCGCCGAACTGCACGCCCGACTGCTTCCATCCCGCCACAGCACCGCGCATGGCGGCCGGAACACGGTTTGCGATCAATTGATTCGTCGCCGGGTTGGCCAGGGCCTGCCCAAGCCCGGACACCGTGATCGCCGCCACCAGCCCGTCGTAGCCCGGTGCCGCCGCGAACAGGGCGAGGGCCAGCGCGGACAGCGCGAACAGTCCGATCAGGCAACGCCGGGCCCCCAGTGCCGCCACCATCGGACCGACCACCGGCGACAGTACCGCCGCCACCCCGAACCCGGCCGCCACCAGCAACCCCAGTTGCCCGGTGGCAATGCCGAATTCGCCGACCAGCCGGGGACCCAGCGCGCCCAGCAGGAACAGCGGCAGCATGGACAGGGCCATCGCCGTGGTCAGCAGCACCGTCAGCACCGAGCTGCGGATGGCCGTGACCGCCGGTGTTTCCGCGCGCATACTCACATCCGACAAGTCGAACGAACGGCGGCCCCGGTTCCCGCGGATTCGCCCGGGACCCGCGGCCCGGTGCGGCCCGCCGGGAACTTCCCGCCGGGCCTGCGCGACCATTGAGCCATGAGGTGCGAAACGATCCGCGAAACGCTGTCCGCGCGAATCGACGGCGAACAGGAGCCCATCGCGGCCGAATCGACCGATCGGCACCTGGACGCCTGCGCCGACTGCCGTTCCTGGTACCGGCGCGCGGAATCGCTGCAGCGGACGCTGACAGCGCACCCCGGCTCCCCGGTTCCCGACCTCACAGCCGACATCCTGCGACAACTGCCGCCGAACTCGCCGCTCAGCTCGGTTTCGTGACGATGGGCCGGTCGGGCTCCTGCCACGCCAGGACGAGCGATTCCCGGGCACGGGCCACCCGGGACCGGACGGTCCCGACCGGACAGCCGACGGCCTGGGCCGCCTCCGCATAGGACAGCCCGAGCATCTGGGTGAGCACGAACGCCTCCCGGCGGTCGTCGGGCAGGCCGCGCAAAAGATCGGCGATGGCGAGCATTTCGGGGAAGTCGGAACTGTCACGCTCGCAGCGTTCATCGATCGCGGTCTGCCAGTCGCCGGTGGCCTTCTTCGGGCGCACCGCGGCGCTTCGGATCCGGTCCACGACGGTGCGCCGGGCGATGGACAGCAACCAGGTTCGCGCCGAGGACCTGCCGGCGAAACCGGGCAGGCTGCGCAACGCACGGAGGTAGGTCTCCTGTGTGAGGTCGTCGGCGGATTGCACATCGGTCAGATGCGCGGTGAAACGCCAGATGTCGCGCTGGGTCCCGCGAATGAATTCTTCGAGGGCGCCGCGGTCGCCACGACCGGCGGCCAGCGCGAGCGCGGTCAACTGATCATCCGCCGAGACCGCGGGACTGTTCGGGACCGGGTTCGCCCGGACGAGGCCGCGCGCAGACGCTGGCGCGGAAGGGATTAGGTGCATTGCCAAGCCTTCGATTGCAGACGCCACAGCAATGAGACGTCGATCGGAATCGGTCGCCGCACGATCAGCGGCACACCGCGAAGGGGGCGGTCGATCAGTCACCGGCAGGCGAATTCGCCACCGGCAGTGAACTGTTCAGACCTGGAATGCACACACGGGCGGGCCGCGACGAGCCAGCACATGCCGCAGCAGGGTTTCCGACGGCTTCGGAACCCGGTGTTCCACCACCCGCCCGGACGACAGGCCGGCGGGCACACTCGTATGGAGATAGACGAGCAGCAGCGGCACGAAAAAGCGCGCGTACAGCGCGCGCAGCAGTGCGAACAAAGCCCGTTCGCCGCGCCACAGCCAGATGCCGCAGAACATCGCGGCCACGCAATGCGCCGCGATCATCGCAGGCGTGCTCGACCCGGCGCTCGCGGCGCCGCTCATCCCCGCAACGTGGTTCATGTGGCCGCCCGACATGGGCGCGAGCCCGAACCACAGATGCAGCACCAACTGCATGCCCGCCAAACCACCGACGATGGGCAGCACACCCCACTGCCGATCGGCGAAAGCCCATGCCACCGCGGCGGTCCCGGCGCACGCCACTACCAGCGCCGAGAACGACAGCCCGTGCCCGACCACATGACCGTGCCCAGCGGCCGACACCGCGACGGCGATCACGGCGAAAATCGCCGCCCGCACGGCACGCGACACCGGGGTCACGAGTGGGTCGGTCATGGCACGGTCCATCGTCGCATCACCACGCGAACGCCTGTGCCAGAGGGCTTCTCGAGCCTCATGTCATCCCATGATTGCAGTGCCGGGATCGGGCACACGTCGATACGACGGCACAGGTCCCGCCCGGGTTCACCATCGCGGTGCGATCACCGCGGCCGGCAGGCCGGATTCACTCCGACGGGGCCGAGGACCAGCGCTGCTCGACCTTGGCCCAGCGCCAGTAGGCGACGGCGATGATCCAGGCCAGCACGAACAGGCCGACAATGCCGAATCCGACATTGTTCAGATTGATTCCGGCGATCCAGTCGGTGATCGGGTTGACGAAATCGGCGTCGTCGTGGAGGACGGTGATCAGTTCGATGGAGCCGACGACCAGCGCCACCGCGATCGACAGGGCGGTGATGGTGAGGTTGTAGTAGATCTTGCGGATCGGTTCGGAGAAGGCCCAGTCGTAAGCCACGTTCATGAACAGTCCGTCAAGGGTGTCCATCAGGCTCATGCCCGCGGCGAACAGCAGCGGCAGCACCACGATCGCGTACCAGGGCAGCCCGGCCGCGGCCCCGGAACCGGCGAGGGCCAGCAACGCGACCTCGGTCGCGGTGTCGAAGCCCAGCCCGAACAGCACGCCCACCGGATACACCTGCGCCGGCCGGCGCACCGCCCGCATGACCGGGCCCAGCAGCCGGGCCAGCGCACCCCGGGCCTGCAGGGCGGCCTCCAGCTCCTCGGCATCGAACTCGCCGTGCCGGCTGCGCTGGAACACCCGCCAGATCCCGATCAGCGCAACCACATTGAGCAACCCGATCAGATACAGGAACGATCCGGACGCCACCGTCGAGACGACGCCCAGGGTCTTGCGGGTCGGCGAGTCGTCGTCGACCAGCTCGCCGACCACCCGCGCCCCGGCCACCACCAGCGCCGCCAGCACGAACACGATCGTCGCGTGCCCCATGGCGAACCAGAACCCCACCGACTTGGGCCGCTGCCCATCGGCCATCAGCTTCCGGGTCGTATTGTCGATCGCCGCGATGTGGTCCGCGTCGAACGCGTGCCGCAGGCCGAAGGCGTAGGCGGTGAAACCCAATCCGACCCCGAACACCTGCGAGCCGAGCTGATAGCTGTGCGGCGCCACCGCCCCGAACAACAGCCCGAACGCCACCACATGGATGGCCGCGACCACCCCGAGCAGCACCCCCGCCTCGATCCAGTCCCGTCGCGACCAGTCGTGCAGGACATGCCGCAACCGACGGCGCACGGGGACAGCGGAATTCGAAGCAGGATCGACAGACATGCGCGCAGAGACCTTCTCGGGGAACCCGCGTCCCCGCACGTAGGGCTGTGGCGATGTGAGGTCTGACTCCCGTACCGCCGCAGCGGCCCGGACACAGTGGCGCGACCGTCCCGGATTCCCACCGGGTTCCCACCATCATCACAAAATGTTCGCCCGACTATACAGAGCAGCGCCAACGACCCCGCCGGGCAGCGGGCACGGACGATCCCGCGCCCGAATGACATCGGATTCGTGATGGACCGTCTCCGGACGAGCGGGCAACCGTGGTGCGGGGAGACCGGTCATGAGTACTTAAGTACGACAGATTCCCAGGTCCGGCATTCTTCATAACGTTGTGCTCATCAAGTTCACACCAGCAAGGAGAACCGACATGAGCGACATCAACGAACTCGTCCAGCGCTACCTCACCGCCTGGAACACCACTGACGCCTCGGCCCGCGCGGCCCTGGTCGCCGAACTGTTCACCGACGACGCCGAATACACCGACCCGCTGTGCTCGGTCCGCGGGCACGCCGGGTTGGATGCCACCATCGCCGCCGTCCAGGCTCAGTTCGCCGGAATGGAATTCAGCCTCGGTGCTCCGGTGGACGCGAACCACCACATCGCCCGCTTCACCTGGCACCTCGGCACCCCGGGCGCGGAGCCCCTGGTCGTCGGCTTCGACGTCGCCGCCCTCGCCGAGGACGGACGCATCGAACGCGTCTACGGCTTCCTCGACAAAGTCCCCGCCGGGGCTTGATCGTTGCGCCGCAAGCAGTTCGGAGACGCGGCGGTCGGCGATTGCCGGAACTCCAGCGAGGCCGGGTGGCCGCTCGATGCGGGCGGCCACCGCGCCTGCCTTTGATCAGCGGTAGGAACCGGCGCTCAGGTCGGCTGTTGCGCTGGGGCCCTGGGGGTTCCAGCCCAGGTCGGCGCGGGCGGCGTGACCGGTGACGGATTGGCTGAGGGCCAAGGCTTCGGCGAAAGGAGCGCCGAGGGCGGCTTCGGCTTCCGCGAGAGGCCAGATCACCGGGTCGCCCGAGACGCCGGCGGCCTGGGCCGCAGCGGTGGCGAGGTCGAGCACCGAGACGGCGGGCTCGGTGATCGCGTGCCAGATGGTGCCCGCCGGAGCCGATTCGACGACCTTCACGAAGAGGTCGGCCAGGTCGTCCACATGAACGGTGGGCCACACGACACTGGAGTCGGCGACGACGACCGGGGCGTTGTGCTTGCGGGCGAGATCGACCAGGAGAGCGGGGATTCCGCCATTGCGGCCGTGCACGATGCCGGGGCGGATGACCGCGGCGCGAACGCCCGCATCGGCGAGGGCGAGGACCTGGCGTTCGATGACCGGGCGGTAGCCGACGATGGGAATGGCGTTGGTGGCCGCGGATTCGTCGGCGCCATCGGTCGCGCCGAGGACCCAGACGCCGCTGGTGTAGACGAAGGGCTTGCCGGTGCCGCGCAGCGGGTCGGTGAGGGCGGCGATGGCGGCGGCGTCCACGTCCGCGTCTCCACTGGGGGTGGCGAGGTTGACCACGGCGTCGATATCGGGAGTGACGGCGGCGGTGAGGGATGCCGGATCGGCGAGATCGCCGGTGCGCGTCTCGAATCCGGCCTCGCCGTCCTTACCCGGCCGTACCAGTGCCACCACCTCGTGGCCCAGTCCGGTAAAGCGTTCGGCGACCGCGGAACCCAGGTAGCCGCCGGCCCCGATGATCAGTACTCGCATGAATCTTCTCCTCCATCTCGGCCACGCCGGCCGTTTTCACGACAGCCTCGTCGGCCGCACTGGTATTCCGCTGTCAGTGGGTACGTTCTCGATTGCCAGCGAACAGCACGTCAATTACCGGCGAACAGCACGCGATTCGCGTACGCGGTGTCGAAATATTCCCGGGCTTCCGCGATTCGGCCGTCGACGACGCGGAAGGCGATGACGACATCGTTGACATACTCCGCGCCCGCCGCGGTGGTCGCGCGGGTGGTCCACTCTGCCACGGCGCGGTCCCCATCGGCGATCACGCCACGCACCTCCTGCCTCATGGGTTTGGTGGTGTCGAAGCGCGCCAGCATGGCGGGCAGGAAGCCGTGGAAGATCTGATCCGGTCCGACCCAGGTGCCCGAGGTCGGCAGGTCCCCGGCCAGCGTCCAGGTGGCATCGGGCGCGAAGAACTCGCCGCGCCGCTCGACCGCCTCGCCGCCCTGCAGGGCGCGAATGTAGTTCTCGATCACCGTCCGGGTCTCGTCTGTGCTGCTCATGCCATTCAGTTCACTGGAATTCCCGAGCCCGACCAAGGGGCAGCTCACACACTCAGCGATAAAGAACGCTTATCTATACAGGCTGCCGGACCCTCGATACGGGAAAGCGCCCGTGGCGTCGGGCCACGGGCGCTTTCACGCTCGGAGAGTCAGTCCTTGACCAGTGCGACGCCGGACGCGTCCAGGGCCTCGGGCGAATCCTCGACCGGCTCCGGCGATTCGGCGCGATTGGGCAGCAGCACCGCCATCACGATGACGATCAGCGCCAGCGCCGCGGAGACCGCGAACGCCAGCCGCATGCCGGACAGGTGAGCGTCGAGCGGGTTGGCGCCGCCATCGGTCAGATGGGTGGCCCGCGACGTCATGACCGTCACCACCAGCGCGGTACCGAAGGCGGCGGCCACCTGCTGCAACGTGCCCAGCATGGAGCTGCCGTGCGAGTACAGGTGCATCGGCAGCGCGCCCAGACCCAGCGTGAACACCGGCGTGAAGGCGGCGGCCAGCGATACCATCAGCAGGATGTGCAGCGCCACCAGCGCGGGATACGGCGTGGTCAGCGAGAGCTGCGTGAAGCCGACGAGGGCGGCGGTGATGCCGATCGCGCCCGGAATCACCAGGACCCGGCCGCCGAACCGGTCGAACAGCCGGCCCACGGTCGGACCGAGCAGGCCCATGGCCAGACCGCCGGGCATGACCAGCAGACCGGTCTGCAGTGGGCTCAGGCCGCGCAGGTTCTGCAGGTACAGCGGCAGCAGGATCATCGAGCCCATCATGGCCAGGAAGGCCACGGCCATCAGGACCAATGCCTTGGCGTAGGCGCCGGCCAACAGGATTCGCAGATCCATCAGCGGGCTGCCGTTGCGCTGCAGGTACACCTGACGGAAGACGAAGATGGCGACCAGGGCCACACCGCCGGCGACGATCAGCGCCGGAGTGAGCGCGCTGCCCGCACCGAACTTGCTCAGGCCGTACACCAGCCCGCCGAAGCCGAGGGCCGCGAACGCCACGCTGAACCAGTCGATCGAACCCGCTTGCGGCTCACCGACGTTCTCCAGCTTGCGCAGCCCGAACCAGGTCACCGCCGCGGCGATGGGCAGCACCAGCGCGAACAGCCAGCGCCACGAACCGATCTGGAGCACCAGGCCGGAGATGACCGGGCCCATGGCCGGGGCGACCGAGATGGCCAGGGTGACATTGCCCATCACGCGGCCGCGGTCGTGCTCGGGGACGACCGTCATCAGGGTGGTCATGAGCAGCGGCATCATGACCGCGGTGCCGCCGGCCTGGACGACCCGGCCGATCAGCAGCACCGCGAACGACGGCGCGATCGCGGCCACCGCGGTACCGAGGAGGAAGACACCCATCGCGAGGGAGTACGCGCGCCGGGTGCTGACGCGCTGCAGGAACCAGCCGGTCACCGGAATGACCGCCGCCATGGTGAGCATGAACGCCGTGGACACCCACTGCGCGGACCGCTCGGTCACGTGAAGATCCGTCATGAGCCGCGGAATCGCATTGATCATGATGGTCTCGTTCAAGATCACCGTGAAGGTCGCGAGCACCAGCAACCGGATGACCGTTGGCGTCCGCTGCTTGGTCGAGCTAGCGGATAGATCGGGCATCGGAAAACCTCCGGGGGTGTTCGTATTCGAGGGGATGACGTGGAATCGGCGACAGTGCCGTCCGGGGGGCCATATCCATGCAGACGGGGACAGATCGCTCAACTCATCGGTCTCCGGTCAGTATTCCGGCGGGGTCCGACAGAATTCATCCGATTATCGGGTGAACCGCAGACCCATAGCATGCTGAAAGTGTGCTGTCACCAGCACTTATCGAACTCGGCAAACTTGCCGAGTGAGGCAGGTCACGTTTGAGGGCACGGGAGCTCGGATCGGTCCCGGATCCGGAACCCGCCATGATGGAGGGGATGCCCCGCCGCGATGGTGCGGTGCGGGGCGGGAGGGTGTGAGAACGACCGTGGCCGAACACATTCCGCAGCTGCGTGGACGCGAGCGCGAACAGCGGGCGCTCGACACCCTGATCGAGGGTGCGCGCGACGGGCACAGCGCGGCGCTGGTGCTGCGCGGTGAACCCGGGATCGGCAAGACGGCACTGCTCGGATACGCCGCCGCGCGGGCGGACGCCGTGCGGGTGCTGCGCGGCACCGGCGTCGAGGTCGAGGCCGAATTGCCGTTCGCCGGACTGCAATTGCTGCTGCGCCCCGCCCTGGACCGGCTGCCCGGCCTGCCGGAACCGCAGCGGGCGGCGCTGGCGGGCGCACTCGGCCTCGGCCCCGGCGGGCGCGAGCCCATGCTCACCGGTCTGGCGGTGTTGTCGCTGCTCACGGATTATGCCGACGGCGCCGGGCTGCTGGTCGTGGTCGACGACGCGCAGTGGCTGGACCGGGCCTCGCAGGACGCGCTGCTGTTCGCGGCCCGGCGGCTGCAGGCCGAGGGCGTGGCCATGCTGTTCGGCGTCCGTGAGGGCGAGGGATCGTTCGAGGCGGCGGGACTGCCGGAGCAGCGATTGACCGGTCTGTCCCACGAGGCGGCGGCGGCCCTGCTGGATGAGCATGCGCTCACCCCGGCCGTGCGCTACCGGCTGCTGGCCGAGGCGCGCGGCAATCCGCTGGCCCTGCGCGAGCTGCCGCTGGCGATGGCCGCCGAATCGACGCCGGATCTCGCTACGGGCGCGCTGCCCCTGACCGATCGGCTGCGGCTGGCCTTCCACGGCCGGATCAGTCGGCTGCCGGAGCCGACCCAGACCCTGCTCACGGTGCTGGCCACCGATGAATCCACTGAGCCCGCCGTCGTGCTGCGTGCGGCGGCGAGCCTGGGAGCGGGCATCGATGATCTCGCGCCCGCCGAGGCAGCCGGACTGTTGCAGCGCGGGACCGGAGCCGACCTGTCGATCATGTTCCGCCACCCGCTGATTCGCGCGGCGGTGTACCAACGTGCCCCGCTGGGACAGCGATTGGCGGTGCACCGCGCCCTGGCCGAGGCGCTGGATGCGCCCGAGCAGGCGGATCGGCGGGCCTGGCATCGCGCGGCGGCCGCCCTCGGTCCCGATGCCGAGGTGGCGGATGCTTTGGAGCGCAGCGCTGTTCGCGCGCGCGAACGTGGCGGGCACAAGGCGGCGGCCGCCGCCTACGATCGGGCGGCCCGGCTCAGCGATCGGCCGGAGGATCGGAGGCGACGTCAGACGCTGGCCGCCCAGGCGGCGCTGGAGTCGGGGGATCTGGAGCGGGCGGCCGAGCTGGCCCGGCGCACGTCCCACGAGGTGAGCTCGGAATCGTTGCGCGCCAGTCTTTCCCAGGTGCGGGCGCTGTCCCTCTTCTGGCAGGGCAAGTTTCCGGACGCGCACCGGCTGCTGATCGACGCGGCGACCAGTATCGCGGCCACCGAACCCGCACAGGCGGCGGACATGCTGGTGCAAGCCATACACACCGGGTGGTATCTGGGCGAGGCCGATTTGCGGGAGGTCCTCGACCACCTTGCGGACCTGCGGTTGCCGGATGCGCTGCCGGTGACCCCGGTGACGCGGTTCATCGGCCGGCTGTTCGAGCGTGGCCCGGGCCGGCCCCTGGCGCTGACGGACATTCTCGGCGAAATCCGTTCCCGGGGAGAGGTTTCCGACCAGGTGCTGTCGATCCTCTGCGGCATCGCGCTCGCGCGCGGCCAGGACGGGCCCGCCTTCGATCTGGCCGTGTCCCTGGAGGGTAAGCATCGTGCCGCCGGTGCCGCAGGGCGGCTGCCGACCGTCCTGTTCTTTGCCTCCGAGGCCGATATCTTCACCGGCCGCCTGCGCGATGCGCGCACCGCGACGGTCGAGGCCCGCGACCTCGCCCGCGACACCGGTCAGCAGCAGTGGGTGCGCCAACTCAGCAGTGTGCTGGCGCATCTGGACGCACTGCGCGGCGATGAGGACGAGTGCCGGGCGCAGGCCGAGCTCGGCCTCACCGGGGATACGCCGGGAGCGATCGCGCCGGGCGCACCGTGGGCGCACTGGTCGCTGGGACTACTCGACCTCGGGGCCGGGCGAGCGGAATCGGCGCTGTCGCGCTTCGAGCGTTTGACGAAATCGCCGTTCGATCACCATATTTGCGCCACCCGGGCGGTGCCGGATCTGGTCGAGGCCGCCGTGCGAATCGGGGCCCCGGAGCGCGCCGCGGCGCCCTTCACGAACTTCGCCGGCTGGGCGGAGTCGGTGGGACAGGGCTGGGCCGATGCCCTGGTGCTGCGCTGCCGCGCGCTGCTGGACGACGAGAATGCCGAAGACCTGTACGCGAAGGCGCTCGAGCTGCACGACCGTGAGGCCCGTCCCATCGAATTCGCCCGTACCGCTCTGCTTTACGGCGAATGGCTGCGCCGCGCCCGCCGCAAGGCCGAGGCGCGCACCCGATTGCACGCAGCCCTCGAGGTCTTCGAACGGCTGGAACTGGACCGGTGGGCCAGGCGCGCCCGCCACGAGCTCACCGCGGCCGGCGCACCGGATTCCGATCCGGGTCCGTCGCGCCGTACCGCGACCGGCCTGACCCCGCAGGAATTGCAGATCGTCCGCCTCGCCGCGCAGGGCCTGTCCAACCGCGACATCGCCGCGCAGCTGTTCCTTAGCCACCGCACCGTCGGCTACCACCTCTACAAGGCGTACCCGAAGCTCGGCGTCACCTCGCGGGGCGAGCTGAAGGATATTGCCGCACAACTTCATTGATCATCGTGCCCGCCGGGTCATGCCTTGATGAACTCGAGCAGGTCGTTGTTGAGCTGCTCGGCATGGGTGACATAGAGCCCGTGCCCGGCGGCCGGGTACTCGCGGTAGGTCGCACCGGGCAGCAGCTCGGCGGTGCGGCGGCCGGTCATGTCGATCGGCGCCGAGAAGTCGGCGTCGCCGTGCACGATCAGCGCCGGAACAGTGATGCCGCGCACCGCTTCCCGGCTGTCGGCGTGGAAGACCGCCTCCTGGATCTTCAGCGTCGCCCACGGCGCGGTCGACAGGCACTGCCGGTAGGTGAGGTCCGACTGCTCGGGCGACACCTCGGTGCCGAACTGCTCGGCGAAGTACAGCTGCGACTGCCGGGCCAGCCACTTGGGCCGGTCGGCGCGGATGCGGTGCAGCATGTCCTCGAGCACCGCCACCGGAGCCCCGCCCGGGTTGTCGTCGGTGAGCTTCAGGAACGGCAGCATCGAGCTGACGAAAGCCACTCGCGCCACCCGGGATTCGCCGTGCCGGGCCAGGTAGCGGGCGATCTCCACGCCGCCGGTGGAATGCCCGACCAGGGTGGCCTCGGTCAGGTCCAGGTGGTCGAGCAGGGCCGCCAGGTCGTCGACGGTGGTGTCGAGGTCGTAGCCGCCGCGCGGCCGGTCGGAGCGACCGTGGCCGCGGCGGTCCAGCGAGATGCAGCGGTAGCCGAGGTCGGCGAAGAAGGGGATCTGGTATTCCCACATATCGGAAGCGAGCATGGCCCCGGCGACGAACACGATGGCCGGTCCGGTGCCGTAGTCCTCGTAGGCGAGCGTGGTGCCGTCGGTGGGGGTGGTGAAGAACATGGGAATCCCTTTGGCTCGGATCGCTGGTTCGAACTTGATGAACACCACGTTATGAAGATCCGCGTGACCGGGAATCTGTCGTACTTAAGTACTCGAGACCGGTCTCCCGTCACGCGTCGACGGATGCGTTCGGCCACCCATTCCCCACCATCGCCGGAGCGTCGGCATACGATTGGCGAACCAGTCGGAAAGGGCCCGGTCAGCCGGATTCGACCGGGATACAGTCAGGAGTCACCAATGACCAAATTCCTGGTGATCTACAAGTCGGATCAGTCCGCTCGCGAGCGGATGGCCCAGACCACCGCCGAAGCCCAGGCGGCGGGCATGAAGGCCTGGATGGACTGGGCCGGTCGGGCGGGGTCGGCGATCGTCGATCTCGGGTCGCCGCTGGGACCCGGATCCCTCAATGCCGACGGCGGGATCGGCGGCTTCTCCATCCTGCAGGCCGACTCCAGCGAAGCCCTTCAGGAGGTGCTGAAGGGCCACCCGCACACCGAATGGGGCGGCACCATCGACATCTACGAATTCCTGGCCATGCCGGGCATGTGACGACGGGAGTTAGTGCACGCCCTCCATGTGGCGGCTGATCCAGGGCGCGACGGCCCAGACCATCGCGCCGACGGCCATGGCCACCAGGCCGGTGATGCCGAAGTACACCAGTTCGTGGGACGGGTCGTAGAACTTGGACAGCACGCCCGACATCGAGGTGCCGATGCCGACCGAGAAGAAGTACAGGGCCATCATCTGAGCGCGAAAAGCGTTGGGGGCCAACTTCGTCGTGACCGACAGACCGATCGGCGAGAGCATGAGCTCCGAGACCGCGAACGCGCCCAGGATGAAGAACACGATCACGAACGACACCGACTTGCCGTGGCTGCCCGCGAACAGGGTGAACAGCAGGAAGGCCGCGCCCATCCCGATCACGCCCAGCGAGAACTTGCGCGGGGTGCTCGGGGAGCGCATGCCCAGGCGGGTCCACATGATCGCGAACAGCGGCGACAGCGCGATGATCCACACCGGCTCCATGGAACCGATCCAGCTCGACGGCGCGGTCCAGCCGAAGATGGACCAGTTCATGCGCTCGTCGGAGTACACCGCCAGCACGGTGAAGATCTGCTGGAACAGCGACCAGAACACCGCGTTCGCGATGAACAGCGGCATGTAGGCGCGCACCCGGGTGCGCTCGATCGGGGTCACCTTTTCGCTGGTGAGCATGATGGCGAAGTAGGCGATCGAGGCCACGACGATCACGAAGGTGGTGGTGTCGGGCAGGTTGGACAGGGTCACCAGCCTGGTGGCCCAGGCGAAGGCGACCACCACGAGGATCGCGGCGAAGGCCGTCACAACCTTGGGAATCGCGGTGCGCGGCAACGGGTTCGGCACATCGCGGCCGTGCTCGCCCAGGTTCTTGCGGAAGATGACGTACTGGGTGAGGCCGATCGCCATACCGATGGCGGCGGCGCCGAAACCGTAGTGGAAGCCGACATGATCCTGCAGCAGGCCGGTGATCAGCGGACCGGCGAAGGCGCCCAGGTTGATACCCAGATAGAACAGGGTGAAGCCGCCGTCCGCGCGCGGATCGTCCTTGTCGTAGAGGGTGCCCAGCAACGAGGAGGCATTCGCTTTCAAGCCACCCGATCCCAGCGCGACCAGCACCAGGCCGACGCCGACACCGGTCAGGCCGGGGAGGATGGCCAGCGCGATGTGGCCGGCCATGACGACGACGCCGCCGTAGAAGACGGTGCGCTCCGAGCCGAGCAGCCGGTCCGCGATCCACGCGCCGAGCACGGTCGACAGATAGACCAGACCGCCGTAGGCGCCGACGATGCCGGTGGCGGTGGACTTGGCCATGCCGAGGCCGCCGTCGGTGGCGGTGTAGTACAGGTAGTAGCCGAGAATCGTGAGCATTCCGTAGAACGAGAACCGTTCCCACAATTCGACGCCGAACAGATTCGCGATACCGATGGGGTGGCCGAACAGGGTCCGTTCAGTGGCCGGTTTCGCGTCGTGAGCTACTCCTGACATACCGGCGACCCTCCCATAAAAGGCAATCCGACAGCAACCTCAGATGTTAACCTGCGTCACAATTGCCAAGGGAATGTTCAGGATGCGCGGGGGTGAGGGGCAGATATCCTGCGGCCACTTGATAAGTGACCTGATCAGGCAATGGACAGTGCGATGCCATCCAGGATGTCATGTTCGCTGACAATCAGCTCGCGAATCCCGGCACGCCGCGCCAGCTCATCGGCAAGCACTTCGGCTATTACCGCGCCACCACCGATCACGTCCACCCGGCCCGGATGCATGGGCCCGAGCGCGGCCCGCTCGTCGTGGTTCATGCCGATCAGCCGATCGCACACCTTGCGCAGGTCGGCCAGCGGCAGGCGGGTGAGATGCACACGGTCCGAATCGTATTCGGGCAGATCCAGTGACACCGCGGCGATCGTGGTCATGGTCCCGGCCACACCCACCCAGGTGTGCGCACGCTCCACCGGCACCACACCGAACGCCTGCGCCAGCCGCTCCGAGGCGAAGAAGCGCGCCGAGGCGACCTCCTCGCGGGTGGGCGGATTGCCGTGCAGGCAGCGCTCGGTGATGCGCACGCAGCCGATATCGGCCGAGTACGCCGCGTGCACGCCGGACGCGTCGCCCAGCACCACCTCGGTCGACCCGCCGCCGAGATCCACCACTACGAAAGGTCCTGCGGCGCTGGACAGTTCGCCGACGGCACCGGCGAAGGACAGCCGCGCCTCCTCGTCGCCGCTGATGACCTCGGCCTGGGCCCCCGGCACCACCCGGCCCAGCTCGACGCCGGTCATGGTGAAGAAGTCCTCGCGGTTGGCGGCATCGCGCGTGGCGGAGGTGGCCACCATCCGCACCCGCGTCACACCGTGCTTCAGCATGAGGTCGACATAGTCGCCCAGCGCCACCCGGGTGCGTTCGATCGCTTCGGGATTCAGCGCACCGGTGGCGTCCACGCCCTGGCCCAGTCGCACGATCCGCATCTCCCGATGCACATCGGTCAGATGCGGCTT
Organism: Nocardia sp. NPDC004860; assembly: GCF_040609015.1. NCBI lineage: Bacteria > Bacillati > Actinomycetota > Actinomycetes > Mycobacteriales > Nocardiaceae > Nocardia > Nocardia sp. NPDC004860. Next base: position 43,817 of record NZ_JBEXJI010000003.1, on the reverse strand, counting down.
ACCGTCGGCGTCGCGCGCGACATCGGCGATCAAGAGCCGGATCGAGTTGGTCCCACAGTCGACGCCCGCGATCCGCTCGTGCGCTTCCGCACCGGGGGCCGCACTCCGCGCGAACTCTGCGTTGCTCATCCCTGACCTCTGAATTCGACTGGTTCTGAACACATCTCGCCGAGCAGGCCGCCCCGCCCGCGCGGCGGCGCGGCCGACTCCGGCCCGGCACCCGGCGGCCGACTCCACGCCCTCGGCAGCCTACCCATCCGCTGCCGGCGGGGTCGATCGAACCTCGCGAGAGCGGCTGGGCTCGCGCCCTGCTCCGCATCGGCGCGCGCCCGCCGGACCGGTGCCGGCCGGTTGTTCATCCGGGCGCGGCCGGCTCATTCGCCGGCGGTCGCCGAATCGGTGTGGTACTCCTCGTATTTCGGCCAGTCGGCCGGAATGGCGGTGCCGCGCAGGCCGTGGTCGGCGGCCAGGGCGACGGCCTCGTCGCCGAGGGGGTTGAGGCCCGGGCCCTTGGCCAGGGAGTGGGCGATGAGAACGTGCAGGCACTTGACCCGGTCGGGCATGCCGCCGCCCGCGAAGTCGGTGCCGAGGTCCTCGATGGCATTGCGCTCGGACAGGTAGCTGTCGTACGCGGCGCGGTAGGCGGCGGCGAGTTCCGGGTCGCGGGTGAGGCGTTCGGACATGTCGCGCATCAGCCCGGTGGTCTCCAGACGGCTCGCCTCGGCGGTCAGGCGCGGGTCCGTCAGGTAGTACAGGGTCGGGAAGGGGGTGCCGTCCGGGAGCTTGGGCGCGGTCTTGACCACCGCGGGCAGGCCGTCCGGAGTGCGGTAGGCGATGGCGAGCACGCCGCGCGGAGCCCGGCCCAGTTGCTCGGCGACGATCGCGAGATCGCGCTCGCCGGGGACGTTCTCGGCTGCGGTCACCTGGGTTGTCCTTCCTCGGTGGGGGCGCGCGGCGGGGGCGCCGGTGCGGGTGGCGGGGTGGGAGCCGGGGCGGCGACGGGCTGCGGCGAGGAAACGCTGTGCCACAGCTGCGTGTACCAGGGGTCGGGCTCCCGGGGTTTGGCGGGCTGGGTCGGGATGGCCGGCTGCTCGATCTCGGGTATCTGCACGATGTAGGGCGTGTCCCCCGGCATCACCAGCCGCAGGCGGTCCCGGGCCTCGGCCTTGATGTAGTTCGGATCCTGTTGCTGCGCACGGCGATCGCGCAGGCTCACGACCTCCTCCTCCAGCTGGCGATGCTGTGCGGCCAGGTCGGCGGCGTCCGAGCGCTGCGCGAAGTAGGTGCGTAGCGGCACCGCCAGGGTGAGCGCGAGCCCCGCCAGCACGGCGGCCAGCAGCACCGCGCGACCGGTGGACAGGCCGAGGATCTTGCGTTCGTGCCGTTCGGCTTTCGCGGCCGTCCTGGGGGCGGTGCGACGCTTGGGAGCCGGCTTCCCGGAGGTCGTGCGGCTACTGCTCGAGCTCGAAGATTTCGCGGCGGCACCGGATTTCGGGGCGGCGGATTCGTTCCGCTTCCCGGCCGAGCCGCTCTTGGCGCGAGCGGAGCGCGACGGGCGCCGGTCACTTCGTCCTGCTGGACTAGTTCCGCGCGCCCGTCGCTCCGTCATCTCACACCTCGAAATTCAGTAGTAGTCCCAACTCTCGGGGTCCGGGTCGGGGCTCGAGCTACCGATTATTCAGCCTTCGAACGCGAATCGCGGGAAGGCGGCGTCACCGGCGTAGCGCGCCGAGTCGCCCAGGGCGTCCTCGATACGCAGCAGCTGGTTGTACTTGGCGACACGCTCCGAACGGGCCGGGGCGCCGGTCTTGATCTGGCCGGAGCCGACCGCCACCGCCAGGTCGGCGATGGTGGTGTCCTCGGTCTCGCCGGACCGGTGGCTCATCATGGTCTTGTAGCCGTTGCGGTGGGCCAGCTCGACCGCGTCCAGGGTCTCGGTCAGGGTGCCGATCTGGTTGACCTTCACCAGGAGTGCGTTGGCCGCGCCCTTGGCGATGCCCTCTTCCAGGCGATCCGGGTTGGTGACGAACAGGTCGTCGCCGACGAGCTGCACCTTGTCGCCGATCTGGTCGGTCAGGGAGACCCAGCCGTCCCAGTCGTCCTCGGACAGCGGGTCCTCGATCGAGACGATCGGGTAGTTGCCGAGCAGGCCGGCGTAGAACTGGGCCATCTCGGCAGCGGTGTGCAGCTTGCCCTCGAACTTGTAGCCCTCACCGGTGGTGTAGAACTCGGTGGCGGCCACGTCGAGCGCGAGCGCGATCTCGCTGCCCAGCTTGAAACCGGCCTTCTCGATCGCCGAGGCGATCAGGTCAAGGGCGGCACGGGTATTCGCGACCGACGGCGCGAAACCGCCCTCGTCGCCCAGACCGGTCGACAGGCCCTGGGACTTGAGCACCGACTTCAGCGTGTGGTAGACCTCCGCGCCCCAGCGCAGCGACTCCTTGAAGGTGGCCGCGCCGATCGGGGCGATCATGAACTCCTGGACGTCGACGCCGGAGTCGGCGTGCGCGCCACCGTTGAGGATGTTCATCATCGGCACCGGCAGGACGTGGGCGTTCGGGCCGCCGACGTAGCGGAACAGCTCCAGGCCCGAGGACTCGGCGGCCGCGCGGGCCACCGCGAGCGAAACACCCAGCAGGGCGTTGGCGCCCAGACGCGACTTGTCCGGGGTGCCGTCCAGATCCAGCAGGGTCTGGTCGACGGTGCGCTGCTCGACGGCGTCGAGACCGATCACGGCCGGGGCGATCTCGTCGAGGACGCCCTCGACGGCCTTCTGCACGCCCTTGCCCTGGTAGCGGTCGCCACCGTCACGCAGCTCGACGGCCTCGTGCTCACCGGTGGACGCGCCGGAGGGCACAGCCGCGCGGGTGAGGGTGCCGTCGTCGAGAGCGATCTCGACCTCGACAGTGGGGTTGCCACGCGAATCCAGGATCTCGCGAGCTCCGACCTGTTCGATGATGGCCACGAAACGACACTCCTTCGGCTGCTGACTCGGCAGGTCGCACGGCGAACCCGTGCGCTGACGAGCCTACTGTGCCGGGATCGCGCCGCCGCATCCCCCCATCGGCGCGCCCGCAAGATATACACACTCCCCGACTACTACGGCCACACACCAGGTTCGCGGCGCGTCTCGTTCTGGACTGACGTAGCGGGGGAGCGAAGGAGGGAAGAACGAGACTTCCAGCGCCGCGAACCCGCCCGGAGCGAAGCGGAGGGCAAATCAGACACTGCGGCCCACGCTGTAGGCGGCGGCGCGGTAGCGGACGGTGTTCATATAAGTGGTGGATTGGTTGTAGGTGAGCAGCGCCTGCTGCCAGCCGGGTGCGCCGGTGAGGTCGCCGCCCATGGCGCAGAGGTAGCGCGCGGCGGTGAGGGCCGCATCGTCGATATTGTCCGGATCGATCTTGCCGTCGCCGTTGGCGTCCACACCCCAGCGCTGCCAGGTCTCCGGAATGAACTGGAACGGACCCATCGCCCGGACGTACACCGGATTCGCCTCGGTGGAGCTCACATCCGGAATTCGCGCGCGCCCGGGCGAACCATCCAGTGGCAGCCCGCGAATGGGCGGCGACACCGTCCCGTCATCGGCGATGTGCGATCCGCGGTGCGTGCCGTGCTGGCTCTCCACGCTCGCGATGCCCGCCAGCGTGGTCCAGCCGATCCCGCATTCCGGCTTCGACCGCGCCATCACCTCCGCCGCGTATCCGTAGGCCTCCAGGGCCAGCACCGGAATGCCGGTCGGCCCGTGCTGCTCCTCCGCCCAGTCCCGCAGCTGAATCGCGGTGCGCCCCGGCGCATCCAGGTCGATCGGCGGCAGCGGTGCGCCCGCCCCCGGCGGCATGTCGTCGGGGACGGGCGTGAGATTGCTTGTCCCGCAACCGGTCAGCAATACCAGCGCGGCGGCCGTGCCCAGCAGGCCGGCGCGGGTCAGCGGGGCCCGCAGGCCGGCCATTCGGATACGCACCCCATTCATCATCCAGATGGATCGGCGTGGAGGCGAACACCGTGAACACGGTTCGCCCGGGTCGCCGGTAACGATCGTGTTCGACCGGCCGCCGCACGGGAATCCCATACCCATCCGCTATTTCCGCGACACGCCCTTAGGTAAGGCTTGCCAAAATTCTGCGGGGGTAATAGCGTCTTTCGCCGAGCCAAGATCACCATGCCACCGCCCAGCCAGGAAGGCCCTCCCGTTGGTGAAAAGCGTTCTCCCCGAACGTAGTCAGCTCCACCCAGCTCAGCTCGAACGACGCGACCTGCCCGAATCCGCAGCCCGGGCAGTGCGCCACGTCGCTGCTGAGATCGCCGTCACAGTCGGGCGCTGCCCGGAGATCGCGACCACCCTCTCGCACCCGGTCCTGCTGCGCCACATCGACGCCAAGTACGGACGGCTGCCCGACGCCGTGCACGAGGCCATGCGGCCGCCCACCACCGCGGCGGGCGTGGCGATCATCAGCCGGCTTCCCGTCGACGACGAGGAATTCGGCCCGACGCCGTACAACTGGCAGCAGGCGACCGAACTGGCCGGAACCCGGACACCGCGGTCCGGTTCCTTCCAGCTCGATATCGCCATGCTGCTGCTCGCACGGTGCGCCGGTGAACCCTTCGGCTGGGAGGGCCAGCAGGCGGGACGGCTGGTGAACAACATCGTGCCCACGCCCGGCCACGAACACGAGCAGTCGGGCGCCAGCAGCACCGCGCTGCTCAGCCCGCACACCGAGGACGCCTTCCACCCGGACCGGGCCAACCTGCTCATGCTCGGCTGCCTGCGCAATCCGGATCGGATCGCGACCACCGTGTCCTCGATCCGGAACGCGGAACTCGATGCGGCACAGCGGAAGATCCTGAGCACGGCGCGACTGCCGATCCTGCCGGACGTCTCCTATGGCAGCGCCTTCGGCGACGCCCCGGCGCCGCCGATCGCCACCCTCGGCGACGACGCGGCCGGGACTACACTGCGTTTCGACCCGGCGTACACCCCGCTCGACCGTGCCGACGGCGAATTCCGCGGCGCCTACCGGCATTTGAGCAGCGAACTCGAAAGAGTGTGCCTGACCGCGGCTTTGGCGCCCGGAGAACTACTCCTGGTGGACAATGACGTGGTGGTGCACGGGCGGGTGCCGTTCACCCCCCGCTACGACGGCACCGACCGCTGGCTCAAGCGGGTCAATATTCGCCTGCCCCAACGCCGCCGCGACGCCGAGGCCGGGGAGGACGGCTACGGTCAGCGTGTGGTGGCACCGTTCCGCACGACCCGAGGACAGAACACGTGAACTGCCGCCCCACCCCGCTCCGCGTACTCAGCCGCAGCGACCTGGCCGATGTCCCGATCTCCCCGGCCGAGGTGGTGCGGGCCGTCGAAGACGCGTACCTCGCACTGGCGGGCGGCGATTCGGACAACCCCCGCAAACTCAGCGTCGCCCATCCCGACGGATGGTCGGTGGCCTACGCCATGCTGGGACGCGACGGGCGGCGCCGGGTGGTGGCCATGAAGACCAGCTACAAATTCGACCCGCACCACGACAGGTCGAACAAGCGGTATTTCACGACGATCTCGCTCTACGACGATGCCACCGGGAACCCGATCGCGCTGATGGACTGCGCCCGCGTCGGCGCCCTGCGCACACCCGCGGTCTCGGCGCTGCTGGTACGCGAATGCGCCCGGCCGGGAGCGCGCAGCGTCCTGCTGATCGGCACCGGCACCCAGGGCCGCAATGCGCTACCCCATCTACTGGCGGCGAATCCGCAGCTGAACCGACTCATGCTCTACGGCACCCACCCGGAAGGATTGGAAGCGGTGAATCAGCAACTGCTGCATCATCATCCGCACGCCGAACTCGATATCGTGAGCGACCCGTATGCGGCGGCGCGCGAAGCGGACATCATTCTCGCCACCGCCGGGCCCGGCACTCAGGTGGCGATCGAGGCCAAGGATCTGGCACCCGGGGCGACCGCGGTACTGGTCGGCTATGGCCTGGCGCCCTCCACCCTCGTCGAGGCCGATCGCGTAATCGCCACCAGCGCTGAACAAATGGCTTTGACCGGAACCGATATGGCGGGTCCCGACGGTCGACTACGCAGGGTCGACGCCGAGCTACCCCAGATTCTCGACCGCCGGGCGGCGGGCCGGACAACCGACGACGAACGAGTTTTCGTTTACAACAGCGGACTGGTGCTCACCGATATCGCCGTCGCGCACGCGCTGGCCAACCGCGCCATCGCCGAGGGGCGGGGCACCGAAGTGTCGCTCTGGGACTGAATCAGTATCGCCCTGGGACTGAATAGCCGTCTTGATCCGATGGATTCACGGCAATCGCTGCCACCAGCCCCGGACCGGGGTCGGGGATCCACTGCGGGGATGGCCGATGGCCATCCACCACACCCGAGAGGAAAAATGTCCGCCTCCGTGGAGACCGTGATCGTTCCCCCCGGCATAGCCGACATCACGGCCGCGCCGATGCCGGCCCACCGCCCCGACTGGGAGGAGCAGCTACTCGCCGACACGAAGCTGCTGCGGGAGATGGCCGAAACGATCGGTGGACCGTTCCATGTCATGTATCCGGACCGGATCGTCGCGAATATTCAAGCCTTCCAACGGGTCTTCACCAGCGCCGATGTCATGGGCGCGATCTACTACGGGAAGAAGGCCAATAAGGCAGCGTGTGTCGTCCGCGCCTGCGCCGAAGCCGGTTCCGGCATCGATGTCGCCAGCGTCGGCGAACTGAAGGCGGCCATGACCGGAGGCATCCGGGGATGCGACCTGATGGTGACCGGCCCCGCGAAATCGAACCAGCTCCTGGAGCTGGCCACCCGGGCCGGGGCCCTGATCGCCGTCGACGATCTCGATGAGCTCGTACGCCTGCGCGCAATCGGCATCACCAGCCGGGTTCTCCTGCGGGTCCTGCCGCCGGGTTCGGACAGCCGCCTCGGAATGACGTCCGACGAAGTCGACCTCGCGCTGGCCTTCGTCGACACGAGCTCGATTCGGCTGGAAGGCTTCAGTTTTCACCTCAGTGGCTATGAAGTCGCACCGCGCGCCGCACTGGCCCTGGCGCTGATCGAGCGCTGCTGCAATGCCCGGGCTCTCGGCCATCCCATCACCACGATCTCCATCGGCGGCGGGTTCGGCGTCGATTACGTCCCCGCGCGGGCGTGGGAAGCCTTCCTCGGCGGCGTCAATCCGCGGTGGTTCCACCGCGACCGCGCCCCGGGCTCCTATTATCCCTACCACTGCCCGGTTCCCGGCCCAGCGATGCTGGCGGCCGTTCTGGAACATCAGGATCTGGCAAAGCTTTTGCGCCGACACGGAATTCGACTGGCAATCGAACCCGGGCGAGCCCTGCTCGACAGTGCAGGTAGCACCGTATTCGGAATCCAGGGCGTGAAAGTCAGGACCGCACACGAAGTCCCGTACCTCATCGTCACCGCGAACGGCACCAGCCTCAGCCTTTCCGAACAATGGTTCGACAGTGAATATCTGCCCGATCCCGTCCTGTGGCCGCGAAGTGCGGGAAACCCCACCCCGACCTGCGTCGGCGGATCCTCCTGCCTCGAAGAAGACATGCTGAGCTGGCGTCGTATCCCACTCCCCCGCCCGGCGACCACGGGCGATCTGCTCATCTACCCGAATACGGCCGGTTATCAGATGGACAGCAATGAGTCGTCATTCCACGACTTGCCCATACCGCCGAAGATAGTTTTGCGAAGCTCGCCGGATGGACGACAATTCGATTGGACCTTCGACACCGACGGTTTCCCGATCTGAACGGTTTCGCGCTCACCGCCCGCTACACGCTCCATCGACTTTCCCGAGGAGAAGTACTCGATGCCGGTTATTGTCAGGCGAGTGTCCGAGCTCATCGGACGGACACCGCTATTCGAGCTGGCCGTCAGCCCCGAGACCGGGACCCGGCTGCTGCTGAAGCTCGAAACCATGAACCCGACGGGCACCGCCAAAATTCGAATGACCCGGGCCATGGTGCTGGACGCGGAACAGCGCGGGCTGCTGCGCCCGGGCGGCCATATCATCGAATCGACCTCCGGGAATACGGGTTTGGGATTGGCCGTGGTGTCCCGGGAACGCGGGTATCGGTTCACGGCCGTCGTCGACCACCACGCGTGCCCGGCGAAGTTGAATGCCATGCGCGCGATGGGAACCGAGCTCGAATTCGTCTCCGACGAGGGCGACGACGGCCTCTCGACCTCGGCGCGGGAAGAACGCGCGGCGCAGATGGCGCACGAGGAGGGGCCCGGCGCCTACTTTCCCGCTCAGCACGACAACCTCGCCAATGGCGTCGGGTACCACGCGCTGGCCGAGGAACTGCTCGAGGACCTCGAGCGGATCGACATTCTGGTCGGCGCGGTGGGCACCGGGGGCTCGCTGTTCGGTACGGCTCGCGGGCTGCGCGACCACGGATGCGCGCCACGGTTGGTCGGCGTGGAGCCCGAGGGGTCGATCGCCTTCGGCGGTCCGGCCCACGACTATTGGCAGTCGGGCACCGGAACGCCGCTCGGCGCCACCCCCGGCATCCATGTGGACCAGGATCTGCACCTGATCGAGGAACGCGATCGGGTCAAGGTCTCCGATGTCGACGCGTTCGCCACCGCCCGGGCGCTGGCCGCCACCGCGGGGCTGCTGATCGGCGGTTCCTCCGGTAGTTCGGTGTACGCGGCCCTGACCCGGCTCGAGCAGTACCCGGACTTCTCCACCGTGGTCGTCATCATCAATGATGACGGGGAGAAATACCTGGACACCGTTTTCGACGCCACCTGGATGAGCGACCGAGACCTGATCGATCTGGAGCGCGAGACCAAGGTCGTGGAGCTGCTGAAGACCTACACACCGCCCAGCCGTCCGGACCCCGGCGAACTCACCGTGCGTCGTCACCTCCATCGTGCGTTGCCGGACAATTTCGCCGTCGAGAAGGGACTCACCGGCGCGAAGCTGGAGGACTACGCCGACGCGAAGGTGCCGCAGGCCAACCTGATTCACCTGCTGCGCCAGGTCGACATGCCGCCGCACGAAATCGGCGAGCTGCTGGCCAGCGGCAATGACAACGACGTCCACCTGGCCCTCGAGAAGCACCGGCAGCGACTGGTCGACCAGCGCGCGATGGTCGATCAGCTGCTCGCGGCCATGCGGGGCTCGGCGTCCGGGCAGCGGGCCACCCACACCATTCTGGTGCCCGATCCGGCGCCCACCGACGCGGACGGGGCTGCCACGAAATGATCGGGGCGCTCCGGCAATCCGATGGGCGGGCGCTGACTTCGCTTGCCACGCCCATCGCTTTGACCCAGCTGGCTCAGGTTGCGGTGTCCACCACGAATATTGCGTTGATGGGGACGCTCGGCGTGCGGGAGGTGGCCGCGGGTGGGCTGGCGCTGGTGTTGTTCAACCAGATTCGGACCATGTGTGTGGGGTTGATTACCGGAACGGGTAATCAGGTGGCGACGGTGGTGAGCCGGGCCGAGAAGCAGGGGCGGGGAGCCGAGGCGGAGGTTCGGGAGGTGGTGCGGTCGAGCTTCCTGATCGCGACCGTCGCCGGATTGCTCGGCGGCGCACTGCTCATCGGGCTCGGGTGGGTGCTGCGATGGCTGGGGCAGGATGCACAGGTGCTCGCGGAGGCGCGGCCGATGATGGTCGCGCTGGCGCCGGGGTTGGTGCCGTGCCTGTGGTTTCAGGTGTTGCGGCAGTACACCGTCGGGATGCAGCGGCCGCAGGCCCTGCTGCTGGTGACACTGGGGTCGGTGGTGCTGAATCTGGTGCTGGCGCTGACGTTCATGCACGGCTGGGCCGGGCTGCCCGCGCTGGGGCTGACCGGGGTCGGCGTGGCGACCTCGCTGGTCTTCCTGATCACCTTCGGGGTGTTCTGGGCGATGGTGCGGCGGGATTCGAAACTCGGTGCGACACTTCCGGTTCGGGTATGGCCGGTGCATGCGGCGACGGTGTGGGAGGAGTTGCGGCTGGGGACGCCGATCGCGCTGACCTACGGGTCGGAGGCGGGCATGTTCTCGGTGCTGGCGCTGGTGATGGGGAGTCTGGGGGCGGCGGCGCTGGCGGCGCACAATGTCGTCTATCAGATCGTGTACATCGTGTTCCAGGTGGCGATCGGGCTCTCGCACGGGGCATCGATCCTGGTGAGCAAGACGGTGGCGCGGGACGAGTTCGCGCACGCACGGTCGGTGGCGTGGCTGGCGCTGCGATGCGTGGCAGTGGTCGCCGGGGTCACGGGGGTCGCGTATGTGCTGGCGCCGGACCGGGTGCTGCGGCCGTTCCTGGCCGACAGTGATTCGGCCACGGTGGCACTGGCGCACACGCTGCTGCTGATCGCCATCGTGCTGCAGTTCTTCGACGCCGCCCAGAACATCGGGGTCGGGCTGCTGCGCGGGCTCAAGGACACCAAGGCGGGGTTCCGGCTCTCCCTCGTCGGGTACTGGGGTGTGGGATTGCCCACGGCGCTGCTGCTCGCGTTCCCCGCTCACCTGGGGGCGGCGGGCGTGTGGTCGGGGCTGACCGCCGGTCTGGCCACCACCGCTGCCCTGATGCTGCGTCGCTTCTTCACCCTGCTGCATGCACAGGAGCAGGCGAATCCGCGGGTGCTGGCCGGTAGCCTCCGGCATTAGCCCGACACCCAAATCTCACCTTCCCGCAAGCATGCCGTCACTGGGCGCGGGCAACCTGAAAGAAACGGGCTTCGCTATTCTGGCGACGAATTCGGCAAGTGCAGTCGACAGGGTCGGCAAGCCTAGGGCGCACACCACCAACGCCGGGGAGGATGTCCGTGCACATCTCGCGAGTCGCCGAGTATCCGAGGGCAGATCATGTCCTGTTCCATTTCAGCGACACCCATCTGATCGCCGCTGACACCGAGCTCTACGGTGCGGTCGACGCCGAGGCGCGGCTGACCACACTGCTCGGGCAGGCCGAGGCCAGCCGCATCGCGCCGACCGCCATCGTCTTCACCGGCGATCTCGCCGATCAGGGCGAGCCCGGCGCGTACCGCAAGCTGCGGGATCTGGTGGAGCCGTGGGCCGAACGGATCGGCGCACCCGTGGTGTGGGTCGCCGGCAACCACGACGACCGCGCGGCCCTGCGCGAGGAGCTCCTCGACGCGGTGCCTTCGAACGACGCGGCTTCCGGCGCACCGTTCGACGCGGTCCACATGTTCGACGGGCTGCGAGTCATCGCCCTCGACACCACTGTTCCCGGCCACCATTGGGGCGAGATCACCGACGACCAATTGGCCTGGCTGCGTGAGGTTCTCGCCGAACCCGCCCCCTTCGGCACCATCCTCGCCATGCACCACCCGCCCATCCCCTGCGTCCAGGACCTGGCCGTCCTGGTCGAACTACGCGACCAGCGCCGCCTCGCCGACGTCCTCGACGGCACCGACGTCCGCGCCATTCTGGCTGGGCACCTGCACCTTTCGAGCACCGCCACCTTCGCCGGCATCCCGGTCTCGGTAGCTTCGGCCACCTGCTACAGCCAGGACATGGCCGCCGCCGAGGGCGGCCAACGCGGCCGCGACGGCGCCCAAGCCTTCAACTACGTCCACATCTACCCCGACACCATCGTCCACTCGGTAGTCCCCATCGGCCACGGCCCCACCGTCGGCAACCCCGCCGACCCCGAACAAGCAGCGACCAGGCTCGCCGACGCCGGCATCGTCATCCCACCGGCGGCCCGCATCCCACACGTCCTCCGCCGCCGGACCGAGGCCCCCGAATCCGGCGAAACAGTCCTCTGACCGTTCAGGGAGATTTCGGTGCCGCCTATCGCCGGAATCGCTTCGGCCGCTGACCATCCGCGGCCGCTGGGCTCAACCTGACGCGGTGGTCCCGCTCCGGCTCGCGATCTGATAGACGTTGCCGAACGGGTCGCGCACCATGGCTCGGCGATCACCATACGGCGTGTCGAGCGGTGCCTCCACGCTGACTGCACCCGCGGTCAGCGCCCGCTGATATGTGGCGGCGACGTCATCGACATAGACGTACAGAAAGGCTGGAAACACCTCGCGTTCGCCAGATGCCGACACCATGACCAGCGAGTCGCCGATACGGACCTCGGTAGGTCGATTCGGCTCGACGTCGCCCACTGCTTCGAATACCGTCCGCAGGAACTCGACCGCGGCAAGTTGGTCATCGACCACCATGCGTGGTGTCACTGAATGAAACCCTGGCGGAAGAGCAGAAGCCTTGGCCATGCGGAGAGTCTCGCATGCCACCGTGAGCCAGGGTGCAAGGTCAGCAGAACACGGTCACCGCATCACTGAATGATCATCGCGTGCTCTATCGGGGATCATCGGCGCCCCCTTCCGGCTACCACCCGTTCTAGCCTGGTCAGGATTGCCGTTGACCGCACCGCTCCTGCCACTGATCGTGGCGGAATTCTATTGGGAGACAAGATGTCTCACATGGCGACGGTTGTGCGGGCAACCCGACGACGGATTGGGACATCGATGAAATTCCGCAGCATCGCCGTGGCTGCCGTACTGGCTGCCGGCGCACTGACCGCCGACCTGGGGACCGTGCACGCCGAGCCTGCCGCCCCGGCCGATCCGGGGATCAAGTACTCACTCAAAGTGGTCGACAAGACCGTCGTCGCCACGCTGCGGGGCGCGAGGTTCGCGCTGAGCGAGCAGGACGGCACGATGTCCGACGCTCCGAAGACCCAGGTGGCCAACATCAAGGACGATAGCGGTGCGACGGTACTGTCGATGCCGCTCGACTACCGAATCGGGGACGTTCGGGTTCCGGTCAAAGCGGTCACGAAGAACGATGACACCGTTCTGGAGATCACGCCGACAAGGCCGGAAGGAGTGCAGATCTCAAACCAGCAGCTCGCGCTCGAGCCGATTGCCTCTCCCACAGAGGACCAGCGAGCGTTGAACGAATTCAGCAGCAAGCTGTCGGTCGCCGGTCAAGTCGGCGCATTGGTCGGCGGGATAATCGGTTTCGTTGTCGGTTGCGTCGCCAGCATCGCGATCGGCTGCATTCCCGGCGGTGTTGCCGGGGTCCCGGCAGGCGGAATCATCGGTGGCCTGGTGGCCGGTGGCCCGACATTGATCGCCGCGGGCATCGACCTGCTGAACACCTGGCAGGCCGCCCCGGGCACCTCCAAGTGGGCCGATCCACAGCCTCAGCCCGCCCCGCAGAACTGACCCGCACCACACCGAACGGCAAACACGCTGCCCGAGAAGCACTCTGGCCAGCGCAGCCACAACATCCTGCACTGCCGATTTCAGGGCTTCCGCAGTGGTTGACACGATTTCGGCTGCACCGATGACTTTCGGGTGAATGCGTCGTCGATACCTCTGGATATACCGACAGACAGGAGTCCAGGCATGACGAGATCGTTTCGAGGTGGCATGGCGTCGGTGCGGGCTAACGGTGTGGATCTCGGCATCGAGAGTTTCGGTCGCGAGGATGATCCGCTGATCCTGCTGGTCGGCGGCACAACGATGCTGTCGTGGCCCGACGCGCTGTGCGAGCGGCTCGCGTCTGGCGGGCGACGCGTGGTCCGCTACGACCTGCGCGACTCCGGCGCGTCGACGGCCCTCGACCCGGAGAATCCGGCCTACGACCTGCGGGATCTCGTCGCCGACGCGGCCGCGCTGGTCGAGGTGCTCGGTGCCGGGACCGCCCATCTCGGTGGAGTCGGCGTTGGTGGGATGGTTGCTCAGGTCGCCGCGCTGGACCATCCGGACATGTTCTCCGCACTGACCCTCGTCGGTACTCGGCCGGTGGCGCCGGGCCCGGCCGACGAGGACCTGCCGGAACACGACCTCGGGGTCATGGGCGCGCTGTTCTCTCGCCCGCTGCCGGACTGGACCGACCGGGACGCTGTCGCGGCGTTCGCCGCCTCGGGGGCCGAGCCGCTGGGCAACGATCCGGAGGAAGCGCAGGCGACGGCGGCCCGAATCTGGGACCGGACGGCGTCGAGCGATCCCGCGGTGCATCAGGCGAACCAGCTCGGAATGGTGTTCTCCCGGATCGACTGCGCCCCGCGCTGGCGGGAGCGGCTCGGCGAGCTCGACATGCCCACGCTCGTGGTGCACGGTGGCGCCGATCCGTTCTTCCCGGTCGGCAACGGCGAGGTCCTCGCCGCCGAGATCCCCGGGGCGCGACTGCTCGTCCTCGACGACATGGGCACCGCCCTGCGCCTCGCCGCGGCCGACCAGGTCGCTGCCGCCATGCTCGCCCTGTAGCCGCCCGGCTGGAAGGCATCCGAAGCCGGCGGAATCGCTTCCCGCGCTGTTGGAATCGGCCAGCGAGGGCAGGGCCGGCAGCGAGACCGGCTGCGGCCCAGGACATCCCCTTCTGCCGAGTTCGGGGCGTTCGCACGGGCGTGTACACAATCTTGGCTGCACCGATGAATATCGGGTGGATCCGTCGTCGATATCTCTGGACATACCGACAGCACATGGAGGCACTGGCATGCGGAAGTTGATTCTGGGTTTTTACGTCTCGCTCGACGGTAAAAGCGCTGACGCGGACAACGGAATCCGGGACGTCATGATGAGCATCGACGACCCCGAGCAGGAGCAGTACTTCGTCAACCAGTTGTGGGAGGCTGGGGCCTTTGTCATGGGCCGCAACAGCTACAAGATCATGGCCGGATACTGGCCCGCCTCCGACCACCCGTCCGCCAAGGCCATGAACGAGATCCCCAAGATCGTGTTCTCCCGCACCCTGAAATCCGCCGATGACTGGCCCGAGACCCGGATCGCCGGCGGTGACACGACCGAGGAGATCGCCAAGCTCAAGGCCGAGCCCGGCAAGGACCTCGTCGCCGTCGGCGGCACCGAGTTCATGCACTCCCTGATCAAGCTCGGCGTGGTCGACGAGTACCGGCTGTGGGTGCTGCCCGCCGCCACGGGCAAGGGCGCGCCACTGTTCCCCGAGCTGGATCAGCCCGTGAACCTGCGCTTGGTGAAAAGCACGGCCTTCCCGTCCGGAATCCTCGAACTGGTGTACGCGCCAGCCGACAAGTAGGACACAGCAATTGAGGCACAGTCACGGTCGCACCGGGAGCAGGCGCCTGCCCGCCCCGGTCCCGTTCAGTTCTCGGGCGAAGTCGCGCCGGTGTGGACATGGCGACGGCGATGACGGCCACGGGCAAGGTTAGGACGACTTCTCGGCGGCCCATCTCGGGCGACCGGTGCAATCCCGCACAATCCGCTGTAGAACAGCGATTTCGCCCCAATTCCTCAGCTGTAGTGCACGTTTAGAACGGTTGGGTTGGCCGTTCATGCCCGCACAGCAGCGCGCTTTCAAATAGCCGCTGACCGCGCGAACCGAACCGGCCAGCGCGGGGCATCGGAAGATCAAGGGGCCGTGCTGATCCGAGGCCGGCGGAACGTCCGCAACTGCCGATGATGTGATGGTGAGTGAGATCAGCGCACGGCGGTCACCTTCACACTCACTCACCGGCGGGAACGAACCCAAGGAGAACATCATGTCGATCCACCGGATGGATCACGTCGGCATTGTGGTCGAGGATCTCGCGGCTGCTATCGCGTTCTTCGTCGAGCTGGGCTTGGAACTGGAGGGCGAAGCAACAGTCGGTGGCCGATGGGCCGACGACCTCCTCGGACTGGAGGGCGTCTCAGCCGACATCGCCGTCGTGCGGACTCCGGATGGCCATGGCCGGGTCGAGCTTTCGACGTTCCACTCGCCGGCGACCACCAGCACTGCGCCGAAGGCGCCGGTGAACACCCCGGGCATCCCTCGTCTGACGTTCGTCGTCGACGACGTCGACGACGTCCTCGACCGCCTGCGCCGCCATGGCGCCGAATTCGTCGGCACGGTAGCCCAATACGACGACATCTACCGGTACTGCTACGTCCGCGGCCCCGACGGCATCATCATCGGGCTGGTCGAGGAACTCCACTGAACAACACTCTTCACCGCAAGGCTCCCGATCGAGTGCCGACAGTGACTCGAACCACCCCGAAGATCAACTGGCAGAGATGATGTCGGCCCTTCACCATGCGTGAACATGCCACATACCGCGCTGATCTCATCGGCCGGCGCTGGTGTCGGAAGATCAAATGGTTGGCTAGGAACAGTGAACCCTGACGTCATCGGCGAGCGCGTCCGGCTACTTGGGCGGTCGTCGGCTGGTCCGCGACCTGTGGGTTCGTGCTGAAAGTTGGGATCGGTAGGTGGCGCGCGCGGCGTCTACTTACCCCATGACATCTTCTCAACCTCCCGCGAACCACCCGCAGTCCGCCGGCTTGGACAAAAAGACCAGCGCGATCCTGTCGTACGCGCTGGGGTGGCTCACCGGAATCATCTTCCTATTCTTGGGAAAGAACGATCCCGACGTGAAATTTCATGCCTCGCAATCGATCGTCTTCTTCGGAGCGGTCTCGGTGGTCAATATCATCCTGAGTATCGTCGGCTCGCTCCTCGGAGTCGTGGGGATCATCTTCAGCCTCGCCGGGCTCGCGGTCGCGGTCTTCGCGGTCGTCGTCTGGATCATGGCCATGGTCCAGGCGAACAACACCGGCGGCGTCCGCGCGGAGCTTCCCATCGTCGGGAAATTCATTGCCCCGTATGCCGATCAGTTGGCCGGCTCGGTCAAGTAGCGGCGTATTCGAAGTCCCCAGCTGAATTTCGTAATCGATAATGCTGTCGGCTGTGCACGGCGGCCAGATGCGACAGTCCGAAGATCAACGGCCCGAGGCTATCTCGGGCCGTTGGCGTCCGCGCGGAACGTCCGGAGCTGCCGAGTTGAGGGCATTTACCTGGGTTCCTCGAGACCTTCCCCGCCCGGTTCCGGATCGGGACTCGGCCATCGTCCATTGGGCGCGCGTGCTGAAGCGCCATGAATTCGAAGCACGTCGTGCCCCTGCTGATCGGGGCACCGGAACCCGTGGCTGTCTGCGGGACAGCGATCTTGGAATGGTTGCGAGTGCTTTTCCATTCCAAGAGATGGGTCTCCACACGATGACTACTGTTCGCTCTGCTCTCCGTACCGGCCTGGTAGCCACGGTTGCCGCCGCCGCGATCGCGGCGGGCTCCGCGGTCGCCGCCGCCTCTCCCACGTCGGTCGACGGGGTTCCCCTGGAACTCGCCTCGCCCGCAGACCAGCCGGCTGTCGCCCAGCCGATCTACACACCGGACAGCGGCAGTGCCGTGATCAACCTCCTCAATCTCCTTACCGGCAGTGCCGATCGGCCGTGCAACAGCGCCGCCACCTGCCTCTGATCCGGTCTCGTGTAAGGGCCGTCCAACCTCGGTTTCGTTCGATCTGCCCGCAGCTCCCCCGCTTGCCACAGGCGTGGTCCGAGCAGGCCGAGATGGACGGCCTGGTACTCACCGGAACCTGGTGCGGTGCAGAACGTCCGCTACTGCCGAGGTCCGGACATACCGATGCTGATGAAGCACTCCGGGTACATGTCGGTTCGCAGCCTCGCGAAGGACGCGAGGGTGTCCCGATGACGGTTCCTGAACTTCCGGGCCGGCACCGAACTCGCCGCGCGCCGCCATGGCCAGCAGTCGGGCGACTAGCCTTTCAGGCCCCGAGAGAAACCTGGCGAGTACTGAGATATCTATCCCGTTGTGCGAAACTGCATTTCATGGCCTGCGCCAATGGCACTAACCCACTGCCAACACCATGACCTGCTGTGGGGCCGCCTCTGATGACGGATCGAGTGCGTGACATTGCCGGTAAAGGTGGCCCGTTCGACCTTCCCGTTGCGCGAAGCGGCATTTTATGTCTTCTGCGGCAGGCCAATAACGTCGGATTCATGGATTGGAGTTTTCAGTCGGCGGAAGAACTCGCGGCTGCCTTGCATGCTGGTGAAGTGACCTCGGTGGAACTGACCGATGAGGCGATCGCGCGTATCGAGCGGGACGACAAGGTGATCAACGCGATCTGTGTGCCGGATTTCGACCGTGCGCGGGCCGCCGCGCGCGATGCCGACCAGGCCCGCGCCCGTGGCGAGGACCGGCCGCTGCTGGGTATTCCGGTGACGGTCAAGGAGTCCTACGACATCGCCGGGCTGCCCACTACTTGGGGCATGCCGCAGCACGCGAACTACGTACCGGCCGAGGACTCGGTACAGGTGTCGCGGTTGAGGGCGGCCGGCGCGGTGCTGCTCGGTAAGACCAATGTGCCGTTGATGCTGCGAGATATCCAGAGCTTCAACGAGATCTACGGCACCACCAACAATCCGTGGGATCACGGCCGCACGTCGGGTGGATCCTCCGGCGGATCGGCGGCGGCCCTGGCGTCCGGATTCGGCGCGCTGTCCATCGGCTCCGACCTCGCCGGCTCGCTACGCACCCCCGCGCATTTCTGCGGCGTCTACGCACACAAGCCGACACTCGGTCTGGTAGCGAACCGCGGTATGGTCGCGCCGCCCGCGCCGGCCTTGCCGGTCGATCTCGATCTCGCCGTCGTCGGTCCGATGGCGCGCACCGCTCGCGACCTCACGCTGCTGCTCGACGTGATGGCCGGACCGGACCCGCTGACCCACGGCGTCGCCTACGACGTCGCGCTGCCGCCCGCGCGCCACGAGCGACTGGCGGACTTCCGCGTCCTGATCATCGAGGACCATCCGCTCATTCCGACCGGATCGGCGGTGCGCACGGGCGTGAACCGGGTCGCCGAGGCGCTCGTCGACGAGGGCGCCCGCGTCGAACGGCACAGTCCGCTGCTGCCCGATCCGACCGAAGCGGCGACGCTCTACATGCAGCTGATGCTGTCGAACGCCGCCGCAAGTCTTTCCGTCGACGTGTACGAACAGGTGCAGACCCACGCCGCCGCGCTGAGCGCGGACGACCGGAGTCTCGATGCGGCGCGGCTGCGCGGCATGGTGCTCAGCCATCGCGACTGGGTCGAGGCGAACAACCGTCGCGAACGCCACCGCCACGGCTGGCGGCAGCTCTTCGCCGAATTCGATGCCGTCGTATGTCCCATCACGCCCACTCCCGCCTTCCCGCACGACCACAACGGAGGTCTGGAGAACCGGCACATCGACATCGACGGCGTCGAGTACCCGTACTTCGACCAGCTCGTCTGGGCCGGTGTGGCCACCATGCCCGGACTGCCCGCCACCGCCATACCAGCGGGCCGGTCACCCGAGGGTCTGCCGGTGGGAGTGCAGCTCATCGGTCCGATGTTCGAGGACCGCACCCCGCTGCGACTGGCCGAACTGCTCGAGCAGAAGATCGGCGGCTTCCACGCACCGAAATAGGCGCACTACCGGGTGTCCACCCAGGACGAAGCGCCCGCAGAAAATCGCAACCGACCACGACGACCCGGGAACGGTTGCAGAGGTCAACCTCCGCCATTGCCACGGCCGTTCGCGGCAACACACGGTATTGCCGCGAGGCACGCTGAGCGAACCGATGAGGTGGCAGACGGCGGCGAAGCAGCACCTGGCGAATGATCCTGCGGGCACAGGCGTCCGAAGGTAGACAGACCAGGGTCATCGTGGTTGTTCGTGCCTGTGGGAGTATCCGCTGTTGCCGCGGACCACGCTGGCCGAACTGGCCGGCGCGCCGCGACGGAAGATCGACCGGCCGTGCCGATTCGAGGCTGACGGAACGCACTATCCTGCCGAATTCCGTATGTCGCAGCAGGATTCATCTAATCGGTCGGAGCTGCCTTTTCGAACAATGCCGTGAAGCGTTCGGGAGCTAGTCCGCGCAACGGGTCGCGGTTGAATCCGTAGCGCTGGTACAGGGCGAGGAGGTCGCGGAAGGCTTCATCGTCGACCGCGGCGACGTTGACGGCGATCAACAGCGCCCTGCCTCGACCTCGATATGAGGTGACGCAGGGAAGCTTATCGAGCCATTCGAAGAACGCCGCCTCGTCGTTGTAGGAGTAGTAGGTGAGCGGCTCCACTTCCAGGATCAGCTCATCTGCTGCAGCCATTGCGACTTCAGCGTCGAGCACTTCATCCACGTGAAAGTGACCGACCGCACGCGATCCTTCGGTGACGACAACGACCGAGCCGACCTGGATCCTGTACACGCCCGTGTTCTCGACTATCAACCATCCTGCGTTGGCGGGCGAGTTCCACGCCGTACGATCGTCCACCCGCAGGACGAACGATGCCAACCCATTGCGCACGGTGCGCGGCGGCACGAATGCCGTTGAGGCATAGTCCTGATCGACCGGTGTGGTTGGTGGGCCCGACGAGCGACCGCCCTGTTCGGGCGTGAGCCAGATGATCCGGCCACGGAACGGAAGACGGCCCCGGAAATACATGGACGACATTCTGTCGCGCAGTTGATCAGCGCGCGAGGTCGGGTTGCAACGCTCGGACCGAAGCAAGAAACGCACTCCTCTGCCGATTATGTGGCGTCCGAGCCTGTGTGGAACTACCTTGACGACTCGCTTCCTCGAGCCCTCGAGGAAATCAGCACTGTTGGCTGGACTGGATCACGGGACTGGAGTCGCTGGGTGGGGGTGTGTACCCCTTGGGCCACACCGTCTTGTCGTCGTAGGTCAGATGGTCGGTGCTCGAGAGTTGGTGGAGATCGGCATTCGCAAGGTTCGCTCCTTCCAGATGAGCGAAACTGAGGTCCGCCATAAAGAGGTCGGCGCCCGAGAGGTTCGCGCCCCGTAACGACGTGTCGTGCAGCGTTGCATGCGACAGGTTCGCGCCTCTGCCGTTCGGCGTCGATAAGTTCACGCCGTCCAACCTCGAGTGGGACAGGTTCGCAAACCCAAGGTTGGCGCCGGAAAGATCTGCACCCTGCAGGTTTGCAAAATCCACTCGCGCGCCCTGCAAGTCGGTGTCATCCAGTTTGGCCGCGCAGAGCTTGGACCATGTCAACCACGCATTCATGAAGACCGTATGGCTGAAACGCTTGCCGGACAGATCGACCATGACCAGGCAGGTCTTCCGGAGATCGAGCTGGTGGTCCTGGAACAGCGTGTACGTGTGACTGATAGCCGCTGCGGCAGCCCACAGGTCGGCCGGTGGCGGCTCCGCGATCGGAGCGGTATCTGCCGGCGGCTTGAAGTCCGGGCAATGGGTTAATTCTCCCGCCCGCAGAAACGCGCTGAGTACATCGACCACCGTTTGCGAGTCGGCCGCGGAATCTCGCGCAATGCGCTCCAGCGCGTAGACTCCGCCTACTCGTATGGTCTGCTGGTCGGATCCCAGATGCTCGACGGACTTACCGAAACGGTCGGTTACTTCCACTTGCTGGGACAGACCGTACTGGTGCCGTGTCTCACGCAGATTCAGACCCGTGAACACCAGCGCTCCAACGGCCGCCAACGCGGTGGCGATGGCCGCCATCGCGGTCCACAAGTCCTTGTTGGCCCAGCCGCGCGCAGCACCGGCTGCGGTCCGATGCGGCCGCTGGTCTCCCGATGCTTTCGGCGCCTCCGGCGGCGTCGGCTTACTCGAGGTCACCGCGGCATCATGACGCCGGACAGCAGATGGCGAACGACACCACGCCGTACGCGACCAGCGTCGACGCAGGGCTCCCAACTTGCACACTGACTCGACTCACGGTGGCGTAGCACGTCGGGCTAGGTCGGGTCGTTGGGTGGTGACTGCCAGGTCGCCATCTGCGCGCGGAACGTCGCGCATGTCACGATGTCGGGCTTGCTGCATTGGACGGCGTGGGCCAGGAGTTCGTGGGCATGCTGAAGGTCGATGATGCGGCGCTCGATCTCGACGAGCTTGGCGGTCAGCATCGCCTTGCGCTGCGGCCGGTCCTGCTGGAACTCGCGAATCTCGTCCAGGCTGAGACCGGCTGTTTGGCATTTGCGCAACAGCACGATCCGGTCCGCGGCGTCGGCCGGATAGCGGCGCTGCCCACCCCGCCGTTCGGGTTCCGGCAAGAGCCCGTGCCGCTCCCAATACCGGATCGCCGAGGCCGGGACTCCGGTGCTCGCGGCGAGCTGGCCGATGGTCATCACGGCCGTTCCTCCTCGTCTGACTCGACGCTTGACTTAAACCCAAGTTTAAGGCGCACGGTAGTCGTCACCGGCGGCAACCGGCCGCCGACAACCGAATCCGAAAGGTCAGATCATGACGGGAACACCGGCGACGACACCACAAGCCCAACAGATCGCCGAGACCGCCGCGCAGCTCTTCGTGGCCGGCGTGATGTCGCACTCCGGGCACGCCAACCTCAGCGCGCGGGTGGATAGCGAACGCTTCGCCATGACCCCGGGCTTCGTCCGCGATCTGCGCCCCGACCAGGTGGCGATCGTCCACCAGGACGGTCGGGTCCTCGAGGGGAAGCTGCGGTCCGCCAGCGCCGAGATCATCACCATGCACGGCATCGTCTATCGCAAGCGCCCCGAGGTGGGGGCGGTCATCCATACGCACTCCCCCGCCTCGACCGCGTTCGCCGTGGCCAATCGGCCGCTGCCGTGCCGCACCGAGCCGATGCTGCGTTTCGGCCAGGCCGAGGACGTGCCGATCGTCGCATGGGGACCGCGCGGGTCGGACGTGTCGGTCCGCAGCATCGCGCAGGTCCTCGACGAACGCCCGACCACGCGGGCCGTGCTGCTGGCCAACCACGGCCTGATGGTCTTCGGCACGGACCCCGCGTCGGCCGCCGAGCTCGTGTACGCGATCGAGGAAAGTGCCGAAGCGGAAATCGCCGCGCAGGCGATCGGCGGGGCCGTGGACTTCCCCGCGGGCGCCCTCGAGGCCGTCCGCGCGTCGATGGCCCGGGTGTCATGAGCGACACCGCATCCCGCGCCGAAGCGATCCGCGACCGCTACCGTTCGACCCTCGGCACCATCCCCCGCGGCGCCGAAGATCGCCTGCGCCTGGCAGAACAACACGATCGGCTCGACACCGAAGAAGCGGTCATGGCGCTGCGGCACATCGTGCTGACCGATAATGCGCTGGGACCACGCGTGCAGCAGCTCGTCCACTTCGGTCAACTGCTGGCCCTGGGCCGATCCGACCCTGCCCGGATCCACGCCCGCGGCGCACTCCACGCCGGCGCGACCACCGGCGACCTGATCGGCGTGGCCGAAACCGCTGTCCTGACCGCCGGCGTGCCCGCCTACGCCCTCGGCATCGAAATCATCGCCGAACTCATCGGACCACCTGACTGAAAAACGCAGCCCTTCAGCCACCCGGTCACTACGGAGGGTCCGGCCTCGCCCCGGACCCTCCGGGGTTTCGCCCACATCAGCTCCTGCGGTATGCGGCAGAAGAGCACGCTGCCATGTGCGAATGAACGGCCAACCCAACCGTTCCAAACGCGCACTACAGCTGAGGAATTGGCGCGAGCTGTTCTACAGCAGATTGTGCGGGATTGCACCGGTCGTCCGAAACTCGGCTGCTTGGAGAATGATGGTAGGGCTGGGTCCTGGCCAGGGTCTGGTCCAGGTGCTGGTGGGATGCTCTCCAATTCGGTTGCCCGCCAGCGTGACCGGTGCGGCTCCCTCATGGCTGTGATCCAACTGCGCCACCCCACTACCGGCCGTGTCTGCTACGACGCACGCAGAGCTGGCGGGAAGACCTCGATGGACCGAGATCTACTCGATCGGGGAATCGGTCGGAATCGGGTGAGCCCATGGAAGTTGGGGCCCCTCGTTTCGCGGACCGGCCAGCGCGGGGCGGTCAGCGGCGAGACCGATTGTGGCCCAGAAACATCCGCCTCTGCCGATGAACGGTGAGCGGTGGCTGACGTTTCGAGGTGCGACCCAGCGTGGTTGGTGATTCGCTCTTCGGCTACCGGCCCGGGTCAGCGGAAGTCAGCGGTGTGGTCGAGGACCCATTGCCGGTAGCTGCGAGGCGGTTCGCCGACGAGGTCGGTCGAGATCGGTGTGGGTTCGATCGGGTGCGAGATGGCCCGTTCGTAGTAGCGCAGCAGGGAGTCGGCGATGCTCGAGGGAATCCCTTGGGCAGCCATATGGTCTCGCGCGTCGGACGGGTCGACCCGTTCGAATCGGATGGGCTTGCCGATGGCCTCACCGATCAGTTTCGCCTGCTCTGCCTGCGTCACCAGTTCCGGGCCGGTCAGGACCGGCGCGGTGGAGAGCAGGTCGTCGGACAGCAGTGCCCGCACGATGGCGGCGGCGAGGTCGCGTTCGTGGATCGGGGCGATCAGGGCATCGGCGTAGGCGGCGCGAACCACCTCGCCGGCACGGATTTGCCCGGCCCACTGCCGGGTGTTGGCCGCGAACATCCCGGCCCGCAAGAAGGTCCATTCCAGTCCGGTGCGTTCGATGCGTTGTTCGAGGTCACGGTGGGCGATGCCGGTGTGGTTGCCGGGATGCTCGTCGAGCACCGACGACGAGGACAGCAAGACGATTCGGCGCACCCCGGCCGCCGTGGCCTGCCGAAGCAGTGCATCCACGGTGTCGTGCACCGCGGCCGGGTTGAGGAATATCGCGGTCACTCCCGCCAGGGCATGCGAGTCCGTTTGCGAGGCAATGACTTCCACTCCGGCGGGCAGTGCGGCGGCAACGGGGTTGCGGCTGGTAGCGCGAACTGTGACGCCGGCAGTGAGCAGTCGCTCGACAACCTGCCTGCCGACATTGCCGGTGGCGCCGGTGACGAGGTACATCTGTTTCGCTCCCGTCTATTTCGGAATCTGTTGTACTGCAGGGGTTGTCACAGGTCGCGTCGTTCCAGACGTGTACCGCGGCGCAGCGTCACGGACATCAGGTCGGTAGGTCCTTCCAGTTCAATGCGGTGCCACCGGTTTTGCGGCACGACGTACGCCTGCCCCGGCCCCACAGACAACGAATCCTCTTCGTCTCCAGGCCTTTCCGGCCGCAAATACATGCGAATCCCACCGGAGAGCACTGCGACGAGTTCAGCTCCAGCCGGGTGGATCTCCCAGTGATCACCATGTGCGTCGGCGTCGGACTCGAGGTGGAAGGTGGCCAGCGTCCAGCCGTCGATATCGCCACTCATCCGGCGCTGTTCGCCGAACACCTGCCCGTCGGGAAGCATGCGCACGCCGCAGGCGAACAGATCGATAGGGGTCAGTTGCATGAGGGTTCCTCCGGAGAGTGTTTTTGTACGTGTATAAAAACTAGACCAACATCGGTCTCGCTGTCGAGAGCTCATGCCAAGATGGTTCGGTGGGAAGCCGTACCGGACGTCCGCCGCGCCTGTCGCGAGCACAGATTGTGGCCATCGCACGCGAACTCATCGAGACTCACGGCGTGGAAGCACTGACGATGCGGCGACTCGCGACCGAACTGAGCGTCACGCCGATGGCGGTCTACCACCACGTGCGCGACAAGGATGAGTTGTTGCTGCTGCTCCTGGACGAAGCCGCCACGGGCATGCAACGACCCGACCTCCCCGACAACCCGCGAGAACAGCTGATCGTCGCCGCGCTCGCCATGCACGACACCCTCGCGCGGGTGCCGTGGATCGTCGAGGTGCTGACCGCAGACGACCTGTTCTCACCGGCAGCCCTGTGGTATCCGGAAACCATCATCGACGCCGCGATGACCAGCGGCCTCACCGCCGACAACGCGGTACACGCGTACCGCACGATCTGGTACTACACAATCGGCGAGATCCTCGCGCGGGCCTCGGCAACACGACGCCGCGCCACCGACACCCGAGCGACATTCCGCGAACAGACCTTCGCCAACATCGATTCCGCCGAACTGCCAAGGCTGGCCGCGGTCGCCGACCGCTGGGCGAAGCTCACCGAAATGGACACCTACGAACATGGCCTGCGCGCTCTCGTCGACGGTCTGCTCACCAGGCCCTGAACTCAGGTGGAGGGGTTCTGGTCGGTCAGCCCCTACAACGCCGATGGATTACTTCCAGTCGCACGCGATGGCCCCGGAGTGGCTGCCGAGGTGGCTCGTCCGCCGCCGCAGGAGTGTGCCATGCATTTGTCAGGATTCGGTGCGGCGTTCGTAGCGAGCGCGGGCTCGAGCGTGGGCGTTTCGGAGCAGGTTCCGGATGGGGGCCTCGGTTCGGGGGCCGGGGTTGACGACGGCTAGCCAGGCGGCTGAGGCGTAGATCGGGTGGGGGATCAGGGTGTCGGTGGCGCTCGGGTCGAGGGAGCCTGATTCGCGGGGAGTGTGACCTGTCCACTCGATGAACTCGTCCCGCGATGTGTTGATGTTCAGGCGGAACGTGTCGGGGCGGTCGAGCTGGGAGGTGGTGTCGTCGGGGTAGTCCTTCGTGATGAGGGTGGCGAAGGGCTGGACTGTGGTGGGGGTGATGCCGTCGGGGGCGTAGTAGAAGAAGTAGTCGCCCCAGGCGATTTCGGGGGTGCCGTCACCGGGGGCCGGGTGGAGGGTGAGGACGCCGCCGAAGGATTCGATGTATGCGGCCAGGTCGTCGATGGTCATGAGTTACAGCGTTACATTGAAGTGCTTGTGTGGACTTTTCCCTGGATATAGGGAGGTGGGGAGTTGCCAAGTCGCAACTCGGGCCGATTGCGGACGGTGGATGTGGCGCGGCTTGCGGGGTGCTCGGTGCAGCAGGTTCGCAACCTGGAGAACGAGGGTGTGCTGCCGCCGGCGATCCGCACGGACGCTGGCTACCGGATGTATGGCGAAGCCCATCTGTGGTCGGTACGGGCGTACCGGAGTCTCGCGGCGGGCGCGGGGCCGGGGGCGGCCAAGCAGATCCTGCGGGCCGCGCAGGCCGGAGCCGGCACCGAGATGCTCGCGTTACTGGATGCGGTGCACGGGCGGCTCGACGGCGAGCGGCGGGAACTCGAAATCGCTGGGGCCGCAGCCAGGTTGATCGCCGAAGAACCCATCACGGATACGCGTCCCTCGGACGAGATGGGCGTGACCGAGTTGGCGGAGGCACTGGGAGTGCGGGCCTCCACGCTGCGGCACTGGGACGCGATGGGGCTGGTTGTGCCCGGACGTGGCGACAGCCGGGGTGCACGCAGATATGCGCCGGCCGAGGTGCGGGATGCGCGGATCGTGCATCAGTTACGGGCCGCGGGGTACCGGATTCCGCAGTTGCAGGAGTTGATGCCGCAGTTCCGGGGTGCGCGGCGGTGGGACGCGGTGATGGCCGGGCTGGCCGCGCGGGACAAGAGCATCGAGAACCGATCCCGGGCGCTGTTCGAGGGCACGGCGGCACTCAGTACGGCCATTTCGGCGGCGGCCGATGAGGGAAGATCGACTTCTCCTGAAGGAATGCCGATTCCGGACTGACGGAAGAAGGTATTTTCGCGCTCTGCCGTATACCGCACTGTTCGGTACGGCCAAGCAACTCCTGGTTACGCTGTGCAGCAAGGATTTCGCCGCACCTAAAATGGACCACTTCGGCTGCCGCCGCGATACGAACCGACGAGCGGTCCGGTGATCAGAGCGCATCCGACGGCGGGCATATCAACGAAAAGTATTGTCAGCGATTGAATTCGGCGTTGGCCACGCCCTTGGTGAAGGCGGACCATTCGGCGGGGGTGTAGTCGAGGGCGGTGCCGTGGGGGTTGGTGAGCGTGGCACCGCCCGCGGCGGAGACGGTGACAGAGAGTTGGTCGCCGATTCGGCCGGAGTTGCCACTCAGCACGAGATCCAGCAAGGCGGGCCAGAGTTCGGGAGCAATCGCGAGCACTGGTTGATCGTGCGACGGGCCTGCGTACTTGCTGTCTCGGAGGAGAACGTGTTCTGTGCGATGTGCGACCTCTACGCAGTCCGAGCCGCCCTGGCTGTAGCTGGATTTGAACCATTGAACGACGGTCGAGTCAGCGTTCACTCTCGTGTCTCCTTGCTATCTCTCGCAGAAAGTCGCGGCTCGGGCGGGTGTCCAGGCTCGCCTGCTGAAGCTTGTCGAATGCCTGGCGGAACCTCAGCACATCGGTGCGCTTCTCGAGATAGGCGCTACCGGCGTAGCCCTCGCAGTAGACCTGCGGAGGTTCCGTGACGTTGTTGCCGCGTACGGATCCACCGAAATCCATGATCGTGAACGGTGGCAGCGCAGCCCCGAGGGGCAGTCCCGCTCGGAACGGCATCACTCGGATATCGATGTTGTCATGCGTACTCATGTCAGCCACGTGTCGGCACTGTGCCGCCATTACACGATTGTCCCCGACCACGGTGCGTAATACGTTCTCGTGCAGGACTACTGATACCTCGGTCGGGCGTCGCGAACGAGTGAGGAGGTGCTGCCGCTGCACGCGGATCTGCACCCTGCGTTCCAGTTCGTCGTCGGTGTCGTCGAGGAAGAAGGCCCGGTCGACGGCCCGGGCGTAATCCGCGGTCTGTAGCAAGCCATGCATGATCAGTGGTTGGAAGATCGTCAAAGCCGTTGCGCCGGACTCTAATCCGACGTAGAGGTTGGCCCATGCCGGGATGAGGTCGCCATAGGCGTACCACCACGATTTCGCCGGTACCTGCTCGGCGAGGCCCTGTGCGACAGCGGTATTCGCCTCGCTCAATCCGTAGGCTTCGCAGAGGGCCAGGACATCGTTGACCCGCACTCTTCCGGTCTCACCTCGCTCGAGGCGGCTCAGTGTGGGCCGACTCCATTGCACCAGCGCCGCGGCCTCGTCCAGGTTCATGCCCGTCGCTGTGCGCGCATCTCGCAATAGCCGACCGAGCTGCCGACGCGGCAATGTGGTGCCGGTGTCCTCGGGCTCGTGGTCCGCCATCCGTCCGTCCTCTCATCCGGCCGACGCGTTCCTCTCGTTTTGAGAGGAAGACTATGCCTCTCATGAGAAGTGAGCTGCGGCTTCGCGTTGATTTCGGAAATACGGCGGCGAGTCGGGCCCTGTGTCGCCACCGGGAGCATCGTCAGCTCATGGCTACGACCGTCCGACTCAGTGAGGGGCTGCCGTAATGGTTTGGGACATTTGGTTTTTACTTCTGATTACTGCTACGGGAACCGCACTTCTGGCTGTCGCACGGTGGGGATTCGGCGATGCCCGTGCGGCTGCACCAGGTCACGCGGCGCTGGTTGCGGGCAGATTCGCCCGCGTGCCGCTACATAACCGCCACCGCGTGCGTGGCAGACACCGCGCGTGGTGACGACGTGCCCTCTTCCCGTCAGACGACTCGGAGTCGATGATGACCAATCCCTATATCGCGCCCGCTGATCCACCCTCGTCCGACCGGGCGGCCGCTCTGCGCGACCACCCCGCATGGCACGCCGAGCCCTCGCGCGGCACGGTGTTCTCCGATCGCGAGATCGAAGCCCTGTTGCGCGCCCATAGTGAGGCGTGCGAGAAGGCCGGCTGTGCGCTGCGCCGACACCTCGTGCGGCTGCGCGACGAGCGTGCGCAGGAGGGGCGGCGACCATGATCAGACTGCCCGATTGGGTGAAAGTAGGTGCGCCCGTGCGGTTCCGGATGACCGGAAGGGACGACGCGGACTGCATCATCACCACGATCACATCGGCCGGGCGAGTCACTCTCTGCAATGGCGAGCGCTTCGACCCGACCCACCTGACGTCCGGAAGTGATGATGCCGCACGATATTTCGAGAAGCTCAACCGCTTGTCGCGAGTGACGAAATCGGTGCGCACAGCCTGACTCGGGGTGCCGGCGGCCGCACTGGGCTCGAAGGCCATCCGGTACCCGCAGCCCACTCGCCGTGCGCTGCCCCGAGGCCGCGAGTCCGACCGGGAGAAGGTCGTCGACCATGGCTCCCCCGCTCCCCGGATGCGCGCTTCGTTCCGAGGTGATCACACGCCAATGTGGAGCGCGCTGACAGCGCGCTCCACAGGATCATGGTGTGGGTATTCAGTCGATCTTGACGCTGAGGCCGTAGTCGACGGTGCTGTGGCTGGGCGAGGACACCGTGAGCCGGTAGGAACCGTTGACCGGCAGGGTGACCGAGGTCCACTGGCGCTGGTAGGACAGGGTTCCGGTGGGGCCGGTGATGGTGACCGTGGCGTCCGACCAGTAGGGGGTGGCGTCGACCACCATGACCTGGCCGCCGCGGGCGTCGACCTCGTAGGTGTCGTGGCTGAAGCCGGTCAGGTGGCCGCTGACGTAGCCGTTGTCGGTGCCGTAGGCGAAGTAGACCTGGTGCACGTCGTCCGCGGAGGCGGGGCCGGCGCCGAGGATGGTTGCGGTCGAGGCGGCGGCGAGGACGGTGGCGGCGAGGAATTTCTTTCTCATGCTGCCGAGAGTGGGCGGCGGCACCAATCAGATTCCAACCGAACACTATTGGCGCATATCAGCGCCATCGCTCAGCGGCGCCCTCGCGGTAGCGGGCTCGTATGGAGCGAGGACACACCCCTCTCGGGGTTGGAGGTCCTCACACCGACCTACTCGCGCCGTTGTTGGAACGTGGAATCCCCCTGCAACCGGGACGAACGGACGCGGCCGCGGCTCTACCTTCGGCATCCAGGTTCGGGCAGTGAAGCCCGGCACCTGCAGGAAGGACATCCAGATGACCACGAGCAAGCGGATGCGCGTGCGCATCGCCGCCGCGATCATGGGCGCGGCCGTGATGGCCGGTACGCACAGCGTGAACGCCCAGGCCGCTACCCAGCCCACGATCCAGGATCTCGTCGACGCCATCAACACCGGCGTGACCACCGCCGGCAAGGCACTCGCGGACACCGGCATCTCCAGTGCGCCGCACTCCACCATTCCGACCGGCAACGGTCCCGAAATGACCGACGCGGTGGCCGCGTTCACCTTCTCACTCGCCAACGAGAACATGGCGCCCGGCGGCGCCAACGACTGGAACTGCAAACCCAGTGCGGCACACCCCGAGCCGGTGGTGCTGCTGCACGGATCCTGGATGAACGCCTATGACGGCTTCGCCTACCTGTCGCCCAAGATCAAAGCGGCCGGATTCTGCGTGTACGCGCTGAACTTCGGCCAGGAGGGTCTGCTGCAGCAGGGTGGTCTCGGCGCGCTGGTGCCGGGCGTCAATGGCATTGCGCCCATGGAGGATTCGGCCAAGGAGGTCGCCACCTTCATCGACAAGGTGCTCACGTCGACCGGCGCACACCAGGTCGACATCATCGGGCACTCCCAGGGCGGCACGGTCGCCGACCAATATCTGAAGTTCGACGGCGGCGCCGGGAAGGTCGACCAGTTGATCACCTTCGGGGCCACCTACCACGGCACCACCCTCGACGGCATCGCCACTCTGGGCCGCCATCTGACGGACATGGGTTTCAACGCACTGGGATTCAGCCAGCTGCTGGTCGGTCAGGGCCTGATCGAGCAGGTCGCCGGATCCAGCTTCTACTCGACCCTCGACGCCACCGGCGACACCGTCCCCGGCGTGCACTACACCAGCGTCGCCACCACCCACGACGAGATCTCGACGCCGTACAACGCCACGTTCCTGACCGCCGGACCCGGCGCGACGGTGAACAACGTGACCCTGCAGGACAACTGCGGTATCGACCTGTCCGACCACCTGTCGATGATGTACTCCCCACGGGCCGCGTCCATCGCCCTACACGCCCTGGACCCGGCCGGCCATCCGAACCTGGTCTGCACCTTCAATCCGTACGCACTCTGAGCGACCGCCCGGGTTCGCCGCGTGGGTGCGCGCCGAACCCGGGCCCGGACCAGCAGCGCCCACCGGACAGTTGACAGTTGCCCGGAAAGGTCAGGCCGCGCCGGACTCGAAGGCCGTCATGGTGCCGACGGTGGCATCCGGCTTTTCCCAGGGGGCCGGATCCGGGAAGTACGTTTCCAGGAATTCCGAGACGGCGCGGACCCGTTCGGCCTCCGGGACCTCCGGGAAACTGCCGTCATTGAGGCAGAAGAAATCTACGTTGCGGCGTTTGGCCAGGCCATCGAGCAGCGCCAGGCCCGTGTACAAGGTGGTGTCCACATAGCGCATCTTGGCGGCCTCCTGCGGGACCGCGCGGCCCGTGAGCAGGGCGTAGTAGTGGTACAGGGAATTCGTCACCGAGATATCGGTGGCGGCGCGGAAGCGGCTGGCTCGGGTACGCGCGAAATCCTCGGCGAACACCTCCTCCATTTCCAGGAGCACACTGCGGCGCAAGGGCACCGGCGTGTGCTCGAGGTGGCGGGTGATGACGTGGCCGAAACGCTCGGTCAGCAGGGCGCGGTTGACGCGGGCCGCGTTCTCGAAACCGCTGCGGCGTTCGTTATTGGCGCCCGGGCCGATTCGGGTGCCCGCTTCGATATAGCGGCTGATGCCCGCGGGAGTGAAGAACATGGACGGGCGCACGGGCCGGGCGAAGAACATGTCGTCGTTGGAGTAGAGGAAGTGCTCCGACAAGCCCTCGATGTGCTGCAGTTGGCATTCGATCGCATGGGAATTGAACACCGGCAGGCCGCTGAGGTCCGAGAAGTGGTCCACCGCACGGACAATGGTAACCTTCGGGTCGTCGGCCAGCCAGTCCGGAATCCGGGAATCGGTGGCGATGAAGATGCGGCGGATCCACGGCGCGTTCTTGTGCACCGAGCGCAGGGCGTAGCGCAGCTCGTCGATCTGGCGGATGCGGGCGTCCGCCTCGTCGCCCTCGCCGACCACCACCTGCGCCATCATTCCGGCACGGCGGGCGCGGAATTCGGGGTCGGTGCCGTCCACCCACGAGAAGACCAGGTCGATATCGAAGCCGACATCGGTCGGGATGGGGGTGAACATCCCCGCCAGGGTGGGCCAACTGGCGTCATAGAGCAGCACGGTGGCGGGTTCCACGTCGGCGACGTCGAAGACCATGCGGGTCAGCGCATTCGGGCGCGGGCACTCGACGGTGTCGCCGTGGTACTCCCACAGCTCCAGCTCCACATGATGGGCCGGGTCCAGGTCGCGGCCGAGACGGAAGACATTGTGCGGCTTCTCGTTGCAGGAGAAGCCCGCGACCATCGCGGCACCCAGCACCCGTCTCAGAGCCGACCGGTGACCGCTGTCCACGGCCAGTACCAGCCGATGGTCGGCATCGCGCACCAGCACGAACGGCACGTCCGCGGCGGCCAGTTCGCCACGCAGGTAACGCAGATCGCCGATGACCGCATCCGATACCACCAGATTCGTCGCGGTCGCGCGCCCCACCATCTCCACCATTTCCGGCTGCTGCCCCGAACCCAGATCCGCCATCACCATCTCCGCTCTCTTCGCGCTGTTCACCTCACATCTGCAGCCCCGGACCGGCGCGACCGGACGCCGGGCGGGCCCGGTACCGGCAGCGTCGTCAAACCTGTTGGGCAGTCAGAAGAACGGAGCGGACAGGGCGGTGCGAGGTGTATTCCACGGTCGTCGCTGATACGGCCGGAATCCCATTCGCACTCACCTCACTCGTTCACATGGCGTCTGCCGCGCCGGTTGGGAAAAGCTGCTGCGTTCGTCGACACCCGGATGGGCGGACGATATTCACCGGGCGGTCATCGGCCGGTTACTCGCATGACCTCGTTCAGTCGAGGGACTGTTACGAATGATGCAACCGTTACCGCTTCTCGTCAATCTGTTTCCACGCAGGTCCGGCGGTGTTTTCACAGTCGTAACGGACGAACCTCGCGGAACCGGCATGCCGCGGGCCCCGATCGGACGCCAGCGGGCCAGCGCGGCAACGGCATACACTTGCGGCAGCACAGTCCAGCCCGCTGTGCGGAGCCGATGGTGAGGTGACGCGGATGGTAGCCGAAGCGCGGGAACGTCAGGAGCCCTCGACAGTGACGGAACCGGACGACACCGAGACGACAGCACATCCGACCGACCACCCCGAACTGGACGCCCTCCCCGAATGGCCGCAGGACACCATCGCGGTCCTCGTCACCACCGATCCGGCACCGCACGCCATCCCGGTCTCCTGGCCGGTGCGCGCCGGTGACCGCCGAATCCTGCTCAGCCTCAAGTTCGATCGGGGCTCGCTCGCGCGGCTGCGGGAACGCCCCGATATCGCGCTGCTGATTCTGGGCGGCGGCGATGTGGCGCTGTGCGCCCGCGGCACCGCCAAGGTGATCGCCGATCCCATGCCGGACGCGGACGACTATGTGGCGGTGGAATTGACAGTCGAGGTGATCGACGACCATCGGCAATCAGCATTTGCGGTCGCCACGGGAATTCAGCGCACCGTCCTCGACGACAGCGAACTACGCTATCTGGAGAAACGAGTCGCGACGCTCAAAGCGATGGCGGCCGACCGCAACTGAGTATCGAAGGAGTCCGTGTGTCTGTCAGCTTGGCCAAGGGCGGAAACGTTTCGCTGTCCAAACAGGCTCCCAACCTGACCAAGGTCGCGGTGGCGCTGGGCTGGGACGTGCGCACCACCACCGGCGCCGATTACGACCTGGACGCCAGCGCACTGGCCTGCGGATCCAACCAGCGCGTGCTCTCCGACGCGCACTTCATCTTCTACAACAACCTGCGCTCCCCCGAGGGCACCATCGAGCACACCGGCGACAACCTCACCGGCGCGGGCGACGGTGACGACGAGGTGATCAATGTCGATCTGGCCGCCATGCCGCCGACCATCACCAATATCTTCTTCCCGGTCTCCATCCACGAGGCCGACGTCCGCCGCCAGTCCTTCGGCCAGGTCCGCAACGCCTACATCCGCGTGATCGACGCCGTGACCAGTTCCGAACTGGCGCGCTTCGACCTCACCGAGGACGCGTCCACCGAAACCGCCATGGTCTTCGGCGAGCTCTACCGCCACGGCCCCGAGTGGAAGTTCCGCGCCATCGGCCAGGGCTACGCCTCCGGCCTGGCCGGCATCGCCCGCGACTACGGCGTGAACGTTTGATCATCGCCTTCTCCGTGACCCCGCTCGGCGTCGGCGAGAACGTCGGCCGCGCCGTCGCCGAAGCGGTCCGGATCGTCCGCGCCAGCGGCCTCCCCAACGAGACCAATGCCATGTTCACCACCATCGAGGGTGAATGGGACGAGGTCATGGCCGTCGTCAAACAGGCCACCGACGCCGTCATGGCAGTCGCCCCACGCTGCAGCCTCGTCCTCAAAGCCGACATCCGCCCGGGCGTCACCGACGCCATGAAAGCCAAGGTCGAAACCGTCGAGCGGTACCTCGCCGAGGAATAGAGGATCGTGGGCGAGGCCGTCGCGGCCGCTGAAGGGGCGGATGCGCGCGTCATCGCCTATGTGCGGGCCACGGTGGAGTTGGCGGGGGCGGGGGCGCATCGAATCGCGGTCCTCGGCGGGGCCGGGCTCACGGATGAGAGTGCACGGGAGCGGATTTCGCGTACGCATCATGAGATCGCCGAACCGCTGCGGCAGGCGCTCGCTGAGCGAGGAGATCCGGAACCGGAGTTGATCGCGGAGCTGGTCGATGGGGCGTTGGGACGGGCCATCGATCGGATCGACGCGGGGGATGGTTTCGATCGGGTGCTGTCCACCACCGTGCGATTCATCGGTCGCGCGCTGAATCTCGAGGAGTAGTCATGTTTGTCGTCGTCAATGAGTTGTTCGTGGCGGACGCGGATCGGGAGGTGTTCGAACGGAACTTCGGGGCGAGCATGCGGGGGACGCTGTCGGCGGTGCCGGGGCTGGTGGGGGCGCGGCTGATGCGCGCCCGGGAGGTCGGGCGCGGCTATGTGTCGATGCTCGAATTCGCCGATGAGGCCGCGTATATCGGGTATCTGCAGTCGGATGCGTTTCGGGCGGCACACGACTGGCCCGACCACGCGCCGATCGAGAGCAATGTATTGAGCACCTATTCGGTGATCACCGACGTAGTCGAGAACGTCCGGCCCTGAGCGGTCCGCGCGGTCAGGAGATGCGTTGGCGGAGCCAGGTGGGGATTTCGTCGCCGGCGCGGGGGTAGGTGGCGAGTTCGCGGCGGCATTCGTCGGGTTCGGGGATGGGGAGCCAGTCGGGGATTTCCTTGAAGGACAGGGTGAATTCGGCCTTGGTGGAGGCGGCGCGGAGGACGACCTGGCCGCTGAGCCAGGTGCCGGTCATCTGGTCGTAGCAGACTTCCTTGAGCCGGTTGAGAAGAGTGAGGATCTCCTCGGAGGGCCGGAGCTCGTCGGTGTGATCGGCGTCGGGGTCGGTCAGTTCCAGCTGGATACCGGCGTGGCCGTCGTCGCCGACCCGGGAGAACCACAGGACCGCGAGATTCCAGTCGACGGGGAGCGCTTCGGTGAGGGCACTCACGAGCGCGCTCTCCACCATGTCGCGATCGGGTGAGCGGGGCGCGACCGGCGGCGCGTCGGCCGGCGCGTCCTCGACGGCACGTACCGACAGACCGGGCTGATGCTCCCGCATCACGTCCACCACCATCGGCACCGGCACCGGCAGCCGCTCGGCCACGATGAACAGCCGGCGGTCCGGATGGCGGCGCATGGTCACATCGCCGAGTGCCTGTACGCGGTCACGGAATTCGGCCGGATCGCGCAGCACCACCTCGGCGAACATCTCCGCGCGACCGCCCTTGCGCAGCCGCCCGATGCCCAGCCGCACCCGCTCCACCTCCGCCCACGCCACATGCGGAAACCCGCGATAGGTGAAGCCCTGGTCGGTGATCAGCAGGGTCGGCTGCGGGCGAAGCAGATCCTCGAGCATGGCGTACACCCCGAAACCGAACAACGCCATGGCCAATCCGCCGAGCACACGCATGACCAGCTGCTGATTGCCGTCGAACACCACGAAACCGGGTAGCGCGGTCATCAATAGGAAGAAGACCAGCGCGATGATCGCACCCGTTCGTGGCGGGTAGTACTCGGTTATCGATTCGCGCCCCGAAGCATGCACCCCTCTGACGCTAGCCGAAACGAGCCGAAGGCAACACCGCCGTTATCGCCCGGCATCGCGACCGCGACGCCCGATCCGTCCGCGACGTCGGATCCCGTTCAGCCGCGCGGCCAGTACCGATGCCAGTCCGCGGCGGCCAGCGCGCGTCGCTCGCCCCGATCGATTTCGGCAGCATCCTCGGCGGCGCGGATGTCGGTGGCGAACGCGAGAGTGGCCTTGCGCAACCGCTCTTCGGCACTGTCCGGCCCGCCGAGCTCCACGACACGCAGAGCGCCGGGAATCAGCTCCTCGGGTAAACCCGCCTTGATACCTCGCGAGCGAACCTTCTCCGCCAGCGCCAGCGCGGGCTGCGCCATGGCAATGCCGTCCAGGCAGGAGCGCCGCGCCTTCTCGGCGGATTTGCGCTCCTCCCAAGCCTTTTCCTGCGCCGCGATCTTGTCGGCGACCGCCGCGGCCGGATCGATGCCGTATTCCCCGGAACCGTATTCACCGATCAGATGCGGACTGCGGTGCACCAGCTTGGACACCAGCGCCGCGGCCACGTCGGCGACGGTGAATTCCCCAGCGGCCTCGGCGATCCGGGAGTGGAACAGCACCTGCAGCAGCAGATCCCCCAGCTCCTCCTTGATGGTCTCCGCGTCTTCGGCCTGAATGGCGTCCAGGAGTTCGTATGTCTCCTCCAGCAGGTACGGCCGCAGCGAATCGTGCGTCTGCGTCACCTCCCACCCGCCGAAGTTCCACAGCCGGTCCATCACCTCGACCGCCTCGCCCAGCGCCGCGATCATGCGCGCGGTATCCGCCGCGGATTCGGCCACCATCGCCTCGCGCGCCGCCTCGCCACGCACGAAACCGCCTCCCGCGCTGGGCTGTTCCGAGCTCCGCTGGACAGACTCGCCCCGCCGGGCCGACTCCGCTCCCGCGCCGTTCCCGGTACTCATCACGCCACCGCAGCCGCGAACCGGACGCACGAAGCCGTCGGCGAGACGGCCCGCCCTACGGCCGCCCGTGGCGGGATTGCGTTCGTCGGACAACTCATCGGGGAGCCAGCACCTCGGTTGCGACCTTGACATCCACTGCGCCCGGGGCCTTTCCGTCCAGGGCGAGCAGCAGGTCGGCGACGAACTGGAGCACCTGCACGTCACGGACGCGGGCGGCACCGACGCTGTCCTCGACGCGCGGCAGCGGCAGCTGGACGATGCCGGTCGCCGGGCGGTAGGTGGCGTTGGGGTACAGCCGCTTCAGCCGCAGCTGCTTGGAATCCGGGAGCTGCAGCGGCGACACCTTCAGAGTGGTTCCGGTGACACCGATCTCGGCGATGGCGTACTCGCGGGCCAGCAGTCGCAGCTTGGCGACCGAGACCAGACGGCCGACCTCCACGGGGAGCGGGCCGTAGCGGTCCACCAGTTCCTCGACCACGGCCGAGAGCGCCGAATCGTCCTGGGCGGCGGCGAGTTTGCGGTACGCCTCCAGGCGCAGGCGGTCGGAGGCGATGTAGTCGGGCGGAATGTGGGCGTCCACCGGCAGGTCGATGCGGACCTCCTTGACCTCCTCGTCCACCGAGATCGGGCGGCCGTCGGCGGCGGCCCGGTAGGCCTCCACCGCCTCGCCGACCAGGCGGACGTACAGGTCGAAGCCGACGCCCGCGACATGCCCGGACTGCTCGGCGCCCAGCACATTGCCCGCGCCGCGAATCTCGAGGTCCTTCATGGCCACCGCCATGCCCGCGCCCAGATCCGAGTTCTGCGAGATGGTCGCGAGCCGGTCGTAGGCGGTCTCGGTGAGCGGCTTCTCCGGCGGGTACAGGAAGTAGGCGTAGCCGCGTTCCCGCGAGCGGCCGACCCGCCCGCGCAGCTGGTGCAGCTGCGAAAGACCCAGGGCGTCGGCGCGTTCCACGATCAGGGTATTGGCATTGGAGATGTCCAGACCGGTCTCGATGATGGTGGTGCACACCAGCACATCGAATTCCCGCTCCCAGAAGCCCTGCACGGTCTTCTCGAGCATGTCCTCGTTCATCTGCCCGTGCGCGACCACCACTCGCGCCTCCGGCACCAGGTCGCGAATCCGCTTGGCCGCCTTGTCGATCGACGAGACCCGGTTGTGCACGTAGAACACCTGGCCGTCGCGCAGCAGCTCACGGCGGATGGCCGCGGCCACCTGCTTGTCGTTGTAGGCGCCCACGTAGGTGAGCACCGGATGCCGCTCCTCCGGCGGAGTGAGGATGGTCGACATCTCGCGAATACCGGCGAGGGACATCTCCAGCGTGCGCGGAATCGGCGTGGCGGACATGGTCAGGACGTCCACGTGGGTGCGCAGCGCCTTGATGTGCTCCTTGTGCTCGACGCCGAACCGCTGCTCCTCGTCGATGACGACCAGGCCCAGGTCCTTCCAGCGCACTCCGGTCTGCAGCAGACGATGGGTGCCCACCACGATGTCGACATCCTTGGTGGTCATGCCCTCCAGGATTTCCCGCGATTCGGCCGCATCGGTGAAGCGGGACAGGCCCTTCACCACCACCGGGAAACCGGCCATCCGCTCGGTGAAGGTCTGCAGATGCTGTTGCGCCAGCAGCGTGGTCGGTACCAGCACGGCCACCTGCTTGCCGTCCTGCACCGCCTTGAAGGCAGCGCGCACCGCGATCTCGGTCTTGCCGTAGCCGACGTCACCGCAGATGACGCGGTCCATCGGGACCGCCTTCTCCATATCGGACTTCACCTCGGCGATGGCCGAGAGCTGATCGACGGTCTCGGTGAACGCGAAGGCGTCCTCCATCTCCTGCTGCCACGGCGTGTCCACGCCGAAGGCGTGGCCGGGCGCGGCCTGCCGGGCGGCATAGAGCTGCACCAGCTCGGTGGCGATCTCACGAACCGCCTTGCGCGCCTTGCGCTTCGTATTGGCCCAGTCGGAACCGCCCAGTTTGGACAGCGACGGCATCTCGCCGCCGACATAGCGCGACAGCTGATCCAGCGAGTCCATCGGCACGAACAACCGGTCCCCCGGCTGGCCGCGCTTACTGGGCGCGTACTCGATGACCAGGTACTCGCGGCGCGCGCCGCCGACGGTCCGCTCGATCATCTCCACGAAGCGGCCGATGCCGTGCTGGTCGTGCACCACCATGTCGCCGGCGGTCAGCGCCAGCGGATCGACCTGGTTGCGCCGCCGCGCGGGCAGCTTCTTGCCCTCGCCGGGCGCGGTGACCCGGTTGCCGGTGAGATCGGACTCCGCGATCACCACCAGCTTGGCGTCGTCGAACACGACGCCGTCGTGCAGCGACCCGCACAACACGCCGACCAGTCCGCGCACCGGCTCGGCACCGGCCTCCAACGCCGCCGCGGGCACCTCGGCATCGGCGAGCCGTTCCAGAATGCGTTGCGCCGTACCGTGTCCGGCCACCACGATGACCGCGCGGCCACCGGTCGCGACATGCGCGCGCAGCGAGGCGAAGATGGTGGCGACCAGCTCCTCCGAACCGCGCGCCGAGGCGGCGGCCAGCACCGGCAGCGCGATCTCCCGCGGATCGTCGGCGGCCAGCGGGCTCAGCGTCCACCAGGGCAGGCCGCGCCGCTCGGCATCGGCGTGCACCACATCCAGACCCCGGTAACCCGAGGCGGCCAGATCCAGGCCGTGCGCGCCCAGCGGGGCGGCCCCGCCGAAGGATGCCGCCGTCCACGACGCCTCCAGGAACTCCTGCCCGGTGCGCACCAGGTCGGCGGCGCGGGTGCGGACCTTCTCCGGATCGCACAGCAGCACATGGGTTTCCGCGGGCAGCACATCCACCAGCAGTTGCAGCTCACCGGGCTGCAGCACCGGCAGCAGTGCCTCCATGCCCTCCACCGGGACGCCCTGGGAGATCTTCTCCAGCATCTCCACCAGCGCGGCATCGGCCGGATTCTCGGCGGCCACCTGCGCGGCGCGTTCCCGCAGGGCGTCGGTGAGCAGCAGTTCCCGGCACGGCGGCGCGACCACCAGGTCGATCGGCACCTCGTGAATCGAGCGCTGGTCCTGCACCGAGAAGGCGCGCACCTCGGAGACCTCGTCGCCCCAGAACTCCACGCGCACCGGATGATCCGCGGTCGGCGGGAAGACGTCCAGAATGCCGCCGCGCACCGCGAACTCGCCGCGCTTGCCGACCATGTCGACCCGCTCGTAGGCGAATTCCACCAGCCGCGTGAGCAATTGGTCGAAATCGAACTCGGCGCCGCGGCGCAGCACGATGGGTTCGATCTCCCCGAGCCCCGCCGCCATCGGCTGCATGAGCGAGCGCACCGTGGTGACCACCACCCGCAGCGGACCCGCGAACCCCGGGTCCTCCGGATGCGCCAGCCGGCGCAGCACCTGCAGCCGCCGGCCCACGGTGTCCGCGCCCGGCGAGAGCCGCTCGTGCGGCAGCGTCTCCCAGGACGGGAACAACGCGACCGTGTCGCCCAGCATCTCCGTCAGCTCGACGGCCAGATCGTCGGCCTCCCGCCCGGTGGCCGTCACCACCAGCAGCGGGCGGTGCCCGGCAATGGTCGACGCCACGAACGGCCGTACCGCCGACGGCGCGACCAGCATCGCCGACTCCCGGCCGATCAGGCTCGCGACCTGCTCCAGCGCGGCATCGGCACCGGCCACCGCAGCCAATCCCGCCAGAGGTGGACGTTGGGTGGTCATGGGGCAGACTCCTCGGCGCAGATCAGCGTTTCAGACAGCCAACTGAGTCTAGTCACCCGCTGTGACAGCTTCAGCACGCAGACGCTTCTTGGCACCCGGGCGCCCCGGCCGTGCTCGGATGGCGGAATGTCCCGTGCGAGTGATCCGCGGGTGGACGCCTACATCGACGCTCTGCCCGGCCGGCAACAGGCCATCCGCGGCCAGGTCCGCGACCTGGTGCACGCGGCCGACCCGGCGGTCGAGGAGACCATCGAACGCACGGTCCGCCCCTACTTCGTGCTCGACGGCAATATCTGCGCGCTGCTCGCCACCAAGAAGGCCGTCGACATCCTCCTCTGCGACGGTGCCATCGTGCCCGATCCCGAGGGCATCATCACCGGTGGTCACGACAACAAGACCGCCCGCATGATCGCCGTGGCGGAGGGCGAAACCCTCGATGCTCCAGCCCTTCTCGCCATGTTCCGGCAGATCATCGCCAACAATCGGGCGGGCGGTGTCGGGGCCCTGTGATAACAATGGTCCCCGCGGGGAGGAGGTCCGGGGCTCGACCCGCTGTGACCAGAACGCCCGGGTCCAGGGGGACAGCATGACCACACCGCCACCCGCGTCACCCGCCGGCGGGCAACCGGATCATCACAGCGACCCACCGCAGCCGGACAGCCAGTGGGCAGCCACCCAGCAGTGGCACGGGCAACCGGCTCGGACGCAGTTTCCGCCACAGGGCCAGTTCCCGTCGCAGCAGCAATTCGGGCAACCGCAGCGGCAGTTCGGGCAGCCCCAGCACTTCGCCCCGGGACCGGGTCACGATGTTCCGCAGCCGGGGTTCCCGCCACCAGGGTTCGGTTCGCCGCAGGGACCGGGCTTCGATCCACACGCGCAGTTCGGTTCCCCGCAGGCACGGTTCGGTTCTCCGCAGGGCCGGTTCAGCGCGCCGCAGAGCCAGTTCGGTATGCCGCAAGGACAATTCGCGCAGCAGCAGCCCTTCGCCGCACCCGGTCAGTTCGGCGCACAATCGCCGGTGGTCACACAACCGGTGGGGCGCAACAGGAATCGGATGATCCTGCTGGCGCTGGCCGGAGTCGCGGTGCTGGTCGTGGGTGCGGTGATCGCCGTGGTGACGACGCGGTCGGATGATTCGGGCGGCACGCAGGCCCAGTCCCCGGAGACGTCGAGCGCGGCCGCCACCACCAAAACCGGAGCGGGCACGAGCGATCCGGCGGCGATGGTGCTGGCGGTCGACGACCTGCCGATCGGGTGGACCGAGGACACCAAGAAGGAGCAGCAGACCAACGACGGCACCGATGAGGCGCGGGTCTCGGGTGAGACTCCGGACTGCACCGCGAAGCTGAAGAAGGAGGCCGCCCCGCCCGCGACCAAACCGGCGGCGAAGGCCACCTCCGCCTTCGGCCAGAAGGGCGGCTACGGCGGGGCCGCGGTGACGACGACGGTCGCATTCCGCACCCCCACCGAGATCAAGAACGAATTCGACGAGGAGAAGGACGCCTCCGACAACTGCCCGACGGTGATCTACGACGGCATGCAGATCGTGTACACGAAGATCTCGAACATTCCGGCGGTGGGCGACGAGATCATCGGCTACCAGATGGACGCCACGGCGGCCGGCGGCGGCCAGGCCCGCGGCCTGCACTATGTCTGCCGGTCGGGCGGCAAGATCTGGTACTTCGACTACAACGCCAACGTCAACGACTACCACGCCGACGAGGCCAACCGCCTGTTCAGCAAGGCGCTCACCAAGTGGCAGGCGGGGCTCAAGTAGCCGATTCGCGAAACCCGCTGCGCCGCAGCACTGCTCGCTACGTGCTCACACGCACCGCACGGTGCTCACCGCACTGCACAGTGCACAGCCTCACTGCACCGCGCTCAGTCTCACTGCACGTAGCGACGCAGGCGCCGAGCCGCGAATTCGCGGAAGTAGGCGACCTTCTCCTCGGGCACGATGCTCGGCAGCAGGAAGTACCAGGCCCGCTCCATGCGGGTCGCCATCTGATCGATGGACTCGGTGCTGACCGCGACGATATGGACGCCGCTGGTCATCTCCTGCAGCAGCATGCCGATGGTGTCGGGATCCAGGTCGGGTTTGAGATCCCCCTGGGTGATCGCGCGTTCGGCGAGCAAACGGTGCGTCTCACCCCAGGTCTTGGCGATATTGTCGCCGCTCGCGCCGCGATAGTCGCCGATCTGGTGGGTCAGTTTGAGCATCGCGCCCACCATCGGATCGTTCATGGTGAGGTCGGCGACCACATAGGTGATCCCGATGCACGCCTCCAGCGCCGGCACCCGCGGATCGAAGAATCCCTGGCATGCGCTGACCAGTCGCTCGTTGCCCTGATCGACGACCGCGCGCGCCAGTTCTTCCTTGGATCCGAAGTGAAAGTACAACGCGCCCTTGGTCACATTCGACTGCGCGATGATCTCGGACAGGGACGCGTTCGCGTAGCCCAGTCGCAGAAAGACATCGGCCGCGCCCGCGAGCACGGAATCGCGAGTGATCTCCGCACGCGCCTGCCTAGTGCTGCGTTCCTCAATGATCGTGTATCTTGTTGCTGGTCTTGGTGGTTCGGGTGTGGTCGAGGTGGGTTCTGCCGAAGGTGTTGGTTGCGCGGGC